>NZ_VIUP01000002.1:0-600356 GCF_007828365.1 Rhizobium sp. SJZ105
CCTCTCCATAGAGTACCTTTCTTCCGCGCAACCTCGTTAAAGGTGGATGTTTGAGACCCGACGATCAATAGGTGTTTTTCAACGGTATCCGCCAACACCGGCCATTGCGGCCGCTGCGAAACTCCTTATTCTGTGCCGGCGCAGATGTCAGGAAAACAAGCGTCGCTTTAATCGGGAGTTTCGTGACAAGTAAGGAAATCACAAGGATGGACCAGCACGAAGGAATTCGATCCGCTGTTCTCGCTAGTCCATTGCTTCGCCCAATCATCGATGGGTGGGATAACGTAGCCTTACCGGATTGTTGGTTGGTCGCAGGCGCTATCGCTCAAACCGTTTGGAACCGGACGTTCGATTTGCCAACTACTCACGGCATTTCCGATATTGACATTGTTTATTTTGACTCGGACGACCTCACGGAAAACGGGGAAGCGCGGCAGGCGGCAAGAATTCGTGCGGCGTTCTCACATCTGCCGGTATGGATCGATGTGAAAAATGAAGCTCGGGTGCATATGTGGTACGAGGCCAAGTTCGGGTATCAGATTACGCCATACACCTCCACTGCCGAGGCCATCACCACATTTCCCACCACAGCGACAGCAATCGGCTTGAAGCCCATCGGGGGCTCCCTTCTTCTCAATGCTCCGTTTGGAACGGACGATCTGATGAACGGGGTTGTCCGAGCGAATAAGAAGCAAATCACCCGCGAAATATACGATGCTAAAACTACGCGGTGGATCGCTATCTGGCCTGACCTCTACGTTGTGCCTTGGCGTGATGAAGGCGCGCAGAAATCCTAATTTAGCGACAGTCGGCCGCGGCTCAAATCAAAAATGTTGATTGAAGCCCGGCTTGAAGAGACACGAAAGTCCGCTACCGATCCATTCGCGTCATTGCGGAGGTCTCGGCTTTGCCAAAAACGGACGTTTTATGAAGCGACAGCAACTGGCCCTTCCATCAAAATTGTTGGAAACGTAATCCCTGGCCCCATCGCCAGATTGATCACGCGAACCCGCCGTAGTCCAAGACGCTCGTAGAATGATTCAGCATTCAATGCCGCAAACACCTGGAACCTGGTCGCTCCGTGATCATTAGCGTCGGTGGCGCACTGATTGTAGATTAGACGACCAATGCCCTGCCGAGCTTGATCCGGGTCGGATGCGAAGTGTCGCAGATGAGCGACACCGGGTTCAGCCTCGCCGGTGCCCGGCTTTCCAGGCGTCCATCCCCCACAGCCGACAAGACGGCCATTATCTTCAACCACGTAATAAGTTTCTGAAGCGAGGAGGATTGGGTTCGACTTTGTCATTGAAGGAAGGGCTAAGACAAGAACAGCGGCGTCATAAGATGCCGCCATCAATGTCGGGTAAGCTCTTTCCAAAAGAGTTGTTACGGCCGTGGCGTCGCTCAATTTTGCAGTCCGCAATTGCATTCTTCTATCTCCAACCTCGCGCGCCATCATTGCTCATTGGTACAAAACCTCTCTTCGTCGCCATTTCGCTCATAACTATTCGAGCGGACGTGACCTCCGAAACAACAAACGGTTTCGATCCGGAAGATGACGGGCGAATACAAAACCTGCCTTCTCCAGAACTCGCTTTGAGCCACCGTTGTCTGGATGTGCCATCGCCCATACTTCTGGCAGCTTGAGCTGCTGATCCGAAACGCCCAATGCTGCGCGAACAAGCTCGGAGGCATAACCTCTGCCCCAAACCTCGGGACGAAAATAGTATCCTACCTCGAAATCCCAACCTGGATCAAAAGTGTCTTCATATAGTCCACCCCATCCTATGATTCGGCCGTCTTCGCGGCGTACGACAACCCATGGCGCACAGCCATCACGGCGTCTTCGCCATTCATGAACCAATACCCGCCGGCGGCACTCCCGAAGCGTTTTATCGCTATAGGTATGCGGCATTGCTGCGGGGTCTCCGAGGAATTCAAACAGCTCCGGGACGTCCGCCTTTTTTGATGGGCGTAGGATCAATCGTTCAGTTTCCAGCATGATCGCCACCTCCGACACGCACTGACTCAATAATTTGAAGGACATCGTACGCGCAGAGTATTCGTCAATCGATTTCTGGTTCATTGATGACCGCAAAAACCAAGAAGTCATCATCGCGCTCACCGCCAATAGGAGGCATCAACCCAAATCTTTTGTGAAGGTCGCTTTCGATGCCCTTGTTGATGGTCCGCTTAGCTGCGTCAATTGTCGAAAGCGCACCCAGGATCACAGTTATTGGTATGCGGCGCGGTTCTCATCGTAACTGGACACCCAATGGACCCAGACAGAGACTCCCCTAGCCTTCAACACTTCCATCACTTGTCGATTGGGATGCCCCGGAGACGTGACATCTGCGTAAAGCTGGTCGTCGAGGACACGGACGCTTCGTAGAGTGGGCATGTCGAGCAGAGCCGGGATGTTCTCTAACGCAATCCCTGCATTGATGGTCTCGATCTTGAATGGCGACAGGAGGTCACGGAGGTCACGGAGGTCACGGAGGTCACGGAGGTCACGGAGGTCACGGAGGTCCACAGTCCCGACTATCGACGTTAGATCAAGACTCTTGATGTTCGGGCAGTGCTTGATCCCGGCAAGGCTGTTGATGTCAAAGATATCGTCCTCTCCATCCCAGAAGAACCAGACATATCGATAGATGGAACTGCCTCCATCCAGAACAAGCTCGTCAATCTGATTCAGAAGGTCGGTCGAGAGAGGGTAGCGATCCAGAAAGGCTCGAACTGCGGGAATGGGCTTGTAGCCTTCGTTCTCAAGATCGACGGGCCGTCCAAGAAGATACTCGGCAAGCTGTTGTGGAGTCCCGAGATCGATCAGTTGTTTGTCGACGAGGCTGGATAGGATCGCAAGCTTCAGGTTAGGATCACCGACCGGCGCACCCGGCATATCTTCAGGCACGGGGTAGCGTGATGCAGTAGCCATCCGCGACCATCCAAGAGTTGCGAGAATACCTCCCGCGGCCACAAGATCACGTCGTTTCAGCATAAATGTGCCATATCTCCATGACATTGAGCCGGTTTACCGCGCTGGTCTGCTTCAATAGCAGTTCTACCGAAAGTAGCCTACACTGACTCAGCGCGAGATCGGTGTCCAGAATGGGTCGAAGGAAGACTGTCTTACCATTGGCGGCGTACCTGCCGAACAATGGGACTAGAACCGCTCGCAGCGATGATTTCAGATGGATTTATCGAATGCATCTGCCTCGCTTTGAGTAGTAAACGTAAATGTGACTCGTTCACTATCATCATCCTGACGGATGCCGATTGCAGTCACAATCAACCGAGCGATCTCATCCTGAGCTTCACTTCCCGACCGAGACGAATTCACCGCTTTCTCGATGGCTGGTGCGAATACTTCGCTGATTACACCGAGGCGCATATTGTGTTTCATGATGATGTCCCGATCCTCGATGATCGCTGCCTGTTCAGCTTTAGGGATTCCGGCATTGTCCATTGCGGTTATCGTGGCATTGGTCGCAAGCTTGATCGGACCCTCCTCAAGCCACCGATCAACCATCTGATGGAACTGGCGCATACGCGCAGCAGGGATTATTTTCTCTACAGTGATCGACATCTGCGTTCCTTTGTCAGCTTTCATGCATAACGATACACGCTCCCTAAATAAGGGACATGCTATCGTAATCATCGAGTACTTGCGCGAAGAGGGTGTAAGAGGTCGAGCAACGAGCTTCAACGCATTTGTGTTGATGGCAACACGAAAGATGTATGGCAACACTGGAGCGCGCCGAAACCGTCATAAAGGCCCTGAACAAGTTGCTTGCATGATTGACCGGCACTACCGTCGACGCTTTGGTATAGCCAGTCGCAGTGATCAACGCATCGCACCGAGCTTCAATACCCGGTTTGCTCCGGCCGCCGTCATGGCGACGAAGCTCCAGGAGTGGACATTCAACGCAATCGCAGTTCGTGTCGCACCACGACCGGCGGAAACTGGACAAAATCTGTCACGTCAAATTCGACGGTGAACCTTACTTTTCGGCTTTCGGCCCACTGGATTGCTGTTGGTTTGGCAGACTGCGGCACCGCAGTCGCGAGGGAGCAATGAGGAACCCACCGACCAACGCGGTAATGTTCGTGACAGCTCAGCGGATCAAAGTGACCGAGTAGTCTGCCGTGTATGTCGGACAAAACCTGGTTCGAGAGGGGTTTTGCCCAGAGAACCATGGTCTCATTGTCAAAGTATTTTACTGCGTCGAATGTGATCAAAAGCTCTTTCTGCACCGAAAAGACCTCTGCCATGATCGCGCTAACGTCTCCTGGCGACTGGTCAAATACTGCAAGCGTCAGATGGGGCGGGTACCCCAATTCCTGCATCGAGCCTTTGGCCTCAAATAAGCTTGCCTCATCCCACAGTTTCAGGATTTCATTTGCCGTAACGTTGCAGCTCTTCAGGCAGATTCCATAAGGCATTTGCTGCGTCCATTGTGCGCTTCTGTTCGACCTTACATCAACCAGGTGTTGCGGGTCGAGCGTCTGCTTTGGACCCAAAACAGCCGAATTCAGTTGCGCCATTTCCCGCTGATTGACGGCATCTGCCGCTTATGGCAGGACAGCTACGCCGAACCGTCGGCCAGAAATTCCTACGTAGGGGGATATCATGAGGCAGATATTTTTGCTGAGGCAAACCGAACTCTAAGCGCATAAGCGCAAGTTCATCCTTTCGCTTGTGCGCCACGCCCGAACTTTCATCGAGCATTGGAGCACTTATGCGAGCTATCGCGACCACGCCGGCTCTCGGCGGAGAGGTCTTTGACGTGAATTCCGAGATCGGCGGGACATTCACGGTCTCCATCATTGAAGATATTGGTGACGGAACCGTTATAGTCCGTATTCTGTATGGTGAGATCAAGGAAGACGGTTGGAAATCTTTCGGTCTTTTTGACGGAAATATATTCAAAACCCGGAGAGAGCGCCTTACCAATAGGCGCATTTTACGCTGACGTCCTGTGGCCATCCCCGCAACAGCGAGGGATGGCCAATCCCAGACCACGTACGATCATCCACTCTCTTCATTTACTCAAGGCAGTTGTCAAACCCGGTGTGGCGGCTTTCCATATTGCGCCTGGGATTTGACGCGATAGCATGCATCTGAAAGCGAATGGGGGCAGAGGTCGTGTTTCAGCGTATTCTACTGGTAGCGGTTACGGCATCCATCGCTTGTGCCGGGGTCTCACATGCGGACATCAGCCTTGAGCGTGTTCCAATTGACGGCTCCTCACCCGTTCTCCTGCTGAAAGGTGAGTTCACGACATCGGACAATCCTGAACAACTTGCGCGTGAGGTCGCCGCAAGCGGTGCCAAGCTGATCACCTTCAACAGCAACGGCGGAAACGTCGCTACGGCGATGGCGTATGGGAGGATGATCAGATCGCTCGGTCTATCGACGCTGCAGCTCCGGGCCGCCGAATGCGCCTCGGCCTGTGCACTCGCTTTCGTCGGAGGCGTGAACCGGCAGGCAGAGCCCGGCGCGATCGGTGTGCACCAATCCTCTTTCTCCCCGGAAACTATTGTCGAGGGGCACACTGCAGTCGCTGCGGTTCAGGCGCTGACCGCCCAGATAATGACGTACCTTGTGGAGATGGATGTCGACCCGAAACTGCTCCAACTCAGCCTGTCCGTTCCCAGCAACGACATGCGTTATCTCACCGCCAGCGAGATGCAGAGCTATAAAGTGACATGGGGAAGTCTGGCCGACTTCTCGGAATCCGCTGCTACATCCAAGGTCGCACCGACGGTGGTGCCTGCAACTCCACCAACCACTGAAGCCCATTTGCCGACAACAGAAGAAAAAGCATTAGCCTTCGTAGCGTCATACCATGACGCTTGGTCTCGCGGAAACGTAGAGGCGCTGACGTTTTTGGAAAAGGCGTATGGCGACACCATCGACTTCTACGGCAAACCCACACCTAAATCCGTGGTGATTGGTGAGAAGCGGAAATTTGCGACCAGATGGCCAGTCCGCGCCTACAGCGTACAGGCAGGCTCGACGAAGGTGACTTGCGCGGAAACCTGCAAGGTTGACGGCATCGTTGACTGGTACACGAAACGCGACGTCGGGAACCGTGTTTCGTCCGGCTCCGCCGAGTTCTCTCTGGTTTGGGACCAAAGGGCGGGCGTTATCCTCTCCGAAACGAGCAAGGTTATCCAAACTGACAAGGACGTCTCTCAACCCGTACGTCTGATATCCCAATGGACGGAACAGAATGATGCCTGCCGCGGCGGCAGCGGCGACCTGCCGGAAACAAATGCGGCCTGTGAACGGCGCGAAGTCATCAGCAACAAGCTGGAGGCTGCAGGATGGTGTTATGGTCGTGAGGGAGAATACGGCTATCAAATGCGATGGCATGCCTGTGGCTCGACATCCTATAAACAGGAAAGCGCGGGAGGGATTGCTTCCAGCGCGACGTTCAAGAAGCCAGACCTTTCCAGCTACCCTGCTCGAGGTCGTCTTTCCGGAAACACCGTTATGCCCGACTTCAAGGGGCGCGACCGCGAATTCAACAATTTCAGAACTCGTATTCGAGACGGTATGCGTCAAGGGCCAAACTTCGCTGGCCGATATACCCTTATCCAGATCGGGTGCGGCACCGGGTGCTCATTCGTAATCGTCGCCAACAATCAAACCGGTCGCCCGGCGTCCTTCCCACGTGGTGGCGAAGAGCACATGTATCTGAGTTTGGACTTTCGCCGCGATAGCAGGCTGGTGGCCGCTCAGTGGCTGAACTACGACACCAATACATGTGTGGTCGAGTTCTTCGATTTCGACCGAGATATTTGGAAACCAGTCACCAAAACTGACCTCGGAAAAGACGACGCGTGCTATCGGACGATCGCCGAAAATCTCCGTTGAGTTTGGTTTGGCGAAGGACTTCCGCCGAGCTTAAAAAATACCTGGCTGCGTCCGGCCCGATCACGCACGCGCTCGCCAAAAGCCAAGAGCGACCGCCTGCCGGCCATGTATCATCGAAATTAACCATTAAGTTGAGAGTGGCCGCCATTGCTACTTGCAGAGCATTTTAGCCATCGGCAATATGCCGTGGGGGCTCTTCTATGAAAAAACGATACTGGCTGCTTTGTGGACTTATCCTCTTCGGCATTTCGAAATTGGGGGAAACACCGTCGAAGTCCAGCGTAACATTACCATCGCCAAGCTTTTCGACTGGTGCGCGGGTCCCGGAACCTCCGCCGTCGACGGTGATTGACCAACAACCCGCCTCCCCTTCCGCAACAACCGCTTCGCCACGAGATGAGACGCCCACTTCGCCGAATTTCACAGAAATACGAACCAAGTATGTCAACGGAAACGGTGTCGCACTGCGCGATGCGCCAAACCCAAAATCTCAAATCATTGATAGACTGGATCGAGGACGAAAAGTGGACCTCCTTCAGTCGGAGGCACAATGGTCCCGGGTCAAAGATGTTCTGACTCAAAAAGAAGGGTGGGTCGCAACCAGGTTTTTGCAGGATGACAACCCCAAACGGGAGGAAATCTCAAAACCGCCGGAACCAAAGAGTAAGCCTCCACCGACACTATCACCCACCATCATCATCCAGCGCATCATTGCAGAATCTCTTGCCAACTATCCCGGCACGTGTGCCTGTCCCTACAGCACAGATCGTAGGGGCCGAAGATGCGGCAACCGAAGTGCATATTCTAAGCCTGGCGGTTATGCGCCAGTCTGTTTTGCACAGGACGTTACGAAATCGATGATTGAAGCCTATCGCTGACCCATTGTAACCGGTGTTCCGATCACACATTGTCCTCGCCGCCCTAATCTGTGATCGCCTTTCCATGGACAGGCAACGGGAGTTTCTCCATGGAGAAGACATTGGAGGTTCTCACGACCAGGAAGTCTGGACTTGAGGTTCACCGGCAGTGGCCGGACGAGGTCAAGGTTCAGATCGTTTCGGAGAGCCTCCGGCGCGGCGCGAAATTTCTTTATGTCGTCGACGGCCTTCGAACTTCTGACAGCGGCGATTTCTATAGTCGCCGCGCAGTCCAGACTAGGGGCGTGAGCGCTCAGTCCCAAAAATATGAAAGCCCCCAGAGGATCAACTCTGGGGCTGCGATTTTAGTAGCAGTAGAACGATGCAAGAAACGGGCTATGCCGCGCATCATTCTCTCCTTCGCCCGCGAGAAGAGCCTTAAAGGACTGCGGGTGACTTTTGATCAAACGCTGAAGAACCTCTGCATCGAAGGCTCCCATGGGTTCACCGTCAGGACCTCCCAAGTCCCACATCGGCAGCGTTTCTTCCCAGATCACATCGGCGTAGCGGCCCAACCAACCACCATCAGGCGCATCCTCGAAAGTAAGTGATCCGCTCTTGCGCACTGTAACGATATCGCCGAGATTAGCAGGGTGCTGCCCCAGCCAATCGATCACTTGATCATAGATTTCGTCAGGTCCACCCACAAAGCTGACATGGAAGCGGTCCCCGTTTTGCTGCTCAGGGATACTTCCTGCGCCAGTTGGAGCTACCGAGGGGATATTCTGACCGCGAGTGTCGTCTGGACGGCCGATACTGGTGATATCGAGATTGGGCATGACGTCTCCTTGTTTGCCGTTAACCATCGCCGTCTTCGACGACGTATAGGTTCGGCTAAAGAGACGTCTTCTGCCTGAGAAGCCCCGATAGTAAGCTTGGCAAGAATCACTACGTCCCAGCCTCGGAACGCAATAATTGCAACCGACTGGTCAAGCGCCGGGATATGATTTCGGTGCTGCTGCGTTTTCGCCGAACCGAATTAGGAACACGTCGTCCTCAATTCCCAGGTCTACGTACGAAACGTCGCAGGCATCGTTGCTAGTGTCGGAAAGCTCGTTCAGTTCCATAGATACATGCGCCAGCGGAATCCCACTTTCGGATTACTTCAGCGAGTAATCGAGAGCGTGCCGCTGCGTCGTCGAAATGATCAAGCGACGGTCTGTTTGTCATTGCTACTTTGCTAGGTCGTGGGGTGTTCATCGGTTTTGGTTCCCAAGGTTCGATTTAGAACCGATGAGGCTACCTATCGCAAGACACAGACTTAAAAGCTGCCGAAGCCGCTCGAACTGATCTCCCGCTAGGCCGCGTTGAAATGCCTTCTAAGTTCTGCAGTTTTTATATCTTACTTTCAATGAGATACGGATTTTGGCCATTTCAAACTGACTCCCCGGTCAAAATGACGTGCAAAAGATGCCCTCATTTAAGTATTTCCCCGGACATTTTCCGTGACTCCGTACAATTATCGGCACTCAAAGGCCGTCCGCAGGGCCACAGGGTAGAAAGAAAAACCCCGGCAATAAGCCGGGGTTTCATATCAGTGACAGGGCTCGTCTCAGGCAGAGAGCCTGCGGCCGCTTGCGACCAGCATACCAGCCGCACCTTCCAGCCAGCCAGCTTTGAGTTCAAGCGCCAGAAAACGGCTGCGCTCGAACGGGCCGGGCATGATCAAGTGCTGGGCCTTATCGGCAAAAAAGCCGAAGCGTTCATAATAGGCGGCGTCGCCGACCAGAAGAATGCCGCCATGGCCACGTTTGGTTGCCTCGGAGATTGCCGCACGCATCAGCGCCGAACCGATGCCCTTGCCCTCATGGGCAGCATCAACCGCAAGCGGGCCAAGCAGCAGTGCTTCGACAGCGCGGCCTTCGCGCGAAATGCCAGCTTCGACATTCCACAGGCGCACCGTGCCGATGACATGGCCGTCCTCGTCACGGGCAACGAGCGCCAGACCTTCCGCTGGCACGCGGCCGGCGCGCAGCTTTTCGGAAGACTTGCGGCGGCGGCCAGCGCCCATGGCGCGGTCGAGCAGGTTTTCACGGGCAACGACATCGCCCGGATTTTCCTGATCGACATGAAATGTCTGCGGGGTGAAAAATGCACGTACCGAATTCAGAAGAGCGGCCATCTCTCGGCCCTCCATCACACAACCGCCCACACGCGGCCCTTGATCAAAAATGGTGGAGCCGTTCCGGCCCGCCGACACGCTTTCCTCGGCTGGAAGAGGAGCAGCAAGCAGGGATTTGCGCAACAGCACAATCGGCAAAGCCGGAACGGAAGCTTGTTCGAGACGCCGCCTTACTCAGCGGGCGGCGTTCGGATCAGATGACGTAGGCTTTCAGCGGCTCGAAACCGTTGAAGGCAACCGCCGAATAGGTCGTCGTATAGGCACCTGCGCCTTCGATCAGAACCTCGTCGCCGATGGTCAGAGAGACCGGCAACGGGTACATGTTCTTTTCGTACAGCACGTCGGCGCTGTCGCAGGTCGGACCGGCCAGAACGCAAGGCTCCATCTCGTCCTGATCGCGCTCGGTGCGGATCGGGTAGCGGATAGCCTCATCCATCGTCTCGGCGAGACCGCCGAACTTGCCGATGTCGAGGAACACCCAGCGATGGTTGTCGTTGTCGGACTTGCGCGACACGAGAACAACTTCCGCCTTGATGACGCCAGCGTTACCCACCATGCCACGGCCCGGCTCAATGATCGTCTTCGGGATCTGGTTGCCGAAGTGCTTGCGCAGCGCCGTGTCGATAGCCTGGCCGTATTCTTCGGCAGCAGGAACGTCGCGCAGGTACTTGGTCGGGAAACCACCGCCCATATTGACCATCTGCAGGTGAATACCCTGCTTGGACAGCGAAGCGAAAACGCGCTTGGCATCGCCCAGCGCTGCATCCCATGCGTCGAGATTCATCATCTGCGAACCGACATGGAAGGAAACGCCGTAGGATTCGAGGCCCAGCTGATGTGCATAGACCAGAACATCAACAGCCATCTGCGGTACGCAGCCGAACTTGCGCGACAGCGGCCATTCGGCACCTTCACCGTCCGTCAGCACGCGGCAGAAGACGCGCGCGCCAGGAGCGGCACGGGCAACCTTCTCGACTTCCTCATGGCTGTCGACGGCGAAGAGATCGATGCCGAGCGCGTAAGCGCGGGCGACATCGCGTTCCTTCTTGATGGTGTTGCCGAACGAAATCCGGTCGGACGTCGCACCGGCATCAAGCGCCATCTGGATTTCAGCCACGGAGGCGCAATCGAAGTTCGAGCCGAGCGAAGCAAGCAGCTTCAGGATTTCGGGAGCCGGGTTTGCCTTGACCGCATAGTAGATCGCGCTGTTCGGCAGGGAATGCCGGAACGCGTTGAAATTGTCGCGCACGACGTCGAGGTCGACGACGAGGCAAGGGCCTTCGGGACGTCGGGTCTTGATGAAATCGAGAATGCGTGCAGTCGTCATCGATATATTCCCTATAAAACCGGCTCCGGAAAATCCGGAGGACAAAGGACGCTCGAGATATGCATACGAATCAGCCGGTGGAGGCGCAGAATCGATAGCATACGCTCAAGGCGCAAATATGAATGACGCCCTGCCAGAGCATCATTCGGCTTTGTCTGCCATCGATTGGAGGGAATGACCCGACCGCACTTCAGGCAATGATGGTGTGCCTCTTCAGTACCCCGGCTGATGGAAAGCCGGCAGAGAACCAGAAAGGCCCGCACCGTCGTTGCTTCATATGTCCTCGCATTTCCCGGTTGGCCGGAATAGCGACTGGAGGGGTTAGTTCCAGGTACCTTACCGAACTCCTCACCACATCGAGGACTCGGCGGACACACATGGGCACGTGCGACTTTGGGCAGTACGGGAGATAAGAATATTCGCCGTCATAATCAAGAGGATTTTTTCACCATATAGCGGATTTTTTCGGCAACCATTTTACGGGTTGAACAGTCACGCCTCAGCGTTCAATTATATGGAACGAACCGGAGGATTTTTATGGACACTCTCACCCGCATCCGCGCCTTTATCGACGTTGTCGAAGCGGAGGGTTTTTCCGCCGCTGCCCGCAAGACCGGGCGTTCCAAGGCGCTTTTGTCCAAATATATCCGGGAACTGGAAGATGATCTCGGTGCACTGCTTCTCAACCGCACCACCCGGCAATTCTCGCTGACGGAGGCCGGCCATACATATTACCGCACCGCCTCCGACATTTTGAAGGAGATCGACAACCTCGCCGATCTGGTGCGCGAGAAGAATGCCGATCTGAAGGGCAAGCTTAGAATATCCGTTCCGCGCACCTTCATCGACGCCGATGTTGGCCAGAGCCTCATCGATTTCGCCAAGGAAAATCCGGAACTGTCTCTGGAAATCGTCGCCGATGACCGATTCGTCGATCTGATCGAGGAAGGGTTCGACCTTGCGATTCGCATTACACGGCTGGAAGATTCAGGCCTCATCGCCCGCAAGATCTCCGATTTCCGGGTCTATGCAGTGGCGACGGCGGATTTTGTCGCCAGACACGGCCCGCTCAATGGTCCGCAGGACTTTTCCCGCGTGCCCTTCATCATCGACACCAACACCCGCTTCCACAACACCGTGCGTTATCTTGAAGCGGATGGCGGCTCGAACTCCGTTACCATCAGTGGACCGATCGAGGTGAACAGCCCGCAGGCGACACTGCGCGCCGCCCGCGCAGGGCTTGGCATCGCCATGGTGCCGGACTTCATTGCAAGACCCTTCATCCAGTCCGGCGAGCTTGTGACCCTGTTCGACGACTATATTTCCAAAGACCGCGGCATATATGCCGTCTACCCCCACCGCCGTTACCTTCCCGCCAAAGTGCGCAGCTTCGTGGATTATCTCTCGGCGTGGTTCAGGAAAAATGGATGAAGAGCGGGGGAGCGGTATAGTTTCCGCCGACCTTCACCTCGTCATGCGGTATTTTATCCGGCATCGAGCCGCGGCGCGCCCGCTCCATGAAAGAGTCTATCGCGATCAACGACCTGATCGCGCGGCACCCCGAATCTGGTCCGGGGTACCGGAGTGCGGATGCAACGCCTGCCTTTCAGCGGGCGTTGCATAGCCGGAAACCGATTATCAGAACGGCGAATCCGGGAAGTAGAACTGCTTGGCATTGTCCTTGGTGATGAGCGTAGCGTCGAGAATATACTCGCCAGCAACCGGCACCTGATCGTAAAAATGACCAGCCGTAAGCTGCATGGCGGTCGCCACCATCGCCGGCGGATAGAGCACGTCGACCGGAATTAGCTTGTCGCCGTCCATTACGCGCTTGATCATGTCCTTGGAACCGGCGCCAGCAACGATATACTTGATATCGGTGCGTTTCGCCTGCTGGATTGCCTCCAGCACGCCAACCGCCATGTCGTCGTCCTGACACCAGACCACGTCGATCTTCTTGTATTTGGTCAGGTAGTCCTGCATCACGCGGAAGGCGTCGTCGCGGTTCCAGTTGCCGTACTGGCGGTCGAGAACCTTGATGCTGGAGCCGGCAATTCCCTTGTCGAAACCATCCTGGCGCTGCTGGTCGATCGGGATCGGCAGACCGCGAATGACCACCACTTCCGCATCAGGCGTGGTTTTCTTGATGTATTCGCCTGCCACTTGTCCGAGTGCCGGATTGTTACCCGCAACGTAGAGATCGCGGATCGAATTGTCGTTGACGCTCGGCGCGCGGTCGACGAGCGCGACAAAGGTGCCCTTGTCCTTGATCTCCTTGATGGCGTTGACGAGCGGATCGGGATCAGACGGCAGCACGACCAGTGCGTCCAGCCCCTGCACGGCAAGATCCTGAAGCGCGTTTGCCTGGTTGGCGGCATCCGGCGAGGTCTTGACGATGACATTCAGACCCGGATGCTCCTTCATCAGAAGCTTTGCCACCCGTTCGGCATGGTAAACGACGCCCGCCGTCCAGCCGTGGTCGGCCGCCGGAATGGATACCCCGATCGTTACCTTCTTCTCCTGCGCATGGGCAGAACCCGCAAGAACGGCAGCCAGCGCGACAAATGCCACGCCGATGAATTTTCTACGCATAGTCTATTTCCTCCCAAGACCGGGGCGTTCCTCCTGTTTAAACCGCGCATGCCCCAGATTGCGCGGCCAGATGTCTCATCGATCGTCCGGCTATCTGCGGCTGAGCGAACGCTGCACCAGCATGGCGATGATGATGATCGCGCCCTGAATGGCACCGATCAGATATTCGCTGACGAAGTTCGACAGGATCATGATGTTGCCCACGATTTCCAGAATGAAGGCGCCGCAAATCGTACCCCAGATGCGGCCCACACCACCCCGTAGCGCCGTGCCGCCGACGACGACGGCGGTGATGGCCTGCAACTCCCACAACATGCCTGTAGTGGCCGAAGTGGAGGCAAGACGCGGCACGTAAAGCAGGACGGCAACGGCGACGCAAAGCCCCTGAACCACGTAGGCAATCGTGCGGACTCGAGCGACCGAGATACCCGAGTAACGCGCCACATCCTCGCTGGAACCTACCGCCGTCAGATGCCTGCCGTAACGGGTACGGTAAAGCACGAAAGCGGCGATGGCGGCAGTGACGAAGATGACGATGACCGGCACCGGCACACCGATCACATTGCCGAAATAGACCGGGCGATAAAGCGTCTGGATTTCCGGGTTGCGCAGCGTGATCGCGCCACCCTGCGACAGCCAGGTGGTCAGCCCACGATAAATGCCCATGGTGCCGAGCGTGGCGATGAAGGGCTCGATGCGGCCGATGGTGGTGATGAGGCCGTTTGCAAGCCCGCAAGCGGCGCCGATGGCGATAGCCAGCGCCATGGCGGCCAGTAGCATCACCAGCGGATTGGCAATAACGCCACTGTTCATGAACAGGATCATCAGGCTGGCAACGAAAGCCACCATCGCGCCGACGGAGAGATCAAGTCCGCCGGATGTGATGACATATGTGGCGCCGAGCGCAATGATGGCGATGAAGGCGCTGCGGGTAACCACGTTCAGCAGATTGTCGATGCCGATGAAATTCGGATTTGCGACGGCGCCGAGAACCAGCAGCAAAGCCAGCGCCACAAAGGGCGCAACGGCGCGCAGGTCCCAGTCTTTCGAGGTCTTCGGCGTTTTGCCGTTATCAAGTGCGGCCTCAGTCATATTTCCCCTCAATTGTCTTTTCTTCAGGCCAATCTGCCGGGACATCAGCCCTCAGGCGAATTCCTGCGTGTGCACGCCAGTCGCGAGTGCCACGATATCGTTTTCGGTCATGCGTTCCCCCGTCACCTCGCCGACGATCCTGCCGGAGCGCATTACAAGGACGCGGTCGCAGATGCCGATCAGTTCCGGCATCTCCGAGGACACGACGATGATCGACCTGCCCTCGTCTGCAAGCTTTGCTATGAAACGGTAGATCTGTTCCTTGGTGCCGATATCGATGCCGCGTGTTGGCTCGTCGATGATGACGATCGATGGATCGAGCAGCATCATCTTGGCGAGCAGCAGCTTTTGCTGGTTACCGCCGGACAGCTGGCCCGCGAGCAAGTCCTTACTTCCCGTGCGAATATCGAAATCACGCACCGCATCATCGAGCGCTGCCTTCTCTCGACGGATATCGATCTGGAACAGGCGGCTGAATTTCCTCAGCGAGGCGAGTGTGAGATTGACCCGCAAATCCTTCGTCAGCAGCAATCCCTTGCCCTTGCGATCCTCGCTCAGATAAACGATACCGGCCTTCAGACTGTCTTCCGCCTTTGCAAAATGCACAGGCTTTCCGAGATGGCGGATCGTCCCCCGCCCTGGACGCAGGCCAAGCACGCCCTCCATAAGCTCCGTTCTGCCCGCGCCGACGAGACCAGCAAAACCGAGGATTTCGCCCTTTCGCAGGCTGAAACCGGCATCCTGCGCATAGCCGGGAACGGTGAAATGCTCCACCTGCAAGACAGGCTCGTGCTCGCCGCCGGCGTTCCTGTCCGGATAGAGCTTGGCGACATCGCGTCCCACCATCAAACGCGCCATATCGGCGGGCTCAAGCGCCGATATTGGGTGGGAGCCGACCAACCTGCCATCGCGCAGAACGGTCACACGGTCGGCAATCTCCTTCACCTCCGGCAGGCGGTGCGAAATATAGAGCACGGCCACGCCCTTTGCCCTTATGTCCCTGATAACGTTCAACAGCGCATCGGTTTCAATGGGCGTAAGGCTTGCGGTCGGCTCGTCGAAAATGACGACGCGATGCGGCACGAGCAGAACGCGGGCTATCTGCACCAGCTGGCGCTGGGCAATCGACAGGCTGCCGACGACGGCATCGGGATCGATCGTACCGCCGAGATCGGCGATGGCCCTCAGGGCGCCGGCACGCATGGCGCGGTCGTCCATCATCGGGCCTTTGCACAATTCGCGGCCCAGATAGATGTTCTGAGCCACCGTCAGATCCGGGGCCAGCAATATTTCCTGATGCACGAGAACGATGCCGCGATGTTCGGCGTCGACAGGTCCGCTCAGCGTAACTGCCTCGCCATCGATCCTGATTTCCCCACTTGAAGGCTTCTCATTGCCCGCAAGCAGTTTCATCAACGTCGATTTACCAGCCCCGTTCTCGCCAATGATGGCGTGAACTTCGCCAGCGCGCACGGCAATCTCTATATCCTTCAGAACCTGGACGGGACCGAAAGACTTGGACAACCCGACAGTCCGTATAAGGACCTGATCTGGAGATTCCTCAGCAAAAGCCATGTGTCGTCACCGGTACCCGGTGCGAATGAACGGATCTTGCCCCTCGATTTTACTTGAAATCATCATGCACGAACTCCTCCCAAAGCTCTTGGGAAGAAGCTAACGTCCGTTTTGAGGTACGTAAAGCAAATTTCGCTGGTCTTTTAGAATACACTCAAATTTGACCAGGACGATGGTACCTAAAGGCTAAAAAATAGGCGGCCATGGTCCCGCAGAGCGTTGGAAATCCTCAGTGAGGCAAGGCACCCACGGGATGCCTGTGGCTAGAGAAGGCGCTTCAGGGAGCTGGCTTCCGGTTGCGGGGAGGCCTTCGTTGTGTCGCTGTTGTCGGCAGACCTGTTGCGCATCGCGGCGTAATAGGCGTTTTTCTGCTCGTACATATGCATGTCGGCACGGCGCACCAGCGATTCCATCGTCTCGCCGGCTTCGCTGGTTGCCACGCCCAGCGAAAGACTAAGCGGCGCATTGGAGTAGAACTGGTTGTTGATCTTCAGCAGTTCGTAAATTGTATCCACCATCGCCGCGGCGATCTGCTTGTCTGCGCCAGGCAAAAGGATCGCAAATTCATCACCGCCAATGCGCGCAGCATGGTTCGGCGCGGTAACGACACCGTTCAGGACTTCGCCAAGGCGCCGCAACAGCGCGTCGCCTGCGTCGTGCCCTAGCTTGTCATTGGCGTCCTTGAGGCCATTGAGATCGATGACGATGGCCGAAACGGGCCGGATCGTGCTGCGTTCCAGCCTGTTCATTTCGTCCGAATAGAAGGCACGATTGTGCAGCTTGGTCAGCACATCGTGCTTGCCGAGATATTCGAGATAGGCTTCCGCCTTTTTCCGCGCCGTAATATCAGTCAGCGCCACCTGCACCAGTGACCAGTCGCGTTCGTGGCCCGGAAAAACGGAGAAATGCAGCAGCACATGCCGCTCTGAACCATCCAGCGCGTAGTTCACCACTTCGCGATGATGGTTAAGATTGCCGTTCCACAGCTCCATCAGCTGTTCGCGGAAGGGCTTTTCCATTTCACCACGGAAAATATCGCCAAGCCGCTGCAACAGAACCTGACGGTCCGGTGCACAAAACAGATCCAGTGTCGCCCGGTTGACGTCGATCACGCGGATTTCGCTCATGCATTGGCGCACGAATTCGGGATGCACATCCATGAACACCCGGAAGTCGATGATGCCGCGTTCCCTGACCTCCTCGATCAGACGCCGAACCCGGCTGAAATCCTCCACCCACAGGGAAACGGGCGAATGTTGGAACATGCCTTCAGCATAACGGCGGTTGAAAAGCTCCTTGCGGCGAGCCTCCTCACGTTCCGTCACATCCTCTGTGGTCAGCAGCAACCGCCCGAGTGTCTGTTCGTAGCCGGGTATGACCGCACCGCGCAGCTGGATATCCAGCCGCTTTCCGCCAATCGAGTAATTGACGGCATTGCTGATGAATTCTGTTTTTCCAGCCCAAAGCTCGGAAAGCTCGTTCACATGGCTTTCAAGCATGTCATCGCGGAAAATCCGTTGCAGATTATCGATCAGATGCGCCTTGTCCCGCGCTTCGAACAGTTCAAGTGTCTTGGCATTAACCTGAACGACGCGGATTTTTTGCGAGCACGCCGCCACCCGCGACAGATCTTCCAGCAAAAACGCCCGGATATCCTCGACGCCCTGCGCCCGCCAGATATCGAACTGGCTTTTCACCTCGCTGAAATCCTCGATCCACATCGCCACAGGGGCAAGATTGAAGATATTGGTATCGATCGTTTCAATCATACGGGCAGTCTTCTTCAGGATAATAAGGGCGGATGCCGAATGCCGAAATCGTGCGAGACAGCGATGACTGACCGCATATCTGGATTTATTAGGGATATTCGATCCAACGCAAGCCTTTATCGCGCAAGCCAACGGATTGCGCGATAAATCTCGGTTTCGCCAAGATTCCGCCCGTTACCAGAGCTTCACGTGGCGGTTCACATCCTTGTAGAGCAGGTAGCGGAAACGGCCCGGCCCGCCTGCATAGCAAGCCTGCGGGCAAAAAGCGCGCAGCCACATGAAATCACCCGCCTGCACTTCCACCCAATCCTCGTTAAGCCGGTAAACCGCCTTTCCTTCCAGCACGTAAAGACCGTGCTCCATGACATGGGTTTCCATGAAAGGAATGGTAGCGCCCGGCTCCAGGCTGACGATGTTGAGGTGCATGTCGTAACGCACGTCGTCGGGATCGATAAACCGGGTGGTCGCCCATTTGCCGTCCGTATCGGGCATCGCCGACAGAGCGTGTTCATCTTCATGCGTGAAGATCGCCGGCGGCGGCTCTAGCCCGTCCACCGCCTGAAACGCCTTGCGGACCCAGTGGAACTTGACCGGTGCCGTGCCGGAATTGCGCAGCTGCCAGCGCGAGCCGGCGGGCAGGAAGGCGAAGGAGCCGGTCCGCAACGCATGCTGCACGCCCTCAAACTCCACGGTCATTTCGCCATCAACGACAAAGATCGCCGCTTGCGCCCTTGCGTCCGGCTCCGGCCGCTCGCTGCCGCCGCCGGGCTGCACTTCAACGATATATTGCGCAAAAGTCTCGGCAAAACCGGTCATCGGCCGGGCGATGATCCAGGCCCGCGTCCCGGTCCAGTGCGGGAGCACGCTCGTCACGATATCGGACATGACGGTTTTGGGGATGACCGCATAGGCAGTCTTGAAAACAGCCTTGCTAGACAGCAGTTCCGTCTGCCCCGGCAGACCGCCCATATCCGAATAATATTTCTTCATTTCAGCCATTCCATTCTGCAACGCATTTCGCGCGAATTCTTAGGCCTGTAGCGACGTTTAATCAAATAATTATTGGCGTGCACAGGGCGTGCCGCCCGCATGGTAAAATGCGGGCGGCCTATTTCGCGCGGACATGTGAAACGAGGTTGGGCTCAGGCCTTTTTGCGCATCGTGGCATAGACGATATTGTGGTTTTCGCCGAAAAATACCTCCGCCTCGATACTTGCGGGATCGGCGCTGGCGTTGACGATCCGCCACATATCCGCCTTCGAACGCAACAGCAGCGCCCAGTTCATGAAGGTCTCCATGTAGCCATCGACCACAATGTCTTCGGAGAAGTTGGCGAAGAGGAACATTCCGCCGGGCTTCAGCATCTCCATGCAGCGCCGCGTGAGCTTGATCGCCACCTTGTCGTTCAGGTAATCGTAAAGACCGGCGGCATATACCAGATCGAATTTGCCGAGCTCGTGCGAACGCAGGACGATGTCACGCACCGAACCGTCAATCGCCTCGATGCAGCTGCCGTTGAAATCGCGGGCAACGGAACCGACACTCAGGGGATCTTGATCAAGCGCCACCCAGCGCCGGATCTTGCCCTCTTTCAAGGCTACGGATGCATCCGCCTCGCGCAGATGTCCCGATGCAATGGTGAGGATTTCCGTTTCGCTTCCATGCCGCGCCGCAGCCTCGTCGACAAACCGGGTCAGCAAATCCCGCCGCTCGCGGACAGCGACCGAGGAGCTGGCGTCCTTCGTATAATCGTAGAGAGCCGCGCCAAGCGGCGTTGCGTTCTTCACCTTATCGGCAACGCTGTCGTGACCGTAGATGAAGTCGAGAAGCTGCGCATCGCCCGAATAGCCCCGCGGCTTTTCGAACGACCAGCGCGTGAAGGGATCTTCCAGAAAATAGTCCGACACGGAGTGATTCTGCACCAGAGGAATCAGTTCAGCCCACACGCTTGAGTGGAGCTTTTCGCGCAGGCCATGCAGTGCGCCAGCCGTTCGATGTATTATCTCATGTGCTGAAACACCATTTTCGAACTGCTGTTGTGCCAATTCGAGAATGATCGCTATCTCTGCTTTCGCAACTGCGAAATGCTCATCGAACGCTTCCGTTTTCCGTGCAAAAATCTCTTTTGCGACAGTATCAGGAGTGATCAGACTTGCCCCGTCCAGATTTCTTTTCTTTACCTGCCTCACTTCAGCCTCCAGTATTAACACATTGTTAACTATACGTTTCTGGGAGACGGAAGGCCACTCGCTTTCGATTTTTGAGCAGTGTAGGGATACATTAGTTTATTAGCGTATTTTTTTGGTCACACTCGTGGACCGGAGGAGAAAGCGGATACGCGATTTAGTGAAACTTAATGTTGCGAGCGTATGATGCGCTCTTGCTTTTCATGTTTCCGCCCGCATGGAGAGAAATCGGCAGGAAATCGCGCTTAGCGTGAAAGTACACGCAAAGGTCGAATAAGCAGTTACTTGATAAAGTATACGCAACACTATGGGAAAGTGCATGAAGCACACGTTAGGCGAGGTGAGTGGACAGCAAGAATATCGGCGGCCGGACGCCCGATTTTCTGATGAACTTCTTGCCCTTTACCAGCAGGAAGGTGAGCGTAGCCGCCGGGGTTCGATCAGGCGGGGCCTGTGGACGGCTGTTT
Organism: Rhizobium sp. SJZ105; assembly: GCF_007828365.1. Taxonomy (NCBI): domain Bacteria; kingdom Pseudomonadati; phylum Pseudomonadota; class Alphaproteobacteria; order Hyphomicrobiales; family Rhizobiaceae; genus Rhizobium; species Rhizobium sp. SJZ105. The sequence continues at coordinate 20,934 of NZ_VIUP01000002.1, forward strand.
TCATCTATCTGCTATTTGCCATTACCGACATCATTCTGGTGCCCGACGTCGCCTTTTACACCATAATCGCAAGAGTTATCGTCGTCCTGACGTCCCTGCTGACGCTCGAAATTCAATTGCGCATGGGCGCGAGCACCGCCGCACTTGACCTCACCTGCGCCACTGCGCTCGTCATGGGCTATATTGGCTGGCTTGTGCCCTCGCTCTTGACCGACAATCTCGAAAACATGTCCTATTACATGGTTTTCGGGGCGATCTTCATGATGGGCGCCAATCTGTTTTTCACCTTCCGCTTCCATCTTTCGCTCGTGTCATCGGGCATCATTCTCGTCACCTACTTTCTGGCGGCGACGCAGTTCCCCGAAGATGCGTTCTACAAGCTCGCTTTCGGCACCTTCTATATCTCCTGCTTCGTCTTCACCTCTTACGTGAACTGGAACCTGAACCGGGAACGCTACCACGTCTTTCTCAACGCACTGGAGGCCAAGGCCCAGCAGAAAGCGGCGGACGAGCGCGGGCAGGCGCTGTTGCGGCTTTCAAATACCGATTCACTGACAGGCCTGCAGAACCGCCGCGCCATCGACCAGCATCTGCGCCTGTTGTGGGACAATTGGAGCAAGAAGGGGGAAGGTTTCGCCGTCTTTCTGATCGACGTGGATTTCTTCAAGAAATACAATGATCGCTACGGCCACCAGGAAGGCGACAAGTGCCTCGTGACAGTGGGCAACGCCCTGCAGGACGCGATCATCGACCATGGCGCCTCCATCGGACGTTATGGCGGTGAGGAGTTCATCGTACTCGCTCCGTTCAAGTCCAGACAGCAGGTGGGTGAGCTTGCCGAAACCATCCGCCACACCGTCGAAGACCTGTCGCTTTCGCACGATCAGCGCCGGGACGGAACCTTCATCGTCACCGTCAGCATTGGCGCGTCTTTCACCCGTCCCAATCCGGATGGCAAGCTCGAAAAGATCATCAACGAGGCCGACCGGGCGCTTTATATTGCCAAGGCCAATGGCCGCAATTGCATGAAGCTGTTCGATCCGGACGATCCGCAGACCAGCGACGAAACCGAAAATATCGCCGCACTTCTGAAAATCGCTGTCGCGGAAAACCTCGTTTCTCTCGTCTATCAGCCGATCCTCAACATATCGACCAACGAGACAGCAGGAGCCGAAGCGTTGATGCGGCTTCGCCTGCTCGACGGTGGCTCCGTTTCGCCCGGCACCTTTATCCCGATTGCCGAACGCACCGGCACGATAATGGAGCTCGGTCTCTGGACCATAAAGACCGCCTGCCGGCAGATACTGGCCGATGACAAGGTATCGGTGGTCAGCGTCAACGTATCGCCGATGCAGCTGAAGAACCCTGGTTTTGCCACTTCGGTCGCAGCGATCCTCGTTGAGGCAGGGATTGCCGGCGGCAGGCTGGCCTTCGAGATCACCGAGGGTCTGGATATGGAGATGCATTCGGATGTATTACGCTGTCTGAACGATCTGAAGACGCTCGGCATCAATATATGGCTGGATGATTTCGGAACCGGATTTGCGGGCCTTTCCTGGCTGCGGATGACGGATTTCGATACCGTAAAGATTGACCGCTCCTTCCTGCATGACAGCAAGACACCCCGCGGCCGGGCGATGTTGCAGGACATGATCCGTCTCATCCGCAATCGCGGCCACAAGATCCTGATCGAAGGCGTGGAGACGGAAGAGCAGCTGAGGCTCGTGCGCCAGCTAGAGATCGATTATGCGCAGGGTTATTATATCGGACGCCCGGTCGTCGCCGAAAGGCTGAACGTGGCGACTACCCCCTACCCGCAGCCCAAAATGCTACAGCGCCCCGCCTGACGATGCGATGGCGGTGGCAAGCCGCCGTCACCGACAGGCCCCGTCTTAGTGATATGCGGGCGGAATGATCGAGAATTTTGCCGCAAGTTCCGAAAACGCAGCACGCGTGACGGGATCGACAGGTGCGCCCTCCCTCTCCCGCTTTGCCGCTACCGCCCATTCACGATCGCCCGGCGCCATGACCTTGCAGTCCTCCCGCGCTGGCGATCCCCGCAGTACCTCGAGATAGCGTTTCATGCCCTCGTCGAACACTTCGCGCTCAAGGAAGGCTTCGGGCTTCAACGCCAGGACGAAGGCCCCAAGCCCGCGCGGCTTGGAAAAATCTGGCCCCGACATTGGGGCGATATCGAAACTGAGCTTCATGCCGCTGAGAACGGCGCTAAAGATTTCCACCATTCCCGCAAGCGCCGCTCCCTTGAAACCAAAGGCACCGCCCAGCGGAGCCAGCATTTCAACGGCATTGGGGTTCTGCGTGTCGATACCGTCGCCATCAGACGCAACTCCTTCCGGCAATTGCTCTTCCAGGCTGCGGTAAAGCAGAACCCGGTTATAGGGCACGGCGCTGGTGGCCATGTCCAAAAGCCAGGGCATGTCATCGGCTGCCGGCACGCCGACTGCAATGGGGTTGGTGCCGTGGAAACGCATCGCGCCGTCATGCAGGCGCACGAAACTGTCGGAGTTGCAAAAGGCAATGCCGATATACCCCTGCCGCGCCGCCTCCAGCACGTAAGCGCCGGCCGGGCCGAAATGCGAGGAATTCCTGATCGCAACGGCGCCGATGCCGAATTTCCCAGCAAGCGCCATGGCGCTGTCCATGGCCGCATAGGTAGCGCGGGCGCCATGGGCATGGTCGGCATCGATCGTCTCCACTGCGCCGAAGCCGGACACGCGGCTGATCTGCGGCCGCGGATTGAGACGCCCGCCTTCAAGTCCTGCGATGTAGTGAGCAAGAAGCCGAACGCCGTGGCTGTCTACGCCCAGCCGTGTGCCATGCATCATGGCGCGGGTCGCCGCATCGGCGGTTTCATCATCGGTGCCGACAGCCAGGAAAACGGAACGGCAAAACCGCTCCAGTTCATCCAGCCTTGCGAGGACAGTGATATTTTCATTGCTGTGCGACATCAGGGGAACCTCCCGATTCCAGAATCCATGCCGCACAAGCTAGTCACGGGGCGCGTTTTTGCAATCGAATATCGCGCCCCGAATGGATCAATCAGTCGTCGCCGCCAATCGCCTCGTAGGTGTCGCGCTCACCGGCGATGATGGCGCGCTTGCCGACATGGTTGGCGGGACCGACAATGCCTTCCTGCTCCATACGCTCGACCAGGGAGGCGGCACGATTGTATCCGATCGACAGGCGGCGCTGGATATAGGAGGTGGAGCATTTCTTGTCGCGCATCACCACCTTAACGGCCTTTTCATAGAGATCGTCGCTATCGTCGTCGCCCATCGATGTCTTGTCGAAGACCGCCGTTTCCTCTTCCGCCTCGTCGTCAGCCTCGTCGGCGTCTTCCGTAACGGTGCCGAGATATTCAGGCCGACCTTGGGTCTTCAGATGCGCCACGACCTTTTCCACTTCCTCGTCCGACACGAACGGACCGTGGACACGGGAGATGCGGCCGCCACCCATCATGTGCAGCATGTCGCCCTGGCCGAGCAGATGTTCGGCACCCTGTTCGCCAAGGATGGTGCGGCTGTCGATCTTCGAGGTCACCTGGAAGGAAATGCGGGTGGGGAAGTTGGCCTTGATCGTGCCGGTGATGACATCGACCGAGGGGCGTTGGGTGGCCATGATGAGATGGATACCGGCAGCGCGCGCCATCTGCGCAAGACGCTGGATCGCGCCTTCGATCTCCTTGCCTGCGACCATCATCAGGTCGGCCATCTCGTCGACGATGACGACGATATAGGGCATGGCGGTGAGGTCCATTTCCTCCTGCTCGTAGACAGCTTCGCCGGTTGCGCGGTCGAAGCCGGTCTGCACGTTGCAGAACACCGTCTCCCCTTTGGCGCGGGCGGCAGCGGCCCTTGCGTTGTAACCGTCGATATTGCGCACACCGAGACGCGACATCTTGCGATAGCGGTCTTCCATTTCGCGTACGGCCCATTTCAGTGCCATGACCGCCTTCTTCGGATCGGTGACGACAGGGGTCAGAAGATGCGGAATGCCGTCATAAACCGAAAGCTCGAGCATCTTGGGATCGACCATGATCAGCCGGCATTCCTCCGGCTTCAACCGGTAGAGCAGCGACAGGATCATGGTGTTGATGGCGACCGACTTGCCCGAACCGGTGGTACCGGCAACGAGCAGATGCGGCATCTTCGCCAGTTCGGCGATGACAGGTTCGCCGCCAATGGTCTTGCCAAGGCAAAGGGCCAGCTTCTGGCGGGTCTCGCTGTAATCGGTCGCTTCGATAAGCTCGCGCAGATAGACCGTCTCGCGCACCGGATTGGGAAGCTCGATACCGATGACATTGCGGCCGGGCACGACGGCGACACGCGCCGAGAGTGCCGACATCGAGCGGGCGATATCGTCCGACAGGCCGATAACGCGCGAGGACTTCACGCCGGGGGCGGGCTCGAATTCGTAAAGCGTCACAACTGGGCCGGGGCGCACATCGATGATCTCACCCTTGATGCCGAAATCCTCCAGCACGCTTTCCAGCAGGCCGGCGCTTTGCTCGAGCGCCTCCGGCGTCATGGTCGTGGTCTGCTGGACGCGAGCCTGCTGCAGAAGATCGATGGAGGGGTATTCATATTCGCCGTCTGCAAAGACCGGCGCTTCCCGGAACATCGGCTGCGAGGCCTGGATGGGCGCGCGGGGCGTGAAACGCGGCTCGGCAACGATTCTTTCCGCCAGCTGAACCTGCTCAACAGGTCTCTGCGGCTCAGCAACTGCGACCGTCTCCACGACCGGCTGCGGAACGATCTCTGGTTCAACGACCTGAGTTGGGACTGGAATTGCAGGATGATGCACGCCGATTTCGCGGTAAAGCCTGATCGCTGAACCACCCGGAATCCTGATGACGGGCGGTACGGCCGAAAGCCGGATTGCCGGAGCGGCCGGAGATGCGGATGCCAGCGTCGGGGCAATCGCAGGCGCTGTCAGCAACGGGTTTGCGAGAACGGTGCGCGCAGATGCGGGAAGGCCTTCGCCGGCGTCATCCGGCAGATCGAGCGTCATCACTTCCCAGAAAAGCTCATCCGGCAGATGGGCGGCAAAGGCGGGAATGGATGCCTGCGGCGTTGCAACCTGTTCAACAGATGCAACCGACGCGGCGGGCAGCGGCTGAACAGGTGAATCGTTTCCCGGTACCGGCGCTTCGAAGACGGCGGCTGCGTCAACCGGCTGAGGCGGCATCAGCGCTGCTGCAGCGGCTTCTTCCGCCTGTTTGCGCGCAAGCTCCAGTCGTAATTTGTAGGTCAGCGCCCTTGCGCCCCGCGCATCCGGCGGCTGCGGCAGAAACGGCATGCGTGGCGGCTGAATGCGCGGCTCCGGCGACTTTACCACCGTCGCAAGTGCAGGCTCCTGTACAGTAGCCTCCGGCTGCACGACCATCTCAGGCTCGGCAGTTTCAGACAGGATGTCGGTGGGTGCCTCCTCTTCCGCAAGATGCGGCGTCTCGACCGGCATGCGCCGGCTAAAGGCGCTTTCCGGCGTGCGGGTGAAACGCACATTCGGGCCAAGCACGAAAGCATTCTGCCAGCCCGGCATTTCAGCGCGGCCTTCGATGGCGTCCGCAGCGCTGACATCGGCATTCGGCCGGGGCACAACACCCGCCTTCATTGCCGCGGCCTGGTCCTGACCGGCAACGGCCTTGCCGCCGGCATGACGAGCCTTATCGCTCCCCTCCCCTACGCTATTGGACGAATTCTGGAATCTGGATCGGGAGAAGCTCATGGCAGCGTGCACACTCATCATAAACGTACATATTTCGGTCTCCCTGAAATAGAAAATAAAGGTTAATTACCCCTTTCCAAACCGGGTCACGCAGGCAGAATTTCGCTTTAGCCACAGGTGAGACGTGACATGCACCAGCAAGGAATCGGCACTCCAAGCCTCTATATTTATTGCGTTAAATCAGTTTTTCATCGCCGTTTTACGGCAACCGGCGCGGCTTAAGAAAAGGGGAGTGACGCCTTGGAGCATATTGTTTCCGCAAGCGGTCGCGCAACGTAAAATCATTGCTGTAAAGCCCGTGAATTAACGTGGACACTGCTGCGGTTGCAGTCTTAAGATCGGGCAGGCCGCGGCCCAGCGGAAAGGCCCGCCCGCCCTCATTCCGGAGTGAACCTCATGTCGCCTGTCCACCTGTCCCGCCGCTCGCTTCTCAAAACCTCGCTCCTTCTTGCCGCAACCACCGGACTTGCGGGCATTGCCGCCGCGCAGCAGTCAAAGCCCGGTGGGCGGTTGATCGTTGCGGCCGATTCGGAGCCGAAGAACCTCAACCCGGCCATCGTTGCCTCCAACGGCGTGTTCTACATCTCGAGCAAGATCGTTGAGCCGCTGGCGGAAGCCTCCTTCAATGGCAGGGACGGGCTGGAACCAAGGCTTGCGACGGAATGGCATGGATCGGAGGACGGCTTGAGTGCCACGTTCAAGCTGCGCGAAGGCGTGACCTGGCATGACGGCAAACCCTTCACCTCCGCAGATGTGGCCTTTTCCGCACTTTCTGTTTGGAAGCCGCTGCAAAACCTTGGGCGGCTGGTCTTTGCCAATCTTGAAAAAGTGGATACGCCTGATGACCACACGGCCATTTTCCGCTTCTCCAAGCCGACACCCTTCCAGCTCATCCGCAACGCTTTGCCGGTTGTCACCAGCGTCGTGCCGAAACATCTTTATGAAGGCAGCGATATCGCCACCAATCCGACCAATACGAAACCAGTCGGCACCGGACCTTTCGTTTTTGCGGAATATAAGCCCGGCGAATATTACCGCCTGACCCGCAATCCCAATTACTGGGGCAAGAACCAGCCGCAACTCGATGAGATCATCTATCGCGTTCTGCCCGACCGGGCGGGCGCCGCTTCTGCGCTTGAAGCCGAAGAAATCCACCTCGCGGCCTTTTCCGCCGTGCCGCTTGCCGATCTTGCCCGCATCGCGAAGGAGCCGGGCATCAAGGTCATCCCGGAGGGTTACGAAGCCCTCACCTATCAGCTCGTCGTGGAAATCAACCACCGCCGCAAGGAACTGGCCGACCTCAAGGTCAGGAAGGCGATCGCCCACGCCATCGACAAGAAATTCGTCATCGACAAGGTCTTCCTCGGTTACGCCACAGCATCGACCGGCCCCGTACCGAAAAATGCACCCCAGTTTTACACGGGAGACGTTGAAACATACGATTTCGACGTCGCCAAGGCGAACGCCCTGCTGGACGAGGCGGGTTATGCACGCGGAGCGAACGGAACGCGATTTTCACTGAAGCTTCTGCCGGCGCCTTACTTCAATGAAACCAAGCAATTCGGTTCCTATCTTCGCCAGGCGCTACAGGAAATCGGCATCGATGCTGAGCTGGTCAACAATGATGCCGCCGCGCACCAGAAGGCCGTCTATACCGACCATGCCTTCGATCTCGCCATCGCGCCCCCGGTCTTCCGTGGCGATCCGGCGATCTCCACCACCATTCTCGTGCGCTCCGGCATTCCAGCCGGCGTCGGCTTCTCCAATCAGGGAGGCTATGAGAACAAGGCGCTCGATGCACTGATCGACAAGGCGGCGGAAACCGTGGATACGGCAGCCCGCACGGTACTATACAAGGATTTCCAGAAGCAGGTCGCCGCCGATCTGCCGCTGATCAATGTCGCCGAATGGGGTTTCATCACGGTTGCGCGCGATACTGTCAAACACGTCGCCAGCAATCCACGCTGGGCCGTTTCCAACTGGGCGGATACGGTGGTCGGCACCTGAGGAAGCGCCGTGAGGCGCGCGGCGACATTGCTACGGCGAAGGGTGATCAGCGCCATTCCAGTGCTGCTGATCGTTCTGGTCTTTACCTTCGTGCTGCTTGAAAACGCATCCGGTGACGCGGTTGACGCCTATCTCGTCACCATCGGCGGCGGCGACGCCGGACTGCGGGATGCCCTGCGCGAGCAATATGGTCTGAACGGTTCGGTGTTGGCCCGCTTCTGGCTTTACGCCAGCTCGGTGCTGCGACTTGATTTCGGCTGGTCGCTTGCGTTTGACCGACCGGTGCTGGGGCTGATACTCGAACGGCTGCCGAACACGCTGCTCCTGATGGGCAGTGCCACCGCACTTGCTTTCATCATCGGCACCGCGCTCGGCATCCTGGCGGGCGCCCGTCCCGGCGGGTTGACCGACCGGGTACTCTCGGCCCTGTCGCTGGCGCTTTACGCCACGCCGGGCTTCTGGCTCGGCCTTGTGCTCGCCATCGTCTTTGCCGTGCAACTGAGGTGGCTGCCAACATCCGGCATCGAAACCATCGCATCCGGAAAACAGGGATTTGCAAGGGCGCTCGATATTGCCCGCCATCTTGTCCTGCCGGTCGCCAGTCTCGGGCTGATCTATCTGGCGCTTTTCCTGCGCGTCATGCGTACTGCCATGGCGGCGGTCTGGCCGCTGGATTTCGTGCTCTTCGCCAAGGCCAAGGGGCTTTCGAGACGGCGGATCGTGCTGCGCCATGTCGCACGCAACGCCGCACTGCCCCTCGTCACCGTGCTTGGCCTGCAAGCGGCAACCATGCTCGGCGGCAGCGTGGTGATCGAGAGCGTTTTTGCCATTCCCGGTTTTGGCCGGCTTGCGCAGGAAGCCGTCAGCGGCCGCGACACACCGCTCTTGATGGGCATTATTTTGACAAGCGCCGTTTTCGTTATCCTGATCAATCTCGTCGTTGATATTCTCTATGCCGTGTTCGATCCGCGCATCGGCAGCGGGGAGCAACAGACATGAGTTTCACTCTCCGGCTCCTGCGCAGTTTCGAAGGTGCGGCAGGTGCCATCATCCTGACACTGCTAGCTGTGACGGCGCTCGCCGCTCCCCTTCTGTTTCCCGGTGACCCGCTGTCGATCGTCGGTGAGCCGCTCATCGCGCCCTTCTCCCACGCCGCCTCCCCCCTCGGCACCGACCGGTTGGGCCGCGATGTACTGGCGGGACTTGCCCACGGTGCGCAGGCATCCCTGCTCGTCGGCATCGGCGCTGCCGCTGCCGCCCTCATGATCGGCACCGTCGTCGGCACAATTGCCGGATTTGCCGGTGGCCTCGTGGATGAGGCGCTGATGCGTGTTACCGACGCCTTCCAGATCGTGCCGAATTTCCTTCTGGCGCTCGCCTTCGTCAGCACCATCGGCCCATCCATGCCCATCGTCATCCTTGCGATTGCGCTTGGCGCCTGGGCGGATCCAGCACGGCTGATGCGGGCGCAGGTGTTGAGTATCCGCGAGCGGGATTACGTGCAGTCCGCCCGCGCCATCGGGATGCATCCGCTGGAGATCGCGTTTCGGCAAATACTTCCCAATGCGCTGCCGCCGGTTCTGGCGCTCGCCGCCATCATCGTCGCAGCCGCTATCCTAACCGAGGCGGCATTGTCCTTCCTCGGCCTCGGCGATCCGAATATCGTCACCTGGGGTTCGATGATCGCGGAAGGACGCAACGTCCTGCGCTCGGCGGCGTTTCTCTCCGTCATCCCCGGCATCGGTCTTCTGGTCACGGTTCTCGGCGTCTATCTTCTCGCGGAGGGAATCAACAAAGCGATGGCGACGAGGAAAGAAACGCCATGAGCGGCAATGCACTCTGCAGGATCGACGATCTCAGCGTCCGCTATGCGGCCGGCGACGGACCGGCGCTGCAGGATATTTCGCTGACAGTCCGGCAGGGACAAAGGCTGGCGATCATCGGCGAAAGCGGTTCGGGCAAATCGACGCTCGCCAAGGCAATTGCCGGGCTCCTGCCTTTGAGCGCACGGGTTTCCGGCGATATTTCCTGGAGCCGCGACAGCGGTCTTTTCACAGACAGGCCGCAGCCGGGCCGCGATATCGGCTATATTTTTCAGGATACCGGTGCGACGCTGAACCCGGTTCTCACCATCGGTGAACAGGTGGCGGAAGGCGCTGTGCGGCATCTGGGCCTTTCATGGAAGCAGGCACGAGATCTTGCCCGCGATCTTCTGGAACGGGTGCGGTTGCCGCATCCCACCCATCTCCTCGGCGCCTATCCGCACCAGCTTTCCGGCGGGCAAAGACAGCGTGTGGCGATTGCAGCCGCCATTGCCGCGCACCCCGCAATCCTGATCGCCGACGAGGCGACGAGCGCGCTCGACACGGTAAGCCAGGCCGCCATTGCCGCACTGCTGGATGGGCTGGTGCGTGAAGAAGAAAGAACGCTGGTCTTCATCACCCATGATATTGGTCTTGCTTCCGGCCTTGCCGACGAGATCGCCGTTCTGCATGCCGGACGGCTGGTGGAGCACGGCACCACCAGGCGGGTGTTATCCGCGCCTGCGCACGACTATACGCGCGCACTGCTCTCCGACTATCTCGACCTTTCGACACCGCCTCTGATCAATGAGGCAGCATCATGAACGAAGCCCTTCTGAGCGTAGAGAACCTCTCGAAAACCTACCGGACCGGCGCACGCACGGTGGAAGCACTGTCCGATATATCCTTTTCGCTTCAGCCCGGCGAGACGCTTGGGCTTGCCGGCCCCTCCGGCTGCGGAAAATCGACACTGGCACGCATCCTGATGCGGCTGATTCCGGCCGACGAAGGCACAGTCCGTTTTGAAAATCGCGACTGGCTGGCGCTTGATGGCGGCGAACTGCGCGCGGCGCGGCGGCATATGCAGATGGTGTTTCAGGATACGCATGGCGCGTTCAACCCGCGCGCCAGCGTCGAGGATGCCATAGGCGAACCGCTGCGTATTCATCGCATCGTCGAACGACGCGAACGCCCGGCGGAAATCCGCCGCCTTCTCGAGCGAGTCGGGCTGCCCGCCAGCTATGCCGGCCGCTCGGTGTTCGAGCTTTCCGGCGGCCAGCGGCAGCGCGTGGCAATTGCCAGAGCCATTGCACTCAAACCATCCCTTCTCATTCTGGACGAGGCCGTTTCAGCGCTCGATGTCTCCGTACGCAGACAAATTCTCGAACTGCTGGTCGAAATACAGCGAGAGACGGCCGTCGCCTGTATTTTCGTTTCCCACGACCTCGCGGTCATCCGCGCCGTCTGCCACCGCGTCGCCATCATGGAGGCGGGTCGGATCGTCGAGATCGGCAGGACAGCAAACATCGTTTCCACGCCGCAATCCTCGACCGCCAGAACCCTGATCGAGGCTGCGCCGCGCCTGACCATCACCACGCAAGGATAAGACATGCCCGCCCCGGATTACGCATTGCTGCTCGACCCGCCCGCCTTTCCAGCAGACCGTTACGCCGCTCTCGCCGACCGGCTGGCGGCGCTGATGGGCACGAAGAACGATGTGCTTCTGGTACAGGCGGAAGCAGTGCTTGCGCTTGAAGCTGCGGCCACCAGCCTCGCGCGGCCTGGTCTGAGAGCGCTCAATATCGTCACTAGTCCCTATGGCGCGTGGTTTGGTGGCTGGCTGGAGCGTGGCGGCGCAACGGTTCGCAACCTGACCACCGCTCCGGCAAAGCCGATATCACTTCACGAGGTCGAGAGAGCGCTGGACGAAGGGCCAGGTTTTGATCTTCTCGCTATCGTGCACGCGGAATCCGCAAGCGGCATTCTCAACCCCCTGCCCGCCATTGCCGCGCTCGCCAAAGACAGAGGCATCGTCACGGTCGTCGATGCCGTCGCTTCCATCGGCGGCCATACCTTCGAGGTTGACCAGCTCGGCATAGATATTGCGGTCATCGGCCCGCAAAAGGCGCTGGCAGGCCCGGCGGGCTTATCCGCCATCTCCGTCAGCGAAAGTGCCTGGAAACTTCTTTCACATGGCAATGCACCTGAGAACTCCATGCTTTCACTTCTCGACCAGAAGAAACTCTGGCTCGATACCGGCCGCGGCGCGCTCCCGGGAACACCTGCGCCGCTGGAATTCTATGCGCTGGAGGCGGCACTCGACCGGATAGAGGCAGAAGGTCTGGCATCCGCAAATGAACGCCACGAACGAGCGGCGACAGCCACTCGTAACGGCATCAAGGCCCTTGGCATGTCGACGTGGGTGGAGGAGACTGACGCGTCTGCTCTGGTTTCGACAGCGATCTTGCCGGACACGGTGGATACCGGCGCATTTCTGGCGGCTGCGTCCAGGGAGCAAGGTGCGGATGTCTCGGGCGGTGTCGGTCGCGGTGCGGAACGGCTGATAAGGCTCAATCACACCGGCCGGCGCGCCAATCCGGATTCGGTGCAAGCCAATATAACCGCTGTTTCAAGCGCCCTGAGAAGCCTCGGCCATGCCGCAGATACCGATTCCGCGCTGGAAGCGGCCGAAAAAGGCTATTCCGGCACCTCCTCGAAGGGTCTCTGACAGCGCCGATAAACGTTCGTTGCGCGAAATCGGGTGCTGGCGGAACGTCAGTCACGCCATTGTTGTTAAAAATGGTAGACAAATTCCTTGGTCAATCTTGACGAAATCATGGCAACGCGCGAAACTTAACGCACTGTTAACTCGCGTGAAGAAGGGAAATGGCCATGGTAGCAGGGTTCAACATGCTCTCCTTTGACCTCTTTGGCATCGGCCGAAGAACGCCCGCCATAAACGAGCGGGTCGAGAAGGATTTGCAGGACAGGACGCCACGCAGACCGGACGACCAGTCCAACGATGACGACCGTGATCAGGAATACGAACTGTTCTTCTGGTCGCTTTATCCTGTGATTTAAGTTTTTAAGCGCAGGCTGACGGGGCGGTTGAAACGTCGTTTTCCCGTCCTGCGGCCTTGGGCCGAAATGTGTTCAGCGTAGCCTCAAACACGGTGAAACAATCGATCCGTGAAGTACACGTTAAACATATGCGACGTCATCCTCGGGCTTGACCCGAGGATTTACAAAATCTCGAAAAATCAAACATTTGCAGATGCTCTGGACAAAGTCCGGGCATGACGATGGAAAGGGCAAAGCCCTTTCCATCAAAGAGCCGTAAACGGCCCTGCCTTAGTGGTTGTCGCGCGGCAGACCCTTGGTCTGGGCAATGCGCTGATACTTAACGGCCGGTTCAAGAACCGCGCCGGTTTCCATCTGGCTGACGATGCCGCGCTGGATTTCCTGCCATGGCGTCTGGTGATCGGGGTACTTGAAGCCGCCCTCGGCGGAGAGCGTTTCGTAACGCTTGGCCAGTTCCTCGCCGGAAATCAGGATGTCGGCCTTGCCACGACCCACATCGATACGAACGCGGTCACCCGTCTGCAAGATGGCCAGACCACCGCCTGCCGCTGCTTCCGGAGAAGCGTTGAGGATGGACGGGCTGCCAGACGTGCCGGACTGGCGGCCGTCACCGATGCAGGGCAGCGAATTGACGCCTTCCTTCAAGAGATAGTCCGGCGCACGCATGTTCACCACTTCTGCCGCACCCGGATAACCGATCGGACCGGCGCCGCGCATGAAGAGAACGGTGTTGGCGTCGATCTTCAGCGACGGATCGTCGATGCGGTGATGGTAATCTTCCGGACCGTCGAACACCACGGCACGGCCTTCGAAGGCTTCCGGGTCGTTCGGGTTGGAGAGATAACGCTTGCGGAATTCTTCCGAGATCACGCTCGTCTTCATGATGGCAGAGGAGAACAGGTTGCCGCGCAGAACACGGAAACCGGCGCGCTCCTTGAGCGGCTGGTCATAGGGACGGATGACCTTTTCGTCTTCGATGATGGCACCACGGCAATTGTCGCCGATGGTTTTGCCATTCACGGTCATGGCGTCTTCCATGATGAGCCCCTGGGTCATCAGCTGGTTGACGACAGCCGGAACGCCGCCGGCATGGTAATAATCCTCGCCGAGATATTCACCGGCCGGCTGCAGGTTGACGAGCAGCGGCACGTCTTCACCGTAGGTCTGCCAGTCATCGACCGTCAGTTCAACGCCGACATGGCGTGCAAGGCCGTTCAGATGGATCGGCGCGTTGGTGGAGCCACCGATGGCCGAGTTGACGCGGATGGCGTTGATGAAGGCATCCTTGGTCATGATGTCGGAAGGCTTAAGGTCTTCCTTGACCATTTCGACGATGCGAAGGCCGGTGAGATAGGAGATTTCCTGACGGTCGCGGTAAGGCGCCGGAATGGCGGCCGAGCCGGGCAGCTGCATGCCGAGTGCTTCGGCAAGCGAGTTCATCGTCGTCGCCGTGCCCATGGTGTTGCAATAGCCGGTGGAAGGTGCGGAAGAAGCGACGAGCTTGACGAAGCCTTGATAATCGATCTCGCCCTTGGCCAGCAGTTCACGCGCTTTCCAGACGATGGTGCCGGAACCGGTGCGCTCGCCACGGAACCAGCCGTTCAGCATGGGGCCGACGGAAAGGGCGATGGCCGGAATGTTGACGGTGGCCGCCGCCATAAGACAGGCAGGCGTGGTCTTGTCGCAGCCGATGGTCAGAACAACGCCGTCGAGCGGATAGCCGTAAAGCACTTCCACGAGGCCGAGATAGGCGAGGTTGCGATCGAGACCCGCCGTCGGGCGCTTGCCGGTTTCCTGGATCGGATGCACCGGAAATTCAATGGCAATGCCGCCCGCTTCACGAATGCCTTCGCGCAGGCGATGCGCCAGCTCCAGATGGTGGCGATTGCAGGGCGAAAGGTCCGAGCCGGTCTGCGCGATGCCGATGATAGGGCGATCGGACTGAAGCTCGGCCTGGCTGAGACCGAAGTTCATGTAACGCTCGAGATAAAGCGCGGTCATATCAGCGTTTGCGGGGTTATCGAACCACGCGCGCGAACGAAGCTTGCCTTGGGTTGCGGGCAGATTGTCGGATTTGGTCATGATGCGGTCTCCAGCCGGAAGTGGCCAACGGTAAAATATTACGAAATGCGACAAGCTTATGTTGTGCGCAAGGAAAATGGAATCAGCTTCTCGGAAGCACGCATAACCGACAGACGAGCGCCAGACGAGTGACCTGGAGCCGTTCTTCAGCTTTAGCCGAATATTTTTCGGTGTTTACGACCATACCGACGTTGCGCAATGGCCTCTTCCCTCCCTGCCTTGCCGGATTGTAACTGACCCCGAGGCCCCACATTCCGTCACGACGTGACTTGCTTATTTGTATTACTATTAGATAGCGTCGCGGCCTGTCAAGCCGGATCAGACTATATTACGGGCGAGTTTTGCGCGGCGAAGAAATTAGAACACACACAATAAATCATTGATTTCTAATAATTTAATGCTGCGCCTCAATAAAATCGGCATCACGTGAATTGGAAATCCGCTAAAAAACCCCTTTTCAAGAGTATTACTATATGCTCATAGTGACGTCGTCACGCTGACATCATTTCTGGGAGGATAAGATGAGAAAAGCTCTTGCGGCAATCACTGTCGCCGTTTCCGCATGCCTTGCATCCAGTGTTTCCGCACAATCGCTGACAGTCGGCTTCTCGCAGATCGGCTCCGAATCCGGATGGCGCGCCGCTGAAACCACTGTCACCAAGCAGCAGGCCGAAAAGCGCGGCGTTACGCTGAAATTCGCCGACGCACAGCAGAAGCAGGAAAACCAGATCAAGGCCGTTCGCGGCTTCATCGCGCAGGGCGTCGATGCGATCCTGATCGCACCTGTCGTCGCAACCGGCTGGGACGCCGTGCTGAAGGAAGCAAAGGAAGAAAAAATCCCCGTCATCCTGCTCGATCGCCAGATCGAGGCGCCGGATGATCTTTACCTGACCGCGGTCACCTCGGATCAGGTTCACGAAGGCAAGGTTGCCGGCGACTGGCTCGTCAAGGATGTCGGCGCGAAGGACTGCAAGGTTGTCGAATTGCAGGGCACGACCGGCTCTTCGCCCGCCATCAACCGTAAGAAGGGCTTCGAAGAAGCCATCGCTTCGCACAAGAACATCAAGATCGTGCGCTCGCAGACGGGTGACTTCACCCGTACCAAGGGCAAGGAAGTGATGGAAAGCTTCATCAAGGCCGAAGGCGGCGGCAAGGATATCTGTGCCGTGTACGCTCACAATGACGACATGGCCGTCGGCGCGATCCAGGCGATCAAGGAAGCCGGCCTGAAGCCGGGATCCGACATCAAGGTCGTGTCCATCGATGCCGTACCTGACATCTTCAAGGCCATGGCCGCCGGTGAAGCCAATGCGACGGTTGAACTGACACCTGACATGGCCGGTCCTGCCTTCGACGCTCTCGAAGCCTATCTGAAAGACAAAAAGGCACCGGCGAAGTGGATTCAGACCGAATCCAAGCTCTACACGGCGTCTGACGACCCGATGAAGGTCTACGAGGCGAAGAAGGGTCTGGGTTACTAATAGACCCCCTTATCTTCGGAAGGAGCGGCATGTCATGCGTGCCGCTCCGTCACAGCTTCTTTCATGCAGGGCCTGCGCAATGTCCGAAACGGCACCACTTCTGGAAGCACGCGCCATCGGTAAATCCTTTCTCGGGATAACGGCGCTGGACGGCGTCGATTTTTCGCTCGGGCGCGGTGAAATTCACGCGCTTCTCGGCGAAAACGGCGCGGGGAAATCAACACTCATCAAGATACTGACCGGCGTTTACCACCGCGACAGCGGCTCCATCTTTCTGGAAGGTAGCGAGATATCGCCCACCAATGTCGGCGAAGCGCAGGCCCTCGGTATCGGCACCGTCTATCAGGAAGTAAACCTTCTCGAAAATCTGACTGTTGCCGAAAACCTCTTTCTCGGCCGACAACCGCATCGCTTCGGGCTCATTGACAGAGCATCGATGCAGAGACAATCGCAGGCGCTGCTGTCCCAATACGGGCTTTCGATCGACGTCAACGCCCTGCTTTCCAGCTATTCCGTGGCTATCCGCCAGATCATCGCCATTGCCCGCGCCGTCGATCTTTCCGGCAAGGTTCTGGTGCTGGACGAGCCGACCGCCAGCCTCGATGCCCATGAGGTCGAGATGCTGTTCGGTGTGCTGCGGAACTTGCGCGCGCGGGGTATCGGCATCGTCATCATCACCCACTTCCTAAACCAGGTCTACGATATCGCAGACCGTGTCACGGTTTTGCGCAACGGCCGCCTCGTTGGCACGCGCGACATCGGCAACCTGCCGAGGTCCGAACTCATCGCCATGATGCTGGGCCGCGAGCTTCAGCACATCACCCACGAGCATCAGGCCACTGACGACACGGTTGCCGAGGGCGAACCGCCGATCCGTTTCGAGGGGTACGGCAAACGCGGCAGCATCGCCCCCTTCGACCTCGGCATTCGTCCGGGAGAGATCGTCGGCGTCGCCGGTCTTTTGGGGTCGGGACGAACGGAAACGGCTTTCCTGCTGTTCGGCATCGACAAGCCCGATACCGGCAAGGCCACGATAGACGGAAAGACCATCGCTCTTTCTTCGCCTGAGGCCGCAATCACGGCCGGCTTCGGTTTCTGCCCGGAGGAGCGCAAGACTGACGGTATCATCGGCGACTTTTCCGTGACCGACAATATTGCTCTGGCTCTCCAGGCCCGCCAGGGGTGGGCGCGGCCGCTTTCGCGCCGGCAGAAGGTGGAACTGGCCGAAAGCTTCATCAAATCGCTGGACATCCGCCCGGCCGATCCTGACCGGCCGATAAAATTCCTGTCCGGCGGCAACCAGCAGAAAGCCATTCTGGCGCGCTGGCTTGCAACCCATCCCCGGCTTCTTATCCTCGATGAGCCGACCCGTGGTATCGATATCGGCGCCCATGCGGAAATCCTCAAAATGATCGAAAAACTCTGCACCGAGGGCATGTCGCTCGTCGTCATCTCGTCCGAACTGGAAGAACTGACCGCCGTTGCCCACCGGGTCGTCGTGCTGTCCGACCGCCGGCATGTCAGCGAATTGAAGGGCGGCGAGGTGACGGCCGACAACATCATGCGGGCAATTGCGGATGCGGCCAGAACGGAGGCGGCATGATGGTGGCTGTGACAAGGCGCCTGAAAAGGCTTGCTCCCCAACTGATCGCCCTCATCGTCATTCTGGCAGCGATTACAATCGTTTCGCCGGGCTTCCTGCATGTTTCGTTCCAGAACGGCAGGCTTTACGGCAGTCTGATGGATATTCTCGTGCGTGCCGCACCCGTGGCGCTCCTGACCATTGGCATGACGCTGGTGATCGCTACCAAGGGCATCGATCTGTCGATCGGTGCTGTTATCGCCATTTGTGGCGCGGTGGCTGCAACACTCATCAGCAACGGCCATTCCATCCCAACCGTCATCGCCATCTCGCTTGCTGTCGGCATTGCCTGCGGCCTGTGGAACGGGGTGCTGGTCGCCCTTCTCGACATCCAGCCGATTATCGCCACGCTGATCCTGATGGTGGCGGGGCGCGGCATCGCCCAGCTCATCACCGAAGGCGTCATTCTCACCTTCAACGACGACAGCTTTTCCGCCATCGGCTCCGGCTCCTTCGCAGGCGTTCCCCTGCCCGTCATCATCTGGATGGCGGCGGCGCTGGTAATCGGCCTTCTGGTGCGCAAGAGCGCGCTCGGTTTTCTGATCGAGGCAACCGGCATCAATCGCCGCGCGGCGGCACTTGCCGGTGTGCGGGCACGCTTCCTGCTGTTTTTCGTCTACGCCGTATCCGGTCTCTGCGCGGCCATCGCCGGCATGATCGTGACCGCCGACATTCGCGGCGCGGATGCCAACAATGCCGGGCTGTGGCTGGAACTGGACGCCATATTGGCGGTGGTGATCGGTGGTACATCGCTGAATGGCGGCCGCTTCTCCATCACCGCATCGCTGATCGGCGCGCTCATCATCCAGACCATCAATACCGGCATTCTGGTCTCCGGTTTCCCGCCGGAATTCAACCTCATCATCAAGGCTGGCATCATCATGGTGGTGCTCACGCTGCAATCGCCGGCAATCATGGCGGTTCTGGGCTTTGTCAAAACGCCAAAGCCACACGCAAAACCGGCCACGGCTAACGGAATGACCAAGGAAGGTACCGCGCGATGATCCACAGCCGCAATCTTCCGTTCCTCACCACACTGACGATCTTCCTCATCGCCTATCTTCTGTGCGTGCTGCAATATCCGGCGATCCTGTCGACACGGGTGATCGGCAATCTATTGACCGACAATGCCTTTCTCGGCATCGCTGCCGTTGGCATGACTTTCGTGATCCTGTCGGGTGGCATCGATCTGTCCATCGGCTCCGTCATCGCCTTCACCAGCGTTTTCGTGGCTGTCATGGTCGGCACCTATAATATTCACCCGCTGTTGGCCTTCGCCATCGTGCTCGTGATCTCAACGCTGTTCGGCTGCTTGATGGGGGCGATGATACGCTTCCTGTCGATCCCGCCATTCGTGGTGACGTTGGCGGGTATGTTCCTGGCGCGTGGCGCGGCCTATCTGATCTCGACGCAATCCGTACCGATCTCGCATCCCTTCATCGATGCGATACAGGGATTTTATTTCCGCTTTCCCGGCGGCGGCAGGCTGACAGCACTTGCTATTGTCATGCTTCTCGTCTTTGCCGCCGGCATGCTGATTGCCAGCCGCACCCGCTTCGGCGCGAATGTCTACGCACTTGGCGGTAACCCGCAATCGGCCGAACTGATGGGGGTGCCGATCGGTACAACGACAATCGGCATCTACGCACTTTCCGGGTTCCTGTCCGGCCTCGCCGGCATCGTCTACACGCTCTACACCTCATCGGGTTATTCGTTGGCGACGGTGGGCGTGGAGCTGGACGCTATTGCAGCTGTTGTCATTGGGGGAACGCTTCTGACGGGTGGAATGGGGCTGGTGGCGGGCACCTTCGTCGGACTGCTGATCCAGGGGTTGATCCAGACCTACATCGTTTTTGACGGAACCCTGTCATCCTGGTGGACCAAAATCGTTATTGGCGTGCTGCTTTTTGTCTTCATCGTGTTGCAGCGCGCAATCATCTGGTATTCAAACAGGAGACTGGCCGGACCACATCCGGCATAACCAACACGGAGGCTTTATTGGGGCTGCTCGAAACGACGATAAGCGGGCGAAAACGCCGGAACAGCCACGCGCATGTGGTCTCCGAACTCGGCAGCGCCATCGTCTCGGGCAGGATTGCGGAAGGATCCTTGCTGCCTAACGATGCCGAACTGTCTCTCCGTTTCGGGGTCTCGCGCACCGTATTGCGCGAGACGATGAAGACGCTGGCGGCCAAGCGGCTGGTCGAACCCAAGGCAAAGGTCGGCACCCGCGTCCTCGACCGTTCGAGCTGGAACTTCTTTGACCCGGATGTGCTGGGCTGGCGCTGCGAGGCCGGAATAGACCAGGAATTCGTGACACATCTGGCGGAAATCCGCCTCGCGCTCGAGCCGGCGGCGGCGGCAGCTGCCGCGCTTCAGGCATCGAATGACGATATCGTTTCCCTTTATGTGATTGCCGCCAAATTCGACAATCCGCAGCATACGCCGGAAACCATCGCCAAGGTCGATCTCGAATTCCACCTCGCCGTGGCGCACATGTCCGGCAATCCCTTCATGCGTTCGGCAAGCGGGCTGATCGAGGCCGCCCTTGCGATCTCATTCCAGCTTTCATCCCCGGCCTCGTCGCCCGGAACCATCGCCGAGATCGCCGCAAACCATCTGCGGATCGTGCACGCCATCGCCGCCCGTGATGCGGACGCCGCCGTGAAAGCCATGCGCCATGTAATCGAGGTCGGCAAGGACCGGACGCGAAAGGCAATCAAGACGCCTTGAAGGCGAAAAGCCTATCGACATCCCTTCTGTCACCCCGAGCCTGATGCCAGCATGACGGAGGCGGGTTGGCTTTTCATCATAAGATTCGGACCCGCACGGATACGGGCCCTTTTCCTTCCGGCAAGTATCTTACCCCTGCGACGCTTCAATCTGCGGCACCACGCCACGGCGCGATGCCATGAGCGATGCGCCGAGGAGTGCTGCAATGCTGACGAAAACGAAGACCATGGTCGCACCCTGAAGGTCGATCAGCAGTCCGCCCAGAACAGCGCCGCTGGAAATGGCGATCTGGAAGGTGGTGAGCAGCAACGCGCCTGCACTTTCGGCCTCGTCTGAGGCGACGCGGGTGATGAAGCTCTGCACGCTGACAGGAAGCGCACCGAAGGCGAAACCCCAGGAGGCAATGGCAAAGCCAGCGACAACGGGAGATGCACCGGCAATCACCAGCACGGAAGCGGATGCGGCAATCAGGGTGGCAGCAAACGTCACAGCCCATGCCGTGTTCTTCTCAGCGAGGAAGCCGCCGAAGAGATTACCGAAAAAACCGCCCACGCCGTAAGCCAGAAGAACGAGCGAGATTGCTTCGACGCCAAGCTGCGGCACGTCTTCGAGGAAGGGGCGAACATAGGTGAAGCCGGCGAAGTGACCCGCGACGATGAACAGCGTCGTCAGAAGGCCGATCCTGACCTGCGGGCGCTGCAATAGCCGGAACATGGTGGACAGGCCGGGCGCACCGGCCGGCGGCAGCGAGGGAACGGTGAGCAACTGCACGACAAGTGCGATGACACCCAGCACGCCGGCGACGGCAAAGGCCGCACGCCAGCCAAGCGTCGCGCCGATCCACGCTCCGACAGGGGCTGCGCAAACGGTGGCAACCGAAACGCCGGTTAGGATGATGGCCATGGCGCGCGGCATCTTATCCAGCGGAACAAGCCTTAGCGCCAGCGCCGCCGACATGGCCCAAAAGCCGCCAAGGCCGATGCCGAGCAAAACGCGCGATGTAAACAGCATGAAAAGACCGTTGGCAAAAGCGGCCAATGTGCTGGAAATGATCAGCAACGTCGTGAGGCCAAGCAGGGTCCACCGGCGATCAATGCTGCGCGTGCCGATGACGACGCCAGGACCGGCAACCGCTGCGACCAGTGCCGTGACGGTGATGGACTGGCCGGCAATGCCGGAGCTGATGGAGAGATCGGTCGACAGTGGCGTCAGAAGGCTGACCGGTAGGAATTCCGCCGTTACCAGCCCGAAGACACCGAGCGAAAGCGAAACCACCGCCGCCCACTTCGCATCCGGCTCTTGTCTGTGTGGCGCATATTCAAGTTCGTTGATTGTTCGGTTATTCATGAAAATCTCCTGATGCGCATTCTGGGAACGAGCCCTGAAACGGAATGGCAAAACGATGAAGCCGGTGGGAGCCCGGTGCGTCGCCTCACAAATCGATTGTCGTAAGCTACGCGTGACAGCTCGGCGTTTCCATGCTAAAAAATCCGCATTCCTTAACCAAACGTCCGAATTTGTGAGTTGCCATGAATGATGCATTGACGGAAATGCTGCGTGGTCTGCGGCTTGACGGCGTGGAATATGGCCGCTGCCGCATGGCAACGCCCTGGGCGACGGCCTTTCCCGAGCAGGAGGCGGCGCGGTTTCATTTTATCGGCGTGGGCCAGGCAAAATTACGCAAACCTTCCGGAGAATGGCTGACGCTTACGTGCGGCGATGCAGTGCTTCTTCCCCGTGGCCACGCCCATGTGCTGGGCAGCGGCGAGGATGTAACGCCTGCCCTCTTCGACCGGTTCGGTAAAAAGGAAGTGTGTCAGGGCATTTTCGACATGGAATGTGCCGGTGCCGGCGGCGACACGGTAGCCTTTACCGCCTCGATGCGTTTCAACATGGATAATCTGCATCCGCTTTTGCAACTGATGCCGGATGTGATGCTGACCAGCGATCTCGCCAAAAGCGATCCGGCCATTCCGCATCTCCTGGAAGCCATGGCGCGCGAAGTGGAACTGAACCGCGTTGGTGCCGGTGGCATTCTGGCGCGGCTTGCCGATGTCTTGACGGCAACACTGATCCGCACATGGGTAGAATATGGTTGCGGCGATTCCAGCGGTTGGCTTGCCGCCGTGCGCAATCCCGAACTCGGACGGGTGCTTGCAGCGATCCACCTTACCCCCGAGAAAGACTGGAGCGTGGAAGAGCTTGCCTCCTTGATGGGTGCATCCCGCTCGAGTTTTGCAGAACGCTTCACCCGTGTGGTGGGTGAAAGCCCAGCCCGTTATGTCGTTCGCATACGCATGCATCAGGCGCGACTGTGGCTGCGCGAGGGTATGCGTGTCACGTTGGCGGCGGAAAAGCTCGGCTACGATTCCGAGGCATCCTTCAGCCGCGCCTTCAAACGCGTGATCGGCGCGCCACCCAGCCAGTTCCGCAGGAAGGACACCTCTGGTCTGGAAGATGCGGCATAGAGCGCATCTTAGAGCACGTCCGGTTTAAACGGAAACTTTTGACGCGCTCTATCTCTTTGTTTTTACGCATTTTCCGGACGTAAAACCGCTACGCACTTTTACTGGAAATGCCCTAATGGAAATTGCGGGAAATGACCTTTATCCGCTCCACCTCATCTCCATCCTGGGTCGCAGGCGGTGGGCGTTTCCTGATGTTGCGATGATCGTCCGGCGGAATACCGTGGTGGAACTCGTCGCCGCGCCCATGCGGCAGAGGAAAGGGGTGGTTGCGCTCACCCACGCTTGCCAGCGCCTCTGACAGATCGGTCAGCCGGTGGGCGACCAGATGCACCACCTCGCCTTCCCGTTGGATCTTGCCGTAAATGCCGACCATACCGGCGGAAAGCACCACGCGCCGGTATTTTTCGAAGGTCTTGACCCACAGAACCGCATTGGCGATACCTGTCTCATCCTCCAGAGTCATGAAGATCACTCCCTTTGCCGAGCCTGGGCGCTGGCGCACCAGAACCAGCCCCGCCGTTTCCAGCCACGTGCCATCACGGACGCGCACCGCCTCCGCACAGCTGACAATGCGCCGGCGGGAAAGATCGCGCCGCAGGAAGGACACGGGGTGTTCGCGCAGGGTCAGCCCCACATGGCCATAATCCTGCACCACCTCGCCGCCATCAGTCATGGGCCGCAGCGCCACGGAGGGTTCGGAAAGCTCATCCACCACAGCGTTTTCCCGGCTGGCAGCGGCAGCAAAAAGCGGCAACGGCTCATCCCGCAACGCCTTGATGGCCCACAGCGCCTCGCGTCTGGAAAGCGACAGCGACGGCAGAAAGGCATCGGCTTCGGCGAGACAGACTAGGGCAGCGGCGGGAACACCTGCCCTCCGCCAGAGATCGTCCACGGAAACGAAATCGCGATCCTGACGGCAGGCGACGATTTTTGCTGCATGATCGTTGGAAAGCCCCTTCACCATGCGCAGGCCAAGCCGCACGGCGTAGCGCTCTTTACCATTCGCATTCTTCTTGCCCGTGGGCTCCAGCGTGCAATCAAACCGGCTGTTGTTGACGCAAACCGGGCACACCTCCACGCCATGGTCACACGCATCACGCACAATCTGCGCCGGGGCGTAAAACCCCATGGGTTGCGAATTGAGAAGCGCCGTACAGAAAATATCGGGATGATGGCATTTCAGCCATGAGGAGGCATAGGCGATCAGCGCGAAGGAGGCCGCATGGCTTTCTGGAAAACCATAACTGCCGAACCCTTCCAACTGCTTGAAGATGCGTTCGGCGAATTCTTGCTCATAACCACGATCCACCATGCCATCGATCATATCCTGACGGAATTTGGAGATGGTGCCGACATTCTTGAAGGTCGCCATGGCGCGACGCAACTGATCCGCCTTACCAGGTGAAAAACCGGCGCATTCGATGGCGACGCGCATCGCCTGCTCCTGAAACAGCGGTACACCCAGCGTTTTGCCCAGCACGCCTCTCAGCTCCTCTTTGGGATAATGTTCTTCTTCTTTTTTGTCACGGCGACGAAGATAGGGGTGCACCATATCGCCCTGAATGGGACCGGGACGAACGATGGCGACCTGAATGACGAGATCGTAAAATATCTTTGGCTTCAACCGCGGCAGCATGGACATCTGCGCCCGGCTTTCAATCTGGAAGGTACCCAGCGTGTCGGCTTTCTGGATCATGGCATAGGTGGGGTCATCATCCTGTGGGACAGTGGCGAGATCGTATTTAACGCCCGTGCGCTCCTCCAGCATGTTGAAACCGCATCTCATGCAGGAGAGCATGCCGAGCGCCAGGCAATCCATCTTCATGAATTTGACGATATCTATGTCGTCTTTGTCCCATTCGATGATCTGCCGGTCGTCCATGGCGGCGGGTTCGATCGGCACCAACTCGTCCAGCCGGTCATGGGTCAGAACGAAGCCGCCCGGATGCTGGCTGTGATGGCGCGGCGTGCCGACAAGCTGGTTGGCCAGCTCGAAGGCGAGCTTCAGGCGGCGGTCCTCCATATTGAGGTTCAGTTCCTGCACCTGCTTTTCGCCCACCCCTTCGCTCCAGCGCCAGACCTGCGAGGACAGAAGTTTGGTCAAATCTTCCGGCAGGCCCAGAACCTTGCCGACATCGCGCAGCGCCCCGCGCCCGCGATAACGGGTGACGACCGAGCACAGCGCGGCCTTGTCGCGACCATAAGTGTTATAAACCCACTGGATGACCTCCTCGCGCCTTTGATGCTCAAAATCCACATCGATATCAGGCGGCTCGCGCCGTTCTTCCGAAACGAAACGTTCGAACAGGAGATCAACCTTGAGAGGATCGATGGCGGTGATGCCGAGCACATAACATACCACCGAATTGGCGGCTGAGCCGCGCCCCTGACAGAGAATATTTTCCCCCCGTGCAAATTGGACGATGGCATTTACCGTCAGAAAATAGGGTGCATATTCCAGCCTGCCGATAAGCCCCAACTCATGATGCAGCGCCTTTTCAACCTTCTCCGGCAGACCATCCGGATAACGCCCCGGCGCCGCTTCCCAGACGAGCTTTTCCAACGCCTGTTGCGCCGTCAGCCCCGGCAGGCTGCGCTCTTCAGGATATTGATAGACCAGCTCCTTCAGCGAAAAGGTGCAACGCTTCGCGATTTCGAGGCTGCGGGCCAGTGCTTCCGGGTAGCGGGCAAACAGCCGGTGCATTTCCTGAGGCGGCTTCATATAGCGGTCGGCATGCCGCTCGCGCCGGAAACCCGCCTCGTCAATGGTGCAATTGTGCCGGATGCAGGTAACGACATCCTGCAGCATGCGACGCTCGGGCACATGAAACAGCACGTCATTGGTAACAACAGTCGGCACATCAGCGGCTGCAGCCATATTCGACAATTCGAAAAGCCGCATCTTGTCGTTGGGTCGTCTTCGCAGGCTCAGCGCCATATAGGCTCGGTCAGCAAAAGCAGCTTTCAACCGGCGCAGGCGAAGCGCGCAGAGATCGTCAGCCAGATCGGCGAGCAGCACCACGATAAGGCCTTCGCCATAAGCTACGAGATCGTCCCATGTGAGCCGACACTTACCCTTGCCACCCCTCTTCTTGCCGACGGAAAGCAGCCGACAAAGCCGCCCGTAAGCCGGGCGATCCATGGGATAGACAAGCACGGAAAGATCGTCATCCAGATCGAGCCGGCAGCCGATGACGAGCCGGATGCCATGATTATCGGCCGCTTCATAAGCGCGGGGAATGGCCGCAAGGCTATTGCGATCGACGATGCCGAGTGCCTCGATACCGAGATTTTTTGCCTGTTCGAACAGTTCATCACAGGAACTTGCACCGCGCAGGAAGGAGAAATGCGTGGTCACCTGAAGCTCGGCATAGCGCGGCGTGCTCATGCGAAGACCCCATGGATGAACCAGCCCTGCGAGCCCGTCTCGGTATGTTCGCCATCACCGGAGCGGAAAATCCAGAAACGCTCGCCGCTTTCGTTTTCGACAGTGAAATAATCGCGCACGGCGGCCTTTTCGCGGTCGCGTTTCCACCATTCGCCAAACACCCGTTCCGGCCCATCAGCGCGCCGCACATTATGGCGCACGCCTTTCCAGATGAAATAACGCGGCGGATGATCCGGAAGCAGCGCCAGAGTTTCGATGGGTTCCGGCCTTGCAAAAAGCCTGACCGGGCGCGGCCAGTGGCAAGGCCAGCCGAGCGTATCCTCAGGTGCCAGCGCCGCAACGCTGGCAAGAGAACGTTCCGGCACGTCGCTTGCCACCGCCGCATAACGATATACCCTGTGGCCACGATTGAGGATGACATCGACCGTATCGGCGATTTCCGCACGCCCTTCCTCCAGAAGCGAGGACCGGGCCTGCGCGGCGATAAGCGGCTCGGCATGGGTGGCGGTCAGCACCATCATCTCGATGCCAAAGCCGGGATCGATGGTGTCGATACGGTCGGTCAGAAGCCGGACAAGCTGTTTGGCATCACGCACCGGTCTGGAGGTGCCGGCCCGCACGGCCTGCAAGCCGCTATCCACCCGGTGCAGCACCAGATCGACGCGACGTGCGCCAAGGCCGCGCTTTTCCAGCGAGACGCAAAGCTCAGCAACCAGCTTTTGCACATAGCGGGCAATTGTCTCCGCCGCCGCGATCGGCTCGGGAAAGGCGCGGCGCACCTCCACCAGTTCGGCAATGCGCACCGGCTCGATAGGTTCGCCAGTCTCGCCGAAAGCCTTGGTAAGCCGCCTGACCACTTCCGGGCCGAAACGCAGGGTCAACGGCGCCCGTGGAGCCTCGGCAAGTTCGCCTATGGTGCGAAAACCGAGCACCTTCAATCCGGAAACGATACGCTCCTCCAGCCTGAGCGCCGCCAGCGGCAGCCCGCTGATCGCCGCCCGCTGCCCTCCCGGCGATACGATGCTGATCTCCTTACGGCCAAACCGGGCAAGCGCATGGGCCGCCCCCCAGCTATCGGCAATGGCAGCGCGGGCGGCGAAGCCTGCGGCATGCAGGCGGTTCACCATGCCGCTCAACATCAGCGTCTCATTGCCGTGCAGATGGTCCGCACCTGCCGTATCCAGCACCAGCCCATCAGGCGGATCTGCGGCGACGATCGGGGCATAGATACGCAGGAAATGAAAAGCGAGTTGTTGCAGGGCGCGGGCATCCGCCGCCGCATCCAGATCTTCGACAACGAGACCCGGCACCAAAGCCTGCGCCTTGCTGACGGGTGTACCGGGCCGGATGCCCGCCGCCTTTGCTGCCTTGTTCAGCGCCAGCACCAGGCGGCGGCTGCCCTGACGGCCGATCATGACCAGCGGCTTTTCAACCGGCGGCGCGTTCTGCCCCGAAAGACGCCGGTAGCGATCCGTCGACCATGTCGGCAGGTAAAGCGAGACGACCCTTTGCATCACAGGCTTCCACTTCAAATGCAGCGCTTTCGCCGCCGCGACATCGCAAAAGTTCCAGAAACCAGCGTGGCCTGCCCACCCCCGGTACCGGCAGGGGCGAAGATGGCCGGACAGAGACACGCCAGCGGGTTACAGCGGCCGTCGGCTCGCCAAACAACGCCGCATCGGCCGGGCGCCGGAAGCGGCGAATGGCGATGCCAGTGACACCAGAGGTTTCCGCCGCCAGTTGCAACCGTCGCGAGGCATTCATCGGCAACTTCGCAAGCTCGCCCATCACGGCGCCAAAACCGTTGCAGCGCAAGCCTTCCTCGAAACAGTCGAGCACGCCTTTCTCATCGCGGCATTCGACGATGATGACGCGGTTCTGCGACAGGCCCGCCTGCGTCAATCCCGGCATGAACAGATCCCTGCGAGTAACACACCATAACACCTTGCCGGACAGCCTTGCTGCCACACCGGCCGCAAAAAGCGCCGCTGCCGCACCATCGGCGGCGCCATTGCCGCCGCCGCTCACCTCATGCAGGCAACCGAGCTTCAGCCCGCCTCCAGGCAAATGGTGATCGATGGCATCCACGCCGAAAGGCAAGGCCTCGTGCAGGCGGTGAGGACCGCCACCGATCCTTTCCAGCCTTTCACGCAGCTCTTCGACAACGAGCAACTGTTCCGCGCGCTTTTGCATGGCATGACAGGTTTCAATTCCGGTTTTTCAGTTTTATTGTTCCTGTTTTGTTCTTATTTCAGCAAAGAGTCAAGCAATGCTGTGCGGCTCTTCAACAGGTTTGCGCGGGAAGAGAGGGATTATGGCCTTGCGGCCATGTGTACCACCGTTAAAACGGATTATCCGGTCGGCCTCTCCCTTTTTGCGGATAATTGACGCGCCGGACATCAGGGTTTGGAGGAAACCGCCGATGATCGCCAGCATTCTGATTGCCGTGGTTGCGGCCATCCATGTTTACATCACCATTCTGGAAATGCTGCTGTGGGAAAAGCCGGCCGGCCGCAAGGCCTTCGGCCTCTCTGCGGATTTTGCGCGACAGACGAAGGCGCTTGCCGCCAATCAGGGGCTTTACAATGGTTTTCTGGCAGCCGGATTGATCTATGGGCTCACGCAGGGCGATGAAGGACTGAGTTTCAAGGTCTTCTTCCTCACCTGTGTCCTGATAGCCGGCATTTTCGGCGCCATTACCGCAAATATGAAAATCCTGTTCATTCAGGCTTTGCCGGCATTGTTTGCGCTCGGCTTCCTCTGGATCGGAGTATGAACCTATGACCGCATGGAACGACCTCCGCGCAAAAGACGCTCTCAACCGCATATTTATGGCGGCAGTGGCGAGTGCCGATCCCGCAAAGGTGCTGCAACATCATCTTCCTACCCCGCCCAAGGGCAGGTGCGTGGTGGTCGGCGCGGGCAAGGCCTCGGCTGCCATGGCCGCAGCGCTTGATAAGGCCTGGGCGGATGTGAACCTCTCCGGCATCGTCGTAACACGTTACGGTCATGCCGTTCCGGCCCGGCGCATCGCAATCATCGAGGCCTCCCATCCCGTCCCCGACGACATGAGTGCGGAAGCGGCAAGACGCATTCTTGCCGCCGTTGAAGGGCTGACCGCAGACGACATGGTGATCGCGCTAATTTCCGGCGGCGGTTCGGCACTGATGGTCGCACCTGCCGAAGGCATGACGCTTGCGGACAAGATGGCCGTCAACCGCGCACTTCTTGCCAGCGGTGCGACGATTTCCGAGATGAATGCCGTGCGCAAGCACCTCTCCCGCATCAAAGGCGGGCGACTTGCGCTGGCCGCCAAACCGGCCAGAGTGGTTTCGCTGTTGATTTCAGACGTACCGGGCGACGATCCCTCTGAAATCGCTTCCGGCCCCACTGTTGCCGATCCGAGCGATATCAACAATGTGCGGGAAATCGTCTCCCGTTATGCGCTCGATCTTCCCGAGAATGTGCGCAAAGTGCTGGAAAAGGGCGAGGAAACGCCGAAGGCAGGCGATATAGAAGAGGACATCAGGCTGATCGCGACACCCTCGCTCGCCCTACAGGCGGCGGCGGACGAGGCGGTGAAGCTTGGCCTTACGCCGCTCATCCTCGGGGATTCGCTGGAGGGCGAGTCAAAGGATGTCGGCGCGGTGATGGCGGGTATCGCCCTCTCCGCCAGCCGCAAGGGCCTGCCAGTCAAAGGCCCGGCCGTGCTGCTTTCCGGCGGAGAAACCACGGTGACGATCGGCAAAGGGCTGGCCGGCAAGGGTGGGCGCAACACGGAATTTCTGCTGAGCCTTGCGCTGACGCTGAAGGGTGCAGGCGGTATCTGGGCCATCGCCGGCGATAGCGACGGCATAGACGGCGTTGAGGATGCGGCAGGCGCACTGGTGACGCCCGATACGCTTGCGCGTATGCGCAACGCCGGTGCCGATCCGCGCCAGTCGCTGGTGGGACACGACAGCTACACCGCCTTCAAGGCGGTTGGCGACCTTGTCGTGACCGGTCCGACGCTGACGAATGTGAATGATATCAGGGCGATTTTGATCGGGTGAAAGCGGGAGAGCTCGAGCCTGTTATGGCCCTGCGGTGCGCATCGTTGAAGGTGGCTGTTTTGACTATACCGTCGGACAGGTATAATCTGGTGGCCTGTCTTTTGGAGCCTCAGCCATGCGTTTTGGAGTGCTCGTAATTGGTCTAGCCCTGGCCCTGATCCCCACCTTGGCGGATGCCCACAATTGCAAATGCCGAAATCGCGGTGTCATGTTGGAACTCGGCCAGACATCCTGCCTGAGGGTCGATGGCGGCTCCTATCTCGCGCGCTGCGAAATGAAACTCAACGTCTCATCCTGGACGAGAATACAGGACGGTTGCCCCGTGACTGAACGAATGCAGCAGCAGATGACACGCGTAAATTGATCACGTCTTCAGGTGGGTCATGAGGGGAAAGCGGGCAGAGAAGCCGAGAGCTTGCCCCCTCATCCGGCCCTTCTCCCCCCGCAGGGAGAAGAAATACGCCGCGACGCCATGTCGATCTTACAGCTTCACCCAGCCGCCATTCTTCTTACCGGATTCGATGCAGGCGGTGACAAAAGCGACGCCTTTGACACCGTCATCGACGGTCGGATAGGTGACCGCCTTGTCTAGCTCCGAACCGGTGCGGCGGGCTTCGATGGCGTGGGCCGCTTCGGTATAGATGGTCGCGAAGGCTTCGAGATATCCTTCCGGATGGCCCGAGGGAATGCGCGTGACGCGTGCGGCGGCGGCACCGGCGCCAGCACCGCCGCGGGTGATGAGCTGTTTCGGCTCGCCAAGCTTCGTGAACCAGAGATAGTTCGGATCAGCCTGCGTCCACTCGATGCCTGCCTTGTCGCCGTAAACGCGGACCTTCAGCCCGTTTTCATGCCCGACAGCCACCTGGCTGCACCAAAGCAGGCCTTTGGCTGGTTGCTTGCCGTCCTTCGGTTTGAAGCGCAGCATCACATGCGCATTGTCGTCCAGACGGCGACCCTCCACGAAGGTATGTACATCCGCTGCCAGTTCATCGGCTTCCAGACCGGAAATGAAGCAGCCGAGATTATAGGCATGGGTGCCGATATCCCCTGTGGAGCCGCCGACACCGGATTGCGCCGGATCGGTGCGCCAGACGGCCTGTTTCGCACCGGTCTGCTCCAACGGCTCAGCCAGCCAATCCTGGGGATATTCCATCTGCACCAGACGGATGTTCCCGAGCGCACCGGTTTCCACCAGTTCACGCGCATGCCGCACCATAGGATAACCGGTGTAGTTATGGGTGAGGATGAACAGCGCGTCCGCCTTGTCCGCCACGTCCTTCAGCTTTTTGGCATCCTCCAGATTGGAGGTCAGCGGCTTGTCGCAGATGACATGAATGCCGCGTTCCAGAAACGCCTTCGCCGCAGGATAATGTACGTGGTTGGGCGTGACGATCGCTACCGCCTCGATACCATCCTCGCGAAGCGCTTCCTTCTCTGCCATTTCTTCGAATGACCCGTAGCAACGCTCTGGAGCAAGCCCGAGTTCGCGGCCGGAGGCGAGGGATTTTTCCGGTGTCGAGGACAAGGCCCCGGCCACGAGATCGAAGCGGTTGTCGAGCCGCGCGGCCATGCGGTGAACGCCGCCGATAAATGCACCCGAACCGCCACCCACCATGCCCAGGCGAATCCGCGTGTTCGCCTTGTCGGTTGTCTTTCCTTCAATAGCCATAATGTCTCCTCGGCATTTTCTAAGCGCATTCCCACACGGAAAACGGCTTCACACTTTTCCTGGAAATGCTTTTAAAGCCCAAGCATGCGCCGGTTGGCCGCATCATCGGTGCCGGCAGATGCGAAATCATCAAAGGCTTTTTCCGTGACGCGGATGATATGGTGCTTGACGAACTCGGCCCCTTCCCGGGCACCGTCTTCAGGATGTTTCAGCGCGCATTCCCATTCAACCACTGCCCATCCGTCGAAATCATTGGCAGCCATTTTCGAGAATACCGCACCGAAATCCACCTGCCCGTCACCCAGCGAGCGGAAGCGGCCCGCACGGTTGACCCAACCCTGATAACCGCCATACACGCCTTGGCGGCCGGTCGGATTGAACTCAGCGTCCTTGACATGGAACATCTTGATGCGGTCTTTGTAGATGTCAATATTGTCAAGATAATCAAGGCATTGCAGCACGTAATGCGACGGGTCGTAGAGCATGTTGGCGCGCTTGTGGTTCTTCACACGCTCCAGGAACATCTCGAAAGTCACGCCATCATGCAGATCTTCGCCGGGATGGATTTCGTAGCAGACATCCACGCCCTGCTCATCGGCGTAATCAAGGATCGGCGTCCAGCGTCTTGCCAGCTCGTCAAAGGCGGTTTCCACCAGACCGGCCGGGCGCTGCGGCCACGGATAGATGAAGGGCCAGGCAAGAGCGCCCGAAAAGGTCGCATGTGCGTTGATGCCGAGATTTCTCGAAGCCTTCAGGGCAAGCTTCACCTGTTCCACCGCCCATTGCTGGCGAGCCTTCGGATTGCCGCGCACTTCAGGTGCTGCAAAACCATCGAAGGCTTCGTCATAGGCGGGGTGAACGGCAACCAGCTGGCCCTGCAAATGGGTGGAAAGCTCGGTTACCTCGATGCCGTTCTGGCGGGCGACACCCGCAAATTCATCGCAATAATCCTTGGATTCCGCAGCCTTTTTCAGATCGATCAACTGCCCGGCCCAGGTGGGAACCTGCACGCCGGCATAACCCTTTTCTGCTGCCCATTTGGTAATGCCGTCCCATGTATTGAAAGGCGCAGCATCACCGGCAAACTGACCGAGAAAAAGACCCGGTCCCTTGATCGTTTTCATAAAAATCTCCTCCTGTATCGATACAGTTCAGCGGTAAAACCGCTTTGGCTCCCAATTTGCCAAGCTAACCGCTCATAATTTTCAGACAAGCCCCAAATGCCGGGGAGCGAGAGAATTTCGTTATTCCACTAAAAAACGAAACACGTCTAAAGCGCCAGACCGCTTGCCCTGTCGAACACATGTACACGCTCGTGATGCACGGTGGCGGCAAAGGGGGTGTTGACCTTGACCAGTTGCTCGCCATCCACCACCGCCGTAACCTGATCGCCCGCCAGTTCGAAGACCACATGCGTCTGCGCGCCTGTCGGCTCGACCAACACCGTCCTGCCGGACAGCGAAATATCGCCGCCGACGGTCGAACCGATATGTTCCGGTCTCAACCCAATCGTCACCGACTGGCCGCGCTTGACATTTCTTGAGGCGGCAATGCGGATCGCCGTCCCGTCCTTCAGCCGGGCGGCGGGTTCATCGCCCTCGCCGTCGACCACGCCTTCGATGAGGTTCATGGCCGGCGAGCCGATGAAGGCGGCAACGAAGAGATTGGCAGGTGTCTTGTAAAGTTCGAGCGGCGTGCCCTGCTGCTCGATACGGCCGTGATTGAGCACCACCACCCGGTCGGCGAGCGTCATTGCCTCGATCTGGTCATGGGTGACGTAGATGGAGGTCGTACCGACTTTCTGATGCAGAGCCTTGATTTCGCTACGCATCTGCACGCGCAGCTTGGCATCCAGATTGGACAGCGGCTCATCGAACAGGAAGACGGCCGGGTTGCGCACCACGGCGCGGCCCATGGCGACGCGCTGGCGCTGGCCACCCGAAAGCTGCGAGGGCTTGCGGTCCAGAAGCTTGCCGAGATCGAGCATGCGTGCGGCTTCCGCCACGCGCTCATCGATGACATTTTTCGGCTGCCCGGCAAGCTTCAGGTTGAAGCCCATGTTTTCGGCGACCGTCATATGCGGATAAAGCGCATAGGACTGGAATACCATGGCGATATTGCGCTCGCGCGGCGTCATGGAATTGACGACGGTGCCGCCAATGAGGATATCCCCATCGGTGATTTCCTCCAGCCCGGCGATCATGCGCAGCAGGGTAGATTTGCCGCAGCCCGAAGGCCCGACCAGCGCAATGAATTCGCCATCGGTTATATCGAGCGAGATGCCGTGAATGACATCGAGCGAGGCATAGGACTTGCGGATATCCCTAAGTTCGACGGAAGCCATGTTTTGCTCCTTTCAAGTCACGATTTGACGGCACCGGCCGTCAGGCCCGCGATGATGTGTTTCTGTGCGAGGAAGAAGACGATGACGGTCGGCAGGATCGTCAGCGTGATGAAGGCGAGCACGAGCTGCCATTCCGTGCCGAATTCGCCGCGATAGACCATGATGCCGAGTGGCCAAGGATATTTCGATTCTGAGTTCAGCATGATCAGCGGCAGAATGTAGCTGTTCCAGCTGCCGACGAAGGAAACGATCCCAACCGTCGCCACGATGGGTCGTGAGAGCGGCATCGAAATGTGCCAGAAAAAGCGCAGATAGCCGCAACCATCCACGAAAGCGGCCTGAAACAATTCTTCCGGCAGATTGCGGAAGTAATTGCGAAACAGAAGGATGCTCATGCCGAGCCCGAAAGCCACCTGCGGCAGAACCACGCCCCAATAGGTATCGAGCAGACCGAGATCGCGGATGCGGATGAACAGCGGCAGGATGGCGGTCGCCGCCGGGAACATCAGTCCCAGCAGAAAGTAATTCAGCAGGAAGGAAGAGCCAAAGAACTTCACATGCGCAAAGGTGAAGGCGGCCATGGCCGAGACGGTCAGCGTCAAAAAGACCGTCAACAGCGCAATCACCAGCGAATTGAATATCTGCAGCCAGTAGCGTTTGCCAAAGAGGATATCGCCGTAATTGGCCCATTGCCACTCGGCTGGCAAGCCGAACGGGTTGACGCGCAGATCCCCCAGCGTCTTGAAGCCGCCAAGCGCCGTCGTCAGAAGCGGGATGAGCACGATGGCCGCGATCAGGCTCAGCGATATATAAAGATAGAGCTTTGTTTGCAGCGGCATGCGGACGGAAGTGGATGGTTCAGTCATGGCGCATGAAAATCCTTTTGTAACCGAAGGCGAGCGTCACGCAGATAACGAAGAGTACGACACCCACCGCGCTGCCAAGCCCCACCTGCATGCGCATGACGCCGTAGGTGTAGAGAAAGGTGACCATGGTTTGCGTGGAGTTGGACGGACCGCCACCGGTAAGCGGCATGATCATGTCGAACAGCTGTAGCGAGCCGATCACCGCGAAAAAGACGGACAGGCGCACCGTTGAGCCGAGCATAGGCAAGGTGACGTATCGAAACTTCTGCCAGCCGGAGGCGCCGTCGATTTCGGCAGCTTCCAGCACGTTCTTGTCGACGGATTGAAGGCCGGCGATGAACAACATCATGTGGAAACCGAAATACTTCCAGACGATGACGCCAAGCACGGCGTAGATCGCCACATCCTTGTCGGCCAGCACGTAAGGATTGGCGAAGCCGAAGAAATTGGAGATGGCAGCGAAAAGGCCGTAATCGCCATCATAAACGAAGCGCCAGATCAGGCCGGCCGCGACATCCGCAAGGACATAGGGCAGGAAGAAAACCAGCCGAAAGGCAACGACGCCCGGAAGGCGGTGCGCCAGCATCATGGCAAGCCAGATCGCCAGCGGGATCTGGATCAGCACGGAAATCAGGATGATGAGGCCGTTATTGAGCAGAGCCTGCGAAAAGGCGGCATTGCCGAACAGGACCTGGAAATTCTTCAAGCCCACAAAATCGGTCGGCGTGCCGTAACCGTTCCAGCGGTAAAGGCTGTACCATGCCGCCTCGCCCATGGGCAGAATGACGAACAGGGTAAAGAGCAGCAATGCGGGCGGAAGGAAGACCAGCAGGGTCAGCGCACGGTCATGCGCGACCGAGCTTTGCTTGCGCTTCGTCTTCGACGCGCCGCGCGCCGGTATGGACGCAGAAGTCATGGAAATATCCGTCATCTCTATCCGCTTTCATTCAGGCAGATACTGCGGCGCCGCGTCCCGCGCGGCGCCGACATGGAACCGAAATCAGCGAAGCTCGAAAGCATCCTGAATTTGCTTGGCACCCTCTTCGGCGCTCATCTGGCCGGAAACGATTTCGACGGAGACATCGTTGACCACGCGGCCAACGGCCGCGCCCAGTGTCTGGTCGAAGAAGTTCTGGTGCCAGGTAGAGCTTGCAAGCTGCTTGGCCGAATCCGCCAGCAGCGGGTTCTTGACCGCTCCATCCGCACCCGTCGCAACCGGCAGGATCATGCCCGCAGCCGCCATCTTCTCTTCACTTTCCTTGCTGGTCAGGAAGGTCGCGAAATCGATCGCTTCCTTGGAAGCGTTTTTCGTGACTGCCCAACCATTCAGACCGCCCAGCGTGTCAGTGACTTTGCCAGCACCACCTTCGACGGCGGGAAAGGCGAAGCGACCGATATTGTCTGCCGCAAGGCCTTTGCCGTCACCGGCATTCTTGCGCTGGTTGGCTTCAGTATTGTCAAAGCCGAGGATCATCGCGGCCTTGCCGTCACCGAAGACGCCGAGCGCCTGGGGCCAGGTGGAGCCGAGATAGCCGGGCTGGAAGGGTTCGAGCTTGCCGAACTCGGCCAGTTGCTCGCCCGCCTTGATGATGGAGGGATCCATGAAGCCTTCACCCTCGCCCTTGCGGGCGGCGTCGAACACGGTCTGTCCGCCATTGCGCATGACGAGATAGCTCCAGTAGAAATGGATCGGCCATTTTTCACCGCCACCACCGGCAATCGGAACGATGCCCGCTGCCTTGATTTTCTTGACGGTGGCGCCGAGATCGTCCCAGGTCTTGATGTCTTCCGCCTTTACGCCCGCCTTGGCAAACAGCTCCTTGTTATAAAAGAAACTGACGAGGCTAACCTTGTAGGGCACTGCCCAGACCTTGCCGTCAAAGGAGAGGCCGTCGATTGCTGCCGCGTTATAGGCCTGCCGCAGCTTGCCGCCATCGGCATCGAATACCTCGCTCAAATCCTTGAGTGCGCCGGTTTTTGACTGTTCCTCAAGGACGCCGCCGCCCCAGCTATAAAAGAAATCGGGAACGTCGTTGGACTGCAGCAACGTCGGTAATTTGGCCTTGAAGGCCTCGTTTTCCAGAAACTGCAGTTGCACGTCCACGTCAGGATGTTTGGCCTCATAGTCCTTGGCAATCTCCTCCCAGACGGCCACGGCTTTGGGGTCCAACTCCACATGCATCCATTTAACGACCGTTGCGGCCGAGGCGCTTGCGGCGCCGAGCATGAGAGCAATGCTTGTCGTTGTGGCAAAGCCTATCAGCCTGCCGCTCAGGCTTGCGCCTGCGTGCCTAATCGTCATGATCGTGATCCTCCCTCGGGGATTTCCTCATTTATTCCCCAATGCGGATTAATTCACCTTAGCACTCGCTCATTGTCAAGGCGCCATGCTGATTTTTTGAGCGAATGGCTTGACACACCCCTCCCTGACACCGTTATTTAATCCGCAATCCGACATAAATTGGTTTTCGAACCGGCATTGATCGCAGCAGGACCCCATGAAGACCGCAGACCCAGAACTGATGCGCGCGATCAACCGGCTAAGCGTGCTGGACAGCATCCGCCGCTACGGACCGATCTCCAGGGTGGAAATCAGCGAAAGAACGCAGCTTTCCACCACCACCGTATCTGCGATCACCGCATCGCTGCTCGATGACGGGCTTATCCTTACCCGCCATATCGGCGATATCCGCACGGAGGGCGCACGCGGCAGGCCGCGGGTGATGCTGGAGCTGAACCCGGATGCGGCCCGCGTGGTGGGCGCCAAGATTGCGGCAAGCCGCATGGTCTTCGTCGTCACCGACTTTTGCGGCAACGTGCTGTCCACCCTCGCCCTGCCGATCCGTGTAGACCGCCAACCGATCGGCGTCATTGCCGATCTGGTGGAAGACGGGGTGCGGCGTTGCGTGGTCGATGCCGGACTGTCGCTGGAAGATGTGGACATGGTCTGCCTTGGCCTGCCAGGCGTCATCGAACATCGCACCGGCAGGATCCGCAGCAGCCCTATCCTGCGGGAAGTGAACGTCGATTTTGCCGAGGAAATGACCTCACGGCTGAATTCCCCCACCATCATCGAAAGCGACGCCCACGCCATCACGCTTGCCCATCACTGGTTCGGCCATGCGCGCGATCTGGAGGACATGGTGCTGATCTCGCTCGAGCAGACACTTGGGCTTGGCGTGATGCATCAAAACCAGCTGTTTCGTGGTGCAGGCGGCCTCAGCCACAATCTCGGCGACCTCGTGATCGGCCTTGCCAGTGAAGGAACCGTGCGGCTGGCGAGCCAGGCGGGCGAGAACGCCATTCTCGGTTCCCGCCCGGTGGACGGGCGTTTTGCAGAAGCTATCCGGCTTGGTCGCGGCATGCAGCATGCCCATGCGCTGATTGCGGCGGAAGACAACGATCTTATTGCGGCAGCCTTGCGCGCCGGTGCAGCCCTTGGCCTGACGCTTGCCAATATCGTCACGCTGTTTGCGCCGCCACGGGTCATCATCACCGGCTCCAGTCTCGAGCTCGGCGAGCCCTTCATTGCCAGCATCCGCGACAGTTACAACGCCGCCGTGCCGCCATCGCTGGCAGGCGTCGCAGAGCTGGTTTTCGACGTCGCAAGCGACGAACTGTGGGCGCAGGGGGCGGCAGCCGTCGCACTTTACGAGCTTTACGAATCGCCATGGAACACGACAGGGCCGGCGCTCTAGCCGGCAAGGTTGAGAGTGGGCTTAGGCATTTCTGATTTACGGGAGGAAATCACATGAACAAGGTCGGTATCGGCATCATCGGCTGCGGCAACATCTCCAGCGCCTATCTCAAGGCGATGGCGTCGTTTCCCATTCTCGACATTCGCGGACTGGCGGATATGAACGACGACGCAGCAAAAGCGCGGGCAGACGAGTTCGGCCTTCAGGCAAGAAGTATCGACGAACTTCTGTCTGACCCCTCCGTGGAAATCATCGTCAACCTGACGATTCCCAAGGCGCATGTGGAGGTGGGCCTGCGCGCACTTGAGGCGGGAAAACATGCCTATTCGGAAAAGCCGCTCGGCATCAATTTCGCGGAGGGTAAACGGCTTGCGGACGCGGCAAAGGCAAAGGGCCTGCGCATCGGTTCGGCACCGGACACTTTCCTCGGCGGCGGGCACCAGACCGCGCGCCGCCTGATAGACGAAGGCGTGCTCGGCCAACCGGTTGGCGGAACGGCTACCTTCATGTGCCCCGGCCATGAGCGCTGGCATCCCAACCCCGCCTTTTATTACGAAGTCGGCGGCGGGCCGATGCTGGATATGGGACCCTATTACATCACCGATCTCGTCAACCTGTTCGGCCCGGTCGCCAAGGTGGCAGGTTTCGCCATCGCGCCGCGCAACGAACGCCTCATCACCAGCGAACCTAAGAATGGCGAGAAAATCCCAGTCCATGTCGCCACCCATGTTTCCGGCGTGCTGGCATTCAAGAACGGCGCGGTGGTGCAGGTGGGCATGAGCTTCGATGTGGCGGGCCACAAACATGTACCGCTGGAAATCTACGGAACGGAAGGCACATTGATCGTGCCCGACCCCAATCATTTCGGCGGTGAGGTGCAATTGCTGAAAAAGGGCGGCCAGTTCGAGCCGCAGGCACTGTCTTCGCCCTATGCTGACGGCAACTACCGCTCGATCGGCGTGGCCGACATGGCCCATGCGATCCGCGAAAACCGCCCGCACCGCGCCAATGGCGATCTTGCCTTGCACGTGCTGGAGGTCATGGAGGCCTTCCAGACGGCATCGGACAGCGGCACCACCGTTTCCATCACCACCGAGGTGGAGCGCCCTGCTCCTCTCGAAACTTCGCTGGTCGACGGCCAGCTCGGCAAATAATCCCGAGGAGGAAATAAATGCGCGAAGCACTCATCGTCTGGGGCGGCTGGAGCGGCCACGAGCCGCAGGAATGCGCCACCATCGTTAAGGACATTCTCGAAGAGGATGGTTTCAAGGTCTATGTCGAGCACAGCACGGAGGCTTTTGCCGATCCGTCCGTGCATGACCTGAGCCT
This sequence comes from Rhizobium sp. SJZ105, assembly GCF_007828365.1. Classification (NCBI taxonomy): domain Bacteria; kingdom Pseudomonadati; phylum Pseudomonadota; class Alphaproteobacteria; order Hyphomicrobiales; family Rhizobiaceae; genus Rhizobium; species Rhizobium sp. SJZ105. The sequence goes on from NZ_VIUP01000002.1 coordinate 61,324, forward strand.
TGTCGTGCCGATCGTGACAATGTCGAAGATCGAGAAGGAAGAGATCAAGAACCTCACCGCCGCCGTCGAAAACGGCGTCGGCATTGCCGGCTTTCATGGCGGTGCAGGCGACAGTTTCCGCGACTGCGTCGAATACCAGTTCATGATCGGCGGCCAATGGGTCGCCCATCCCGGTAATATCATCGACTATCACGTCAACATCACCCGCCCCGACGACCCGTTGATGGAGGGGATTTCCGATTTCCCCTACACATCGGAGCAATACTACATGCATGTCGATCCCTCCAACGAGGTGCTGGCGACGACAAAATTCACCGGCGACCACGCTTGGTGGATCGACGGTGTAGTGATGCCGGTGGTCTGGAAACGCAAATACGGCAAGGGCCGCGTCTTCTATTCGGCGCTCGGCCATCAGGCCAAGGAGTTTTCCGTGCCGCAGATGAAAACCATGTTCCGCCGCGGCGCCAACTGGGCGGCACGTTAAAGCGTGCATTGAGAGGCGGCCAAACAAGGCCGCCTTTTTCTTTATCATCAGCCCCGAATAATCTCTTCCGCAGCCATCGCCACACCCAGAACGTGGTCATCCGTGCCGTGCAGGCCTGATAGCAGCAGGCCAACGGGCATGCCCGCCTCACCCGTGCCGCAGGGAATGGAAACGCCGCAGAGATCGAAGAAGTTGCCGATCTGGGTGTTGCGCAGGGTCTTGGCATTCATTGCAAAGAAGGTCTCATCATTCTCCACAAGCGGTGCGACCTTGGCCGCGACATGAGGCAATGTCGGCGATATCAGCAGCTCATTCTTGCCAATCATGCCCGAAAAAGCCGCCGTCATGCGTTCGCGCGCCTCGATAATGGCGATGTAATCCGGCAGGGAGATATTTGCGCCCAGTCTTGCTCGCGCAACCACGCGCGGGTCCATGCGAGCCGCATCAGCACCTTCCAGCCGCGCCTTGTGCAGGGCGAAGGCTTCCGCCGTTACCAGCGCACCCTTTTCCTTGATAAGATCGAATAATTGCGAAAAGACCGGGAATGCCTGCCGCCGTACAGAAGCGCCGGCCCGGGAAAGCCGTTCCACTGCCTGCTCGAAAGCGACCGCGACGCCCTCCTCGATGCCATCGAAAAACACTGTTTCCGGCACGACGAGTGACAAGCCGGACAGAGGCGTGCGCGCCGCATCAACAGCCGCCTTGCCACGCATGGCGGCATCTACCCACACGGCGTCCTGCACAGTGCGAGTGAGCGGGCCGAGCGAATCGAGACTTTTAGCCAGCGGATAGACGCCGCGCATCGAGTAACGGCCGCGGCTCGCCTTGTACCCCACCACACCGTTGAAGGCGGCGGGAATGCGCACCGATCCGCCGGTATCCGTACCGATTGCCACCGGCACCAGACCGGCCGCAACCGCGACACCCGCGCCGGAAGAAGAGCCGCCTGGCAGCCGGTGGCCATCCGTGGAAGCGGGATTGCGCGGCGTTCCGTAATGCGGGTTGATGCCAAGGCCGGAAAACGCGAACTCGCTCATATTGGTACGGCCGATGCAGACCATCCCGGCCTCCTTCAGCGCGCTCACCACATCCGCGTCACGGGACGCAGGCGCATCATTCGAAAGCACCGTCGATCCAGCCGTGGTCACAGTGCCTTCGAGATCGAAAAGGTCCTTCCAGGCGACCGGAATACCGTCGAGCACGCCGCAGGATCGACCCTCGCGAATGCGTTTCAAGGCGCCTTCCGCCTCCGCCATGGCCCGCTCCGCCGTCAAGCCGACAAAGATCGCCCGGTCTTCCGATTTCCCGATTGCATCAAGGGTCTCTTCCGCCAAGGCGCGCGGATCAAGATGGCCGCTCTGGATGAGAATGGAAAGCTGCGCGATGTTTTTGCTCTTGTGAGCCATGATATGTTCCCTGAAACCGGCATGTTACGCACAACATGCCGTTTATCGGCAGCTTGGCAAGGTCAATCGCGGTACCCTTGCAACCATAAAGCCCGGTTGATGAGCGCGAAAAGAGGCCCCAATGCATCGTCGTATTTGGCGCCGATGTCCCATCACAAGCCATCGAATATTTCAACCTGAGGTACATATTTTCGGCGCCTTATATAAGCGGCGACTATAAAAAGACGGATTAATTCTTAATCGCATCTAAACTTTGTTGAATTATTTAGCAGACACCATTGAAATACATGCCCTATAAAAATTCCATAAAACAATCATAACGCGACATCGCGGGGGAATATCGCGAATGGAAGAGACTGCCTATCGGGGGATAGATAGACAGACTGAAACCGGTGACACGCTTCGCTCAACGACGCAGCCGGTGCCGGGCCGCTTTTCGCGGCGGCGTTCGCTCGCCAGCAAGATAACCCTGATATTTCTCGGCGGCGTGATCTTTTCCTACAGCATCGGGGCGCTCGTCGGCTGGTACATGTTCGTTGCCGCCGCCAGCGAGCAATGGCTCAACCAGGCCCGCGTCAATTCACAGATTGCCAGCGCCACCCTGCGCAGCATCTATACCTATGTCAGCGTCACCGCCGACACGGACGGACAGGTGAACGGCATCTTGACCGACAAGCCGATTGGCGACGACGCTTCCATCCTCGTTACCGGCTTCAACCCCAGCGACGTTCTCGCCCTCATCGGTGCGCAGACCAAGAATGCCGTCTGGCTTTTCCGCTACGATGAGGCCGATTCCGGATTCCGTCAAATCGCGGCGGCCTTCGACAACGCCACCGACGACGCCGAAAAACCGATTGCCACCGATCCCATCTTCTCCAGAGATGCGGTCGCCGCGCGTTTTGCCACCGGCTTTGCGACGATTGGCGATTCCAGCCATTATATCGGCCTGTTGCCGATCATCAGCACGGAAACGAAAAAGCCGATTGGCGCGGTCGCCGTCAGCATCGGCGGTTCGGACGCGCTTTATGGCGCGCAGCGCAAGCTCATCTACAATTCGCTCGTCGCCCTGATCGTTGTTCTGACCGTCACCGGCGTTCTCGTGACGCTGATTGCCAGGCATTTTCTGAAACCCGTTCCGGCGCTGGTGCAGGCGACACTCAGGATCGCCCGTGAGGAAACCGATGTCGTCACGCCGTTTCAGGATCGACGGGACGAGATCGGCGACATGGCCACCGCCATCGAAACCCTGCGGGAGGCCGTTCTGGAACGTGGACGGCTCAGGCAGATCCGCGACATGGCGCAGCAACTGGAACATATGGCCCATCACGATGCGCTGACGGGGCTTCCCAACCGCGTGCTCTTGATGAAGACGCTGGAGAACCGTCTCGAACATCTTTCCACGTCAGGCCAGCCGTTCAACGTCATGCTGCTCGATCTCGACCGCTTCAAGGCCGTCAACGATACGTTGGGACACGCGGCAGGCGACGCCCTGCTGGTGGCCGTGGCCTCGCGGATTTCCTCCGTGCTCGGTGAAAACGACATGGTGAGCAGGCTCGGCGGCGACGAATTTGCGATCATACAAGCGGTGAGCGATAATTGTCGCGAGGATGCGGGCGCGCTGGCAAAGCGCGTGGTCCATGCGGTCTCGCGCAGCTTCAGCCTCGAAGGTAGCCATATAAGCGTCGATACCAGCATCGGCATCGCCTGCGCGCCCGATCACGGCAACTCCGCCACCCAGCTTCTGCAACATGCGGACCTTGGTCTCTACCGGGCGAAATCCATGGGATGCGGCTTTTTTGTCTTTTACGAGCCTGGCATGGACATGGCGGCGCAGCACAAGCACGCGCTCGAAATAGACATGAAATCCGCGCTCGAAAACCACGAATTCGAGCTGTATTACCAGCCCGTGGTCAATCTGGAGAGCGGCCGCATTGTCGCCTACGAGGCCCTTGCCAGATGGCGGCACAGCAAGCTTGGCATCATCACGCCGGATCGCTTCATAACGCTTGCCGAAGAAAACAATTTCATCAAACCTCTGGGCGAATGGGTTTTGGCGCAGGCCTGCATGGACGCCATGACCTGGCCCAGGGATATCCGACTTGCCGTCAATCTTTCCGCCGTGCAGCTTTGCAATGACGATATTGTCCCGATCGTTGACGGCGCGCTGAAAGCCTCCGGCTTCCCGGCCGAGCGGCTCGAGCTTGAAGTGACGGAAACGGCAATGCTCGAGCGCGACAACAGCGCCAGGGCTTTAAAGCTGCTGAAGGAAATGGGCGTCCGCCTCGTGCTTGATGATTTCGGCACCGGTTATGCCGGGTTGAGCACGCTGACGCATGTTGCCTTCGACAAGATCAAGATCGACCGCGAATTCGTTTCCGGCCTGCCGGAAAATCCAATGTGCTCGGCCATCGTCAACACCATCATCGACATGGCAGAACAGATCGGCCTGAAAGTCACCGCCGAGGGCGTGGAAGACAAGAAACAGGTCGAGGCCCTCAAGCTTTCCGGATGCGACGAGGCACAGGGCTATTATTTTGCCGAGCCGGCGCCGCTTGCCCGGATACTCAAGAACCGTGCCGTCATCGCCCAAACCGGAAACGACGAATATAGCGACGTCGGGCGACCGATGCAGGAAACCTATTACCCGCCACAAAAAGCGATTTGAGAACGCGGCTGACAGCCAAAAGGACATAAAATGCGCATTTCAGTATTTTGCCTTTTCCTCACATGCTTTATCCCCACAACTCCGGTGCAGGCCGCCGGCGAAGGCGATACGCTTCGGCAGATTGCCAAGACCGCGAAAATCCGCATCGGTTATCGTGAGGCCGAACCGCCGTTTTCCTATCAGCTGCCGGATGGAGAAGTGACCGGCTTCTCGACTGATCTTTGCCGCGCGATCAGCGAGGACATCCGCACGCAACTGAAGCTGGACAAACTCGACATTGAATATGTAAAGGCCACGCCCGCAACCCGGTTCATTCTCGTCCGTAGCGGCAAGATCGATATTGAATGCGCGGCGACGACCAACAACAGCGAACGCCGGAAAATGGTAGATTTCTCCTATCCGAATTTCATGACCGCGACGCAATTTCTCTCCCGTAAACAGGACAATCTGAAGAGCCTTGCCGATCTGGCCGGACGCTCCGTCACATCCGCCTCCGGCACGGTCAACATCGAGCAGCTGAATGCGGTGAACCGCGAAAAGAACCTCAATATCTCGGTGATGCCCACAAAAACCAATGAGGAAGCCTTCGAACTCGTCGTTGCCGGCAAGGCCTCTGCTTTCGTCATGGATGGCATATTGCTGGCGGCGCTGGCGGCAACATCGGAGAATCCCGACCTCTACGCGCTCTCGGACGAAACGCTGAGCGCACCCGAACCGTACGGCCTGGTGTTTCGGCGCAACGACCCGGCCTTCAAGGCGGCGGTCAACGAAAGCCTGCGGCAGATCTTCACCGGTCCCACCATTCACGGCCTTTACGAAAAATGGTTCACCAAACCCATTCCGCCCAATGGCATGAACCTGAACCTGCCGATGACCGCCTCGTTAAAACAAGCCTATGACCATCCGAGCGAATACCGGGACTGAGGGAGTAAAAACCCCACCTCTATTTTATGAAAATGTTTTGACAGATAATTTTGGCTGGAGATGCGCGATGCAGAGATCGACATTGTGGCTCATGCTTGGGGTTTTTAGTCTTTTACCCACCATTGCAGCCGCCGACGAGACCCAACCGCCTACACTCGAAACCATTGCCAGAACCGGCACCATCCGGCTCGGCTTTGCCGACAGAAATCTTCCCTTTTCCTATATGGGAATTGGTCCGGAGCCGATCGGTTACAGCATCGAACTGTGCCTGAAGGTGGCGGATTCCATCAAGAAGAAGTTGGGCCTGCCGGAATTGAAAATCGATTTCGTCAAGCGCACCCCCAGCAACCGCATCACGCTTCTCAATGACGGCACAATCGACATGGAATGCGTGGCGAGCACGAATACGGAGGAAAGACGCAAGGCAGTGTGGTTTTCCTACAGCCACTTCATCACCGGCACGCGTTATGTCGCGCTGAAATCAAGCAACATGACAAGCGTCAGCGATCTTGCCGGACGAACCGTGGTGGTGACGACGGGAACGATCAATATCAGTCAGCTGAATGTGCTTAACCGCAAACTGGGACTGAACATCGCCGTCCTGCAAAATGACAGTACGGAAGGCAGTTTCGACATGGTGACGGAAGATCGAGCCTCGGCCTTCGTCATGGACGATATTCTTCTGAGGTCCTTCGTCGCTGAAACGGGCAAGCCAGAAGACTATTCCATCTCGAACGAATATCTCGCCCCACCACAACCCTATGGCCTGATGCTCCGACGGGGCGACACCGCCTTCAAGAACGCCGTCAACGAAGCCCTTGGGAAAATTTATGCAAGCGGCGAAATCAACGCGATCTACGACAAGTGGTTCAACGCGCCGATCCCGCCGAACGGCATAAACCTCAAGCGCCCGCTTCCCGACGATCTGGCCGAGGCATTTAGAATGCCGGTCGATACGACGGCCGAGTAAAGAAAAACGCCGCCCTGCAAGGGGCGGCGGTATTCGGAGAAAACATCACGCGGCGCGCAGGTCGGCGCTCAACGGTATCTCGACATCGATCTCCAGTATGGAGACGTGCTCGTCACGATCCATCTTCACATGCACCCGATCGTTATCGATCTGCACATGCTTGGCGATGACGGCGAGAATTTCTTCCCGGAGGACGGCGACGAGATCGGTTCCCGACGACGCCCTTTCGTGGGCAAGCAGCACCTGCAGTCGCTCGCGCGCAAGCGGTGCCGACTTTTGTTTACGGAATAGGCCGAAAATGCTCATGCAGCCCTCCTAGCAAAGATCTTGGAGAAGATACCCCGCTTTTCGCCCGGAATGACCACCGGAATGTCCTCGCCTGACAGGCGGCGGGCAGCGTCGAAGTAAGCCATGGCAGGTGCACAACGGGCATCCGCGAGCGTAACCGGTGCACCGACGTTGGAAGCACGCAGCACATCCGTGCTTTCGGGAATGATACCGAGCAGCGGAATGGAGAGGATTTCCAGAACGTCGTCGACCTTCAGCATGTCGCCGCGCTCGGCACGGGCCGAATCGTAGCGCGTCAGAAGCAGGTGCTTTTCCATGCGCTCGCCGCGTTCGGCCTTCAGCGTCTTGGAATCGAGCAGGCCGATGATGCGGTCACTGTCACGCACCGAGGAGACTTCCGGATTGGTGACCACGACGGCCACATCCGCATGGCGCATGGCCAACGTCGCTCCGCGTTCGATACCGGCCGGGCTGTCGCAGATGACCCAGTCGAAATGTTTCTTCAACTCGGCGATTACCCATTCCACGCCTTCCGGCGTCAGATTGTCCTTGTCGCGTGTCTGCGAGGCGGGCAGCAGGAACAGCGTCTCGAGGCGCTTGTCGCGGATCAGCGCCTGCGTCAGCTTGGCATCGCCCTGGATGACGTTGACGAGATCGTAGACCACCCGGCGTTCAGCACCCATGACGAGATCGAGGTTACGCAGTCCGACGTCAAAATCGACAACCACGACCTTCTGCTTGTTCTGCGCCAATGCGGCGCCAAGCGCTGCGGTCGAGGTGGTCTTGCCAACCCCGCCCTTGCCGGAAGTAACAACGACTACCTTCCCCATACGGCTCTCCTGTTCCTGTGTTGTTTTCTCTATGTCGTCAGCCAAGTTTTTCGGCCTTTATCGTATCGTTTTCCAGCCACAGCTGAACGGGCTGGCCGCGCAGCTTGTCGTCAATGTCCTCGGCAACCTTGTAGACGCCGTCGATTGCCAGTAGCTCCGCTTCCAGCTTGCGGCAGAAGATGCGCGCCGAAACATTGCCAAGCGAACCGGCCATGGCGCGACCGCGCAACGCCCCGTAAATATGCACCGACCCGCCCGCGATGATTTCCGCACCCGAGGCGACCGAACCGATGACGGTCACATCGCCTTCGGGGAACATGATCGACTGGCCGGAGCGCACCGGCTCGTTGATGACCAGCGACTGGACCACGGCCCGAACCTCGCCCGAAGCGCGCGGCTTTTCTTCGGGCAATTCGGCGGCAATGGCGACGGGCTCGACCTCGACATCTGAAGCGGGCTTTCCGCCCTTCAGCGACGGCGGCATGCCCGGCTCGATCATCGAGGGGCGAACACCTTCGATCCCCATGATGCCGACATTACGTTCCGTCAGCGCTGCCAGCAGAGCCTTCAGCCCTGCCTTGTCCAGCGACAGCTCAGACGCATCCAGAACCACCGGACGCGACAGGAAGAACCCGGCTGAACGTGCAGCAAGATCATCCAGCCGTTCCAGCCATTGATCGAGCGGAGCTTCAGGGGACAGAACGACCGCGAGGAAGGAGCGGCCTTTGATACGGATCGAACGCTGGTCTGTTAGCACTTTGGTCATCTTGGTAAACAAATCGTTGACAATTAGGTACCTCGAATATGGTTAACAAATGGTTAACAACGCCCCTTAAACGACGGTTTCGTTAAGAGAATTCCGCTGCGAAAAATCTCATGCACAACATTCATAAGCTCCGTTTAGCTTTTGATTTTGCCAACTTTGACTTCTTTCGAAAACTCACAATAGCAGTTGATCCTTGCTGCAACCTGACGCCCGCATGACCGTGTGCGGACGCCGCCTCCCCTGCCTGACCATGCCCCGAGTCGCAGTCCGTGCAAACCGTCCGATTCCGGCACGATGTTCGCCACTGGCGGATGGGTCGCCATTTGCTTGAGGAGCGGAAAAACGATTCCGTTATGCCTGCCGATGCTATAGATACGAGGCCAACCCGACACATCCAACGGAAGAATGCGATGCACAGCAAAGTCCCGGCGACCGCCCAGATCTCCGCGCGCGAATATGGCGCCTTCCTGTTCGACATGGATGGAACGCTGCTGAATTCCATTGCGGTGGTGGAGCGGGTCTGGCGCGAATGGGCCGTAGACAACGGCATAGAGCCGGAGGCTTTCCTGCAGCGCATCCATGGCATGCGCGCATCCGAGGTTGTGCGTCGCGAGGCAGTTCCCGGCCTCGATATCCAGGAACAGGCGGATATGCTTTTGCAAAAGGAAATGGACGATGTTGACGGCATCCTCCAGATTCCGCAGGCAGCCGCATTTCTTGAGAAATTGCCGGCCGGAAAATGGGCTATCGTCACCTCCGCCGCCCGCGCCCTTGCCGAACTCCGGTTGGCTGCGGCAGGCCTCACCCCGCCTCCAGTGATGATCTGTGCCGAGGACGTTGTGAACGGCAAGCCTGACCCGGAGGGTTACAGAAAGGCTGCTGCGAAGCTCGGCGTCGCACCTGAAGACTGCGTCGTCTTCGAAGATGCGCCCGCCGGCATTCTGGCGGGGGAAAGCATGGGCGCAACGGTCGTGGTCATTAACGCCACTCATTCGCATCCCATCGAAACGCCGCACCTTTCGATCGGTGGGTACGGTGAGCTGGACGTCACCATCGGCGACGACGGCGGCTTGAAGCTCACAAGTAACAAGGGCTGAAAAGCCGATCCAAACATGCGGTGTCACCCTCGGGTCTGCCCCGAGGATCAATCACGTTTCGTAAAATCCAATCCATTGCGCCGAGCCTGCTGCACCGGTCCCCAGTCTTTCGCCGTGTAGTTTTCCTCTAGCGGCCAATTGACAGCACCGCATAAATCCTACCTAATAAAATTGGTAAGACCATCTTACCGCTTGCGCGAAGGGGGGAGACTTTCGCGCTGGGAGGACATCATGTTTGTGGCTCTGGAGCCGCGCCGCCTCTACAGGCTGGTCGCGGAACAAATTCGCTTGCTTATCGAGAGCGGGGAACTGACGGACGGTCAGCGCCTGCCGGCGGAGCGCGATCTGGCGGAACGTTTTGGCGTGTCCCGCCCGACGGTGCGGGAAGCACTGATCGTTCTGGAAGTGGAAGGCCATATCCATATCCGCATGGGTTCGGGCGTGTATGTGAACACGTCGCGAACGGCTAACAAGGCAAAGTCACCCGTGCCGGACGCGCACGGCCCATTCGAAATCCTGCAGGCGCGCTGCATCATTGAAAGCGCTATTGCCGAGGAGGCCGCGCGGCTTGCCACGTCTGAATGCATCGCCAGGCTGGACGACATCATCGAACGCATGGCCGGGGCGCTCGACAATTCGCCGCAGGCCCTCAACCTGGACCGCGCCTTCCACACCGCCATTGCCGACATCATCGGCAACTCGGCGCTGAACCGCTTTACCGGCCTGATCTATGACGAGCGCAGCCTTTCGCCCTATTTCGAAAAGCTCGCCAGCTATTTCGAGGGTCCTCACACATGGATTCTTGCCGTTCAGGAACACCGGGTGATCCGCGACGCGATCGCGGCGAACGATCCGGAAGGCGCACGCGAGGCGATGCGCCAGCATCTGACGCTGTCGCAAAAGAGATTTTCCGAGAGTTTCGGGGAGGAAACGATCGGAGAAGAGTGACCGCGCCGAAACCGGCGACGGGAAAAACAGAAATCTGGCTTTAATTCGGGAGGAGTTAAGAATGAAAATCAGATTGTCGACTTTGATGGGCGCAACCGCTGCCATTTTGCTTTCGGCTTTGGCGGCACAGGCGCAAACAACGCTGAAATGGGCGCATGTCTACGAGACCTCCGAACCGTTTCACACGGATTCGGTCTGGGCTGCGGAAGAAATCGCCAAGCGCACCGACGGCCGCTACAAGGTGGATGTATTCCCCGCCTCGCAGCTCGGCAAGGAAGCGGATATCAACCAGGGCCTGAAGATCGGCACGGTGGATATCATCATCTCCGGCTCCAGTTTTGCCGCACGTGACTTCAAGCCGATCGGCGTCACCTATTTTCCATATATCTTCCGCGACCCGAGCCATCTGATCGCCTATACCAAGAGTGATATCTTCAAGCGTCTTGCCAAGGGTTACGAGGACAAGACCGGCAACCACATCGCCGCCGTCAGCTATTACGGCACGCGCCACACCACGTCGAACAAGCCGATTGCCAACTGCGCCGACATGGCGGGGCTGAAGATGCGTGTTCCCGACGTTCCGGCCTATCTCGCCATGCCACGCGCCTGCGGCGCCAACACGACGCCGATCGCATTCGCAGAAGTCTATCTGGCGCTTCAGAACGGCACGGTCGATGCACAGGAAAACCCGCTGACCACCATTGAGGCAAAGAAGTTCTTCGAAGTGCAGAAGAACATCGTGCTGACCGGCCACATCGTCGACCACCTCAACACGGTGATCTCGAAGAACCTGTGGTCCAAGCTTTCCGATGAAGACAAGAAAATCTTCACGGACGTCATGCAGGAAGCCGCCGTGCGGACCACGAAGACAATCGAAGGACGCGAAAAAAGCCTCGTGGAAGAGTTCAAAAAGCGCGGCCTGAACGTCGCAGAGGTGGACAAGGCGGACTTTGAGAAGAACGTCATGGAGAAGGTGAAGTTCGAGGACTTCGGTTACGACAAGGCCGACTGGGAAGCCATTCGCGCCGTCAAGTGAGCCAAGATCCGGTGCGGCCTTCGTTGCCGCACCGCCCTTTCTCTCCAGACGGGATATCTCAATGTCGCAGGAAATTCATACTCAGGTCACGCCTGAAGAACTCGCCCACACGTTTGACGAGGCGCCGCCCGAAGTCGACCTGAAGGTCTACGCCTTCGAGGACTGGGTTACGCTTGGCCTTTTCTGGCTGATGACAGGTTGCGTGTTCCTTCAATTCTTTACCCGTTACGTGCTTAACGACAGCTATGCCTGGACGGAAGAAATCGCCGTCAACTGCCTGATTGGCGTGGTGTTTCTAGGTTCGGTCATGTGCGTGCGCATGTCACGCCACATCCAGGTGGATGTGCTTTATCACTACGTTCCGCCGCAGGTTGCCCGCGTCATGTCGATCCTTGTCGACGTGCTGCGCATCGTGTTCTTCGCCTACACCTCGTGGCTGATGTGGCGGTATCTGGAAATCGTCGCGGACGAGGAAATGGTCACCGTCGCCCTGCCGCGCAACATCGTTTTCTATACGGTTCTGGCCGCTTTCGTCCTGATGTTCTTCCGTTCGGTGCAGGTCTTCATCGCCAATATGCAGCGTGGCTATTCCGTTCTGGAACGGCCGGAAGAATTCCAGAGCGCGGGGGATTGAACATATGCTTATTCTTATCGGCTCGTTTCTTCTGTTGATGCTGATCGGCCTGCCGGTCGCCATTTCAATGGCCACGGCATCGCTTCTCTACATCGTCTCGTATAATGTCGCGCCAGATATCATCGCGGCGCAGCGTCTGATTGCGGGCGTGGAAAGCTTCCCGCTTCTCGCCGTTCCCTTCTTCATCCTTGCCGGCAATCTCATGAACACGGCGGGGGTGACGGGACGCATCTATTCCTTTGCCGTGGCGTTGGTCGGCTGGATGAAAGGTGGTCTGGCACAGGTCAACATCATCGGCTCGGTAATCTTTTCCGGCATGTCCGGCACGGCCCTCGCCGACGCCGCCGGCATCGGCACCATCGAAATCAAGGCAATGAAGGATCATGGTTATCCGGTCGAAGCGGCCGTCGGCGTCACCGCCGCTTCCGCAACGCTCGGGCCGATCTTTCCGCCATCGTTGCCCTTCGTCATCTACGGCATGATGGCAAACGTCTCGATCGGCGCACTGTTCATGGCCGGCATCGTTCCGGGCGTCGTCATGACGCTTTTGATGATGATCACCGTTGCCGTTTTCGCCTACGTCAAGGGTTGGGGTTCCGATACGCCGTTCAACCTCAGAACCATCTTCGGCGCTTCGCTTGAAGTGCTCGTCGTCATGATGGTACCGCTCGGCATCTATCTCTTGACGCTGTTTGGCCTGTCGCTCAACCTGTCGATCCTGATCGTGCTGGTGGTCTTGCTTGCCTGCGACTGGTATTTCGACTTCTCTGCCGTGATGGCCCTGATGACGCCGGTGATCCTGATCGGCGGCATGACGATGGGCTGGTTCACGCCGACGGAGGCGGCTGTCGCGGCCGTGTTGTGGTCTCTGTTCCTCGGGCTTGTCCGTTACCGGACGATGACGTTCAAGTCGCTGGCAAAATCGACCTTCGACACGATAGAGACCACGGCATCGGTTCTCTTCATCGTTGCGGCGGCATCAATCTTCGCATGGCTTCTGACGGTGAGCCAGGCAGCACAGCTGCTATCGGCGGCGATCCTGACGATCACCGACAGCAAGTGGATTTTCCTCCTGCTGGTCAACCTGCTGATGCTGTTCGTCGGCTGCTTCCTAGACACAATTGCGGCGATCACCATTCTCGTGCCGATCCTGCTGCCGCTGGTGCTGCAGTTCAATATCGATCCGGTGCATTTCGGCCTCATCATCACCCTTAACCTGATGATAGGGCTGCTGCATCCGCCGCTCGGCATGGTGTTGTTCGTGCTCTCACGCGTGGCGAAACTCTCCGTCGAGCGCACGACCGTCGCCATTCTGCCGTGGCTGGTGCCGCTGTTCGTGGCGTTGTTGCTGATCACCTTCATTCCGGCGATCACGCTATGGCTTCCGACGGAAATGGGTCTGATCCGCTGACCAGGACATCCCCTGCCCGCGCGGCTCGCCGCGCGGGTTTCATTCATCCAATCCACATAAGATGAGAGGCATCGTCATGCAGACACGCGTGGCACGTCTATACGGCCGTGAAGATATCCGCGTCGAAACGCAGGACATGCAGGCCCCCGGCCCCGGTGAAGTGCTGCTGACCATGGCGGCGGGCGGCATTTGTGGTTCCGATCTACATTATTATCAGGACGGCGGCTTCGGGCCTGTGCGGGTGCGCGAGCCGATCATCTGCGGCCATGAGGCATCGGGGCGGGTGCAGGCGCTGGGCGAAGGCGTCAGCGGGCTCGCACTCGGCCAGCTCGTCGCCGTCAATCCCTCGCAGCCTTGCGGCCATTGCCATTTCTGCCTGAAGGGCCAACCGATCCATTGCCTCGATATGCGCTTCATGGGCAGCGCCATGCGCCTGCCGCACGAACAGGGCATGTTCCGCGATCGGCTCGTGGTTCCCGCAAAACAATGCGCGACATTTTCAGACACCACTTCGCCCGCCGAAGCCGCCTGCACCGAACCGCTTGCGGTCTGCCTGCATGCCGTCGCACAAGCGGGCGATCTGACCGGCGCCAAGGTGCTGGTAACGGGCGCCGGGCCGATCGGCCTCTTGACGATTGCCGCCGCCCGCCATGCCGGTGCCGGCATCATTCTCGCCACCGACCTGACCGATGCGGCGCTGGAGCGCGCGCCCGCCATGGGGGCGGACCGCACCATCAATGTCGCGAAAAACGCAGAAGCACTTTTACCCTATCAGGACAATAAGGGGTATTTCGACGTCGTTTTCGATTGCTCCGCCGCGGCACCTGCGCTTCGCGCCGCCTTCGCCTGCGTACGTCCGCGCGGTACTGTCGTGCAGGTGGGCGTCACCGGTGACATAACCATTCCGCTCAATGCGCTGGTGGGCAAGGAAATCCTCTGGCGCGGCTCGCAGCGTTTCCACGACGAATTCGCCATTGCCGCCCGCCTGATCTCCACGCGCGGGATCGATGTGCGGCCGATCATTTCCCACAGCTTCCCGCTTGAAGAGGCGAAATCCGCATTCGAGCAGGCTGGAGACCGCTCCGCCGCCTGCAAGGTGCAGCTGACATTTTCCGCAGAATGATATTTGAGGATAAAAAATGAGACATACATGGCGCTGGTTCGGCCCGGTGGACAAGGTCACGGTTCAGGATGCGGCTCAGGCAGGGGCGGAAGGCATCGTAAGCGCGCTGCACCACATCGCCACCGGCGATGGCTGGCCGGTGGACGAGATCGCCAAACGGCATGAGGCGATCAAGGCCGGTGGGCTGTATTGGGACGTGGTGGAAAGCGTGCCGGTCTCCGAGGAGATCAAAACCCAGACGGGCGACTGGAAAAACCATATCGCCAACTGGCAGGAGACGCTGCGCCGCCTCTCCGCCACGGGCATTCGCACCGTCTGCTACAATTTCATGCCGGTGCTGGACTGGACCCGCACCGATCTGCGCTGGGAAACGAAGCACGGCGCAAAAGCCATGCGTTTTGACCTTTCCGATTTCGCCGCCTTCGACATTCACATTCTCAAACGCCCCGACGCAAAGGCCGATTATCCGGAGTGGCTGATCGAGGAAGCGGCAAAACGTTTCGCCGACACGCCGGATACGAAGATCGCCGCACTCGGACGTAATATCGGCGCGGGCCTGCCGGGTTCGGCGGATGGTTACACGCTCAGCCAGCTTCTCGAAAAGCTGCGCTCATATCACGGCATAAACCGCGAAAAACTGCAGCAGAACCTGATCGATTTTCTGTCAGAAGTGACGCCGGTCGCGGAAGAGGTCGGCATCAACATCTGCGCCCACGGCGACGATCCCCCATGGCCGCTGCTCGGCCTGCCGCGTATTCTTTCAACGGAGTCCGACTACGCCCATATGCTCTCGCAAGTCGACAGCCGGGCCAATGGCGTTACGCTCTGCACCGGCTCGCTCGGCGCGCGGGCGGATAACGACCTGCCCTTCATCGCCAGCCGTTTTGCAGACCGCATCCATTTCGTGCATCTGCGCAACGTCACGCGCGACACGGACACCGTGCCCTGCTCCTTCTTCGAGGACGAGCATCTGGAAGGTGGAACGGATATGGTCGCCGTTATCGCAGCACTTCTGTCGGAAGAATCCCGCCGTCGCGCGGAGGGCCGTGCAGACCACACCATTCCGATGCGGCCCGACCATGGCCAGGAAATCCTTGATGACCTGACGCGCGGGGCGCAGCCGGGTTATCCCGCCATCGGCCGATTGAAGGGGCTGGCAGAGCTTCGCGGCATCGAGCGCACGCTGTCGCATGGCCGTTTCGGATTGGCGAAGCAGGCTAATTAAGCCGTCACGATTGGCCGCCGGCAGCCTCTTAGCTTGCGGTCAATCGCGTCCTGAATTGAAGATACGAAAAGGCGGCAAGCCCACCGGCAATGGCGCCAACGGCTTTCACAACTGCATCTGTCATATGCGGATGCCGTGTGGGCGACAGAAATTGCAGCGCCTCGATGCCGAAAGCCGCCACGACACCCGCGACAATGATGGCAAGCCAGTAACGCGGATAGGCCAGCACGAAGGCAGCCGAACAGAAGGCAAAGGCGGCGGCGCGGTCGATGCCGACGGTCGTCAGCGTATGCGGCCGAAGCCCGATCGGGCAAACTGTAACGATCACGATCAGCAGCAGAACCGACCAGGCGATGTATTTCGGAAGTCTATTTGTCATCATGGCGTCACAATAGAGCGCTGCGCGCATAAACGGAAGATCGTCTTTTTCTTCCATCGCCCAATAAATCACACTTTTTGGACAGATACTGCACAAACCGGCTTTCGCTGAAGCCTTACTCGGGCTAAGGCAGAGGGCAACCGGACAAGGATCGCGGCTGATGGCCTTTCAGGCTGTCGCCCTTCGGTCCGGTTTTACGGTATCGGGTGGATTTTCCACACAGGATCAGATTTTCAGGGAAGAGCACAATGAGTTTCAAGCCGCACGGCAAACATCTGGTTGCAGGAGAATGGGTCGCCACGGAAGCGAAATTCCGCAGCGAGCCTGCACATGGCGAAGCTTTCGATTTTTCGGTCGGCACCGTCGATCTGGTGAATGCGGCCGCAGAAGCAGCCGAAGAGGCTTTCTGGAGCTACGGCTACACGACCCGCGAAGAGCGCGCCGCATTCCTCGACACCATCGCCGATGAGATCGAAGCCCGCGCCGACGCCATCACTGAAATCGGCACGTCCGAAACCGGCTTGCCCGCAGGACGCCTGCAGGGTGAACGCGGCCGCACCACCGGACAGCTTCGCCTTTTCGCATCGCATATCCGCAAGGGCGACTATCTCGACCGTCGTCACGACGAAGCGCTTCCGGACCGCCAGCCGCTGCCGCGCCCGGATATCCGTCTGATGCAGCGTCCGATCGGCCCCGTTGCGGTCTTCGGCGCTTCCAACTTCCCGCTCGCCTTCTCGACCGCCGGTGGTGATACCGCCGCCGCTCTCGCAGCCGGCTGCCCGGTTGTGGTCAAGGGCCATTCCGCCCATCCCGGCACCGGTGAAATTATTGCCGAGGCCGTTCTCGCCGCCGTCAAGAAGCACAATCTGCATCCCGGCGTCTTCTCGCTGATCCAGGGCGGCCGCCGCGATGTCGGTTCCGCGCTCGTCCAGCATCCGCGCATCAAGGCAGTCGGCTTCACCGGCTCGCTCGCCGGTGGCCGCGCACTGTTCGATCTCTGCGCCCAGCGTCCGGAACCGATCCCGTTCTTCGGCGAACTCGGTTCTGTCAACCCGATGTTCCTGCTGCCGGAAGCCGTTTCCGCGCGCGGTGAAGCCATCGCCAAGGGCTGGGCAGGTTCGCTCACCATGGGTGCTGGACAGTTCTGCACCAATCCCGGCATTGCCGTGGTGCTTGCCTCGCAGGCGGATGCTGTGTCGGAAACCGCACGGGCGGCCCTTTCCGAAGTCGGCCCGCAGGTCATGCTGACCGACGGTATCGCCGCTGCCTATCGTGACGGTCGCGACCGCATCGCAGCCGGTAACGGCGTGCGCGACGTTTTGACCACCACCTGCGACCTGCGTAACGCAACGCCTTACCTGTTCCGCGTTTCGGGCAAGGACTGGGTTGCCAACCACGCGCTCGCCGAAGAAGTCTTCGGACCGCTCGGCCTGATCGTGACGGTCGACAGCGCTGAAGAAATGATCGAAGTGGCAAAGAGCTTTGAAGGTCAGCTGACAGCGACCATGCATCTTGACGCAGGTGACGCCGAACTCGGCCGCAAGCTGCTGCCGATCCTCGAGCGCAAGGCCGGCCGCGTTCTCGCCAACGGCTTCCCGACCGGCGTTGAAGTCTCCGAAGCCATGGTTCACGGCGGCCCCTACCCGGCTTCCACGAACTTCGGCGCGACCTCGGTCGGCACCATGTCGATCCGCCGCTTCACGCGCCCGGTTTCCTACCAGAATATTCCTTCGGACGTTCTGCCGCAGGATATCCGCTGATCAAAAAAATGGGGAGGGCGCTCCTGCGCCCTCCCGATTCACAATAATGCATCGGTATCAGGCCGACTGGATCGCCTGTATTTTCTCGATGCCGCCGACAGTGCCGGCAAAATCCTGCCAGACGCCCTGCGCACCCTTGCGCCACTCATCCAAGGCTTCCGGCTGCAACACCTTGCCGCCCTTCGAAATCGCAAGCTCCACAGACTTCGCCTCGTCCTCGACGATCAGCTGGTTGAAATAGAGCGCGCCTTCGCTTGATGCTTCGGTCAGGGCCTTCTTCTCTTCGTCATCGAGCTGGTTCCAGAAAGCCGCACCATAATAAACCACGCCCGATGCCCAGATATGGCCGGTCTCGGTCATGTAGGGTACAACCTCGTAAAGCTTGAACCCGGCATAGGCGGACTTTGTCAGATCCATAGCGTCGGCTACGCCGGTTGACAGTGCATTATAGGTCTCGGTGATGGGAATGCCGACCGGCGTGGTGCCGAAGGCGCTCCACAGCTTGGTGTGCAGCGGGCTCTGGATGACGCGGATCTTCTTGCCGTTGAGCTGCTCTGGCCGGGTTACCGGCTCCTTGGTCAGGAGATGGCGCGCACCGTAATTGATGAAGTCTACGGCCACGAATTGCTGCGCGCCAAGCTTGGTCTTCAGCTCGCTGCCGGTCTCGCCCGTCACCACCTTGCGCACATGGTCTGCATCGCGGAACAGGAAGGGCAGATCGAGGATTTGCAGTTCCGGCACCCAGCCGGAGAGCGAAGAGACCGTGGAAAGGCTCGCCTGAACCGATCCGAGACGGATATTTTCCGCCACTTCCTTTTCGCCGCCCAGCGCACCGCTCTTGACGATGTTGAAGCGGAAACGGCCAGGCAGCTTTGCCTCCACCAGCTCGCTGATCTTCACCCAGATTTTCGTCTCCGGCTTGTCGTCCGCGAACAGGGAGGCGACCGTAATGTTACGGGTCCTGGCATTTGCGTTGCGGACGAAGGCGGGCGTGGCAAGTGCTGCCGCACCCGCAGCGGAGAGTTTCAGGAGATTGCGACGATCGATAATAGTCATGAATAAAACCCCGGATTTAGAAGACAATGGCCCAGGCGCACAGAATGGCGAGGGAAACGAGAAGGGATAGGAGATAGGGAACGACGGCCTGGAATAGCGCTGTCGCCGGAATGCGGGTGACACCGCTGACGACGAAGATCAGCATGCCGAGCGGTGGTGTGAGGCCATGGATCATCAGGTTGACCACGAGAATGACGCCGAAATGGATGGGATCGATGCCGGCCGCGACGGCCGCGGGCAACAGGATCGGTCCAAACAGCAGGATGGCCGCGCCGATATCCAGCACCAGCCCCACTACGAGCAGGATGAGGTTGGAAAGCAGAAGCACCGCGATCTTGCTGCCGCCAAGCAATGTCACGAAATCCGTGACGAGGCCGGAGACGTTATCGACCGCCAGAAGAAAGGCGAAGGGGCCTGCCGTGCCGATAAGGAGACCGATGGCCGCCGCCTCACCGGCTGATTGCCGGAAAGTTGCGAAGATACGCCCCGCGCCCAGCCGGTACCCAAAGCCGAGAAGCAGCGTGTAGAGTGCGGCAAGTGCGGCCGCCTCCGTGGTGGTGACGACACCGATGCGGATGCCGACCACCACGATGACGCCGAGACCGAAGGCGGGTATGGCGGCGATAGCCGAGCGCCAGCGCTCCGTGCCCGTGGCGCGCGGCAGCGTATCGACGCTGCGCACGCTCCAATGGATAGCCACCGCAAGGCAGATCGCCATCAGCCCGCCGGCGAAAAAGCCGCCGACCAGCAACGAGCCCACCGACAGGTTGGTAGCCGTTGCGAGGATGAGAAAGGCAATGGAGGGCGGGATGACATTGTCGAGCACCGACGTTGCAGCGATGATCGCGCCCGCCTGCGCCGGCGGATAGCCGTGTTTGACCAGTTCCGGCTGGAAGGTTGAAGCGCCGAAGGCGGCGTTGGCGACAGAGGAACCGGATGCGCCGGAAAACAGCACGCTGGTCAACAGCGTCGTCTGCGCCAGCCCTGCCCGGCGGTGTCCAACCATGGAGGCGGCGAACCGAACCAGCTGGTTGGCAACGCCCGATTCCGTCAGCAGGCTTCCGGCCAGCAGGAAGAAGGGGATGGCGAGCAGCAGGAATTTCGACATGCCTGTTACCGTTGAGGAAACGATGGCCGGCTCCGGCAAGGTACTGCCGAAGGCGATCGCCACATAGGCTGCGGCGAGAAAGGCATGGGCGAGCGGTGCTGCCAGCACAAGCCCCACCGCCGCCGTCAGCGCCAGAAACAGGCTGGGCGGCAGGCTCGTATCAACGAAGACTTCCGGCAGGCCGACATAGGCCGCAATTGCAATGGTGAGAGACGCTAGAACGGCAAATGTCTTGCCCTCACTGACACGCTGAAGCGCCAGGTAAAGAAGGATCAGCGCGCCACCTGCACCCAGAAAGCCAAAACGCACCCATTCCGGCAGACCGAGCGTCGGAGACGTACCGCCCAGCATCGCCGCGATTTCAACGCCACCGAAGGCGAGGATCAGTGCTGCGATGAAGGAGAAGGCATCCGCCAGAACTTCGGTTGCGGCATGAAACCGCTCAGGCAAAAACCGCACGAAAACATCGAGCCGCATGGCAAGCGCGCTTTTGAGACTGAGCGGCGCGCCGACCGCGATCATCGCCACATGCAGCCAGATGCCGAGATCTTCCGCACCGATGAAGCCGGTGTGAAACAGATAACGCAGGGTGACATTGACCAGCACCACCACGAGAAGAGTTGCAAGGATTGCGGCGGCGACCGCGCCAAGCGCCTTGTCCAGAACGGCAAGCGCCCGCTCCGCCGCACGCTGAGGGCCGATGCGCCATTGTGCAATCGTTGTTGCCGGACCAGCCGTCATGTCTTTTTTCTCCACTCCCGGAAGGCCATGTTTACGATGCCTTTGCGGAGAGGTCGCGGTCGAACAAAGTCGACCAGGTGAATTGTTTGGCTGACGAGACTTCCCGCGATACATCAAGACGCGGAAGAACCTTTTCCCCAAAACGGAAGGCCTCTTCCAGCAATGGCATGCCGGACAGAATAAAGGTATTCACGCCCGCCTTTTTATAGGCCTCCAGCGTGCGGATCACCGTATCGGGCGAGCCGACAATTGCGGTGCCCGGTCCCGGCCGGACAAGACCGATGCCGGCCCAGAGATTGGGGGCAATTTCGAGATCACGCAGGTTCTCAGGCTTCTGTCCACCATGCATCGCCGTCATGCGCTGCTGGCCGACGGAATCGGTCTTGCCGACGAAACGCTGGTTGGCTGCAATGGCACGCTCGTCCATGCGCCCGTAAAGATCGGCGGCGGCGGCCCATGCCTCTTCATCCGTATCGCGGACAATCACATACAGACGAATGCCGTATTCAAGCTCACGGCCGAGTTTCTCCGCCCGCGCCTTGACGAGATCGACCTTCGCGCCGATCTGATCGGGCGTTTCACCCCAGGAAAGATAGGTCTCGACATGTTTGGCGGCAACCTCGATCGCCTTGTCCGAAGAGCCGCCGAACCATAGCGGTGGTGGCTCTATGCCTTGCCCCACCGGCAGTGCCAACTTTGCGCCTTCGGTCTGGAAATGGCGGCCCTTGAAATCGACCGTCTCACCGGCAAAAAGACGATGCCAGATCTGCAGATATTCATCCGCCATATCGTAGCGTTCGTCATGCGGCATGGTCATGCCATATGCACCGAGCATCTTGGCATCGCCCGAGACGACGTTGATCAGCAGGCGTCCGCGCGAAAATTCCTGAAGCGTCGCCGCCATCTTGGCGAGCAGCGTTGGCGCGACAAGACCCGGATGAATCGCGACCAGAAACTTCAGCCGCTCGGTATAGGAAAGCAGCGCGCCAGCCAGAACCCAGACATCATGCGCGCCGGTGGCAAACAGGGCGCCTGTGTAACCAAGCTGATCATAAGCAAGTGCAAGCTGCTTGTAATAACCGAGATCAACCTTGCGGGATCCTTCCGGTTGCCAGGGATAGGCGCCATCGGGCGCGCACATGTACCAGAAAACGTTCATCTGTCGCCTCCCGCGCTGGCTGATTGTGGGGCCGGTCTCTGCCCGGTCAGAACCGGTAGAGAGAAATGGCCGTGCCTGTAAAGCGTATCGGCCTCCTCCTGCTGTTCGGCAAGGATATTTTCGGCGGCGGGCACCACCGAAAGATCGCGTGAGCGCAGCACCTTTGCCCAGGACTGCGCATCGCCTTCGCTGCCCGGCTCGGCGGCAAGAAGGGCCGCGGCTTTTTCTATATCCGCCATGACGGCGCGGCCAACGCGGTCCAGTTCGGCGGCAATCGCATCGCGTTGTTCCAGCGCCACAGTGTGACGCGCGAGCGTCCAGAACAGCGAACGGTTGGGAATGGTGGAGCCGCAACGGACCAGAAGACTGATCCCGTCATGGGTCAGAGCTTTTTCGAGCCGTGGCGACATCGTCACCCAGGCATCGACGCGGCCTTCCACGAGATCGCGCAGGCTATCGCTGTCACCGCTCTCGATGCGTATTACATCCGCAAGACCAAGCCCCACCCCTTCCAGGCTACGCGCAAGAAGATAGGTATGAAAAGACCCGTCAATCAGCGATATGCGTTTTCCCGAAAGGTCGGCCGCAGAGCGGATGGGGCTGTCGCGCCGCACGAGGATCGCGCCGTTTGCGGGGCGTGGTGCCGAGGCGGCGATATAAGCTGCGGAAAGCCCCCTCGCATCCGCCTCGATTGGCGGCGTCGAGCCCGTGCCGCCGAAATGAATTTCGCCTTTTTCCAAAAGCGCTGCGGTATCGCGCCCCTCGCGGTAGGGCACGAATTCCGGATCGAATTCATCAAACGCGCCGGGCCAGAGCCGGGCGAGCCGCAAATGCAGATTGTTGGGATGAACCCCGATTTTCATGTCGACACCTCATTTCTCAATCAATCTACTTTTTTATAGAATGTTTTCGAGGAACGTTTTGGCGATCCTCTGCGGGAAAGCGAAAGAGAAATCTACAAATCCTGTAGATTTTAAAAAATTTCCTGACGCGGTCAAACTCGGCCTAATCAAACCATTGAAATTTATCGCAATACAATTTACTTTTTTATAGTTTGAAAAATGGACCTGTAGTCGTGACGAAACCGGTTTCCAATCTCATCTGCCGCAGCGTGGTGGAGGCGAGCGAGCTTTTAAAGCTTGTCGCCAACGCCAATCGCCTGGCCATCGTCTGTTATCTCATGAAAACGGAGGCTTCCGTTTCCGCACTGGAATATGAACTCGGCATTCAGCAACCGACACTTTCACAGCAGCTTGCCGAATTGCGCGATGCCGGTGTGATAGAGGGCTCGCGGGAAGGCAAACAGGTGATTTATCGCGTCACCGACCCGCGCATCATCCAGCTCGTTGCGACATTGCGCGGTCTTTATACTGATCTTTCTGATGTGACCGGCAAGAAAGGCAGGCGAGCTTTGCCACTAGATGAGGCGATGTTCGATTAGCATGATCGACCTCTACACCTGGATCACCCCGAACGGCCTGAAAATCTCGATTGCGCTGGAGGAACTCGGCCTGCCCTATATCAGCCACGCCATCGACATTGAAAAAGGCGAACAATTCTCAGCCGACTATACCCACGTCAATCCCGGCTCGAAAATACCGGCAATCATCGACCGCGATAACGGCACAGTTCTAGCGGAATCGAACGCGATCCTGATCTATCTCGCCGAAAAGGCCGGGCGTCTTCTGCCTGCCTCCCCTGCTGCGCGGCTGGCAGTCACCGAATGGCTGATGTGGCAAGCCGCCAATTTTGGCCCGACACTCGGTTATGCCCATTATTTCCTGACCTACAATACCGGACAGGCACCCTTTGCCGAGGCGCGTTTCGCCTCGGATACGGAGCGCCTCTACCGCACACTGAACCAGCGCCTGACGGGCCGGGAATTCATCGCCGGTGATTTTTCCATAGCCGATATCGCCATCTGGCCTTGGGTCTCGCGTTTCGCGCGCCATAAAATTGACCTCGACGATTTTCCGGCGGTACAGCAATGGTATCGCCAGCTCGGACAGCGCGAAACCTTCCGGCGCGGTTACCGCGTGCCTTTCGCGACATCCGATGTACCGGGTCTTTAACCCGCTTTAGCAGGCGACAAGGTGACCGGGCGAGACCTCACGGTACTCACGCGGTTTCACCACGTAATCGATCGCGCGGATCGGGCTTTTCAGCTCGTCATTCGCGGCATTTCGCCGGGTGTTTCTACGGTCCGGGTCCGGCACCGGCACGGCGGCCATCAGCTTGCGGGTGTAATCATGCTGCGGATTGTCAAACACCGCCGCACGTGGGCCGATTTCAACGATTTCGCCGAGATACATTACCGCTACCCGGTGGCTGACTCGCTCCACCACCGCCATGTCATGGCTGATGAACAGGAAGGCGAGATCGAGGCTTTGCTGCAGATCCAGCATCAGGTTGATGACCTGCGCCTTGATCGAAACATCAAGCGCCGAAACGCTCTCATCGGCGACAATCACCTTCGGCTGGAGCGCAAGCGCGCGGGCGATACAGATACGCTGACGCTGGCCGCCGGAAAATTCATGAGGGTAGCGCGCCGCCATATCGGGCGAAAGGCCGACCTTCGCCAGCATATCGGCCACAACATCCTTCGCCTCGCGGGCGTTTCCCATGCGGTGCTCCAGAAACGGTTCGGCAATCGCCGCACCCACCGTCATGCGCGGGTTGAGCGAGGCATAGGGGTCCTGAAAGATCATCTGCACCGTTTTGCGCATCTCGCGCATGCCTGATTTGCCGAGGGCGAGAATATTCTCGCCATTGACCATCACTGAGCCGGCATCCGGCTCGATCAGCCGCATGATGGCGCGCCCGGTGGTCGATTTGCCGCAACCGCTTTCGCCGACCAACGACAATGTCTCGCCGGCTCTGAGATCAAAGGACACATTCTCCACCGCATGCACGCGGCCGCTGAGCCGTCCCAAAAGGCCGGAGTGAATATCGAAGCGCTTGGTCAGCCCTTCTACCTTGAGCACCGGCTGGGCACTCGAATCGACGGTATCGCCCGGCCGCGCCGGCTGCTGCGTTTCGCCTGTGGTGGTGTTGACGATGGGAAACCTGAGCGGTCTTTCCTCACCCGTCATGGAACCCAGAACCGGAACGGCGGACAAAAGCGCGCGGGTATAGGGATGCTTGCCGCGATGAAAGATATCAGCGGTCGCGCCAACTTCCACCTGCTCGCCGCGATACATGACAACGGTACGATCGGCGATCTCAGCCACCACGCCCATGTCATGGGTGATGAACAGAACCGACGTGCCTTCCTCCTCCTGAAGCGTCTTGATGAGGTCAAGGATCTGGCCCTGAATGGTCACGTCGAGTGCGGTCGTCGGCTCATCGGCGATCAGCAGCTTCGGCCGGGATGCAAGCGCCATGGCGATCATCACGCGCTGGCGCATGCCGCCGGAAAAGCGATGCGGATATTCATCGAAACGCGATGCGGCTGAAGGAATACGGACCTTTTCGAGCAGCCGAACCGTCTCCGCCCTCGCGTCGGTTTTCGACATCGGCTGGTGGCATAACAAGGCCTCGGAAATCTGGTCGCCGATGGTGAACAGCGGATTGAGGCTGGTCATCGGCTCCTGAAAGATCATGGCGACCTCGTTTCCCCTCACCTGCCGCATGGCATCTTCGGAGAGGGACAGCAGGTTGCGCCCTCCAAGCAGGATTTCACCCTCCACCCTGCTGCTTTCACGATCCAGCAGCCGCATGATGGAGAGGGAGGTAACGCTTTTACCCGAACCGCTTTCACCGACGATCGCGACCGTTTCACCCGGCCCGACATCAAAGGAAATATCACGAACCACGGGTTTCCAGCCGCCATCCACGTGAAAGGACGTGGTGAGATTGCGGACGGAAAGCACGGCATCTTCGGCACCAACGGGTGCGGCCTGCGGCATGGTCATGATCGTTCCCTTCTTGTCGTTAGGTTTTGGCGGCGCAAGCGGTCAAGCCTAGTCCGGCCAGCGCAGCATGCCGTCGAAGCGGTGTCGGCTCCGGTCTTCGAAAGGTGTTGCAATCACCTCGTTGGAGGCACGCGCCTTGTCCAGTTCCTCGGCCAGACGAGACGCCACGATGGTTTCCTGTCCGGGATGCAGATTGCATGGGTCGAGATAGAAATAGCGATGCTCTACCTCGTGGTCGCGGGTGATGATGGGAGGATTGCCCCTGGCCAACGCCGTCGTCAGGTCCCAGGCAGTGATATGCGCTTCTTCGGCATCGATGATCACGCGCAGCCTGTCGAGCGGGTTATTGGTCGGATCCGGCTCGATGAGCGCGGTCACGCCCGGGCGGCCATCCAGCGTTTCCTTCCAGAGATTGAGATATCCGGTCTCGCGCTCACGGATGCCGGCATGGTCGCGCTTTTCCCAGGCTTCCAGTGCCGCCATAACGCCATAGATGCTTTCCTTGCCGACCTTCATGCCGCGGCCAATGCCCATATTTTGCAGGAAGGCGTTGCGCACCAGTTCCTTACTTCCGGCCACGATGCCGGAGGTGGGGCCGCCGAGAAACTTGTGGCCGGAATAGAGGACAATATCTGCGCCGGTGGCCAGAAACAGCTCCAGATCATATTCGGACGCCGCATCCACGATAACCGGAACACCCTTGGCATGGGCGATCTCTACGAATTCGGAAAGATGCAGCAGGCCGTAATTCACGACATGGTGCGAGATGACATAGACCGCCGCCGCCGTCTTTTCGGTGATGGCGTTTTCCATGTGGAAGCGATGGGTCGATGTGGCCTGCCCGACCAGCACCACCTTGCCGCCGCCAAGCCGGATCGCCTGATCCACCGGCGCGCCGTAGCTCACCACATGCCCCATCTGCACCAGCACCTCGTTCTTTTCCGGTGCAATATCAGGCAGCTTTTCGATGGCCAGGAGATTGTTGCCGGTGATGGCACCGGCAACAGCAAGGCTGATGCCGGAAGAGCAGGAAGCAGTGACGAAACCAGCCTCGCCGCCCGTCAGTCTCGCGATGATCGCGCTTGCCTTGCGCTGCAGATCGTTGATCTCTACGAATTGCGGCAGGATCGCCGCCATGGCCTCAACCGCCTCTGGAACGACGATGGAAGCACCGAGCGACGTCATGGTGCCCGAGACGTTGATGACCGGGCGAAGGCCGATCCTGCTTCTGATATCCTCGGTCATGTCTTTCTCCTGTCTTTGCGATGCGATAGGCATCGACATATATGCCATAATAATGTAATAGCTTCTCAAAATTCATGAGGAGCCCGAAATTGGACGCCCATAAACTGGACGAATTGTCTTCACACGCCTTGTCCGCGACCGAGGAAAACCCGGACGCGAAGGTGGCCAAGCGCTCGCGTGTCAGCGGCATTGATCGCGCTCTTCAGGTGATTGATTACCTTTACGAAACCGGATCGCCAGCTGGCGCTTACGCCATTGCCAAGGCGATCAAGGCGCCACTTTCCACCGTCTATGTGATCGTTGACGATCTGGTCGAAAAGAACATGCTGGCGCGCAACGCCGAAGGTAACATATGGCTCGGCGCACGGCTTTATCACTACGGCCTTGCCTATGCCCGCTCGCTGGATTTCATGGGTGTCGCCACCCACGAAATGCATGATCTGTGCCGCCATGCGGGTGAGACGGTGCAGCTTTGCGGTCGCGACGGTGACCATATGCTGGTGCTCGCCATGGCGGATGGCCCCAGCCATTTCCAGGTTGCCTCGCGCGTCGGCACCCGTGTTCCATTGAACTGGACGGCATCCGGCCGCCTGCTCGTTGGCCATCTGCCGGAAGAGGAGCGCGTCGAGCTTTTCAAACGCTGCGCCCGCACGTCGCCCACCGGCCGTGCGGAAATCAACCCGGAAGCGCTTTCTCAATCGGCAGGCACGGCGTTCCGTGACCGGCTGTCGATACAGGTTGCGGAATCCGACTACGCTGTTGCCTGCATCGCCTCGCCGATCTGCGACACCAATGGAGAATGCGTGGCGACGATCTCCATCGTGCTGCCGGAACAGAAGGTGCTGGCGGACGAAAACCACTATACCGAACAGGTCAGGGTTTCGGCCGAAAGGATCGAGAAGCTGATGGGCTGGCGCAACCATTGAACGGCCTCAATCCCTAAGGGCGATGATGGCTTCTATCTCGACGGTGATGTTGCCCGGCAGCGAACCGAACCCCACGGCGGAGCGGGCGTGCTGCCCCGCATCGCCGAACACATCGATGAAGAGATCCGAACAACCGTTGATGACGCTTGGATGATCGCGGAAATCGCTGACGGCATTGACCATGCCCAGCAGCTTGACCACCTTCTTCACCCGCGACAGATCCCCAAGCGCCTCATGCATGACGGCAAGAAGATTGATGCCGGTTAAACGCGCATGCTGGTACGCCTCGTCCAGCCCGATCTCGGCTCCGACCTTGCCGGCGTACAGGTGTCCGTTCTCCTCCCTCGGGCCCTGCCCCGAAAGATAGAGCATGTTGCCTTCCACCACGTGCGTGACGAAATTGGCGATCGGCGGCGGTGGCGGCGGCAGCGAGATGCCGAGCGCGGCAAGCCGGTCGTAGGGCGAATGACGCCCATCTGCCTCAAGCGAAGACTGTTTCACGCGAATTCCTCATAATACCGGGACGGGTATCCCTATTCTTTGCGGAAGACGGAGAGCATCCCTCCCCGCCGCTCCAGTCGGTTCAGCGCCAGGAATAGCCATGGCTGTGGCGCACGAGCTTGCGCGCTCTTGGGACATAACGGCTGGCGGCAATGGCCTCCGCACCGATGACCGCGTAGCGCGGCTCGAACAGCCGCTTGAGACGCGAAACGTCGCCATTGGAATCGGTCGCCTCCAGATCGGCATCGACAAGATCGAAAACCGTGAAATCCGCACGCTGGCCAACATCGAGGCGGTTTTCCATGTCGAGGCGGATGATGGAGGCCGGATTGCGGGTGACGGCCTCGACGACATTTTCGAAAGGCATATCGACCGAAAGCAGCTTCGACATGGTCGTCGCCAGATCCCAGACGGGGAAATTCATCGAATGGCCATGCAAATCCGTGGAGATCGAGAAAGGCAAAAGGCCGCGCGCGATCGCCGCTTCCGCCACCTTGAAGGAGAAGGATGCACCGCCGTGGCCGATATCCAGCCGGATGCCTTCCCCGGCGCAGCGCTCCGCGAGGTTGAACAGGTCCTCGTCTTCCATGATGCTGGAGCCGGACTTGCCGTTGAAGCAATGGGTCACGACATCGCCGGGACCGAGAATTTCCAGCACCTCATCGTAGAGCGCAGGCGGTTCACCCACATGCACCATCATCGGCACTTTCAGGATCTTGGCGATCTTCTTGCCGAGTTTGACCGGCGTAACTCCCCAGGAACCCGTAATGACATGGCTCGCCCGCACCTTGAGGCCAACGATATGCTCGCTGTTCTCGGCATAACATTCAAGGATGCGGTCGAGGTCGATATCCTTGATATCGCGAAGTTCCGGGACCCGGTTGCAGGCGACAAGCCCGATGGAGCCGAGATTGAGGAAGGCCTTGATGCGTTCCTTCGATGGTTCGATGATATATTCGCGAAAACCGTGGAAATTTGCTTCCCCCGCCGAACCGGCATCCACCAGCGTCGTCACGCCGCGCTCGGCCCCGCATTCTGAGGGGCGGATGGAGATATCGGTGCCGCCATGCCAGATATGCACGTGCAGATCCACCCAGCCGGGCGAGACGAATGCGCCCTTTGCGTCGATGCGCTGCGCATCCGCCGGCGCCTGAAGGGCAGGCCCAACCGCCACGACCTTGCCATCGCCGCCGATCAGGATATCGGTCTGGGCCTGTGGCGCCCCCTTTTCGAAGCCGACGGGTTTCACATTGGAGAGAAGAATGGGAGCTTGAAGAGGCGTTTTTGCCTGTTCACCGGACGTCATATTACAAATCCCTTCGCAGTCTTGGGTCGAGCATGTCCCGCAGCCCGTCGCCGACCATTTGCAGCGAGAGCACGGAAAGAATGATGGCAAAGCCGGGGAAATAGGTCATCCAGTCCGCCTGGCCGATATATTGGCGGCCGGCGGAGATCATGGTTCCCCAGGTTGGAATTTCGGGGCTGACACCAAGCCCCAGGAATGAAAGGCCGGCCTCGGCCAACATGGCGCTGGCGAAAAGGAAGGTGCACTGCACGAGGATCGGCGAGATCAGATTGCGCAGCACATGCCGCGTCATGATGTGGAAGGTGGAGATGCCGAGCGCCTTGGCCGCCTCCACATAGGGCAGTTCACGGATCACCAGCGTCGAAGCACGCACGATGCGGGCAAGACGCGGCGAATAAACGACGGCAAGTGCGATGATGACAGTCGTCAGCGACGGGCCGAGCGCCGCGACCAGCGCGATAGCCAGCAGAATATCCGGAAACGCCATCATGGCATCGATCAACCGCGCGATCGGCGTATCCAGCTTCTGGAAGAAACCTGCAAGCAGGCCGAGCGTGATGCCGATCAACGCCGAGAGCGCCACCACGGCGGCGCCCACCAGAAGCGACAGCCTTCCCGCAAAGATGGTACGGGAAAAAACGTCACGGCCGAACTCGTCGGTGCCGAACCAGTAGAGTTCGCTCGGCGGTTTCAGACGGTTGACGATCGACAG
The DNA here is from genome assembly GCF_007828365.1 of Rhizobium sp. SJZ105. NCBI lineage: Bacteria > Pseudomonadati > Pseudomonadota > Alphaproteobacteria > Hyphomicrobiales > Rhizobiaceae > Rhizobium > Rhizobium sp. SJZ105. The sequence goes on from NZ_VIUP01000002.1 coordinate 91,938, forward strand.
TTTCGACGGCGAATAAGGCGCGATCATCGGCGCGAAAACGGCGAGCAGCACGAAGACGAGCAGCACGATCAGACCGGCTGCGACCGTCTTGCGCTTCAACAGACGCCGAATGAACAGGATGGTCGGGTTGCGCGCCGGCTGGGCGGTGGAGGTGATATCGGCCATCAGTAACGAACCCTCGGATCGACCAGCAGATACAGCATGTCGATGGCAAAATTGATGAGCACGTAAAGCCCGGCGATGACGAGAAGCGCGCCCTGAATGACCGGATAATCGCGCCTCAAGACGGCTGACACGACGAGATTGCCGACGCCCGGCAGGCCAAACACGGTTTCCGTAACGACCGCGCCGGAAATCAGCACGGCGGCGGTGAGACCAAGCACAGTGAGGATGGGGATGAGTGCGTTCTTCAGCGCGTGTTTCATCACCACCCGGCGTTCCTTGACGCCCTTGGCTCTGGCGGTACGGACATAGTCGTCGCCGAGAACATCCAGCATCGAGGCGCGGGTAAAGCGCAGAATGAGGGCGGAAGAAACGAGGCCGAGTGCGATGGCCGGCAAGGTCAGGTGATACATGCGCTCGAGGAAGCTTGCGCCCGGACCGCCATATCCCGACACCGGGAACATATCGAGCCGGACGGCGAAGAACTGCATGAGGATCAGGCCAAGCCAGAAGCTCGGAATGCTCGCCGCCAGCATCGCAATGGTTGTCGCTGCCTGATCCACGAAGGAACCGCGCCGGTAAGCGGCATAGATGCCGATGGGAAGCGCGATGGCACTGGCGATCAACAGCGAAAAGATCGTCAGGAAGAAGGTCGGTTCCGCCCGATCCAGAAGCGCCGATCCAACCGGCATGTTGAGGAAGATCGACTGGCCAAGATCACCGCGCAGCAATTGCCCGATATAGTAGACATATTGCACGCCAAGCGACTGATCTAGGCCAAGTCTGGTGCGCAACTCCGCGATGTCCTGTGCCGAGGCGTCCGGCCCGAGCATCACCGCCGCCGGATCCCCGGGCGTGACGCGCAGGATGATGAAAACGATGGTGACGACGAGAAACATCACCACGATCATTCCGGCAAGTCTCTGGAAAATATACCGTATCACGTATGAATGCTCCGAAGCGCGTGATGGGCCGCTCTCAGGCGACGGTTGAACAGAGTTGTCGACGAGTGCCGGTAAACCCGGCGCTCATGGCTGGAAAACTCCCGCCTCCGTCATGCCGGATCTGATCCGGCATCCAGCCACCGCGCGTCTGCGTGGTGAAGGCGTCCTCTTGCGGTCAAAGACTTGATCGCGCTGGACCCCGGATTCAGTCCGGGGTCACGGGGAGCGGAGCGGTCTTACTTCGTAACCGAAGCATTCCAGAAATAGGGCCAGGGAGCCGGATCGACGCCATCAAGCTTGTTGGACTTCGCCGCCACGGCGTTGAAGTCGCCGATCTTGATGAGCGGCAGCTCGTCATAAATCGTCTTCTGCACCTTGGCCCAGAGAGCAATGCGCTTCTCCGGATCAGCCTCCGAGGTGAAAGCGTCCACCGCCGCCTTGCGCGTCGGCGTGTCCCACCAGCCCGGCGAACCTGTGGAAAGCGCGCCAATCAGCGCCGGCTCCGGCAGGAAGGGGCTGTGGCTGATGTAGATATCCCAGAGCTTCGGGTCGGCACGGCGCTGCGTCAGCGTCGCCCAGTCAACCACCTGCATATCCACCTTGAAACCGGCAAGCTTCAGATACTCCGCTGCCACCTGCGCCATTTTGTAGTGGAACTCATACTGACGGCTGGTGAGGATGCGCAACGGCTCGCCATTATATCCGGCGGCCTTCAGCTTTTCGGCTGCGGCCTCCGGGTTGCCGACATTATAATTGCCTTCGACGCCCTCTTCCGAATGCCAGGAGAAATTGGACGGATAGTAGGCGCCATCAAGCGCATAGAAATCCGTGCTGCCGAACGCCGCCGCCAGCATGTCCTCCATGTTCAACGCTTCGGTCACCGCCTTGCGGACCTCCAGCTTGGAAGACAAACCTTCTTTGGTATTGAATACAAAGACCGGATAACCGAAGGGCTTCAGCATCAACGGCTGCGAGGCCGAGGAGGACTTCACCTTGGCGAAGGATTCCACCGGAATGGAATCGACGTAGTCATACTGGCCGGAAACAGCGGCCTCGACACGGGTATTCGGATCGGGAACCGGAACGAAACGGATTTCATCGAGATACTGATGGCGCGCACCGCCATATCCGTCACTTTCACCGTCACGAGACTTGTAGCCGTCGAAACGGACGAGCTGGATATATTGGTCCGCCTTGCGTTGCTTCAACAAATAAGGGCCGGTGCCGACAAATTCTGTCATCGGCTCAGCCTGCTTTTCAGCGGGCAGAATGATGGCTGCGGAGTTGTTGAAAGCAAGCAGCGAGGTTAGCGGCGCATAGGGCTGCTTGAGGGTGATTGTCACCGTCTCGGCATCAGGCGCGGAGATATTGTCGATGAAACCGGCGACCTGTTTTCCGCGTGATGCGATCTTCATCCAGCGGCCAAGCGAGGCGACGACATCTTCCGAGGTCATATCGCTGCCGTCATGGAACTTGATGCCCTTCCGCAGCTTGATCGTGTAGGTTTTGCCGTCCGCACTGATGTCAGGCAGGCTTTCCGCCAGAAGCGGCGTCATCTTCCACCCCTTGTCGAAGGTGTAGAGCGTTTCGAAAATATGTTGCGTGACAATGCCGACGAGATCGGCCGTCGAGGCCATGGGATCGAGTGTCGGCGGCTCGCCGATCGTGGCGACATTGATGACACCGCCCTTTTCCGCAGCCATCATCACGCCCGGCGCTAGCATCAAAGCGGCAGTGGCGAGAAATGCAAGTTTACGTCTCATTGTTAAGCTCCCAGCTCTTGGTCCCGACCTTATGAGTTCCATTATTATGTTATATCAATCTTTATAACAGAATAACTCGATAAGACGCCTTGTCAATGACAATGCGGAGCGAGGAAGGGTTTCCAAGACAGGCGAAATGGAAGACGGGCCTTCGCAAGAGGCGGAAACGGAACGTAAGTCGATGGAAAACAGGCTATTTCGCCCGAAACACGGCGCGCGGCAAACACCGCTGCTGCCAGCCGGAACTGCGGAAACTACGGCTGGCTTTCAACTGGAAAACGAAGAGGAGGAATTAAGAGGCTTTGATATTTCGCATTTGCGAACAAAGTGCTATTGAGGATCAGACCAAGACCAGATTACGACAGACATAATCTCGCATTCTTATTAATCGTTACGTTATTCGCCTTCCCAGCCGTGTTTTTAAGGGCTGCAGACAGACCAGATATTCTAAACCGCCGAGCTTTATTCCGGGGCGGGTTATAAATTTTTATTACGTTGAAATTATTGAGGAAATCATGAAGACGGCAATCGTGCATGACTGGCTCACCGACAGAGGTGGGGCCGAAAAAGTGCTTCACAACCTTCTTGAGATCTATCCTGACGCGGATCTCTATTGCCTTGTCGATTTCATGAGCGATCGAGACCGGGGCTTTCTCGGTGGCAGGCCGGTCAACACCTCCTTCATCCAGAAACTGCCTTTCGCTCGTAAAAAATATCGCTCCTATCTGCCGCTGATGCCGCTGGCCGTCGAACAATTTGATCTCAGCGGCTACGATCTGGTGATTTCCTCAAGCTACGCCGTCGCCAAGGGCGTTATCACCGGACCCGGCCAGTTTCACGTCTCCTATATCCACAGCCCCATCCGTTACGCCTGGGATCTCCAACACCAATACCTGAAAGAATCGAAGCTTAGTCGCGGTTTCGCCTCGTGGATCGCCCGTGCCGTTCTTCACTATATTCGCATGTGGGACATCCGCACCGCCAATGGCGTCGATCTCATGACGGTCAATTCCAAATTCATTCGCAGCCGGGTTCGCAAATGCTACGGACGCGACTCTACGGTTATTTATCCGCCCGTGGATACTTCCCATCTCTCCCCTTCCGACCTGAAAGGCGATTATTTCGTCACGGCTTCGCGGCTGGTGCCTTACAAGAAGGTCCACCTCATCGTAGAAGCCTTTGCAAAAATGCCCGATAGACGACTGGTCGTCATCGGCGACGGCCCGGACATGAAACGCATCAAGGAAATCGCCACTCCCAATGTCGAGATCCTCGGTTTCGTCGGCAATGACGAGCTTCACAAATACATGGCGGAAGCCAAGGCATTCGTATTTGCCGCCGAAGACGATTTCGGCATCGTCCCGGTTGAATCGCAAGCGCTGGGAACACCCGTCATCGCCTATGGAAAAGGCGGTGTACTAGAGACCGTTGTTCCTCTCGGCGCCTCCAATCAGCCGACCGGCCTTTATTTCCGCGAGCAAACGCCTGAAGCCATCTGCGCTGCGGTGCAGGAGTTTGTCGATAACTCCGACAGTTTCGACAAGAACGCCTGTGTCGACAACGCCGCCCGCTTTTCAAGTGAACGCTTCCTGCGAGAATTTGCCGATACCGTGAATTTTGCGCTGGCCGAACGGGCCTGACAGGCAATTTTCAAGGTCGCATATATCCATATTGGATATACTCTGTTGACGTCGACAGAGACACTCATAGGTCAAGCAAGTGGCGTCACCGGCCTTCTCTTATCCAGCGCAGGCTAGCCGTCGCCTTGTCCGCAATGCAGTCGCCGTGCATAATGATTCCTCGTTGTGAGCGAGGCGGCCCTGACCGGCCTACCTCATAAGTGATTTGGTCTTTGTACAAACAGAGGAATATCACAAATTGGTATCTAGTAAATACCAAATCGTGATATTTATGCGGAATTATGAGCAGGAAACGCGTCGAGCCAAAGACGCCGTTGGGAAAACGGCTGACCGAGGTCCGCGAAGCACTGAAATTTGACGAGCGTGAGCCATTTGCTGAGGCACTAGGCCTGACAGTTGCAATGCTTGGTTACTATGAACGGGGCGACCGTATTCCCGACGCTGGCGTTTTGGCGCTCTATCGTGAGCGGTTCGGCATCAATATAAGTTGGCTCGTGGCCGGTATGGGCGACATGTTTGACACGGCGCCAGCGGCACCTACTCTTGCCTACGACGTTGCCCTGCTGCAAAAAATCAGCGACCGGGTCGAGACGATCTTCGCGGAGTGTCGCCAAAAGTCGCCCACACGGTCTACAATAACGGAGGCCGCGCTTATTTATAACGAACTGGCCAAAACCATATCGGACATTCGCGACGTCCAGATGGTAGAGGCAATTTTATCCGTACTTCTGCTACGCTTCAGGGAGCGTATAACAACACCAGGATCGGGACTCGGCAAATACGAATCTTCAAGTTTTTAATATTAAGCATATTTATACAGCTGCCACAATAGACAGATTTTTAACCTCATTCAATACTTCCGATACACGATTAGTATTTCATAATAAATTTTGTATCCACATCAACTAAATATTTCACTGAATTATAAATAATTTTAAAATTTACATTAGGTGTTTTATGGGAGATGCGGCGTTGCGTGATCACAGCTATGATATAGCCAAGGGTCTCGGCATTCTGGTTGTCTTTGACCACACGGGAATGATACCGCAACCCGTTTCGGGGTGAATGAGCGCCTGGCGCCGCAGACCAACCGGGGACTAAGGATCAGCCGCTGACTTAGGGAAAAGATACTTTAAAACAACCAATTATCGTGTTTTTAAGTCAAACATGAAAGAAACTGGACAAGCGTGACAAAACTGCACTAGCGCTATGCGGTAATCGCAGTGATTATGCCGTCCGATTGAATATTGAAGAACGATGATACTGACGCCATTCGGGTTCGTGAAGATTGTGCATGTTACGGATTTTCCGGCGCAATCGAGCGACAACTTAACTTGAAGCATCGCCTTAAGTTACGCAATAAGCCTGATGCCAGCGTAGAGATTTCGTGACACGATTCCGCTGAACGGATGTAATGCCCGGTTGAGATTTGATTTACCGGTGTCAAATATGAAGTGCCGATTTTTATAAAACTATACGATGTCCGGTTTGTTTCTTTTTTCGGACGAAATTTATTTTGAGGACCAAATGCGTTTATTGAATGTTTCGATTCTGCTTGCCTCCGCAGCACTTGCGGGGTGCACCGTCACCGCGGCATCAGGCCCCGATGCGGCAACAATCGAATCCAACGCTTCAGTGAAATTCAGTTCCAAGGACAAAAAGAAAACTGCGGGCGTTGACTACGCTCTCATCGATATCAACAGTTCCGTCCTGAACTATGTCGGCGACACCACCACCGCTACCCTGCTCGGCAGTTTCGGCGGCGGCAAGGGTGGTGTTCCGGCATTGCCGATGGGCGTTGGTGACGTGGTGCAGGTCGCAATCTTCGAAAGCCAGGCGGGCGGACTTTTCATTCCAAACGATGCGGGCAGCCGTCCCGGCAACTTCATCAGCCTGCCGAACCAGACGGTAGACCGGGAAGGCAATATCAGCGTTCCCTATGCCGGCAAGATCCGCGCAACAGGCCGCAATGTCGAGGATGTGCAGAGCGAGATCGAGGAGCGTCTGGCCAACCGGGCTATCGAACCGCAGGTCCTCATCACCAAGATTTCCAGCCGCTCCGCACAGGCATCCGTGCTTGGCGACGTCAAGGAGCCGACGAAGGTCCAGCTTTCAGAAGCGGGTGACCGCGTTCTCGACGTCATCTCCTATGCAAAAGGCCTCAGCGCCCCAAATATCGAATCCTATGTCACGCTGATCCGTCGCGGCAAGACCGCGCGCGTCAACTACAATCACCTTGTCAGCACGCCTTCCGAGAACATCTATGTGGTTCCGGGCGACACGGTCATGGTGGAGCGTGAACGCCGCACCTATCTCGCTTTCGGCGCCTCCGGCCTCAATGGTCGTTTCGAATTTGAGGACGCCGCGCTGAAGCTCTCGGATGCACTGGGCAAGGCGGGCGGATTGCTTGACTCCCGTGCCGACCCTGCGCAGGTCTATGTCTATCGTACCGTCAAACGCGATCTTCTCGTGAAGCTTGGCATCGACATGTCCAAGTTCCCGGGACAGGAAGTTCCGGTCATCTTCCGCGCCAACCTGCGGGATCCTTCAACCTTCTTTGCCACCACGAAATTCCCGATGCAGGATCGCGATATCATCTACGTCACCAACTCGCAGGCAACCGAACTTTACAAGTTCCTGGACCTCGTCGGCTCCGTTCCCGCAACGGCCGGCAACGTCTCCGAGGATGTGCTTGCGACGCGCAACGCCATCCGGGCGTTCTGACCCTCGGCAACTCGCCGCTCCTGTTCAAAGCCGCCCCGGAAACGAGGCGGCTTTTTATTTTGGTCACGATTGGGGTCAAGTTCCGTGCATCGAGCCCGGCGACGGGCATATGCCCAAAAGCGCCACAACCCTTGTTTCGCAAGGCAACATGACGGCAGACATCGTCGCCGCCATTACAAAAGTTTAAGGTGATTTTGCAGCGCATTGGGTGTCTTGTGGGAGCTAAAGCTGCTCCCAGGGCTTGCCGAACATGTTCGGGAAACATGTATTGCTCTCATTTTGCGGAACCGTCAGATGAAACGTTTCTGGACCGCCCTCAGCGTTCTCGCCATCGCAGCCGCCGGCGCGTGGTATTTTAAAGATCGCCTGCCCCTTGATCAAATTCCTTATCTCAAACAATTCGCTAGCGTTTCGCCACATGCAGAAACGGCAACGGCCGATGGATCTGCCGGCAAGAAGGGCCAGACGTCGCAGAACGGTCAAGCCGGCCAGCAGACAGGCCAGAGGCAAGGTGGCGGGCGGCGCAATGGCGGGCCGCCTACCGTCAGCACCATCGCCGTCAACAAGGCGACGTTGCCAATGGATGCTACGGCGACGGGGTGGGCGGTTGCCGCCGACATCACCAATATAGCGCCGCTTCAGGCCGGTCTCGTCACGGAAATCTCCGCGAAGGACGGCCAGCATATCAAGGCGGGTGATCTGATCCTCAAGATGGATGACCGTATCGCCCGCGCAGCCGTCGACAAGGACAAGGCCAATATCGCTGCCGATCAGGCAACGCTGGAACAGACGGAAGCCGCCTTCCAGCGCGCCGCCAATCTGGTCAAGCAGAGCGCAGAGTCCCAGCAGGTGCTGGATCAGGCAAGGGCAGCCCGGGACAGCGCCGCCGCAAAGATCGATGCCGACAAGGCGACGCTTGCTTCCGACCAGGTAACGCTCGAACATATGGAGATCCGTGCGCCCTTCGATGGGCGACTTGGCGATGTTACCGTCAGCCCCGGTGCCTATCTCAGCGCTGGCATCAATATTGTGACGATCACGAAATACGATCCCATCTCTGTCAGTTTTCGCCTGTCGCAGCGCTACCTGCCGCAATTGCGCGAAGGCGTTCAGAAGGACACGGCGGTCGATGTAGACCCGGCGGCAACCGGCGGCGAGCCCATGAGCGGCATGCTGCGTTTTTACGACAACGTCGTAGACCAAACGTCCGGTACCGTACTTGCCAAAGCGGAATTCAAGAACGATCGCGGGCTGTTGTGGCCCGGCCAGTCCGTCAACGTCACGGCTCATTTCGTCTCCGACGCGGAGATGATCGTCGTGCCGACGGTTGCCGTGCGGCCGGGGCCGAAGGGCAATTTCGTCTACACCGTCGATGACAACCACCGTGTTCATATGACGACCGTGGAAGTTGCCCGCTCCAACGGCGATATGACAGCCATTGCCAACGGCCTCACCGGCGGCGAGCATGTGATCATCGAAGGCCAGTCGGGACTTGCCGACGGTCAACAGGTGGTCGAACAATTCTCGGACAAGGGCGGCGCGGCCGCCAATCTGGCCGCCAATATTCCGCAGCAGGAACAGGTGGGTAACCCATGATCCCGAATTTCTGCATCAACCGACCCGTCGCAACCACCCTTCTCGCCATCGGCCTCGTGCTCGCCGGGCTTGCCGGTTTCCGCCTGTTGCCCGTCGCTGCGCTGCCGAAAGTCGATTTTCCGACGATCAGCGTTTCGTCGTCGCTGTCGGGCGCCTCGCCGCAAACCATGGCCACCTCAGTCACCACGCCGCTGGTGAAGCAGTTCGAGACCATTCCGGGTGTCAGCGAAATCAGCGCCACCAACACGTTGGGCAACAGCTCCATCGTGCTGCAATTTGATCTCAACCGTGACATCGACGCAGCGGCAGCAGATGTTCAGGCGGCGATTTCGCGCGCACAGCGGCAGTTGCCAAGCAACATGACGACAACGCCGAGTTACCGCAAGACCAACCCGGCCGATGCGCCGGTACTGCTGCTTGCCATCAACAGCAAGGAGATGCCGACCAGCAAGGTGGACGAAATCGCCGAGAATATCATCTCGCCGCTGCTTTCAACCATTTCCGGTGTCGCGCAGGTGAGTATCTACGGCGCGCAGACCTATGCCGTGCGCATCGGCCTCGATCCCTCGCAGCTTCAGGCAAGAGGGCTTGGCGTCGACACCGTCACAACCGCCATCGCGCAGGCGAACAATCAGGTGCCCGTGGGCGCGTTGCAGAATGACAACCAGCGCCTGACGATAGAGGCAGACACCCAGCGCACCGATGCAGCGGCCTTCCGCTCGCTGGTGGTGGCGACAAGCAACGGTGCTTCCATCCATCTCGGCGATATCGCCAATGTCACGGACAGTATCGACAACCCCAATGCCGGCAGTTGGTTCGATGGCGAACAGGCGATCGTTCTTGCCGTGCAGCGCCAGCCGGACGCCAACACCGTTGATGTGGTGGATGCCATCCGGGCCAAGTTACCGGCGCTGCGCCAGCAATTGCCGCCATCGGTCAATATCAACGTCATGAATGACGCCTCGACTGCAATCAAGGACGCGATTGCCGACGTACAGTTCACGCTGCTCCTCACCATCGGGCTGGTGGTCGCGGTTATCTATCTCTTCACCGGGCATCTGACGGCGACCATTATTCCGGGCCTTGCCGTGCCGCTATCACTGATTACCGCCTTCGGGGCCATGTATGTTCTGGGGTACAGTATCGACAATATCTCGCTACTCGGGCTGACATTGTCGGTCGGACTTGTGGTGGACGATGCGATCGTCATGCTGGAAAACATCCTGCGACTGCACGAGGAAAAAGGCCTAACGATGCGCGAGGCGGCCCTTCAGGGCGCCGCGGAAGTCAGCGGCACCATTCTGTCCATGTCCATCTCACTGGTCGCAGTGTTCATTCCCATTCTGCTGATGGGCGGAGTGATCGGCAGGCTGTTTAACGAATTCGGCATGGTGGTCACGCTGGCGATCATGGCGTCGGCGCTGGTTTCGCTGACTGTCACGCCGATGCTCGCCTCACGACTTTCGGGTCATTCCTCCAGACCGCCGGCCATCATCCGTTGGTTCGACGCCGGCTTCGAGCGCACGCTTCGCCTCTATGGCAAGGCCGTCGGCTGGTGCCTTTCCCATCGCCGCGTGGTTCTGGGCGCATTCCTGGCATCGGTTGCAGCATCGCTTTATCTGTTCGAGACTTTGCCTTCCAGCTTCTTCCCGCAGGAAGATATCGGTCGCCTTTCCGTGTCGACGCAGGCGCGTGAGGACATTTCCTATACCGCGATGCGCGATCTTCAGGCGCAGGTGGCCGATCAGATCCGCAAGAACCCGGCCGTGGTGCATGTGACCTCTACAGTCGGCGGCAACTCCCGCAACCCGCTGAATAACGGCTCGATGTTCGTGGAGCTGAAACCGAAGGAAGAGCGTGCACCGCTAAGCCAGGTATTGGCGGAACTTGGCCAGGCGACATCGAAGGTGGCGGGCATCCGCACCTATATCAATCCCCAGCAAAGCTTGCGTTTGGGCGGGCGCAGCTCCGCCAGCCAATACCAGCTCGTCATTCAAGGCCTGAATGCCGACGCGACCAATGAATGGTCGAACAAGCTGATGGAGGCGATGCGCCGCGACCGCACATTCGCCGCCGTCAATTCCGACGCTCAGAACGGCGCAATTGCGGCGACGATTTCGGTCGACCCGGAAAAGGCAGCCGCCTTCGGCATTACCAACGACCAATTGCGCAAGACGCTGGAAATGTCGTTCGGCGGTTATACGGCGGCGCAAATCCAGTCGACCGGTGATAGCTATGATGTGATCGTCGAATTCGACAGCTCGAAACAGTGGAATGACGATTTCCTGAGCGACATCAACATTCTCTCGGCAAAATCGGGTGTTCTGGTTCCGCTTTCCAACTTCGCCACCCTCACCCGCACGCAGGCGCCGGTGACCATCAACCAGACGGGCCAGCTCGTTTCTACGACCGTCTCCTTCAACCTGCCGGATGGCGTAGCGCTTTCGGATGCGACGAGCCGTATTGACCAGATCAAAACCACCATCGGCCTGCCGCAGGACGTGTTCACCAGCTATGGCGGCACGGCGGCGATATTCCAGCAGAGCCAGGGCAATACCGGCATCCTCATTCTTGCGGCGGTGTTGACCATCTATGTGGTGCTGGGTGTGCTTTACGAAAGCTTCATCCACCCGCTGACCATCCTTTCCGGTCTGCCGGCGGCGGCTTTTGGCGCGCTGGTGGCGCTGAAGGTGATGGGCATGGATTTCTCGATCATTGCGCTGATCGGGCTGTTGATGCTGATCGGCATCGTCAAGAAAAACGCGATCATGATGATCGACGTTGCGGTGGAACTGATCCGCGAAAAGGCCGAACCGCCCACCATCGCCATCCACGAAGCCTGCGTGCGCCGTTTCCGGCCGATCATGATGACGACCTTCTGCGCGCTGCTGGGCGCCCTGCCCATCGCCCTCGGCTCAGGCGCCAGCTCGGAACTGCGCCAGCCACTTGGTGTTGCCGTGGTCGGTGGTCTCATCGTCTCGCAATTGCTGACGCTGTTCATCACCCCGGTCATCTTCGTGGAAATGGACAGGTTGGGTACCTACCTCACCGGGCTGTTTTCGCGCAAGAAATCGGCCGAAAAACACGCGGAACCGCAAAAGCCGGAAGGTTCCAGCGAACCCGATTCCGTCGCGGCATAGGTCGTAGATACGCATTTCCGGACACAAACCGAGATGCGGTTTCTACCGAAAATGCTCTAATGAAGGCTTCCGAGGCGCTCCAGTGCCTCGGAAAATCCCTGTCCCTGCAACTGGAACGAAACGGTTCGGCCCTGCAGATCGGGGGCCTCTATCGTCAGGGTTTGTCCGGCCTTCAGCGCGGTTACAAGTTCGACGAACGGCGTGAAGGAAACGATGCAGCCCACGGGCAGACACGTGCTGACCTGAACTTCCTGCAACCGCACATTTCCGGATTTTACCGAAAACAGCTTTGTGACGGCAAGGCCGAAAGGCATGACCATGGTGCCGGAAAGCTTACCCGGCGTCCCGACATCATCCAGCCGGAACTCGACGGAGACGACCAGTTTGCGTGTCTTCTCCTCAAGCTGGACCTGAGCGATGGCGCAGAGCGGTTTTGCCGTCTCCGCCACCGGCTTACTGGCGTCATTATCATCTTTTTTCGCAGGCGCGACGCAAGCAAGCTGCCAACTCCCGTGAACCTCACGCAACGGCGCCGCCGCCTTTTTTTCTGCATCTTGCGCGGGAGCACCGCCTGCCACCAAACCGGCGGACAGGAACACCGTGAGAGCCGTTTTCCAAAGCGTGTTTTGACTGCGCTTCATCAGAAACGAACTCCAAGTTGGGCTGAAGCAGATTGATCCAGAAGACCCGCGCCAAAAACCGCGCCGTAACGGAATGTCAAGGTGGCGGATGGGTTGAGATTGTAGCTAAGCCCCAGATTGATCAATGCCACGTCGCGCGCCATGGCAGCACTTGTCACAGAAAACGCACTGCCACCATCGTAGAACAGTGCGCTCTCCATCATCGGATCGCCATAGGCATGACGCCACCCGATATCGAGCATCGCGCGTCCAAGCATCCCCTCCAACGCAATGTCACGGCTGATGCGCGCCCCGAGCGTCGAATAAAACTCGTCGTGGCTGACGGCACCCGAAGACACGGCGGCGATACCGCCCATCTCCCGGAAAGCATCCGTCCGCGTATTCACGTAAGCGATATTGGCGTAAGGCTCGATATGGGTGAGATCAAAATCGAACCGCCAGGCGGCTTCGGCAAAGACCTGCGTGGTGGAAGCGTCGTAACCGGCGGTGAGGTCCTCCTTCAATGTTGAAAAAGAAACCGCCCGGCGCGTTTCGACATCCTGAAAGGCGTGGGTTGCACCAAGACGCAGGGATGCAGGGCCAATTGTTTTGCCCGCATAACCCGCCACATAGTAGCTGTCCACGTCAGCAGATGCCGCGGGAGAACCCTGGCTGATCACATCGCGGCCGTAACCGGCCGCCACCCCGGCACGCCAGCCATCAGCCAGATTTCCGTCAATACCAAAGAGGACGCCGCCGCCCTTCGTGTCGGCCGATGCGCCGTTTCCATCGCCATCGATGCGGCCGCGAGAGCCGAAACCACTGGACCAGAACGTGAGTGAACCCTCGTCAATGTCAAACGGGTTTGATCCGCCTTCAGCATAGGCGACCGACAGGATCGGGCGCGCATCGACACCTTCGAAAGCACTGCGCAGCCGGTTGAGAATGACATCGCGGGTGAGTTGGCTGCGGTTGATCAAAGCCATGGCAAGCGAGGGATGAATTTCCCCGGCAAGCTGCGCGAAGGCGGATTGCGTTTCCCCCTGCTGCAGAAACACGGCCGCCTCGTAGAGCGGCGAGTTTTCCCCAAGCGCCTCTATGGCGTTGGCGGCCCCGCGCGCATTGGGCGTCGATGTTTCAGCGGCCAGAAAGCCGGCATCCGGTGATGCACGGGCGAAGGAAAGATAGGTGGTGCCGTCGTCGGCACTCCGGGCTACCCTTGCGGTCAGATAGGCGAAATTTTCGCCGACACTTGAAAACGTACCGGTAATTCCACCCGTTGCCGTCAGGATCGTGTAGCGGGTGCTGAGGCTATAGGCAGTTTGGTTCGCCAGCGACGTAACGACAAGACTGACGTCATTGTCGATAGTGATGGTTCCGGTCACGGCAAGCCTGTCGGAATTGCCGGCGGCGTCGATTTCAACCTCATAGCGAGAGCCACTAGCAAATGTTGCGCTGCCCGTGGAAGCCAGCGTGCCGATCGAATTGCCGGGCGCGAGCGTGCCACTCGAGCCGACGGTCAGGCCTCCGATGGTGCCGGAGCCGCCAAGTGTCGCGCCGGTACCGACCGAAACAGCGCTTGCAACCGAACCATTGACGCTGAGCTTTCCAGAGGAAACCGCAGTGGTGCCCGTATAGGTACTATTTCCGGCCAAGACCAGATTACCATCGCCGGTCTTTTCAAAGGTGCCAGTACCGCTGATGGCATTGGAAAGCGTGCCGGCACCATCGACAACGAGTTGCGCATCATTGGCGATGCCGCCCGAGCCGAAACTTTTTGAGGTGCCTTTCAGCGTGCCGGAGGAAATCGTGGTGCCGCCGGAATAGCTGTTATTGCCGCCAAGCGTTGTGACGCCAGCTTCGGCAACGACTTTGCCCGCACCTGAAATATCGGCTGAGAGTATATAGCCGGTCTCGGAATGGTTGAAGACGATGCTGCCGTTGCCTGCACCGAAAGCAATCGTGCGCGCTTCCAACGCACCGGCTGAACGGGCGGTTTGGCCCGCGGCAGCTCCGATGTTGAGCACCCCTGTGGAACCCGCCGATGCGGCAATGAGAATAGTGGGCGCAGCCAGCGAGGCTCCGCCGGTTATCTCCACGGAACCGTTTCCGGCATCGCCGACGACCATGAGATTGCCAACCGCAACGCGCGATCCCACACCGCTTACCAGAACGTTTCCAGTCGATCCCGCCGAACTGCCCGCATAGAGATCATAGGCATCAAGCGATCCGCCGTTCGTAACGGTCAAGCTTCCGGAACCTTCAAAACCCACATCGACGGAGCCGGAGTTCACAACGCCGTTGTCGATATAAGCGGTGACGTTCGAACCCGCTCCTGTGATCGTCATCGTGCCGGAGGAACCGCCAAGGTCACCGAGCATCACCTTGGCAGCTTTGATACCGCCGCCGGCGCTGACCGACACATTTCCTGTAGTCCCGCCTCCGTATCCGACAAAAAACGTTCCGGTCATCGCCCAGCTCGATCCGTCGCCCGCCACCGTTACGGTGGAAGTGGAACCGCCATGGGCCGCAACATAGCCGTCGCGGCTTTCCACCGTGCCACCGGCCTCGACGGTCATGGAACCGTTGCCGTCAAGGCCGACATTGAGATCGGCGCGGCTTTGCAATTTGCTGCCTGCGCCGGATACCCGGGCGGAACCAGTACCACCGGCATTTGCTCCGATGATGATATTCGCTGCATCGACAAGGCCGCCGCCCGTGACCGCCAGCGAACCCGTGCCACTCACACCCACCTCGAGATCGCCACGGTTGACTGTCCAGACCGAGCCCTGCCCATCCACGGCGGCAGCGCCCGTTGCACCCGCCACAACGCCAAGCCGCGCCGTCGTACTATCAATGGAGCCACCCGCCATAACGTTGAGCTTACCATTGCCGGCGGCACCGCCCGGATCGGCGACATCGCCGCCGACCTGCAGGTCGCCGGTCCTCCAATTCGAGCCGTCGCCGGTGACAGTCGCCTCACTTGCCGAATGGCGGCCGATAATGGCCTCGCCACTGGTTACGGTCCCTGCGGCCTCTACGAGAAGCGTTGCAGCTCCCGAATTGCCAACGACGAGCGATCCGCCGCTTTGCAGCGCGGAGCCCAGACGGCTTACCGTCACGGAACTTCCGTCCGCAGAAGCCAGATTGGCAATCACCGTCGTTGTCTGACTGATGACCGTGCCGCCACCGGTTACGGTGAGCTTACCAACGCCTGCTTCGCCAACGACCATATCCCCGGACATGGTCCAGTGGCTGTCTTCACCGGAAACCAGCGCGGTTCCCGTCGTACCGAGGTCTTCGGCCAGAACGCCTCTCGCGCTGTAAAGCTCGCTGGCGCCGAGCACCTCCAGATTTCCACCGCCGCCAGCTCCGGAAGACGACCCGCTCACAAAAACGGTGTCGGAAGTCGTGAGAGTGGAAGAGTTATCGAGCTTGAGGGAGCCATTTCCAGTCCCGCTTCCGCCAATAAGGACGTTCTTCGACGATGCCGTCGTGCCGTGCAAAAGGGAAAGGTTACCCACGCCGCTGCCACCGATGGAGACATCACCGTCATTCTGCCATTTCGCACCGATGAAACTTGCGGTGCCGGACGCGCCACTGACAGCGCCGAGAAAAACTGAATCTGTCTGCAAGCCGCCCTGCACTACCAGCGTGCCGGCCCCTGGCGCGGTGCCTATCAACAATTCACGGGCTTTGGCGCTCGTCCCTATCGTAATGACCGGGCCGTAGGTATCGATCATCACATCATCGCTGGCACCAGGCACGCGGCGCGACGGACCCCAGTCCGCGTCGGTAAACCAGTCACCCCCATCGGACCCCGTCCAGAGCAACGTTTCGGCGATAGCCTCCGATGTAGCGGCAAGCGAAAATATAAAGAAAAATAGACCCGCCGTACCGCAGACGAAAAGCCTGCTTGGCGTCAAGGCACGCATTTCCGCTGTCGGACAGGTTTTCCCTTCCGAAACATGGCAGAAACAAGCGGACATTCAGTCTCCCTAACCCGCGCGACGTGCGGTCTTCCTTTGATCGAGCGAATCATTTTGTGAATCAGATCAACTACGCCAGTTTGAAAGATGATTTCCAGTATGAACAGCGCAAAGCGTGGTTTTTACTGACAGACGAAACAAAAACGGAGCACGACAGGCGTGCTCCGTTAAATAAGCAACAGATGGCTGGAGTAAATCTCTGCCGAGATCGAACGGGAAAATCCCGTTATGCCTACTGCTTTGAAAACCGCCCGAAGGCTCCGCCTGAAAAGCACAGGGGATCGCCATCGCGGTGGGCGGCACGCAGCACTTCGCCGACGATGATGGTGTGATCGCCCGCATCGTGGGCTGCTGCCTGCCGGCATTCGAAACGGGCGAGCGTGCCCGGAATGACCGGAACGCCCTCGTCGTTGATTTCCCAGTCAAGATCGTCAAATGCGCGGCCGTTGCGGGTGAAGCGGGCGCTCAGCACGTCCTGATCTGCGCTCAGCACATGGATGGCGAAATGCGTTGCGCCGCTGAAGGCCGGATAGCGCGATGAATTTTTGGCAGGCGACCACAGCACCAGCGGCGGATCGAGCGATACCGACGCGAAGCTGTTGACCGTCATACCGATCGGCCCTTCGGGCGTCGTTGCCGTCACCACTGTTACGCCGGTGGTGAAAGCGCCGAGCGCATTGCGAAAGCTGCGGCTGTTTTCGCCGCCGGGAACAAATACATGCTCATTGGGCATTTTGATCGCTTCTGCGACTGTCATCACGGCACCTCGCTTCCAATTGCAAGTGTGTAAAGCTCAAACCATGTCTGGCGGTCGATGGTGACGCGCAGGGCATCGGCCGCCGTTTTTATGCGCTGAATATTGTTGGTGCCGAGCACGGGCACGATCTTTGCTGGATGCCGCAGCAGCCAGGCGATGGCAACGGCAGTGGCATCGACGCCCTGCTCGTTGCCGATGCGCTGCAGGGCAGCCATGGTTCCACCATGCGCACCGGAAAACAGCGAACCGCCGCCAAGCGGCGACCACGCCATCGGTGAAACGCGCTTTTCCTGCAGGAAGGCCAGATCGCCATTGGTGAAGTTATCGGTCGCAAGCAAGCTCATTTCGATCTGGTTCGTAACCAGCCTATTGCTCATAGCCGATTGCAGCAGGGCGAAATCCCACGGGCGGAAATTGGAAACGCCCACGGCCTTGACCTTGCCGGACGCTACCAGTGCATCGAGCGCCTTGCCGGTTTCTTCGGGATCGATCAGCGGATCGGGCCGGTGGATCAGCAACAGATCGACACGATCTGTGCCCATGTCACGCAAGGAGGCCTCGACTGAAGCGTTGATATGGCCAGCCGTGGTATCGTAATGCTTGACGCGGGCGGATGAGTGACGCCCGGCTGGCGCCACGATGCCGCATTTCGTCACGATCTCGATCTTGTCGCGAAGGGATGGAGCTGCCTTGAGGCCGGCACCCAGAATGGCTTCCGCCGTGTATCCACCGTATATATCAGCCTGATCCATGGTGGTGATGCCCTGCTCCAGGCAGGCTTCGATCTTTGCCTGTACATGGGAAGGCGAAGTATCAGCATCGTCGCCGATGCGCCACATGCCGTAAACGATGCGGCTAAGTTCCAGGTTTTCAGAAAGAGCGATACGTTCCATCAGTGGCGTTCCCCGTTGCCCAGCGGCGTGGCAGGTGTTTCAGAAGGCACCCGGCCGTATGCGTGCGGCAGGGAGCAGGTTTTCATTTGCGGCAGGACCTTGGTTCCGAAGTGTTCAGCCTCGTCGAGATGCGGATAACCCGAGAGGATGAAGGCGCGAATACCCATTTTCTGGTATTCCTCCAGCGCCGAAAGGACCTTGTCGGTGGAGCCGACGAGCGCTGCACCACAGCCGGAGCGCGCCCGGCCGATGCCGGTCCACAGGTTGGGTTCGACATAACCGAACTTGTCGGCCAGTTCCCGGGCCCGCGCCTGATGCGATACACCGAGTGAGCCGCTGTCGTGGGCGCGGTTGCGGATCAGCTGGCCATATTCGTCGTCGAGCTTCGAAACCAGATGCTCGGCATATTCGCGCGCTTCCTGTTCGGTATCGCGCACGACCATGTGGACTCGCAGGCCGTAATCCAGCGTGCGGCCATGGGCTGCGGCACGCTCATGGGCAGCACGCATGCGGTCGGCGAGCTGGTCTTTCGTTTCGGGCCACATCAGATACACGTCGCATTGCGCGCCGCACAGCTCCAGCGCATCCGGCGAATAACCGCCGAAATAGAGCAGCGGACCGCCATTCTGCTGGTACGGACGTGCAGGCTCGGTGGAGACACCCTTGAATTGGTATATCTCGCCGTCATGGTCAATCGTGTCACGGGTCCAGGCCTGGCGCAAAATCTGCACGACTTCATGGCTGCGTTTGTAGCGAAACGCGCTGTCAGCCACCTCGCCGGGAAAATCGGAGCTGATGACGTTGAGCGTCAGGCGACCCTTCAGCATGTGATCGAGCGTCGCCACCGTACGCGCCAGCATGATCGGCTGCATTTCGCCGCAACGGATTGCAGCAAGGAAATTGATGCGGTCACTGATCGGAGCGCAACCCGCCACGAAGCTCAACGTGTCCTGGCCGACCTGATAGGAAGAGGGGCAGAGAATGTTGCGAAAACCGAGTTCCTCGGCCTTTTTGACGATATCCGAGCAATGTTCGAAGCTGGAGCGCAGGCTGCCATCCGGCACGCCCAGATAGGCGTAATCATCGGAACAAAGGGCAGAAAACCAGGAGACCTCGGCAGCATCGAGATCAGCGGATGTAACGGGTACGACGGTCATGCAATTCCTCCTCAAGGCGCTCTCGTTTTTCTTGCATAACATCAAGAAATATGTAAATCAATGATGTATCAATTTTTGTTTTGCGGAGGGGATGGCATCATGAAACACACGGGCGGCAGCCTGCCTATGTATTTGCAGATCGCCGAAATGCTGGTGCGCGAAGTCGCTGCGGGCCGTCTGACAGATGGTGAAAAGCTTGCTCCCGAAAGGGATATGGCAGCCGATCTCGGCATTGCTGTCGGCACGCTTCGCAAGGCGCTTGCGGAGTTGCAGGAGCGTGGACTGCTGGAGCGTGTGCAGGGTTCCGGCAATTATATCCGCGCGGTCAGCGATCCCCAGAGCGTTTATGCCTTCTTCCGGCTGGAGATGATCGAGGGCGGTGGCCTGCCAACGGCGGAGGTGCTGGATGTTGCCCGCCTTGCCAAGCCATCCACCCTACCCGCCTTTGGCACATCGCCGGAAGGCCACCGCATCCGCCGCCTGAGGCGTATCGCGGGGAAACCGGCGGCAATCGAGGAGATCTGGCTCGACGGTTCCTATGTCGATACGATTACCATCGAGAACCTGTCGGAATCGCTCTATCTCTATTATCGCACCCGCCTCAATCTCTGGATATCGAAGGCAGAAGACCGCATCGACCTCGGGGAAGTGCCAGAATGGGCGCCTGCACAATTCGGCCAGAAACCCGGCGCGTCGGTGCCGCGTGTCCTTCGCCTGAGCCAGGGTCAGGACGGAGCTGTGGCTGAAGTCTCATGGACATGGTTCGATCACACCGTCGCACGGTACGTTTCACGCATACGTTGAAAACGCACGAAATTCGCGTGATCCACATGGACAGAGAAAATTGACCACAGGCAAGGAAGCCGAGACCTGCCACGCAGGGATTTTGGTTGAAATATTTCTACAAATCAAAGCTTTGGCGGTTTTTGATTTCTGTCAGAAATAAAATTGATACACTATTGATTTCCTTTTGACGAAAGGTAATATCACGGGCCTAGGGAGACAGGCGTTTGGCCGTCCCACGATATCGCCGGACGATCGGGATGATTTTTTCGAAAAGCGATGCGTGGATTTGAAGGTTGATGCCGGGTTTGCGTTCATCGGATTTTGGACGCCCCGGACGTGAGGAGGAAAAGATGGCTTCAGTCAGCCTGCGCAAGCTGGACAAGAGTTACGGTGCCCTGCGCATCGTCAAGGGTATCGACCTTGAAATCAACGATGGTGAATTCGTGGTTTTCGTCGGCCCCTCAGGCTGCGGAAAATCCACGACGTTGCGCATGGTCGCCGGGCTGGAAAGCATCAGCGGCGGTGAGGTGATGATCGGCGACCGCGTTGTCAACAAACTGCCGCCGCGCGAGCGTGACATCGCCATGGTGTTTCAGGACTACGCGCTTTACCCGCACAAGACGGTGCGTGAAAACATGGGTTTCAGCCTGAAGGTACGTGGTGTCAGCGCCTCGCAGGCCAATGCCAGCATTGATGAGGCAGCGAATATGCTGGGCATCAGCCATCTGCTGGACCGTCGTCCGGGCCAGCTTTCTGGCGGCCAGCGCCAGCGCGTGGCCATGGGTCGCGCCATCGTGCGCCGCCCGCAGGTGTTCCTGTTCGACGAGCCGCTTTCCAACCTCGATGCAAAACTGCGCGGACAGGTTCGCACGGAAATCAAGCGCCTGCACCAGCAGCTGGGCACCACCATCATCTACGTGACGCATGATCAGGTGGAGGCGATGACGCTGGCTGATCGCATCGTCATTCTGCGTGGCGGCGATATCGAGCAGGTGGGCACGCCGGACGAGGTCTATAACCGTCCGGAAAGCGTGTTCGTCGGCGGTTTCGTCGGTGCGCCTGCCATGAATTTCGCCCGCGCCAGAGTGACCGGCGACAGGCTGACATTTACGGACGGCAACTTTCTTCCACTGGCAGCAGTCAGACCGTCCCGTGAAACGGCGCTCGATGGACGGGAGGTCATCGTCGGCATTCGCCCTGAACATTTCGGTCCTGCCGGGGGATTTGACACACAGCTCTCCGTCAAGGTGCAGGTGGTGGAGCCTTTGGGGTCGGATACGCTGGTGCATTTCACCCTCGGTGATGCGGCGCTGACAGCGAGAATGCCGCCAGAGATGAAACCGGCTCCGAATGAGGAACTGAAGATCGGCCTCGACCCATCGAAGGTGCACCTGTTCGACGTGACGACGGAACGCTCCATTCAGTGACAGGATCGGGCCGCCACCGGCCCGGCTTCAAGATTTCAATAACGGGAGGAAAACATGAAATTCAAAGCCCTTACGGGAGCGGCGCTCTGCGCAACGATGCTCAGCTTTTCGGGACAGGCCTTTGCCGACGCCGAACTCAAAATCTTCGTTTCCAGCCAGCATCAACCCGATGTGTGGCGCAAGGCGCTCGATCAATATGAGGCGAAGACGCCGGGCGTGAAAGTCGTGATCGAGACCGGCGGCAATACCTCCGAAATGCAGGCGCAATATCTCAACACCGTCATGTCTGCCAAGGATTCGAGCCTCGACGTGCTGATGCTCGATGTCATCCGTCCCGCACAGTTCGCAACCGCTGGCTGGACCAGCGATTTCTCCGGCAAGGACTTGTCCGCCTACCTGCCGACCTATGCAGAAGCAAACACCGTGAACGGCAAGATCGTGGCGCTGCCGGCGTTCGCCGATTCCATGTTCCTCTACTATCGCAAGGACTTGCTGGACAAATACGGCATCCAGCCGCCGACCACCTGGGATGAGCTGAAGGAAGCCTCAAAAAAGGTGATGGAGGGCGAAAAGAACCCCGAACTTCAGGGCCTCTCCTTCCAGGGTAAGGCCATCGAAGGTGCGGTATGCACGTTCCTGCTGCCCTACTGGAGCGAAGGCAAGTCGCTGGTTCAAAACGGCAAGCTGAATTTCGACAATCAGGCGGCCGTGGATTCGCTGAAGCTCTGGAAGAGCTTCGTCGACGAAGGCATTTCCAAGAAGAACATTTCCGAAGTGGCGACCGACGACACGCGCAAGGAATTCCAGGCGGGCAAGGTTCTCTTCGCCGTCAACTGGTCCTACGCCTGGACCCATTTTCAGGGCAAGGAATCCCAAGTGAACGACAAGGTTGGCGTCGCCCGGTTGCCGGCCGTCAAGGGCGGAGAGCAGACGACGTGCCTCGGCGGCTGGGAATTCGGCGTTTCCGCCTATTCCAAGCAGCAGGACGAAGCCAAGAAACTGGTGGAATATCTGTCCAGTCAGGATGTTTCGAAGTTCATGGCCATCAATGCCGCGCTGCTGCCCACCTATGCCTCGCTCTACAAGGATGCTGATGTGACCAAGTCCATCCCTTGGTTTGCGGATGCTCTTCCGGTTGTTGAAACGGCAAAGGCCCGTCCGGTCACACCGCGTTACAACGAGGTCAGCGAAACGATCCGCACCACCGTCAATGGCGTGCTTGCGGGCGTGATGTCGCCGGAAGACGGCGCAAAGCAGATGGAAAGCCGTCTGCGCCGCGTATTGCGCTAAGCCCTGTGGCCGGGGGCGGCATGCAGGACATGCCGTTGCCGGCCTGTTTGGCCGAACCAGTGAAAATCGCCTGAACGGCGCGATAAACGGGCCGGGACTTAACCGGTCTGATCGGGAGACGATGACGTGAATTCAGTTGCGGGAGTGGCAGACGTGACGATGCCGGAGAGAACAATGGTCAGGGTGGACGAGAAACCGCAGCCGCGCTGGACGCGGTGGCTCGATCTCGGTGACCGGTCGCTTGCCGTGCTTTTGCTGGCGCCTGCAGCCATTCTTCTTTCGCTTATCATCGTCTATCCGGTGGCGCGTCTCGTCTACACCTCGTTTTTCAGCCTTTCGCTGACATCAGGTCTGCCGGCGGAATTCATCGGCTTTGAAAACTACACGGCGATGCTCGATGACCCGATTTTCTGGGAAACGACCTGGAATACGGTGCTGATAACGCTGATAACGGTGCCGGGAGCGCTGTTCATGGGCCTGGGCCTTGCGCTCCTCGCCAACCTGCCGTTTTCGATGCAATGGCCGATGCGCCTGTCGCTGCTCATCCCCTGGGCGCTGCCTCTGTCGTTCGCCGGCCTCATCTTCGCGTGGTTTTTCCACTACGAATACGGCGTGGTCAACGATGTGCTGAACCGGCTGGGCTTTGAAGGCATCATCTGGTTCAACTCGCCGAACTGGGCCTTCGCAGCCATTTGCCTGACCATCATCTGGAAGACCTCCTCCTTCATGGCACTGATGATCCTTGCAGGGCTGCAAACCATTCCGCGCTCGCTCTATGAAGCCGCCGATGTGGATGGCGCCGGCAAGCTCAGGCAGTTCTTCGAGATCACGCTGCCGCTCCTAAAGCCCTCGATCGTCGTTGCTCTCATCTTCCGTACGATTACGGCGCTGCAGACCTTTGATATTCCATACATGATGACCGGCGGCGGCCCCGGCACATCAACCACGACGCTCGCCATGTACATTCACCAGAACACCGTTTCCTTCCTCGATCTCGGTTACGGTTCGGCACTGGCGGTCATGATGTTTGCGCTCTCCATGTGCGTCACCGCCGTTTATCTCCGCATTATCAGGACGAAGGACTGATCCCATGAGCACCGTTGCGACCTCCTCCGGTCTGTCCTCCTTCTTCTCCGGCAAGCCGCTGCGCTTCATTGCCGCCTCCATATTGCTGGTCAACGGCCTGTTTCCTGCAATATGGATCCTGTTCACCTCGCTGAAAACCGAAGCGGAACTGACGGTGAAACCGATCACATGGTTTCCGCATGCGCCGACGCTTGCCAATTACATGCAGGCCTTTTCCGACCAGCCGTTGCACCTCTTCCTGTTCAACAGCTTCATGGTCGCGCTGCTTTCCACGGCACTCACAATTCTGATTTCGGTGCTGGCAGCCTATGCGCTGGCGCGGCTCGATCTCAAGTACCGGGCGCTGATCCTCTCGCTCATCATCGCCGTTTCCACATTCCCGCTGGTAACGCTGCTGGTGCCTCTGTTCGAGATCATGCGTGCGCTCAACCTGCTCAATAGCTGGACCGCTCTTATACTGCCTTACACCGTGCTCTCCCTGCCGGTCTGCACGCTGATGCTGGTATCCTTCTTCGAAAGCATCCCGCGCGATCTGGAAAACGCCGCCATGATTGATGGCTGCACCCGCATCGGCGCGCTGTTCAAGGTTGTCGTGCCGCTATGCGCGCCAGGCGTCTTCACCGCCGGTATTCTCGCTTTCGTGAACGCCTGGGACGAATTCCTGCTGGCGCTTTCCTTCAATTCCAATCCGGCACTGCGCACGCTGCCGGTCGGCATCCAGCTTTACCAGGGTGAGTTCGCTTTCCCCTGGCCCGTCATCTCGGCGGCGCTGGTGGTCGGCATCGTCCCGGTTGCGATCTTGATCGTCATCTTTCAGGAACGCGTCGTCTCCGGTCTCACCGCCGGCGGTCTTAAGGGTTAAACAGGTATAGTCATGCAATTCGAAAAGACCAAAGACGGCTTCACGCTTGCGATTGGCAGCCACACCATTCTTTCTCATTCGCCTGAGAACCCGGCTTTCTTTGCTGGTTTCGGCAAGGAGCGGATGGATATGTATCGCGGCAATTTCGATATCGAGGACTATGTCATCGAACGAACTGCGCTCCGCCACGCCGAAGTCAGTGGCGACAGCGTTACGCTGTCTTCCGCACCCGGGCAGGCCGCGCGCCTTCATCTGGCGCTGGATGGAAATGCCATCAGGGTCACGGCGCTGGATGAAACCATCAATCGGCTGTGGCTGCGGATCATCGCAGATGAGGACGAACATGTCTGGGGCGGTGGCGAACAGATGTCCTATTTCGACATGCGCGGCCGCCGCTTTCCGCTCTGGACCTCCGAACCCGGTGTCGGCCGCGACAAGACCGCTGAAATCACCTTCAAGGCTGACGTCAGCGGCAAGGCGGGTGGCGATTATTACAACACCAATTACCCGCAGCCGACCTATCTGTCGTCGCGCAAATATGCGCTGCATGTGGAAACCAGCGCCTATTCGGTCTTCGATTTCCGCGATGAAGATTTCCACGAAGTCGAGATATGGGCGATCCCCGAGAGGATCGAGTTTTTCACCGGTGATTGTTTCACCGATATCGTTTCCGCCCTCTCGCTGCGGTTCGGACGCCAGCCGGAACTGCCGGAGTGGGTCTATAGCGGCGCGATCATCGGGTTAAAGGATGGCGCCAACTCCTTTGCCCGGCTAGAAAAAATCCGCGCTGCCGGAACCAAGGTCTCCGGCCTGTGGTGCGAGGACTGGGTGGGGCTTCGCCAGACATCATTCGGCGCCCGGCTCTTCTGGGACTGGCAGGCCAATGAGGCGCGTTATCCGCATTTGCGTCAGAAGATCGCGGAGCTTGCCGATCAGGGCATTCGTTTTCTGGGATACGTGAACCCCTATCTCTGCGTCGACGGCCCGCTTTTTCCGGAGGCGGAGGCGGCCGGTTATTTCGCCACCGGCGCGGACGGCAAGACGGCGCTCGTGGATTTCGGCGAGTTCGATTGTGGCGTGGTCGATTTCACCAATCCGGCCGCAGCCGAGTGGTTTTCCGAAGAGATCATCGGCAAGAACATGCTGGATTTCGGCCTTTCCGGCTGGATGGCCGATTTCGGCGAATATCTGCCGATCGACATCACGCTATCGAACGGCATCGACGCCAAGCTGATGCACAATGCCTGGCCGACGCTCTGGGCAGAGGTCAACGCCAAGGCTGTTGAAAGCCGTGGCAAAACCGGCGAAGCGCTGTTCTTCATGCGGGCGGGCTTTACCGGTGTGCAAGCCCACTGCCCGCTGCTGTGGGGCGGCGACCAGTCCGTCGATTTCTCCCGCCATGACGGTCTCGTCACCGTCATATGCGGTGCGCTGTCCTCCGGTCTTCTCGGTAATGCCTATCACCATTCCGATATTGGCGGTTATACCAGCCTGTTCGGCAATGTCAGAACCCCGGAACTCATCATGCGCTGGACGGAGATGGCAGCCTTTACCCCTGTCATGCGAACCCATGAGGGCAATCGCCCGCGCGACAATCTCCAGATCGATCAGGACGAGACGGTTCTTGGCCATTTTGCCCGCATGACGGCAATCTATGTCGCACTCGCCCCCTATCTGAAATCGCTTTCCACTGAAGCGGCCAAAACCGGCCTGCCGGTACAGCGCCCGCTTTTCCTGCATCACGAGAACGACCGGCAGACCTATGCCATTCAGGACAGCTATCTCTACGGGGCCGACATGCTGGTCGCACCCGTGTGGAAGGCGGGGGAGACGCAGCGCACGCTTTACCTTCCGGGCGATGGTGAATGGGTGCATCTTTGGAGTGGCGCGCGGTATTTTGGCGGGCACGAGTTCACCGTGGACGCTCCGATAGGCCAGCCGGCTGTGTTCTACCGCGCTGAAACGCCCTTTACTGCGTTATTTGAACAGCTTCGCAATATCGTTTGAAGCATCACCTTCCGGCTATTTCCAAAAAACGCCGCAAATATTGCGGCGTTCAATCGATGCTTTAGCAGGCCTCGCTAAAACGGCCATCAGCCCGTCAGGCGTGGTGATGTAATGGCTTTCTTGAACAGCACCGTCATCGCGTCGCTGATGCCCTGGGACGGGCTGACTTCGAAATACAGGCCCGGGGAAGCACAGCTCTGCATGCGTGAGCCGATTTCCGCCTGAAAGGGCTTGATCCAGCTATTATACCAATCATTCGTCGGCAGCGGCAGATAGGTGGTATAAAGCACCGCGATACGAAAACCCTTTTCCTTCAATTTCGTACAGTCTTTGATGTCGATCGGCTCCTGACAGCGGCCTCCCGTCAGTTTTTTCGTACAGGAGGAGGGCTTGTAACTGTCGCCCACCCCGTCTGAAACAAAGAAAATAACCTTATCCGGGTTCGCCGAGCTTGCGCCCGTGCCCGAACTGCCGACCTTATCTCCAATCTGGATCAGTGCCCGGTCGAAATCTGTTTGCTGGTCGTTGTTGTATCCCTGATAGGGGATCGACATCAGGTT
This sequence comes from Rhizobium sp. SJZ105, assembly GCF_007828365.1. Taxonomy (NCBI): domain Bacteria; kingdom Pseudomonadati; phylum Pseudomonadota; class Alphaproteobacteria; order Hyphomicrobiales; family Rhizobiaceae; genus Rhizobium; species Rhizobium sp. SJZ105. Next base: position 119,341 of record NZ_VIUP01000002.1, read on the forward strand.
GATTTCACCAGCTTTTTTCTTTGCTGCGTCCAGATCCGATGTTAGCGAAACGACCTCAAGCAGCTTGGTATCTTCCGCCCGTTCCCCAAAGGTATAGACGGCCATGCGATATTGATTGCTGCTTTTGCGCGTGGACTTTGCCGTGTCCATCAGGCTGGCGGTTGCCTTGGCAACCACGTCGATACGCGTCGTAACCCCGAGTTTCTTGGCCTTGAAGTAATAGCTGTTCGGGTCTGCCACGCCGTCCTTCACGATGTGACAGGCAAAAGCGCATTTATCGCCAGTATTCGCAACCAGGGTGGCAACATCCGTGGGTGTCGCGCCCACTCCCATGGAAGGCGTATTATCAAGCAGAAGATAGAAATCGCTGAAGGTTTCCGTTTCGTATTTGGCCGTGGCCGTGCCGCCAACCGAAACGAAATCCTTCCCCAGAAGCCCTGAGAGCGTCGTGCTGACCGACGCCTTGAAGCTGACGGACGACTCGACCACATTGCCGTGCTTGATCACCGAAACATCGACAGAGGTTATGGTGTAGTCCGCGTCGCCGCGCTGATTGCCATCGAAGAATGCCCGGGCTTCTTCATTGCCGACGGGAATGACACCGTCCCCCGACATCTTCTTTGCCGCCTGAACACTTGCGGACATATCGGCGACTGCCGCCAGAGCCGCGGAATCCGCCGCCTGCTGCAGATCGGCTTTGACCGACATGCCGCGCGTAATATCGAGCGCCACACCGGCAGCACCGCACAGAGGCACCATGAGCAGCGCGGTCAGAATGCCAAAATTTCCAGATTTCTCTTGCCAGAAGTTTTTCAAGTTCGCCCCCAACCAATCTGGGAGCTGAAGCTAATACAGCGGAATTGAAAAGCGGTTTCAATAAATAACTAATTTTTGATTAACTTAATATAATCGACAACTAATATGTTCGCGGCAAATTCGCCAATATTCTCGTTAACTTTCAACGTTGACATTACTTCAAAACCCTCCTAGCAAAACAGTCTCTTCCGAGGGGAGCACCTGACGGTGCTGAGATGGCGATGAGCCGGACCCTTGAACCTGATCCGGGTCATGCCGGCGTAGGAACGGAAACTGTAGCGCGTTTGCGTTACTGCCCTTTCTCTTCTCCGCTTTGCCCGGATCTCCGTGATCGCCACAGCTGGAGACCGAACGATGATGATGAAACATCCTTCCCTTCGTATACGGTACGGCTGCGTCTGAGCCCCGGCCGATGCGTGCCTCCCATGCGCTGAAGGGCGTCGTTCTTATTCTGATTGTCTGGCAGCTGGGCATCTGGCTGTTTGCACCGCCCCGCTACATCCTGCCCTCGCCCGCCGATGTTGCCGCAGCACTCCTGCGCCAGCCAGCCTTCCTGTTCGGACAGGCCATGGTGACATCAGGTGAAATGGCTGTCGGGCTTGCGGCTGGCATTGCCGCCGGCATTCTCGTTGCCTTTACGATTGCCGCCGTCCCGCGTTTTGGCCGCCTCGTCTGGCCCATGGTTCTCGTGTTGCAGGCATTTCCGGTCTTCGTGCTGGCCCCCATTCTCGTACTCTGGTTCGGTTTCGGCATGGCCTCGAAAGTTGTCATGACGGCGATCATCATCTTTTTCCCCGTCGCTTCAGCCTTCACCGACGGCCTCAATCGCACGGATCGGACAATCCTCGATGCCGCCTCGCTGACGGAGGCGAGCCACTGGCAAATCCTCACCCGGCTGCGTGTGCCGCTGGCGCTTCCCTCACTCATTTCCGGACTGAGGGTCGCAGCTCCGCTCGCCCCGCTCGGCGCGGTCATTGGCGAATGGGTGGGCGCCTCCGCCGGGCTCGGTTTTGTCATGATCCAGTCAAATGCCCGCATGCAGACCGACACAATGTTCGCCGCCATGACCATTCTCGCCGTCATGGCGGTGCTGCTGCGGCTTGTCGTCGACCGGGCAACGGCCAACCTCGCCCCCTGGGCCAAAGAAACAGACCACGTCATTCCTTTCAAACATTTGCGGAGACTTTCGGCACCATGAAACGAACTCTTCTTTCCCTCGTCGTCGCGGCAGCAAGCGTGCTTTCGCCCGCGCAATCGCAGGCGGCAGACAAGCTTACCGTATTGCTGGAATGGTTCGTGAACCCGGACCATGCACCGATGGTGATCGCCAAGGAACGCGGCCTTTTCGCCGATGCAGGGCTGGAGGTCGAGTTGATCCCGCCCGCAGACCCATCCGCCGTACCGCGTCTGGTCTCGGCAAAGCAGGCCGATATCGGCGTTCACTACCAGCCGAACCTCTATCTAGACCACGATGCAGGGCTGCCGCTCGTCCGTTTCGGAACGCTGGTCGAAACGCCGCTGAACACCGTCACCGTTCTGGCCGACGGGCCTATCAAGAGCCTGAAGGACCTGAAGGGCAAGAAGGTCGGCTTCTCCGTTTCCGGCTTCGAGGATGCGATGCTGAAGCGGATGCTGGAGAAGGAGGGACTGACGAAAGACGATGTGGAACTGGTCAACGTCAATTTCTCACTCTCGCCGTCCCTGATCGCGGGCAAGGTCGATGCCACGCTTGGCGGCTTCCGTAATTTCGAACTGACGCAGATGAAGCTTGAAGGCCACGAAGGCCGCTCGTTCTTCCCCGAGGAACACGGCGTGCCCGCCTATGACGAGCTCATATTCGTCACGCATCGTGATCTCGTGAAAGATAGCCGCCTGCCGCGTTTTCTCTCGGCCGTTGAGCAGGCCGCGATTTTCATCACCAACCACCCACAAGAATCCTGGCAGCTTTTCATCAAGGCCTATCCGAACCTTGACGACGCGCTGAACAAACAGGCGTTTTTCGATACGCTGCCGCGTTTCGCCAAACGTCCAGCCGCACTTGATCGCGCCCGCTACACACGCTTCGGCACCTTCATGCAGGACATGCAACTGATCAAGCAGGCGCCGGCGGTGGAAGACATTGCCGTGGAGTTGCAATAACCATGGCAAACAGTTTTCCGACTGCGGCGAAGGCCGCAGAGATCCTCGAAAGGGTAAGGCAGACGCGCCCGCGCGTGCATTGCCTGATGAACACCGTGGTACAGAAATTCACCGCGGATGGCATTACCGTCGTCGGCGGCATCCCCTCGATGACAACCTCACTCGAAGAAATCGGTGCTTTCGTCACGAAAGCCGATGCGGTGACGATCAATCTCGGCACGCTCGACGCCGACCGGCGCAAAGTCATTCGATTTGCCGTCGAGATCGCCCGCGCGGCTGGCAAGCCGTGGATTCTGGACCCCGTGCATTGCGACTATTCGCCATCGCGACTGGCGTTCGCGCGTGACCTGATCTCGCTTGGACCCACCATCGTGCGCGGCAACAGCGCTGAGATGAGCCTGATCGGTGCTGTTCCGAACGCCATCAGGATAGAGACCGGACCTGTCGATAACCTGCGCGACGCCACAAGGAGTGTCAGAATCGTCAACGGTCACCCGTGGATGGCGAAGGTGACAGGCACGGGTTGCCTATCGGGTGGCGTCATCGCCGCCTTCATGGCGGTGGAAAAAGACGCACTGACGGCCGCCGCCGCCGCCCTCGCTATCACGGGTGTCGCAGCCGAACTGGCAGCGAAAAACGCCAAAGGTCCCGGCACATTCGAGCCGGCATTTCTGGATGTGCTTTCAGAAATTTCCGGCGAAGACATAAGAAACCATGCGAGGATTGAGCATGAACAAAGTTGATTACCGTCTCAATGCGCTGGTCGATGCGAGCCTCGTCGATGTTGCGCCGTTGGGCGAGCTTGCTCTGGCGGCCGCACTCAACGGCGCGACCATTCTGCAATATCGCGACAAACACGCCTCCACGCGGGAGATGATCGAAAACGCCCTCGCTATTCGCGAAGCCATTGCCGGCACGGGCGTGCCGCTGGTCATCAACGACCGGGTGGATGTGGCGCTCGCCTCTGGCGCGGACGGGGTGCATCTCGGCGCCGATGATATGGATGCCAAAACCGCCAGACGCATCCTTGGAGATAAGGCGATCATCGGCCTTACCGTCAAGAACCGCGCCGATGCCGAGCGGGCGGCCTCCATGCCCGCCGATTACGCCTGCATTGGTGGCGTGTTCGAAACCGTTTCCAAGGTCAATCCAGACAAGCCTGTCGGCCTCGACGGCTTTACGACGCTCCGCACTCTGCTCCGCGAATTGCGGCCGGGCATGCCGGTGGGCGCCATCGCCGGTATCGATCTTGCCCGCGTGCCGAACGTCATCGCCGCCGGTGCGGATGGTGTCGCCGTCATTTCTGCAATCTTCCGCGCAAACGATATTGCCAGCGCAACCAGGGACTTCCGCGCGGCAGTCGATGCAGCGCTGAAAGCGAGACAGTCATGACAGCAATCGCATTGACCATCGCCGGCTCAGACAGCGGCGGCGGCGCAGGCATTCAGGCCGACATCAAGACTTTTTCGGCACTCGGCGCCTATGCCGCCAGCGTCATCACCGCCATCACCGCCCAGAACACCAAAGGTGTGACGGCAGTGGAGGATATTTCCGTCGACACCATCGTCGCGCAGATGGATGCAGTTTTTTCCGATCTTGCCGTCAATGCGGTGAAGATCGGCATGGTATCGCGGATCGAAACCATCGCGGCCATAGCTGCAAGGCTTCGGCAGCAGCCCCAGCCGGTGGTACTCGACCCCGTGATGGTTGCGACCTCCGGCGACCGTCTATTGCATGCGGATGCGATCGAGACATTGCGGCGCGACCTGCTGCCGCTCGCCACCATCGTCACGCCGAACCTGCCTGAAGCAGCGCTTCTCACCGGGTTGCCGATTGCAGACACCGAGGCGGAGATCACCCGTCAGGCCGAGATGATCCTGAAGGTGGGCGCGAAAGCCGTGCTCATCAAGGGCGGCCATGGCGACGGGCCGCAGAGTACGGATTATCTGTTTGCAGACGGCACCGTGCAGGCGCTTTCCGCTATGCGAGTGGACACGAAAAACGACCATGGGACCGGCTGCACGCTGGCGGCGGCGATCACCGCGCATCTGGCCATGGGGCATAACCTGGCGGAGGCAGTGGGGCTTGCGAAGGAGTATCTGAATGGGGCGCTTGACGCTGGTCGGGGGCTTGCCGTCGGGAACGGTCGGGGACCGGTGCATCATTTTTATCGGTGGTGGGGGTGACATCGACATGCAGAGTGAGGGGCTTACCCCCCTCTGTCCTGCCGGACAGAGGGGATAACCGCATATTCCGCTGCGTAATTGTCCTCTCGAAAAAACTACTCACCGCGCCTTCGGCGTCGCCAGCACATTCCTGATCGCAAAACTCGAATGAATCCGCGAAACACCCGGCAGCTTCGACAGAATCTCCTTATGGATGCGCTCGAAATCGCCCGCACTTTCCGCCTCACATCGCAGGAAATAATCCGACCCGCCCGTCATCAGGTAACATTCGCGGATTTCTGGATAACGCCGCACCGCGTTCTCAAACCTGTTGAGAAAATCCTCCGTCTGGCGGTCGAGCGTGATCTGCACGATGACCGAGATCACCTCGCCGCCGGCAAGGCCGCTGGTCAGCGCCGTATAGCCCCGGATGATACCCTCCCGTTCCAGAATATCGACCCGGCGAAGGCAGGCGGAGGCCGAAAGGCCGACTTCCGCAGCAAGTTTCGCATTGCTGATGCGGGCATTGAGCCGGAGCAGGCGGATGATGTGGCGGTCTGTCGCGTCGAGTGACGACATAGAAAATTCCAATATGACAATGAAAGTTGCGTAGATTGCATTTTTATCGCATCTTATTCGAACAATAGCCAAGAAATTCGACAATCGTTGCAATACTCTCATGTGATAAAAATGAGGGTGAACGACCATGGACATGCAGATCAGCCGCCAGCAGGCAGCGGGTGGTGCAAGCGGCCATCTGACCATCGATCTTGGCGCATTGCGCGATAATTATCTCTCGCTTGCGGCAATGGCGCCCACATCGCAGACGGCAGCGGTCGTCAAGGCTGACGCATACGGCCTCGGCGCGGATATCGTCTCGCAGGGGCTGTTTGACGCGGGCTGCCGGAATTTCTTCGTCGCCCATATCGATGAAGCGTTGGCGCTCCGGCTGCGTCTTTCAGCGGAAGCGCGGATTTTCGTCCTCAACGGGCTTCAGCCCGGTAACGAAACCTCCTGCGCAGCCATGGCCGTCACACCGGTTCTGAATTCGCTCGAGCAGATCGCCCAATGGGCGGCCCACGCCAAAAATCTTGGCAAGACATTACCCGCCGCAGTGCAGATCGACACCGGCATGTGCCGTCTCGGCCTCTCTCCCGAGGAGCTTGAAGTCCTCGCCTCCCGGCCGCAACTGCTTGATGGTATCGACATCGCCTTCGTGATGAGCCACCTCGCCTGCGCCGACGAGCCGGATCACCTCTCCAATGCCGCCCAACTCTCTGTGATGCGAAAAGCCGCTGCAGCTTTTCCTGATGTATCCGTCTGTTTTTCCAATTCCGGCGGCATCTTTCTGGGCAACGACTATCACAACTCCCTGCTACGCCCCGGCATTGCGCTTTATGGCGGCGCGCCCTCCGTTACCCGTCCCAACCCGATGAAACCGGTCGTCCGGCTTGATGTCGCCGTTATTCAGACCCGCGAAGTTCCCGCCGGATCGCTGGTCGGTTATGGTGGCTCTTTCGAAGCGGCCGGGCCGACGCGGCTTGCGACGATCGCGGCTGGTTATGCCGATGGCCTGCCGCGATCGCTCAGCAATCGCGGTGCGGCATGGTACAATGGCGTTCGCCTGCCCATTGCTGGTCGCGTTTCAATGGACAGCATCATTCTCGACATATCCGCCCTGCCCTTGGGAACATTGACGCAAGGCAGCTTCGTGCAGATGATCGGGCCTGACCAGACGCTGGAAGACATTGCCGAGGATGCGGGCACGATCGCCTATGAAATCCTGACCGGACTCGGACGCCGTTACCGCCGCAATTATATTCAGCCGGGCGAAACCCCGGCCGTCGCTTCAACATCTGTCAGCCATAAGTGAGACGATCATGAACGTCACTATCCTCGGAGCCGGCGTCGTCGGCGTGACCTCCGCCTGGTATCTGGCCAAAGCCGGACACAAGGTGACGGTGATCGACCGCCAGCCGGCCGCAGCGCTTGAAACCAGCTTTGCCAATGCCGGCGAGGTTTCCCCCGGCTATTCCTCGCCATGGGCCGCGCCCGGCATTCCGATGAAGGCCATGAAATGGCTGTTCATGAAACATGCCCCGCTCATCATCCGCCCGACCGCCGATCCGGCGGCGTGGCGCTGGATGAGCCAGATGCTGCGCAATTGCACATCGGCGCGTTATGCCATCAACAAGAGCCGCATGGTGCGCATTGCCGAATATAGCCGCGATTGCCTGATGGCGCTGCGCGACGAAACCGGGATAGAATACGACCAGCGCATGCAGGGCACTCTGGAGGTTTTCCGCACCCAGAAGCAGTTCGATGCCATCGGCAAGGATGTGGACGTGCTGACGGCAGGTGGCGTGCCTTTCGAAATTCTCGACCGCGAAGGCTGCGCCGCCATCGAGCCCGGCCTTTCTCCTTCCAGGGAAAAGATCGTCGGCGGCCTGCGCCTGCCCGGTGATGAAACCGGCGACTGCTTCATGTTCACCACCGAACTTGCGCGCATGGCTGAAGAGGCGGGTGTCACCTTCATCTACGATACCGGCATCATGCGCCCCATCGTCGAGGCAGGCCGTATCAAGGCCGTGGAGACCACCAAGGGGCTGCTGGAAGCCGATATTTTCGTCGCCGCACTGGGCAGCTATTCCCCGCAATTCGTCCGCCAGCTCGGCCTTACCCTGCCGGTTTACCCGGTCAAGGGCTACTCCATCACGGTTCCGATCGTGAAGGAGGAACGCGCGCCCGTTTCGACCGTGATGGACGAAACGTTCAAGGTAGCGATCACCCGGCTCGGCTCGCGCATCCGCGCCGGTGGCATGGCGGAAATCGCCGGTTTCAGCAAGGATCTGCCCGCAGCAAGACAGGAAACTCTGGCCCATTCGGTGGAAGACCTGTTCGGCGGCGCAGGTGACCAGAGCCAAGCGAAATTCTGGTGCGGCCTGCGCCCGATGACGCCGGATGGTACGCCTGTCATCGGCGCCACCCGCTACAGCAATCTTTATCTCAACACCGGCCACGGTACGCTTGGCTGGACGATGTCCTGCGGCTCGGCCCGCGTGCTTGCCGATCTCATCAGCGGGAACAAGCCCGAGATAGACACGCACGATCTGGCACTCAGCCGTTACGCAGCCTGAAGTGCGACAGGGCGCTTATCCCCGTCTGAAAGGCGGGGATGGTGGCCGCTCAAAGTGCCAGTGCATCCTTCAGCGCCAATCCTTCCTTCATGCGAAGGTCGAGATCGGCCTCGATGTGATCGAGGTGCTGCAGCATCAAGGCACGGGCCTTTGCCGCATCCTTCGCCTCCAGTGCATCGAGCAGGTCGGCATGATCGTTGTGGCCGCAGCTTGAAACGCCCGAGCGCCCGTAGAGCGCGATAACCAGCGACGAGCGGGCGACCAGTTCGTCCATGAATTTTTCGAGGATGGCATTGCCGGCAAGCGAGGCCAGCATCAGGTGGAAATCACCTGATGCCTTGATTTCCGCGCGCCTGGCGTGCGGGCCGCGCTCATGCTGGTGGCGGCTTTCCTGAACCAGATGCTCTCTCAGCTGCTTCACCGCCGCAGGCGTGATCTTTTCGATTGCGGCGTCCAGAACGCCGGGCTCGATCAGCCGGCGCGAAGCAAAAACCTGCCGCGCTTCGTCCGGTGTGGGATTGGAGACAAAAGCGCCGCGGTTGCGCTCGGCCTTGACCAGTCCTTCGTAAGCCAGCATCTGAAGAGCCGCCCGCACCACCGTGCGGCTGACATCGAACAGCGTTCCCACTTCCGATTCCGACAGCTTCGTTCCCGGGGCAAGCCGTCGGTCGACAATGGCGTCGCGCAGCGTATCTCGAATAGCCTGGGCACGGTCTTCGTGGGATGAATCGGAATTGACGGTTATATGGGCAAGGCTCATGGAATTGTCCTGTTTGAACTTGAGTTCTAGCGCGAAGCGCGGCTTGCGCAAACAGGAATTGCGAGCTGTCGCCAGCCGCCACAATTCATTCAGCGCCCGTTCAGCAGGCGCGCTATATTTCTTTAACCATCGAATTTGCAACTGGCAGCGCCCTGCCATCCGGATGGAAGAAGATCATGTCGTCCTTTGCAGCTAAAACCGTTCTGGCTATCGCCGTCGCCGCCGCCACCATCGTGCCCTTCAACAGCGCATCCGCCGATGACTGGGGCCGCCGCGACCGTCGCGATGCCGCCATTCTGGGTGGCGTGCTTGGCCTTGCCGCCGGTGTCGCCGTTGGCTCAGCCCTTTCCCGCCCGGCACCGGTAGACGACGAGCGCGTCTATATCGACCCGCCGCGTCGCTATGAACCGAGCTATGTGTACGAAGAGCCGGACTACCGCTATTATCAGCCACAGCCGCAGCCCGTTTATCGACCCGCTCCGGTCTATCGTCCGGCACCGGTTTACCGTGCCCAACCGGTGTATGACAATAATTCCGGCTACTACCAGCAACGCCGTACCTACCGCACCATCGAGCCGTGGACGAATGCCTGGTACGATTATTGCTCGCAACGTTATCGCAGCTTCAACGGCCGCTCCGGCACCTATGTAGGCAATGACGGCCAGCGTCATTTCTGCGTAGCGGGTTGATCGGGGACAACGTCTGCGCAGTTATTGCTGTTAATAATCAGGCCGCGGACGGAAACGTCCGCGGCTTTTCATTAAGTGTCACCCCAGATCCTGCGGCAACCTCAAGCAGCGCCGTTTTTCACATAATCCGCCCGGTTGATGCCGTGACGTTGCAGCTTGTCGTAAAAAGTCTTGCGGGCAATGCCGAGTGTCGCAATTGTTTCGGCCACGTCGCCATTCGATTGCACAAGCGTTTCGCGAATGATCTGCGCTTCTATTTCATCCATTCGCTCTGGCAGGGTGCCGGAAGCCGGAATGCTCGATTGCGAAACAGTCGTGGTGGCCGCATCCATCTCCAGCCCCAATACTACCCTTTCAGCGAAATGCCCGAGTTCGCGCACATTGCCCGGCCAGTCGTAGTCGTTAAGGCGGCGGGAAACGCCGGCGCTGATCTGCGGTACCGGCATGTTGAACCGGTTGGCGGCCTTGGTGACGAAGTGCGAAAACAGCAGCGGAATATCCGCCTTGCGCTCGCGCAGCGGCGGTATCGACAGCGTCACCACATTCAGCCGGTAATATAGGTCCTCGCGAAACGTGCCACGCTCGGCCGGGTCGCCGAGATCCACCTTCGCCGCCGCCACCACGCGAATATCGACCGGTCGCTCCTCATTTGAACCGAGTGGCGAGACCTCGCGCATTTCCAGAACGCGCAACATCTTCACCTGTACGGCAAGCGGCATGCTTTCGATCTCGTCGAGAAACAGCGTGCCGCCGCTTGAATGTTCGATGCGACCAACGCGTTTTTTCTGCGCACCGGTGAAAGCACCCGGCTCATGGCCGAAAAGCTCGCTTTCGATCACCGTTTCCGGCAGCGCACCGCAATTCAGCGCCACAAAATTGCCCCTGGATCGCTTCTTGCTCCAGCGATGCAGCGCCGTTGCCACCACTTCCTTGCCGCTGCCCGTCTCACCTGCCACCAGCACGTCCACGTCCGTATCAGCAATGTGCCGGAGCGTGGTGCGCAGGCGCTCCATGGCGGGCGTCTGGCCAATCAGCGGCAAATCGTCCTCGGCTTGAGCACTCGCCCGGCGAAGCGCGCGGTTTTCCAGCACGAGGCGGCGCTTTTCCAGCGCGCGGCGGGCGCTTTCAACCATGCGTTCGGCGGGGAATGGTTTGGCGATGAAATCATAGGCGCCGTTGTGCAGGGCATCGACCGCCATCGGCACATCACCGTGGCCGGTGATGAGGATAACAGGCAGGTCGGCATCGATCCTGCGGACATGGTCGAAGAACTCAAGCCCGGTCATGCCGGGCATGCGCACATCGGTGATGACGACGCCGTCGAAATCCTCGTTGAGCGCCGCAAGTGCCTGTTCGGCGCGGGAAAAGGAGGTGACGGGCAATCCGTCGAGTTCCAACGTCTGCACCATCGCCTTACGCAGCTGGGAGTCGTCATCCACCAGAAATATGGTTCCACCTGCCATCATATCATGCTCGCTTCAGATATACGGAAAAAGACGTGCCTGCCTCGCTGCTCGTTACCTCAATACGCCCGCCATAGTCGGAGGCGATATCGTTGGAGATGACGAGACCAAGGCCTAGGCCGCTTTCCTTGGATGTATTAAAGGGCGAAAAAAGCTGGGCGCGGATCGCTTCCGGAATGCCGGTCCCATTGTCGCTCACCGAAAGCAAGACCATGTCCCCTTCCTCGCGCACCCGCACCTCGACACGCGCCGCATCAATCGCTTCAGTGGCTTCCAGTGCGTTTTGCAGAAGGTTGATGAGAATTTGCTCGAGCCGGATGCGGCTGCCAAGCACCTTCAGGTCCTGATCCGGCAACACGATATCAAGCGCATCCATCTGTCCGGAAAAACGACTGCGCAACAGCATCACCGCGCCTTCGATGACCAGTTTGAGACTGACCGGTTCGGCAGCGGTGCGGCCCTTGCGCGCCAATATCTTCAGGTCGCCGGTAATCGTGCCGATGCGATCGGTCAATGCCGCGATGTTTTCGAGATTTTCGTTGGCCTCCGCCATGCGGTCGCGTTTCAGCAGGGTGCGGGCATTGTCGGCAAAGGCGCGGATCGTCGCTACCGGCTGGTTGATTTCGTGGGCAACGCCCGCCGCCACCTGCCCTAGAATGGAGAGACGGTTGGCCTGCACCAGCTCGTGCTGCACGTTGCGCAGTTCACCTGTCGTCTTTTCGTGCAGGGCAATTTCCGCCTGAAGATGGTCGCGGGTCCTCGTCAAGTCACGGGTGCGCTCCTGCACCTTCATTTCAAGCTCGGTGCGGGCGCGCTGCTCCTCTTCCTTTTCCCTCAGCGCCTTGTGCCTGCGCCACAGCCACAGAGCCGAAAGCGCCATCAGCGGCATCAGCGTTGCCAGCGCCACCACCCTGCCTTCGCGAATGGCGGCGTTCAGCGCCGGTGCCACCGGCTGCAGATAATGCAGTGTCCATGAGGTCGTCGGCACCGGCGTTTCCAACCGCAGATAATCGCCGCGCTCACTTGCCGGGTCATCGACACGGACGAGCGGAACGCCGTCGCTCGAGAGTCGCGCCATCCGGAACGGCAGCGTCGTAAGCGCCTCGTTACCGAATTGCAGGCTTTCGGAAATGGCTTTGCGTCGCGCCTCGTCAATCGGCGCTACGGTCTTGAAGCGCCAATCCGGCACGCTCGTCATCAGCACGACGCCGTTCCTGTCAACCACATAGACCGGTTTGCCGCCGATGTTCCAATCCGCCTCCAGACGGTTGAACTCCACCTTGGCGATGACGACGCCGAGCGGCCGCCCGTCTGCGGCATCGATGCGGCGCGAGATATAAAGGCCCGGCCGGCGGCTGACATTGCCAAGCGCATAATGTTCGGACATGCCGGTATTCATCGCCGCCTGAAAATATTCGCGGAAGGCATAATTGGAGCCGACGAAGCTGTCGGCCTGTCGCCAGTTACTCGAGGCAATTGTCAAGCCGGTCGGTCCGGTCACGTAGATGACAGAGGACTGCGTGCCTTCGATCAGCCCCTCCAGCTTGCGGTTCAGCCGATCAATGGCAGGCGCGCCACCGCCATCCAGCGCAGTCGCAAGGTCGGGATCGCCGGACAGAACCAGCGGAATGGCTCGCGGCCGCTCCAGCGCGACATTCAGAAGCGCGATCTTGAGTTCGGCATCGGTGGAGGCCTCGGACGCGGCGGTGCGTATTGCGTGGTTTCGCGCAAAGTCATCGGCAACCAACAGAACTCCCAGGCTGACGAGCAGCCACAAGCCCGCCAACGCCAGCCATTGAGCGCGCCGTCGTGCCTGGGAATGAGAGGCCTGATCTTCTTGGGTCATGTGACAATTGTGCGGATTTACACACAGACCGCAAGAGGTTTTGTCCGGATATCCACACATACGCCGGCGAGCTGATACGGCGTCAATAAAAAGTACTTTTTAAATCAGCCAGTTACACCAAATAAGCAAGTCTGGCATGCGTATTGCACATGACTCCTCAATCGGCGCGAAGCCGTCAACGACACGGCGATCCCGGGAGGCCAATTAAGGCAGGGTGAGGCCGAGGAGGAAAAAACATGATCGATACAACAACCGTGGCGGCAGGCCACGCCAAGCAGCCATTCTACAAGCACCTGTATTTCCAGGTTCTGGTCGCCATTATCGCCGGTATCGCGCTTGGCCATTTCTATCCGGCCTTTGGCGAACAGCTGAAGCCGCTCGGCGACGGCTTTATCCGTCTCGTCAAGATGATCATCGCTCCCGTCATCTTCCTCACTGTCGCAACCGGCATCGCCGGCATGAACGATATGAAGAAGGTTGGACGCGTCGCCGGCAAGGCCATGATCTACTTCCTCGTGTTCTCCACCCTCGCGCTCATTGTCGGCCTCATCGTCGCCAACACTGTGCAGCCGGGTGCCGGCATGAACATCGATCCGGCCACGCTGGATGCCAAGGCCGTCGCGACCTACGCCGACAAGGCCCATGAGCAGACCATCACCGGCTTCCTGATGAACATCATCCCGACCACCATCGTCGGCGCATTCGCCAGCGGTGATATCCTGCAGGTGCTGTTCTTCTCCGTGCTGTTCGGCATCGCGCTCGGTATCGTCGGCGAAAAGGGCAAGCCCGTCACCGATTTCATGCATGCCATGATGTATCCGATCTTCAAGCTGGTCGCGATCCTGATGAAGGCCGCCCCCATCGGTGCCTTCGGCGCCATGGCATTCACCATCGGCAAATACGGCATCTCGTCCGTCACCAACCTCGCGATGCTGATCGGCACCTTCTACGTCACATCAGCACTGTTCGTGTTCGTGGTCCTCGGCGCTGTCTGCCGCTATAACGGCTTCTCGATCGTCGCGCTTATCCGCTACATCAAGGAAGAACTGCTGCTGGTTCTCGGCACCTCGTCTTCGGAAGCCGCCCTGCCGGGCCTGATGAGCAAGATGGAAAAGGCGGGCTGCAAGCGCTCCGTCGTCGGTCTCGTCATCCCCACCGGTTACTCCTTCAACCTCGACGGCACCAACATCTACATGACGCTGGCTGCCCTGTTCATCGCACAGGCGACCGGCATCCACCTCTCCTTCGGCGAACAGATCCTGCTGCTGCTCGTGGCCATGCTCTCCTCCAAGGGTGCCGCCGGCATCACAGGCGCTGGCTTCATCACGTTGGCCGCAACGCTCTCCGTCGTGCCGTCGGTTCCGGTTGCCGGCATGGCACTCATCCTCGGCATCGACCGCTTCATGTCGGAATGCCGCGCACTCACCAACTTCGTCGGCAATGCGGTCGCCACCATCGTTGTTGCCCGCTGGGAAGGTGAACTGGATCAGGAGCAGCTCGCCCGCGTTCTCAGCGGCAAGGAAGAATTCACCGGCATCGCCGATGTGGATTCGCTTCCGGGTGCGGTTCAGCCCGCCGAATAACACGACCTCCCAAGGTCCAGCCTGTCCCGGTTTGTCCGGGCAGGCTCTCGCATGAAGGCCGGCGCATCAGATCGATGCTCCGGCCTTTGATCGTTTGAAGCCCTCCCAACCGTCGAAAACGGTTTTTATCGCCGTGCGGATGTTATAGGCCAGATCGAGCGAGAACGAATGCGAAAAACGGAGTAGGCCCTTATGAAGAACCTGTTTCTGGCCTGGCAATTCTGGGCACTGCTATCGGCGGCCTTTGCGGCATTGACCGCGATTTTTGCGAAAATCGGCATCGAAAACGTCAATTCCGATTTCGCCACCTTCATACGCACCATCGTCATTCTCGCTGCCGCTGGCCTGATGGTTTATGTTACCGGCAACTGGCAGCAGCCCTCCACCATTTCGGCGCGGACCTGGACCTTTCTCGTGCTTTCGGGGCTGGCGACCGGCGCATCTTGGATATGTTACTTCCGGGCGCTGAAAATCGGCGATGCCGCCCGCGTCGCCCCTATCGACAAGCTCAGTGTCGTGTTCGTCGCCGTCTTCGCGGTTCTGTTTCTAGGGGAACGGCTGTCGCTGCCAAACTGGCTGGGTGTGGTGCTAATCGCCTGCGGCGCGGTGCTTGTGGCATACCGGGGATAAGGCAAGCTGACAGCGGTGCCCGGCCGGACGAACCGGCCAGGACATTCGCAAAGTCATCAGGCGCGTGCGGCCGCAACCTTGTCCAGTCCCCGCTTAACGCCGGCGAACAGCTCATCAAGCTGCTCGGCCGTGATGATCAGCGGTGGGCAGAAGCAGATCGATTCGCCGATCGGGCGAGTGATCACGCCCTCATCCTCAATTCCGGCGGCAATGGCGAGCGTCGCATCGCCCGGCTTCGTACCTTCCCACGGCTTTATCTCCAGCGCGCCAAGAAGACCGACGCCGCGCGAGGAATGCACCAGCGGATGGTCGGAAAGCGCTTTCAGATGATCGAGGAACTTGCCTTCCAGCCTCGCGACATTACCGACCAGATCGCGCTCCTGAATAATCTTCAGGTTTTCGAGACCGACGGCCGTCGCGACCGGGTGGCCGGAGGCGGTATAACCATGGCCGAAGGAGCCGATCCGGTCGGATTCGTCGGCGATCGGCTGGTAGAAACCGTCATTCATGATGATCGCCGACAGCGGCATGTAGGATGAGGATATCTGCTTGGAAACAACAAGCACATCCGGCTTGATGCCGTAGGTCTCGCAGGCGAACATCTTGCCGGTGCGGCCGAACCCGCAGATGACCTCGTCCACGACAAGCAGAATGTCGTATTTCTTCAGGATCGCCTGCACACCTTCCCAATAACCTTCAGGCGGCAGAAGAACCCCGCCGGCACCCATCACCGGCTCGCCCCAGAAGGCGGCAACGGTTTCCGGGCCTTCGCTGAGGATCAGATCTTCGAGTTCCTTCAGAATACGCGCGGTAAAATCCGCCTCGCTTTCACCTTGCTTGCCGAAGTGCACATAGGAGGGGCAGGCCGTATGCAGCATGCGGTCCAGCGGCAGGTCGAAGCTTTCATGGTTGCGCGGCAGGCCGGTGATCGAGGCAGAGGCAATCGTCACGCCATGATAACCCTTGATGCGGCCAATGATCTTCTTCTTGTCCTTTTTGCCCAGCGCATTGGAGCGATACCACACCATCTTGGCAACGAGATCGTTCGCCTCCGATCCCGAAGACGTGAAATGAACCTTCGACATCGGCACTGGCGCAAGCTCGATCAGCAACTCGGCAAGATCGACCGACGGGCCGTGCGTCTTGTAGGAGAAGGTGTGGTAATAGGGCAGCTTCTGCATCTGCTTTGTCGCAGCGTCCACCAGTCGCTGTTCACCGAAGCCAAGCGCCACAGACCAAAGCCCTGCCATCGCCTCGATATAACGCTTGCCGCTGCTGTCGGTCACATAGATGCCTTCACCACTTTCGATGACCAGACCACCGGTCTTTTCGAATTTACGCAGATTGACGTTCGGATGCATCTGGTAGGCGATATCGCGTGCCTCGACGGAATTCGGCAGAATGGTCATGGGATAAAGGCTCCGTTTCGGTTGGATGGACTGAAGCGTCAGACGTGCTGGCCGCCATTGATGAGAATTTCTGCGCCGTTGATGTAGCTCGACTGCTCCGAGCAGAGGAAGTAGATGGTCTGCGCCACCTCCGCCGTTGTGCCTAGCCGCCCGAGCGGGACCTGCGCTTCCACGAGTTCAGCGGTTCCGGGTGAAAGGATGGCGGTGTTGATTTCGCCGGGCGCTATGGCATTGGCGCGCACGCCGCGCGGCCCGAATTCATGCGCCAGCTCCCGTGTCAGCGCCGCAAGTCCCGCCTTCGATGCGGCATAGGCGACGCCCGCGAAAGGGTGCACCCGCGAGCCCACAATGGAGGTAACGTTGACGATGCAGCCTTTTGCCGCCTCCAGTTCCGGCAAAAGCGCACGGGCAAGAAGCGCCGTCGAGACGAGATTGACGTTTAGCACCCGCGTCCAGATCTCCGCCGTTGTGTCGGCAACGCCAAGGCGGCTACCGCCTTCGCCCTTCGGCGAGATTCCGGCATTGTTGACGAGTGCGGCCAGCTTTCCTTCCGGCAGGCGCGAGCGCACCTCGTCGGCCAGATCGTCGATGCGGGACAGGTCCTCCAGATCGGCCTGGATATGGCTTTCGCGCGCAGATGGCCAGCGGCATTCCTCCGAAAAGGGTTGTCGCGATACGGTCAGGATTCTCCAGCCTTTTTCCTGAAACAGCTTGACGGTGGCATGCCCTATTCCGCGGCTCGCACCAGTCAAAAGCATAAAAGGAACAGCCATGAAAGAACTCCTTTGCCATGCGAACCGTTGAGCCGGTCGCGCATTCAGCCCGCATGTTAGAGTGCTGCGACCCGCTGACAAGGGCTATTTTGTCGCGGTGCACGAATGGGAGCCGCGTCACGGGCTAATCCCATTTGATATAGGCCTTTCACCCGAAGGGAATATTTGAAGCCGGCCATTTGCTCATAAAATGCAACCTCCCGAATCTGTGATCCGTATTGGGAGGGGGACGAATGCGTATCGACATCATCGACACCGACGCCGGCTTCGAGGCGATCCGGCAAAACTGGGAAACGGTGTTCATGGCCGATCCCCATTCCCGACACTTCCTGTCCTGGGGCTGGCTGCGGGATTATATGCCGCGCCGCAAGCGCTGGTTCATCCTGGCGCTCAGGGAACGTCCCGAAGGCTCGCCCTATGTGGCATTTTTTCCGCTACGCATCGTCACCGAACCGGACAAGAAAACCGGCCGCTTCCACGACAGCATCGTCATGGCTGGCAATGCCGCGGCGGATTACACCGGCTTCATTACCCTGCCGGAATATGAAAATAACGCGGTTGCCGGTTTCTGTTCCTATATTCGGCAGCAGAACTGGACCGAACTCAAGCTCGACTATCTTTCCGGCCCACCGGAGCGGCGCGACGCGATGATCCGCGCGCTTCAGGGACCGCTCGTCATGTTCCGCGACAACATGCCGACCAACCCCTATAACATCAACAATTGCATCTGCCCGGTCGTGGCCCTGCCGGACACGTTCGACTCCTATCTCGATAGCCATATGAGCAGCCAGTCCCGGCAAAAGCTCCGCCGCTTCATGAGGAAGGTGGAAGGCGGTGACGAATACCGCATCACCTTCGCAACGAGAGAAACAATCAAGCGGGACATGGGCATCCTGTTCGATTTCTGGCGCATCCGCTGGGCGCCCCACAAGGGCAAGGAGCGCACCGAACTGTTGATCGGCGCAACACGGCAAATGCTGATGGATGTCTATATACGCGGCGATCTGGAAGTGCCGGTCCTGTGGTTCGGCGACCAGCCGCTCGGCGCGCTTGCCAACATCATCGACCGGCAGAAAAAGTCGGTATTGTTCTACATTACCGGTCGTGACGAGAACTGGAAGACCCCCTCACCCGGCCTCGTGCTGCACGGACACTGCATCCGCAGGGCGATCGAACAGGGTTTCAAGACTTATGATTTCCTGCGAGGCAACGAGCCGTACAAATATTTCTTCGGCCCGGAGGAGCACAAGCTCAGTTGCACGCTGTTCCGCACCCGCTCGGGCGACAATCTCGGTGGCAAGCTCCACCCGCGCAGCATACGCTTCGTCTACGAAGAGGGTCTCAAACTTTACAAGACGGGCAAGAAGGCGGCCGCCAACATCGCCTTTTCCCAGGTGCTGGCAGCCGCGCCCGATCACCTTGGCGCACAATTCGGGCTGGCCAATCTGACCTTCGACCGCGGTGAATTCCGCGAAGCGGAAATCGCTTTCCTCGGTCTCCTCGGCAGCGGTCAGGACCCGGTTCTGCTGTGGATGCGCATAGGCGAAGCGCGGTTGGCGCAACGGCAATATCACGAGGCGTCCGAAGCATTCCGTCAGGTGACCAATCGCGCCCCCTTCCACCGCGAGGCGCTCTACAAGTGCGCCGTGGCGCTGATTGCGGCCGAAAGAACGATGGAAGGCGCCGAAATCCTCGACAGATTGCAGCATTACCATTCTGACGACGCTACGCATCTGGAATATGCCGAAAAGGCGCGCGCAGCCCTTGCCCGGCTGGAACTGGGAAAGGCCAGGATTCCGCTGCCTGCCGATGTCATCACGCTGAGCGCCAGGCCAAAATCGACGGGCAAGCGCTGGCGTCCGCCAAAGGTTTTGCATTGAACGTAATGACCTGTAAGTTGCGGCAGAAAAAATCGGCCGGACGACTTGCAAGGGTTTTTTATGTTTCTGACCAACAAGGATATGCTTGACCTCATCGAGCTGCGCCATGAGCTGCACCGCCATCCGGAAATTTCCGGCGAGGAGAAGGAAACAGCGCGGCGTATTCGCGATTTCCTCGAGCAGGCAAAACCGGATCGGATGTTCACCGATCTGGGTGGTCATGGCGTGGCAGCGGTCTATGACAGCGGCAAAAGCGGTCCGGTAGTCCTCATCCGCTCGGAACTCGACGCTCTGCCCATTCAGGAAAAAACCGACGCCGAATACCGCTCCGGCACCGATGGTAAGGGCCATCTTTGCGGCCATGACGGTCATTCCACCATTCTAACGGCGCTTGCACTCGGACTTTCCAGAAAGCGCCCGGAAACCGGCAGCGTCGTACTGCTCTACCAACCGGCAGAAGAGACAGGTGCGGGCGCGGCCGCCGTCATCGCCGATCCGCGCTTTGGCGAGATGAAGCCGGATTATTCCTTTTCTCTTCACAATCTTCCAGGCCTGCCATTCGGCCATGTCAGCGTGGTGGAAGGGCCGGTCAACTGCGCATCACGCGGCATCAAAATCCGCTTCTCCGGCAAGACCGCGCACGCCTCCTCACCGGAGCATGGCGTCTCGCCGATGCGGGCGATATCTGAGTTGATGCCGGCTTTGACCGATCTCGGTTCCGGCTTTCCACCGCAACCCGATTTTTCGATGGTGACAATCACCCATGCCGTGATGGGTGAAGCGGCCTTCGGCATCTCTCCGGCAGATGCGGAAATCTGGGCGACGCTCCGGACGCTGACAGACGACCGAATGGAAAAACTCTGCGCGGATGCGGAAGCGCTGGCAAAAAAGGTGGCCGAAGAACAGAAACTGACACTCGATATCGCCTATGATGATATTTTCCTGCATTGCGAAAATGCGCCGGAAGCCGTCGACCATATCCTGCGGGCGCTAACTGCGGAGAAAATTTCCCACGGGTCGGAAGGTTTGCCGATGCGGGCCTCCGAGGATTTCGGAAGGTTCCGCGCCGTCTCGTCATCGGCCATGTTCTTTTTGGGCGCAGGCAAGGACTATCCCAACCTGCACAATCCCGACTACGACTTTCCGGATGGGCTGATCGATATCGGCGCACGCATCTTCATGCGCATCATCCGCAACCTCACCGACGCGGGGTAAGCAACGGCAGCCCATTGCCGCCCAACGCCATCAGCCGCCCTGGGGCCCTCTGCTCGGCCGGGCGGCACGGACCGCTGCCAGTCCCCTGATGCCCTCCTTATCGCCAATGGACGTCAGACTCTCGAAAATCTGCGCAGCATCGGCGTAGCGGTTCATGGCAAGATAGGAATAACCGCGTAATACCATGAGATCGGTACGCTCATCGGCAAGCCGCGCCCGCTGATCAAGCAGGAGAAGCGTTTCCGCATAACGTTTCGACTGGAAGGCGGAAACCGCCCTGTCGGCCAGGATTGAAACCTGCAACTCAGTCGCGCGCGGGCGGTCCATGCGCGATTTCGTCGCCGAGACAGCGGCATGGTCCGTCAGCCCCATGCGCAGATAGGCAAGGCTCTGGCCATAGGCCGCATCGCTTTTAACAGTCGACTGGCCGCCAGCAATGGCGGATTCGAAAGCCTTCAGGGCTTCCGCCGGCCGGTTGGTCTCCATCAGGCACCAGCCGAGATCAAGCGCCTGCTGTGCGGGCAGGCGCTGGGGATCGGGATAGACCGCGCAGGAGCGTGGACGTGACGAGGCACTTACGGTCCTCTGCGTCTGCGCTGGCAGACGCGCCTGCTTGCGCGAAGGTTCCGGAGCCGGCTGCTGGACAGACGGCTGGCTATAAGCCACCACTGTCTCAGGCTGCGGCGCATAGGGCGCGGGTGCCGTTGTCTGGGAAGCTGTGGCGACAGGCGGTGCGGTGATGGGCGCTATCTGCTGCGCGGACTGGTCCACCATACGTGCCGTTCCCACATCAGCGATGCGTTGCGAGCGGCTTGCCCATTGCTGCTGTATGCTGCGCAGACCGGCGAGATTGCGCAGATCGTGATAGCTGACTGCCATGCCATAGGCCGACGGTTCGTCATCGGCTTTCCAGCCAAGCGCAGTGCTGAACCATTGCAAGGCGAGCGGCGTCTGCCGGAAAGCAAGCGAATACCAGCCGAACTGCTGCGCGGTCGCCGCATCCTTGCGAGTTATTGTTTCAGCGGCGATGCGCTGCAACACATCCGGCGGCAGGACCACAGGCGGCTCAAGCGCCAGGAGATTGGCTGTCGCGGCAAGATAGGTCGCAAGCCCGTCGTCCGAAGCGGTGCGCCACTTATACATGACCTCTTCAGCTTCACGTGGCTCGTTGCGGTCGATCAGCGCCAGCGCCAACCCTTGCGATGCAGACGCGCTGTCTTCCTCTTCCCGCGCCTTGCGAAACCACTTTTCCGCCTCCGCCATGTTCTTCTGGCGGATATTGTACCAGCCGAGCAACAAGGCATCGCTTGCAAGCTTGTCGGTCTCGGCAAGCCTTTCAAGCCGCATCAGATAGGCGGAAGGAACGGAAATTCCCTCCTTCTCCCCTGCCTTCGCCACGAATTGGCGGGCGAGATCGTTCTTGACCGGTTCGAATTCCAGCTGACCGTCTGCGTTGGGCTTTTCCTTGGCAAGCAAATCGCCGATCATCTCCGCCGGCAAAAGCGCGGACGCCTTCTGCACCGTGGCGAGCCTGTCGCTTGGCGTCGTGCAATTGTTGAGAATGTAGAGATAGGCGTCGCGCGCCCGTCCCATGCGGTCGGTATTGGCAAACGCATCGGCAACCCGCCACAGGACATCCACCTCGCTACAGGTCAGCAGGCCGGGATTGCTGGCGGCCGCGTCCACCACTGTCGCATATTGCTTGAGATCGGAAGCGTTGACGAGCCGCTGGCGGGCCTCGGCGAGGGAAAGCATGCCGGTCAGATTGTCGGGAGGCTGCCAGCCGGGTTCCGCCTGCTGGCGGTCGGCGATCGCCTTTCTGACCTCGGCGTAACGGCCGTCGCTATAAAGCTGCCACATGGCATCGAGCCGGGGATCGCCGTTAACGGGAATGGCGAGCGGATCGGCAGGCGGTGTCCAGTTCGGATAGAGCGTGCGCAGCCTCGCGATTTCGGCCTGAAGGCGCTGGGTATCGCCCTTGGCCGCGAAATAGCGCAGCGCGCTGAGATCGACCTCGAGCATGTCTGATGACGCCGGCTGGGTCTGGCGGGGTGCGGGCGCCTGCGCCATTTGGGGCTGCGATATCTGTCCACCCGTCTGTGTCTGCGTAACCGGCGGTTGCGGATCAGTCGCCGGCACCGTTACCGCTGGCGTCACGGGTTGGGTTAGCTGCGCCATCTCGCGATTTTTAAGGAACGCGTTGATCTGGGCCGGATTGGCTGCCGCTGGAGAAACGCGCTGCGCCGCACGGTTGTCGCCAACCGCCGAAGTATGAATGTCCGATACACGTCCGAGAATGGTGTCGCGCCAGTGGAAGGCGGCGAGAGCAATCAGAAGCAGGATGAGAGCCGAGGTAGACAGCGGTTTGTTCATCGGCACTCCCCGTTATTCCTTGCCAGAAACGACAATGCCAGAAGATGCAATGTAGAAGGATAATAAAGCGTTGGCTGAAAGCCTTTCAGTTCGGCAGGCACAGCCGGGCCGCCGCCGGCGCAGGCTGCGAGCGCCGGAATGATGCGATAACCGGGATCCGACAGAACGTCCTTGACCGCGCCGCTCTTGAGATCGAAAGTTCCCGCAGCACCGCTTTCCAGCGTCATGCCGTTTTTCAGGCGGTCAAGCAGCTCCGGCGAGCCCATTTTCGCCCTTGCAAGATAAAGCGGAATCCGCACCGCATTGTAACCGAACTCGGGTGGAAACGCCGATGCCGGTTGCGGTTTCGTCTTCATCGACACCCAGTCGGCGGGCAGTTTCCTGTCGCTGAAAGCGAATGTGGCGATCTGCGCCACGCCGTCGTCGGCAAGCGCCTTCCAGAGTGGCGATGGTGCGACGAGATTGAGGACCGGAAATGCTTCGAAAATCAGATAGGAAGGATTGACCACCGGGCCGTCGCCCCGGTCAACCTCGCCAAAGCCGCTGGCGGCGGGCAAAAGCAGCGTTCGCCCGCCGCGCTGAACGACAGTCTTCTTGAGGACGGCTGATGCGATGGCCGCCGATGCCTCTGCATAGTCCTGCCGGTTCCACTGCGCGGCAGCCAGCGCCAGCGCGTAGGCAATCAGAATATCGCCATCCGTGGCATTGTTGATGTCAGTCACATGCGGTCTGGTTCGCGGATCCCATTTCCACGCGGAGAGACCGTCGTCGCGCACCAGGAGTTCCGTGCGGGTAAAACTCCATATCAGCTCGAAGTCGGCAATGTTCTCTGAAAGAACGGCAAGCCACATGCCGTAACCCTGGCCTTCGCTATGGCTAATATTGCCGTTGCCGGTATCGATGATGCGCCCGCCGGGATCGAGAAACGCACTTTTATAAGCCGACCAGGCCTCAGGCGAGACAGATGCGGCGCGGGCAATCGAGATGCTTGAGATCAACGCCATCAGCGACACGCAGAAAATGCCGGCAAGTCTAAAAATCCCACGCCTCATCGGTGTCGCCCCATCATACGCAGCATCGCGAAGGTGGCAAAGCCCAGGAGCGACACGAACCCGATGAATGCCAGCGAATAGGAAAGAACATTGGAAGACAGCCAATTAGCAGCGATCAGCCTCCAGTTCGAGAGGGAAAACGCCCGCGTGACATAGAAATACGGCTGCCCCACCTCGACCGTTTCGATCTTTTCTGCACCGGCATCGTAAGCTGCGACCCGCCCCGTGACGTCGCGCCAATGGTTCTCACGCACCATCGAAGACATGCCGTCACGAAGCTCCGCCGACGTCGGGGCGGTAGCCAGCGTCCAGACCCCTTCGCCGGAAGGGCTTAGACCCTGCACCAGCATGAAGGAGACATTGCCGGGCGGCGCATAGGGCTGCTCGGCCGCCGGCAGGAAACGCAGCGTATCGGAACTCAGATCGAAATTCCGCTTCATCCACTCCTCAAAGGAGGAAACCTGGCCTTGCCAGATGCCGCCGTCCACCCGCTCTCGCCAGTCATTAAAGAGGGTTTCGCTGTTCTGCGCAGGCGGCTGAACGCCCGTTCCCATTTTCCAGGATATCTGGCTGGAAGGGACAAGATTGAACTGGCTGATCAGCGATTGCGGGAATTGCGAAATCGTCCCGACGAACAGGGCGTCACGGTCCCCGATCACCAGCGGCGATGCGACGGTCTCGACATTGATCGGATATCCAGCGGCGCTTGCCAGCCGGCTGACCAATGTCGCCGCCGCCGACATGGTGTCGGTATCGAAACGATCAAGCGACAGCGCGACGGGATTTGCGGCAAACCTGTAGGGCTGCCCGGCACCGGACATCGCGGCGAGATCCGGTTTGCGACCGATCTGCGCGTAATCAGGAATATGGATTTCCGATGTGTCGAACAGGGCAAAACGCGGGGTCGTGCTGGCTGGCGCTCCCGGCGCGCAGACCTGATCCTGCGCCGTCATCAACACGGCCTCGATGGTGATCTTGTTCGGGCCAGGCTTGAAGTGGCGCATCGTCACATTGATGGGCAGATGCCGGAAAATGCCGCCACCATTGTTGGAGATCGGCACGGTCGAGGCGATCTCGTCATTGACGTAGATGTCTATATGGCTACCGGGCAGCACCTGCGAGGAATAGGCGGCATCGAGCAGCATGGCCGCCTCGCCATAGGCCGACGCATAAAAGTCGGCGGGCATGCCGACGTAGAATTCGTTGCGGAAACGCCGTCCACCAAATTCGCTGCTCTCAAGCCCAAGCTCGGAAAGCGCGATGCGACGGTCCGACATGACGAGCGGCACATCCGGCGCATGCCAGCTGCGGGTGGAAAAGGTCGTTCTCTGGGCACCGGGCGTGCGCGAGATCGAGGAAAACAGCGTCTCAATCGCCGCCTGTACCGCCTGCGGGGTGGGACCGCTGACGAAGAGTGGCGAGAGGCCACCCGGTGCGGTGGTATCGAAGCCGGCAAAAGCACCCGCCGACGCCTCGGGCGGCACCGCGCCGGTGAAGCCGGTAATCTCGCGCGCGGTGCCGACAAGAACTACCAGCGTTCCCGCCTTGCGTTCGGCGGAGGGTGCTGCCACGAAACGGATCGTCTGGTTCGGCATCTGGGTTCGGAGTGCCAGAGCCTGAGAAAGGCGCAGCAGCGAATCTGCAAATGCCGGATTGCCGAGTGCAGGTGCAACGATCTCGATCGACGTTGCCGCCTTGGCGTCCGGACCGGTTGCCTGGATATCGTCGATATTGGTGAAGTTGCCCGCGACATCGGCGTTAAAGCCGATATAGGTATTTGCCGGATTAACATCGGTCCACAGATCATAAGTGGACTGGATCGTGCAATCGGTTCTGTGGCGCTGCTGCACGCCAAGCGTCACGACATTCGCGCCCACCTGCAGGACACCGGGTGGAATTTTCAAGGAAACATTGCCCTCACCGTCGGGCGCCTCAATGCGCGCCGTCTCCAGCGGAACATTGTTGAGGCTGACCTGGAAATTCGAGTCTTCCGGCGCGACCACGATGGCGTTCTGATAACCAATATTCAGCGAAACGGCGGCATTCACCTGCTCGGGCGTCAGATAAATGCTCCACTGCCGCCGATCCATTTCGCCGGAAAGGCTGAGCTTTTCGTACGGCAAGATATACCGGCGACGGCTATCCGCCGCGGGTGACGATGCCTGAACGGGTGCGGGTCTCGCCTGACCCTGCGGCGGCATGGATACGGGTGGCGTCAGCGGCCGCAGCGGCGGTTGCGGCGCAGGTGCGGGCTGCATTACCACAGGAGGCTGGCCCACTGCAGGCTGGGTCGATTGCTGGGCTGGCTGCGGCTGGCGCGGTACAGCGGGGGGAAGTGTCGGCGGCGGCACAGGTGCCGGGGCTGTCTGTGCAGGCTTCTCCGGCGACATGTCGAAAGGTGAGGACTGCGCCATCGCACCGGTTGCGACGACACCCAACATCAGTGCTGTCAGTGAACTCCTGATCGTTTTACCGCCGGTCATTTTACAACTCCGGCAGGTTTGACGGTTTTGGAGGCGGGCCGGAGCGCCTTGGCCAGATAGAACAGGCCGCGCTGCGTCTGGAACAGAGATATCGCCAGAAAGATCGCCGTGCCTCTGATGAGGCCGGGGTTCTTGCGGCGCACGCGCTGGAACTCGCTCCATTGCTCGGAATTGGCGAAGATCAGGTCGGCGATCAGGCGATGATCGATGGCGCGCTGCGGCGAGAATGTGCAGCCTATGGAAATGAAACCGTCGCTCCGGACCGTGCGGACCACATTGATGGTCATGGTTTCCGGCACGCCCTCGCTATGCGGCTTCACCCTAATGATCGCTGTCGTGTTCTTTTCGATAGCGGTGGTGCTGTCGAAAAGATTGATCAGCAGGCCATGCACCGACACGTTGTCGATGGAGGCCGGCACCCATGCGTCACTACCCTCAAGCTTGACCTCGCAGCGCCGCTTGACAGTGATGCGCCGCGACGCCGATTTTTCGCCGCGCTCGGAGACGACGCCAAGCGCACATCCCGCGAAAATGAGGTTGAGCAGGTTCCACCCGCCGACGACGAGTGTGACGTCCGCCTTGTATGGCTCCGCATAGATGCGCCAAATGGCAAAGGCCATCGCAACCAGCAAAAGTGCGAAAATGACGAAGAACGGGCGGCTGATTTCCGAAAGCCGCGCCTCGGCGATGGATTCGTCCTTCGCCGTCACCTTAAAGGTCGGCTTGCCCGGATTGAAGATCACCGACACGACGGCTGGCAGAAGGTGGACCGTCTGCACATATTCGTAGAGTTCAGAAATCCACGGCCAGCGGAAGCTGCCATAGAGATAGTTCTGCATCATCAGGTTCACGAGCATATACGCGGCCGTATAAGCCAAAAACTCGCCGCCGGAAGCCACGAAAATCTGAAGATCGAAGAACAGGTAGAACAACGGCGCAAACAGGAAGATCGTGCGCGGGAACGGGAAAAGCCAGAACAGCGTCGACGACATGTAGCAAAGACGCTGCGTGAAGGAGAGACCACGGCGGAACAGAGGCTGGCGAAAGATCAGAATCTGCATCATGCCCTGCGCCCAGCGGCTGCGCTGGCCGATGAAGCTTGCGAAGGTGGCCGGTTGCAGCCCGGCGATCAGGGGCTTGTCGACATAGACGCTGTTCCAGCCGCGCGAATGCAGCGCGAGCGCCGTTTCGCAGTCCTCGGTGATGCTGACGCCGCTGAACCCTTCCGTATCCAGCAGTGCCTCGCGCCGCAGCACGGCGGCGGAACCACAGAAAAACGCGCCATTCCACTTGTCGAGACCGCGCTGGATGATGCCGTAAAACATCTCGTTTTCGCTCGGCATCGTCTCGAAGGTGCGCAGATTGCGCTCGATCGGATCGGGATTGACGAAGAAGTGCGGCGTCTGCACCAGGAAGAGCCGGGGGTCTTCCTCGAAATAGCCCACCGTTTCCAGAAGGAAATCGCGCGCCGGCGCATGGTCGGCGTCAAACACCGTCACCAGTTCGCCGGTCGAGTGGGCGAGGCCGTTATTGAGATTTCCGGCCTTGGCGTGGACGTTGCGCTCGCGCGTCAGATAACGCACGTCGAGGTCCTCGCAAAGCTTCTTCAACTCCTCATGGCGGCGCTGTGCCGCCTGCGCCTCGACGATATTGCTGGCATTGCGCTTCTGCACCGAGCCGCCGTCGTCCAACAGCCAGACGGTGAACTTGTCGGCCGGGTAATCCATGTTCTTGGCCGCCGCCAGCGTATTGGCGAGAAGCTCCGCGTCCTCGTTGTAACTCGGCACGAAAACATCGACCGTCGGCCGGTAATCGGGCGAGCCAGGCCGGGTCTTGCGGGAAGGCAGCGGCATCGACACGATGACGAGGCTGAGACCCAGCATCACGACGCTATACATTTCCGCGAGATAAAGCAGAAAGCCGGGAATGAAGTTTTCGAGCTGGTTGACGGGCGGCAGCGTGCTCGTGGTGCGCCAATAGACATAACGAAGCACGATGGCCGTGCCGAAACCAAGCGCCACGAGCCGCCAGGCTCCCTGCCCGTTGAAACTCTTTATTGTTGCGAGAAGGACAAGCGAGATCGCCGTGGCGACCAGGTGCGTCTGCAGGCTGACCGGCATCGTGACGATGGCCAGAACGCAAAGCGACACAAGAAACCAGACAATGATTGTGATGGCCTTGTTCATCCCGAAACTTTCCGCTCTCTTCCCCGCCCGGAATTTTTACCGGGATCTTTTGCAATGCCCTCTTCTGCTGTTGCTCCAGCCATCACCTGCATCCCGGAGGCGCTGCCGAACCGGACAGACATGTGGGCGACGGAATGGCTACCTGCGGAACCTGCGTCGGCTGCTGGCTCTCCACCTGCACGCTGGCCGCGCGCCTGCCGACTACAGCAGGCCTTGCGGGCTGGGCGGGCGCGCCAACGGATGCGGGTGACGGAATACTGACTGCCGCAACCGGCGGTAGGGGCTGCGCCGTTGGCTGAACAGGCGTGACGGGTACGGCAGCACGGCGCACGGGTTGCAATGGTATGCTCGCAGTCACTTCACTGCCGGGCCGCATCGGCACCTCATTGGTCTTCATGGGATAGACCGGATGGCCCGGCCGCCCAAGGTTCTGATCCACCGCCTGCGGCGTGCCATAGGGGTTCCAGCTTTGCGAGGCATAGGTGCCGGTGATCGTGTAATTATACATGACCGTCAGAAGCTGCTCGACGCTTGCCGCCGACTGGCAGAGGCGCAGTCGCACCTTGATACGCCCCAGGTTGCGGAAATCCTGCCGCATGCTTTCGGGTGAGCGGATGTCCTGCCAGCCATAAAGGCAGGTATCGCTGCCTCGGCCCTTGCCGGCCGCATAAGAAAAGGCGCCGTAACCGTTCTGCAGATAATTCGCCGACATGACGATGTTCTCACCCGGAAACTCCGAGCGGATTTCCCGCGCGACGGAGGATGCCTTAAAGCCGGAGAAAGTCAAAGCATCGCGATCAGTGTCGCCGGCTTGCTGCGGACCGAAGAACTCGGCCTTAATGTAGTTCTGTCCGGGCGTAGCGGCTTCGGCGCGCAATACGACCTGCTGTGCCACGGCATTGGAGTAGGTGCGATTGACTACGGTGACGATTTCCGGACCGCCGGGCGGTGGGAAAACCAGTGCTTCGGACGCAGACAACATCTTTGCGCCCCCGAACGACCTGACGCCCGAGGGAGTATTGCAGCCCGAAAGAACTGCAATAGAGAATAGCAATGAAGTAAAGGCAGAAAATTTCACTGCCCCGTGCCCCTTTATTTCCCCAAGCCCTAACAGGTTAAAAGGAGACCGAATCACTAATGACCAGACCATTGTTACGAAATACTGGAGGCAGGCGAATAAGCAATATCAAATTTATATTGTAATTTCTGATGCTTTGTGGCCTCCGAATCGTTTCGGATCCCTTCTTTGCCGGACGAGACGACGGAACCAAATCGCGCTGGTGCGGGTTCGCTCGGCGTGAGGTCGATATTTTTACGGTTGCAGCGCAATATGTCCCATGGTCTACTTGCGTCTATAATGACGTATTTTTATTGATCACTTTTTTCATTCAACTGTAAAAACAGAGAGTTGACGCATGACTGTGCAATTTCCGAGTATCTCGCAGGCGCTTGCCGAAGAGATCGGAACCTTACGGAAATGGCTTGAAGAGGACGCGCTACCGCTGTGGTGGGAGGTGGGCTCCGCCCGTCCGGACGGCGGTTTTTACGAGCGCCTGGGCCAGGATGCGAAACCGGTTTTTTCTGATGACCGCCGCGCCCGCGTGCAGCCTCGTCAGGCCTATTGTTTCGCTGCCGCCGGCCAGAACGGCTGGCAGGGTCCGTGGAAGGATGCGTTGCTGCATGGGCTGAGCTGGTTCGAAAAGGTCTATCGCCTCGATAACGGCCTTTACGGCAACCTCGCCGACCAGACCGGCAAGCTGATCGATCCGTCCTTCGATCTCTACAATCAGGCTTTCGCGCTTTTCGCCGCAGCACAGACGGCCGCAGCCCTTCCCGACCGCAAGGACGAGATGCGTGCCCGGGCGCTCGAGATCCTCGCCGTCCTCAATCGCGACTACAAACACCCCGTCGCCGGCTTTGAGGAAGCGAACCCGCCGCGCACGCCGCTGTGCTCCAATCCGCATATGCATCTTTTCGAGGCGATGCTTGCCTGGGAAGTGCAGGACCCCGAAGGTCCATGGACCGCGCTGGCCGACGAGATCGCCGGCCTTGCACTCACCCGCTTCATCGATGGCACCAATGGCGGGCTACGCGAATTCTTCGGCCATGACTGGATGCCGTTTGAAGGCGAGAAGGGCCGCATCATGGAGCCCGGTCACCAGTTCGAATGGGCCTGGCTTCTGGTGCGCTGGGGCAGCCTGCGCAACAATGGCGAGGCAATCGCCAAGGCCAAGCGCATGTTCGAGATCGGCGAAGCGCATGGCATCTGCCCACGCCGCAAGGTCGCGATCATGAGCTTGTACGATGATTTTTCGGTACATGACGGTCTGGCACGGCTCTGGCCGCAGACGGAATGGCTGAAGGCAGCCTTGCGCCTTGCCAGCGTGACCATTGGTGAAGAAAGACAGCGTTATCTTGCCTCGGGCCTGAGGGCCATCGGCGCGCTGCAGCCTTTCCTCGACACACCGGTCAAAGGGCTTTGGTTCGACAAATGGCCGGCCGACAAGCCGATGCTGGACGAACCGGCACCGGCCAGCACTTTCTACCACATCGTCTGCGCCATCTATGAGGCTGAGGCAGTACTCGCCTCCAGCCATTAGAGTCCGGGCGGGCGAGCGGGCCGGGCGTCCGCTCTACCCGCTCCAGCCTCAGTTAAGCCGCGCCGGGCGCACAACGCGCCAGTCGGGCTTGCCGAGATTGTGCGGCCATGGATGCACGTCCTTGTCGTTGAAATAGACGACCTCTTCCAGCTTGGGAAAATCCGCCTGTTTCAGCGTCACGTCGTTCATCCATGGACGGACGTAGGAATCGCCGCCTTCGTAACCCAGTTCAGCAACCCAGACCGGTTTATTGAAGGTTTCGACAAGCCCATAGCCCTTGCGCAGGAGATCGGTGAACTTCTGCGGCCCGCCATATTCGATCTTGTCATAGTCCTCTAGACCGAAGACCGAGAGACCGACCAGGTCCGCGTAATTGTCACCAGGATAGTAAGCGCGCAGACCGTCGAGACCTTTCGGCGACCACATCACCTTGACGCCGGGGACCGCCTTGCGGGTCATGTCCACCATGCGTTTGTAGGCCGTGATATAGTCCTGCGGGTTCCAGCCCGACCACGAGAAGCGGCCGGATGTGTCTTCCATTTCCTGTCCCCAACGCAGGATCAGCGGGCTCTTCATTGCGGACATGCGTGCGGCGATCGCCTGCATGTTCTTGTCGTAGTCGCCTCCCATCACCTTGCGGCGCAACTCGTCGGAGGTGAGCCGCCAGTTGACGTCCCATGACCAGGGTTCGACCGTGATCAGGACATTACGCTTGCGCTCCAGAGCGTAAGCGTCTGCGAGCGCGAGGCTGTCGAGATCCACGTCCTCCCAGGGCAGGAACAGATGTTCCGTCGCCACCCCGGTCTGGCCGGTGAAATCGCCGTGCGGATCGTAGGCGCCGAAGCGTATACCATCCGCGTGCAATGTCGGACGTTTGTCGGCAAGCGTCTTCATGCCCGTGGAGCCCATGGGCGCGACCCCCTGGGCATCCAGTTTGAATATGGGGTACATGCTGGCTGAAGAAGCAACAGCAGCCCCGCTTGCAAAGAGCAGTCTTCTTCTTGTTATTTGCATGACACTTTCCTCCTACCTCGTCGCAGTCATCGCCTTGCCATAGGCGGCGATTTGCGGGGTGACGTCGTCCTTGCGGACAAGTTTCAGGAATTCATCTCCGGGCCGTGGCGGATTATGCCGGAAGACGTACCAGGGCCCGCCCTGCTTGCGCTGGTAAAGCACCTGACCGATGCGACCGTGGTCGAAACACGTGTCGGCCTTGCCGTTTCCGGCATCGGTTTTCCAGGTAGCGCGCATGCACAGCGTACCTTTGGCATCGACGGTCCAGCGGCCTTCACCGACGGCCTTCTTGCCTTTCTCTTCAGTCAGGGCGATGAACTTGCGGCCATCGGCGATGAAGCGTCCGCCACCAGTCTCCCATTTCCAGGTCTTGTCGTAATACATATCTACGACTTCGCTGGTCCGGAGCGGTTTCGGCGTCTTCGTGCCGCCCGCGGCGTGGACGGCACTTGGCGCGATCACCGCAAGGCAGAGTACGAAAGCGGAGAACCCGCATTTGCTTATTGTTGTTCTCATCACAGCCTCCTCCTTCTATTGTCCGACCCTATTGTCGGCCAGCATGATTTCTCCGGTTGTCATGACCGGTGGCGGCACCATGGGCTCCGCCTGCATGTTTCGAATTCCGGGCATTCCCGGCAGTACGATGCGCAGTTTCAGACGCACCGATCTCGCTCCCTCCACGCCAGCACCGGCCACGGTGAACCGCGTTTCGGTGAAGCTGACATAGGGTTGCCCGTGCGACAGGGCCTCCAGCCCACCAATCGCATGGGAGCTGAGTTCCGCGGCACTACCTGCCACAAGCAGTAACGAACAGGCGGCAACCGTCGCCCCACCGCGCAATGCCGGCAGCCGTGGCAAGCCGTTTTCCATGGTATGTCGGACGAGAAGAAAAACCGAAAGGCCCGCGTAGATCGCCACATTGATCGCGGCGAAGACGAAGAAACCTTCCGCAGCGTTTTCACGCGGCGCCAGAACCATTGCGAGAAGGCTTAGTGCCGCCAGAACCATGTAAGGCGCGATTACGCGCAGCGGCAGCGGCGGTTTCGCCTGCGTGCCCTTGGGTGTAATGCGAAAGTCGACGAAATCACCACGGATCGTATCGCGTATCGCCGCAAGCACACCCATCAACGACCAGGGCCAGCGCAGGAACAGAAACACGATGGCTTCCCACCCGAAGAGTTTCGCATCATGCGGGCGAAAGGCCCCCGTGGCCCGCCAGAAAAAGGCGAACACGATCATGATGAATGAAATCGGCAGGAAATGCGCCAGAAACACTGGATAGGAGGCATTGACGAGTACCTGGCCGCTCAACAGTGCAAAAGCGGGAAGCACGAACATCAGTGCCATGAAGCCGGAAAACAGGGGATACCAGAGCTGTGAAAACAGGAACTGGAATTTCAACCGCAAGGGAAGCTTCGGCACGTAATGCCGCGAATATTGCAAGAGGATGGTCATCAGACTGCGTGACCACTGGAATTCCTGCACCACGAGATCGGTAAAAGTCACCGGCCCGTCGCCATGCGCGATTGCGTTGACGGCATGGACGCCGCGCCAGCCGCCCGCGTTCATCAAAAGCGTGGTGGAATGGTCCTCGGCAAGCTCGGGTCCCAGACCGCCCACCTCACGCAGAGCTTTGGTGCGCACGGCATAATGCGAGCCGATACAAAGCGGCGCCCAGCTGTTGTTGTAACCCAGCTGCAGGGCGCCGTGCAGGCTTGCCTCGGCATAAAGCCTGCCACGCGCAGCCCAGCTCTCCTTTGCATTGGCATCGCAGATGCTTGGTGCGGAGACATATCCAACCGCCGGATCGGCGAAAGGACGAATGATTTCACTCAGATAGTCCGGTTTCGGAACGTGATCGGCGTCGAATTGCGCGACGAAATCATAACGCTCATACCCGTAATGATCGTAGAAATAAGCGAGATTGCCTTCCTTGCAACGGGTGCGGCGAGGCCATGTCTTGCGGTGATAATCGACGACACCCTTCCGGGTCGAAACGAAAACGCCGTGCGCGCCGCACCATTTCAACGTTTGCGCATCCGGGTCCTCATCCGCAAGCCACACGTCAAATTCCAGGCCCTTCTGCTCCAGCATGGCCTGCAGCGTCTTTTGTACTACGGCAAAAGGTTCCGATGGCGCCTTGGTTACAACCATCGCCACCCTGCCTTGCGGCAGAGGAGAGCGCCGGTCGACGACCCTGGCGTTCAGGAAGATGAAGATGAAATAGGACGGCAGAAGCGTGATCCACGCGAGTGTTACCGTAACGATCGTAAAATACGGCCAGTCGATGACCCGATCCCGGTCCAGCCACCAGATCCAGAAATAGGCAAGCGTCACCAGCCAACCTCCAATGCCGAGACGATAGGCCATGCGGTTCCAGCCGGTGAAGACGGGCAGCATTGGCAATTGGCCCGCGACGGGACGCGATGATGGTACGGAAGGGGTAGAGCGAGCTTTCATGACAGCACCTCCAGCCCGAAGCCGGGACCAGCCGTGCGGATGATGGTGTCTATATCGGAGCGCTTCGGCGCAAAGCCGAGGGTCGCCCTCGCTCTTTCTATATCAGCGAACAGGGCGGGCGGATCACCGGCGCGCCTTGCGCCGAAATGCACCGGCACTTCCTGTCCCGTGACGCGATGGATCGCGCGGATGATATCCCCGACCGATGTGCCGTGGCCGGAGCCGAGATTGACACGCAGGGTCTCGCCGCCATCGGAAAGATAGTTGACGGCGGCCACATGGGCATCAGCCAGATCGCTGACATGGATGTAGTCGCGGATACAGGTGCCGTCGCTGGTGTCGTAATCCTGGCCGAATACATCAAGTTGCGGCAGCCGCGAGGCGGCAGCCATCAGTGCCCGGGGGATCAGATGGGTTTCCGGGTCGTGGCGTTCGTAAAGTTCGCCATCCGGGTCGGCACCCGCCGCATTGAAGTAGCGCAGAGCGACGAAACGCATGCCATAGGCGGCAGCGTAATCATCGAGCGCCATTTCGAAAATCAGCTTCGTACGACCGTACGGATTGACCGGCATCTGCGCCGTTTCCTCGCGGATCGGTAATTGCGGCGGCACGCCATAGGTGGCGCAGCTGGAGGAAAATACCAGACCGCCGATATTCTGGTCGAGACAGGCATCCAGAAGCGCCAGACTGCCGCCGACATTGTTGCGGTAATATTTGCGCGGATCCTCGACGGATTCGCCGACATAGGCATTTGCGGCGCAATGTATGACGAAGGCTGGCGAGAACTCCTTGAGCGTGGCCTTCAAGAGACCACGATCCAGAATGTCGCCTTCAATGAAGGGACCCCAGCGAACTGAATCCGCGTGACCCGTCGAGAGATTATCGTAAGCAATGGGCTTGAAGCCGGAATGCGCCAGCGCCTTGCAGATGTGGCTGCCTATGAATCCGGCCCCGCCCGTGACGAGGATTGTACGGGACATCTCATACGGCCTCCGCAACCTTCTTGCCGGCCAGCAGCGCATCGAAATAGACGATGGTTTTCTCCAGACCGGTTTCGAGCGGTACGCGCGGTTGCCATCTGAGCATTTCCTTGGCACGCGAAATATCGGGACGACGCTGCTGCGGATCATCGATCGCAGCGGGCAGATGCACGATGCGCGAGCGGGAATTCGTCATGCGGATGACGATATCGGCCAGCTGCCGCACCGGAATTTCGCTCGGGTTGCCGAGATTGATCGGTCCGGTGCAATCCTTCGGCTTGGCTGAAAAACGCAGGAACCCGTCGATCAGATCATCGACGTAGCAGAAGGAGCGCGTCTGGCTGCCGTCGCCATAAATGGTGATGTCCGACCCCTTCAGCGCCTGGACGATGAAGTTGGAGACCACCCGCCCGTCATCGGGGCGCATGCGCGGCCCATAGGTGTTGAAGATGCGCCCAACCTTGATATCGACGCCATAAAAGCGGTGATAATCGAAAAAAAGCGTTTCGGCGCTGCGCTTGCCCTCATCGTAGCAGGCTCGCGGCCCGATTGTATTTACGTTGCCGAAATAGCTTTCCGGCTGCGGATTGACGAGCGGGTCGCCATAGACTTCCGATGTCGAGGATTGCACCACGGTTGCACCGCATCTGCGAGCGACTTCGAGAACGTTGACCGCGCCGAGCACATTGGTAAGCAGGGTGCCGACTGGATCACGCTGGTAGTCCGGCGGCGAGGCCGGCGACGCGAAGTTGAAGATCAGCGAGACGTCGATGTCATAGGGCTTGCGGACATCATGCTCGACCATCAAAAACCGCTTGTTGGCTTGCAAATGCTCAACATTAACGGTCCGTCCAGTCGAAAGATCGTCGAGACAGATCACCTCATGACCGCAAGCCAACAGACGTTCGCAAAGATGGGAGCCAAGGAAACCAGCCCCGCCGTTGACCAGAACGCGCTGGCCTGGCCGCCACTCGGAATAGATTGTAGCGCCGTTGTCATGGTCGTTGGGAACGAAATTACGCATTACACACTCCTCCCAATGAGGAACCAGCCCGGCTGATTCGACTTGAACTAGATCAAACTCCAGATTGCAGGATATTTCGAATGTCACCTCCGGTTTTTATTTCTTCTGGAGGTTTTAATATTTAGATTCGGTATATTTCAACTTTTATGATAGGCGCGTCATAAAACAGGTCAACTTTATTTTATCGACATATTACAATTGATTACCCCGAATTACTCGTATTAATCAC
This sequence comes from Rhizobium sp. SJZ105, assembly GCF_007828365.1. Lineage (NCBI taxonomy): Bacteria > Pseudomonadati > Pseudomonadota > Alphaproteobacteria > Hyphomicrobiales > Rhizobiaceae > Rhizobium > Rhizobium sp. SJZ105. Next base: position 156,247 of record NZ_VIUP01000002.1, read on the forward strand.
TCGATTTAATACTTTTTAACTACGCCTCCATTATGCCTTTCTTATTGAGCATTAGCGCAAGCTTCGCTCAACCAGTCGGGACTATTCTGGTTTTGTAAGGCTCGGTCCACCGGGGCAAAACCACCCGGCGAGATGCGACAGCTAGTCGATTTCAGGGGACATACATCATGAATGAAATGCCTTATTCCCATAACAGCAAAGCGGCCCGCCGCTGTCGTTTTGCACTTGTTGCCGCCGCACTTGCGACGTTCACTTTCGCAACGGCCTCGTGCTCCGTCGTTGAAGATGCCGTTCTGATCAAGACCGCATCTGCTAATACGGCGACGATCAAGAGCCGGGTTGCTCCAGCCAAGGCGTCCTACGGCTATGACAAGACAGGCAACGCAGCCGTCACGCTTGTTGCCGATACTTACGACACACCGACGATATCGCCGCGGCATTCCTATTCCGGTTCTTCTCCCTATATCTGCTCACCGAGCGGATTTGGTCAGAAGTCCCGCTGTTTCCTGAGGCCCTGAGCCTCAGGCATAACCTCTGCTTGAAACTGGCGTCATTGCGGCATCAGGCCCGCCAGATGTTCAGTTTCTCCAGCCGGAGATAGCCGCGTCGTCGTCCTTGTGAAAGAAGCGCGACGCTGCCTCCGTTCGGTTGCGCACATTCATCTTCTTGTAGATGTTGCGAACGTGCACCTTCACGGTATTCTCGGACAGGTGAAGCCGGTCGGCGATAATCTTGTTTTGCGTTCCCTTGCAAAGCAGGTCGAGGATTTGCACCTCGCGCGTCGTCAGCGCCGCCATTTCACTCTTGCTGACGGCAAGAGCGTCGGCGCGGTTGGCGAGCACGGCGTTGCTTTGAACGCTTTTGCCGTTCACGGCCTGGGAATAGGGGGTGAGCTTGCCGAGAAGGGCAGCGGGAAAATGCTCCCCGCCCTTCATGAGGAGATCAACCGCCGCCATGAAAACGTCGAGCCGCAGATTAAGCGGCAGCACGCCATCGATGATACGCATCCCCACCAGTTGCTTCAGCGGCTCCTCAAACTTGTCGATGGTTTCGACGACAAGTGCAATTGGGGCATCCGGATGCTTTTCGCGGACTGCCGAAAGAACGCTATGAAGCCGCTCGCCCGACATACGGTACGGCAGGACCAGCCGGACATCGGCGCCATAGTCATCGTCGATCGTTGCCGACGACATAACGCTCATCACAGCGAATGTTGGGAACTTTTTGCCCAGCGCCTCCACGAGGCACTCGGAAAACAGGTCCGGATCCGCGATGATCAATAAAGTCCCATTTATAGGCGCAACGGCTCCACTTTGTTTTGCCGCATAATCTGAAGTTCCCATGAACATCGACGTCTCCCCTAAAGCGCTACGCATTACGTTCTTTTTGGTTGTGTGCTCTGTCATTCGCCGGGATACCCCTAGAAACAAATGGGGCAACTCCCGCTTCACGCCATGTCAACTATCATTAATTACCCGTTAATTAAGGAGGCTAATACGAAAAGCTGTGCAAAGAAATGGCCCAAATGGGTTATTTCTTGCAATTGACGTACAAAATTGGTTACGCCCGTAATGAATCGTTGAGCCCGGAACCAGTGTAAAAACAAACACATCGGAAAAGCTTTCGCTCCGGTTTTGCAATCCGGGAAAATATAACTTTTGGTTGATATCCCTTTACATACCTGCCCGGCAAAGGAGCTTCCGGAATGTGCCATTTCGGGATAGGGACCCTTCTCACCGCCATTGACTACATTTTTAGAAAAAGCAGCTTTTCCCGGCCTGAGCGCGATTATTTGCGTCTGAACCGGCGGCAAATCTCCATGCGACCGCCTTCCGACATATATATTGGTGGTAAGGGTGCCGATATGTTTAGCCCGAATTGATAGCTAGGAAGCGCGATTTTTCTGCTGCACAGTCTGACCGTCGCTGCAAACAGTGACCGATGGAAAGACAACCCTGGCCTTTGACGTGTGTTTGCAAACGCCGGTTCCTTTTCAAGACATAACGAAAGCAAAAAGACGAAGCCACCGCGCTCCCAACGGAGCGAGGAACGGATTTGTGCGCCTTAATACCGAGTAGCGCACAAGGGCTGAACGAGAAGAGCCCGGTTACGGGCCGATGCCAAGCCGCAGATGAGACGTACCGAGTGCATCTGCAGAACATCAATCTTTGTGCAACGCGGAGCAAGCGCGAAAAAATCCCGTTTTAGATGAGAGGGATTTCGAAAGCTGCTCCGAGCTTTTTCGGAGGAAATCGACATGGGTTACAATCCACAGCCTGCGGGCGACGACATCACCAAGATTGGCGCGCTTTCGGAGGGTTTCGCCAACACCTCGACCAATGACGCAAAGGTGGACGACAGCAACGTCGGCACCGCAAACGGTGAAAACCGCAACAACGACAACAGCGACAACAGCACCAATGTGGATGTTGACGCCAAAATCGACGTTGCAGTGGGCAACGGCGACAATCGCGACAACGACTATGACTGGAGCTATGACAGCAAGTCTTACAGCGACAACGATACGACCGTAAAGACGAGCACCGAAACCAGCACCGAAATCAAGACCGATTACGACTGGAGCTATGAAAGCAAGTCGTACAGCGACAACGACACCAACGTGAAGACGGTCACGGATACGGACACCAAGACCTTCTCCTATTCCGACGACGACACGACAACAACAACAACGACGACTTCCGACAGCTTCAACTCCGCTGACAGTTTCTACAAGTCGGATGACGACTTCGGCAACATCGCCGGCGTCAAGGATGTCGGCAATCTCGGCATCGCTGGCGGAGACCTCACCTTTAACCTCGGTGACGACTTCTCCTTCACGCTTGATGTCGACAATATCCTCAACAGCTCGCTCAACGGCGAAGGCAACGACACGGGCTTCAGCCTTGTGCAGGCCAACCACCTGGCGGATCAGGATCAGGCCTGGGATGTCAGGATGGACAATGGTGGTGCCCAGAACCACCTGAGCGCGAATGCCGGCGACGCCTTTGGCGCAGAAGGCATGGACGGCAAGGGATGGGACCTCAAGGCTGGCGACGACGCTGCGGGTACCAGCACTGCAGATGCATCGGCTATCCTTGCAAACTCCGGCTTCCATCTGGAACTGGTGCAGGGCGCCAACATGCTCTCCAATGCCGTTGATGTCTCGGTCACAGGCGGTAACTCGCATGTTTCTGATACCGGCGAGGACAGCGGCTCCTGACGAGTACCTCTCTATGAAAAAAGCTGCACCGGCATTCGCCGGTGCAGTTTGCGGTTGAAGGACCGGGTTTGCGCGAAGACGAAGCACCGCCTCTTGGACGTGTGCCGCCCGCCGCCCAGGCTCTGCCGCGATGATCAGGGAGGGACCTGCAATGCAAATCGACAGAATTTCAGACATGATTGCGCATTTCATCGGCCTGTTCGACACGGTGATCGAGGAAGCGCGTCTAAGAAGCAACTATGCCGAAGGCACGGCACACGCGAACAAAGACCGGTTGTCGGATGATGACGCGGCAAGACTGCTAGACAAGAACTACGACTTGCAGCTTCAGGATTACGATCCCGGCGTTAAATATCGCGCCGGCTATTACGACTTCGACTATCTGCAACCGCATTTCGCCCGCATGGTCGAACACGACATGCAGCAGCTTGCAAATGCGATACCGGTCGATATGTCAGCGGCGCATTTCCGTTTTCCGGGCAGTGTCTCCTTTGAGCAAGAACGCGAACTGGTGGTTCACACCGGCCCTGGCTCGGTTATCGCCCATGTCACTCAGGTCAATATTCTTCAGGACGACGACTATCTGAACATGACGGACGGCCCCAATGTGGCGCGCGACACCAGTTTCGTGACCCAGCGCACCGTCGAGTTCCATAACGAAGCAGCCGTCTTCACGCCCTTTTCCGTTTTCCAGCGCACCGACAGCTACGACGCGTTGCAGGCGCTCGCCAAATCAGCACATGATTATATCGACCATGCACGCGAAAATGACGTGACGTCCCTTGGAACCGGCGCTGAACAGGATTTCGTTCTCGCTGGCAATGACATCAACGGCCTCTACATCAATGGCTCCATGGCAAGCGAAAAGCCAACGCTCGACGACTTCATGCCGGATCGTGGCATTGCCAAGCCCGCTGAAGAGCCGGAAAAGAGCGATGTTTCGCTGCATGAGGATAGCCCCGCCGGAAACAGCCTCGATGTGGCTGCCGGCGCAAATGTCGTCGCCAACATAGCAACGCTGGTCAATACTGCCGTCATGGCCTCCGTCACCACCGTCATGGGCGATTATCACCAGATCGACGCAATCACCCAGGCCTATGTCTATAGCGACCGCGATGAGGTCGATTCCGTTTTCACGCAGTCCGAAGACCATGACGCAACCGCCGCCTACAATATTGCGACCTTCTCACGCAGTGTCTATCCGGGTGCAGAAAGCGCCGATAGCAGCCACGATAGTGGTGAACCGCCAATATTTCCCACTGCCTGGCGTGTCAGCGTCCTCGAGGGAGACGTGTCTTTCGTCCACTGGATCGAGCAGTACCAGTTCATCAGCGACAACGACACACTGACGGTTACCTCTTCGGGTGCCAGCGTCAGCTTGCTGAGCGGTGGCAACGCTGCCCTCAACATCGCCAATTTCCTCGGCATCGGCATGCAGTACGATCTGGTCATCGTCGGCGGCAATGTGCTGGACATGAACCTCATCAGCCAGATCGCCGTGCTTTACGACAATGACTGGATCCGCGCCAACCCCGACGCGCCTGAGGGCGCCACCGTTCAGTCCGGCAACAACCTGTTGTGGAACGACGCCAGCATCCACAATGTCGGTGGCAACGACCGTTTCGAAACCATGCCGGACTATATGGCGCAGACGGTGAAAGCGATTAACGAGCGTGATCCGAACATGCCGGACGCGCTTGCCCACGATGCCAATTTTGCGGGCTATCAGGGGATCAACGTCCTTTACATCACTGGCAATCTTTATGACGTCAGCATCATCAAACAGGTGAGCGTGCTGGGCGATTCCGACTATGTGACGCAGGCAGCCGCAAAGATTCTGGAAAACAACGAGAACGTCACGATCCATATCGATACCGGCAGCAACGCCGTCATCAATCTCGCGCAGATTATCGATTACGACAGCTTCGGTTCCACCACCTACGTCGCGGGCGGGCTTTATTCGGATGCTATCCTTATACAGGGCGGCATCATCGAAAATGATGCGTCGCAACCGGGTCACCAAGGCCAGCAGCTGGCAAACGAAGTGATCGCGTTTCTGCACGACGATCCCGCCACCATTCAGAATGAATCCGATGGCGTCATCAACGCCGGTCACGACATGTCGTGGTCGAGCGCGCATTCATCCGACGTCATGCAGGCGGTCACTGCATAGGTTTTGACAGGCGGGGAGAAACACCCGCCGCCAAAGCCGCAGAAACCGCGAGATCACCGAGGGGATTAATAAAAAAATGGATCATATTTCAAGAAAAACCATTACCGCCGGGCACTCGCTGGACTTGCCGCTGGATCAGGATGCGGAAGACAGCAAGCTGACTGATGCCTGCATTTCGGCCATAAACGAGGCCGTCGAAAACCTGCGTCACCTGTCCGGCGCGGAACCGACCGTGAAAGCAGCCTCGCCCTCCCCTGAGATCACACCGCCCCGGCCCCTTCCACAACATTCCCCATACGCCGAACAACCGCAAATGCGTGACGTTCCGCAGGAAAGGCCAGTGCCGCCGCAGCAAGACCGGCGCCCCGCCTCACCGCCGGAGCCGGAAGCAAAGGTGGACAATACCGAGCTGAAAAGCGCACCCGACCTGCCCTTCGTCAAGACCATCGACAATAATGACGGGCCTATCCGTGAAAACGAGCGCCGTCCGGTGACGGGCGGCGGCGGCAACGGCAAGGAGCCGACGGAGAATGGCGGCGGTGGCGGAGGCGGCGGCGGAAGCCAGAGCGGCTTCCACAAGCGCAGTGAACCCGTCAATTTCGCCGCCAGCCTCGCCAAGGGCATCGCCGCGATACGGCGCAACATGGCGATCGTGATGCTGTTCACCATCGCCATCAACGTTCTGCTGCTTGCCATCCCGCTCTATCTGTTTCAAATCTCGGACCGGGTCCTGACAAGCCGCTCCATGGATACACTCGTCATGCTGACGGTCGCCGTTCTCGGCGCGGTTCTGTTGCAAGCCTTCATGGACGCCATCCGGCGCTTCATCCTGATGCGCACCGCTGTCGAGCTTGAAGTGCAGCTTGGAGCGCCGATCCTGTCGGCAGCGGCCCGTGCCTCCCTGCATGGCAGCGGCAAGGACTACCAGATTCTGCAGGACCTGCAGCAGCTGCGTTCCTTCATTACCTCCGGCACCCTGATCGCCTTTCTCGATGCGCCGTTGATGCCCCTCTTCATCGTGGTGGTTTATCTTGTACATCCGCATCTCGGCATCATCATCATGGTCTGCTGCGCGGTGCTGTTCATCATAGCCTGGCTGAACCAGCGCTTCACCGCCAGACAGTTCGCGGAAGCCTCCGGTTATCTGAGCCGCGCCAATTTCCATCTCGATTCCATGTCGCGCAACTCGCAGATCATCAATGCCATGGCGATGATCCCAGAGGCCGTGAAGATGTGGGGTCGTGAAACAGCCGGATCACTGAAGTCGCATGTGGCGGCGCAGGATCGCAACATCATGTTCTCAGGTGTTTCCAAAGCAGCCCGCATGATCACGCAGGTCGCACTGCTGGGTTGGGGCGCGCATCTGTCTCTCGCAGGCGAACTGACCGGCGGCATGGTGATCGCAGCATCCATCATTTCCGGCCGCGCGCTGGCGCCCATCGAAGGGGCGATCGAGGGTTGGCATCAGTTCAACAAATCTGCAGCCTCCTATAGCCGTATCAAGCAGCTTCTCATCACCTCACCGCTCAATTTCCCGCGTCTGCGCCTGCCCAATCCGGAAGGGCGTCTGGATGTGGAACGTATCCTTTTCGTGCCGCCGCCGCAGAAGAAGGTGATCTTGAACGGCATTTCCTTTTCGCTGAAGAAAGGTGAATCCCTCGCCATCATCGGCAATTCCGGTTCCGGCAAGACGACGCTTGGCAAGATGCTGGTCGGCTCCATCCTTCCCACTTCCGGCAATGTCCGCCTTGACCTCATGGACCTGCGCAACTGGGACCAGCGGCAATTCGGTGAAAGCATCGGTTATCTGCCCCAGGACGTGCAGCTGTTTCCCGGCACCATCAAGGCCAATATCTGTCGCATGCGTGACGATGTTGAAGACCGGCAGATCTACGAGGCGGCTGTGCTCGCTGACGTACACGAGCTGATCGCCGGTTTCCCGCAGGGTTACGAAACCGTGGTTGCCGCCGATGGCGCACCGCTTTCGGGCGGCCAGAAGCAGCGCATCGCGCTTGCCCGCGCCTTCTTCGGTGATCCCAAATTCGTGGTTCTGGACGAACCAAACTCCAACCTTGATACGCAGGGCGAACAGGCGTTGGCAAAAGCCATTCTGCACGCCAAGAAACAGGGCATCACCACCGTCACCATCACCCAGCGACCCGCACTTCTTCAGTGCGTCGACAAGATAATGGTGCTGAAGGACGGATCGGTCGCCATGTTCGGCGAACGGATGGACGTACTGAAGGCTATTTCCGGCAATGGCCGGCAAAGTAGCCAGTCTCCGCAGATCGAGGGTTGAGGATCGTCATGTTCAAGAAAAAAACCGCCGTCGCCGTCGCAGAGGTAAAACCCCAGGGCCAGCTTGAGTGGTACAGCGAAGTGCCACGTTCCATTCGCCTCCACAGTTCAATCGGTCTTGCCGTGCTGCTCGCCTCCTTCGGCGGCTTCGGGTACTGGGCCGGCACTGCACCGCTCTCCGCCGCCATCATTGCCCAGGGCAGCTTTGTCGCCACAGGCAACAACAAGGTCGTGCAGCATCTGGAGGGCGGCATCATCAAGGAAATGATGGTCAGCGAAGGCGACACCGTCAAGGAAGGCGACGTGCTTCTGACGCTCGACAAGACGACGGCGCTCGCCAACGAGCGCATGTTCCAGCTGAGACGCCTTCGCCTCGAAACCATCGTCACGCGCCTGCGCGCCGAGGCGCAGGGCCAAAAAAGCTTCAAGGTGCCTGACATCGTCATGAAGGAAGCCAGCGATCCTGATATCAAATCCATCATCCAGAGCCAGAACATCGTGTTCCACAGCAAGATCGTGAAGCTCGACGAGCAACTGAATCTCATCGAAAAGAACATCAAGTCGCTGGAGTTTCGTTATGCAGGCTATGAGGGGCAGAAGCAGTCCTTCGACCGTCAACTGGCACTTCTGACCCAGGAGCGTGATTCCAAGGAAAGGCTTGCCAAGGACGGTGTCATCCGCAAGACCGACATGCTGGCGCTGGAGCGCGCCATTGCCGATGCCATGGGCGATATCGCCCGACTGACCGGCGAGATGAACCAGAGCGAGGCTGAAATCGCCAAGTTCAAGCAGGAAGCGGTCATTGCCATCAACGCCAACAAGCAGGCTGCTCTCGACGCGCTCGAAACCGCAGAAGCCGATCTGGACAGCGTGCGCGAGCAAGTGCGCGGTGCCGCCGAAGTGCTGGAACGCACCGTCATCCGCTCCCCCGTCAACGGTACCGTGGTGCGCGCCTATTACCACACGGCAGGCGGCGTCATCACCACCGGCAAGCCAATCATGGAAATCCTGCCCGCCCACGTTCCCCTGATCCTTGAGGCGCAGGTTCTGAGAACCTCCATCGACCAGTTGCATGAAGGCCAGACGGCAGCGATCCGCCTTTCGGCACTGAACCGCCGCACCACGCCTGTTCTGAACGGTAAGGTCTTTTACGTCTCCGCCGATAGCATCGAGGAAAATGCAGGCCTGCAGGTTAAGGACGTCTATATCGTGCGCGTGCAGGTTTCAGACGAGGAGATCGCGAAGGTCCATAATTTCCATCCCGTTCCCGGCATGCCGGCGGATGTCCTGATCCAGACTTCGGAGCGAACCTTCTTCGAATATCTGACCAAGCCTATCTCCGAGAGCATGTCCCGAGCATTCAAGGAAAGATGAAGAAATACCGCTTTTCCAGGAAGGTTGGACGGCGGTTTTGCGTCGGGAAAATGCGGAACGCAGAAGGACCTACACTGTCAATCCCGTCCAGATCGGCATAGAATGCCAGTATATGTCTGGTGGGGCGGGAGAACAGCATGGCGGCAATGTCGGATATATTGCTGATGGTCGGCAGGCTGAATTACGTGTGGACCAACACCGAAAGCCTGATGATCTATCTGATCGTCCATCTCCTGAAAGTGGAGAAGGAAGCGGCCATCGTCGTGTTTCTGACGCTCAACACCACGCGCGCGCGCATGGATCTCATCGAGCGTCTGGCAAAACTTCCCTCAACGCCGGCGCCGGATCGCAAGACCATTCTATCCATCATGGCGCGGCTCAAGAAAGAATCGAAAACGCGCAACAAATACAATCATTGCATCTACTCCTTCGACGAAAAGGGCGAAATTGCCAGCACCCAGCTCATGCGACTGGTGGAGGACGAAACCCAGGTCCGTTACGGCAAGGTAGAACGCATGGACGAGAAAGAAATCGAACACCTCGAGAAATCCATCGCCGACATCGTCTCTGTCAGCAAGGACATGTGGAGTTTCATCCACGCCAGCCCGCACGTCTCATCGGATTACCTCTAGGATCGGGAAGAGCGAATGCTCAGGCTCGCGTCTGTAACCGCACGCCAATCGCGGGATGAGTTTCGCTATTCTGCGTGGCTTTCGCCGGCAGGCACAGTTTTCCGGCGGCGAAATACAGCAGGAACGAACCGATCTGGAATGGGAAGATGATATCGATCTCCACGAAGGAGCGGACGACGAACAGCGCGCAGATGGCAAAGAGAATGACGCCCTGCGGATCGCGCTGGCGCATCAGGACCGAGCGCAGATGGCCGAGCAGCGTTCCGTAAAGCACCATGCCGAGCAGAACCATGCCGACGATGCCATTCTCCACCACCGTCTCGATATAGGTGTTGTGAAAATGGAAGCCGCTGCGTCCGGTAATGAAGAAGTCGTTCCACAGGCGCTCGGCATCGGCAAAACCCACCACCCAGAACCCCTGGTAACCAACGCCGAGGATCGGTGTCTGCTTTGCCGCTTCGATGCCCTGCTGCCAGAGATAGGTGCGTCCTGTCAGTGTCGAATCCTTGCCGAAAAGGCCGAGAATGGCATCAAGCAAGCCGAACTGCAGTGACGCAACCACCAGCAATATGCCAATACCGCCGAGTGCGAAAAAGGTCATCTTGCGGTTGGCCGGTGAAAGCATGCCAATCGGGATGAAACCGATGATGAGGGCGACCACCGCCGCCGTGGTAATGGTGGATGTGGCCGATTGCGAAGCAATTAGGCTATAGGCCGATAGGAGCCCGGTGATGCCCGCGACCGGCAGCCAGATACCCCTTTGCTTGAGGATCAGCACGGATGAGACGGCGAAAATGACGCCGAGCGAGGCGTAGAAGCCAAGCTGGTTCTTCGATGAGAAAGCCCCGACAAAACTGTAGGTTCCATCAAGCGCATCGAAAAGGTGGACACCGAACAGCAGCGAATAGAGCAGAATGACGGTGATGCCGATCAACGCCCCACGTGTCAGCGTGCGGATGGAGACCACCCGCATGGCGATAAGTGCACAGACGATATGCGTCATATACTGGATGGAAGCGCGCATGGTGACCGATGCTGCCTCCGACCAGAAGCTCGACAGCACGGTCAGGATGCCGAAGGCGAATATCCACAGATAGCGCGGATAGTTACCCAGCACGCGCCGGTAATTGACCACTACAAGGGGCAGCCACATGCCATAATAGGCCAGAATCGAGATTTGCCCGAAACGCGACGAATAGGCGAAAACGAAGAATGACAGCGCAATCGCCGCCATTCCGTAGACCTCATTGCGTTCGGGATCGATCAGTGCCGATTTGGCGATCCGCATGAAAACCTCACTGCATCAGGATTTCGGACGAGACCTTGATGACGTCGCCTGGCTGAAGCATGGCGTTTTCATCCACCTTCACTTCTTTCGGCTTGCCGTTTTCCTCACGCACCACGACGTAGCTGATTGTCGCGGATTTTCCCGACGGATCGAAACGGATCGCCTCAGCCGATTGTGCGAGCGCCTCCGACATCAATTCCCGGCTTGTACCCAGTTGCAGATTGAGCTTGTCGAGTTCCGCTTCCGTGTCCTGCAATTCCTTGGAGCGCTGTGCCACCCAGTCATTGCGCAGGTTGATTTCATCCTGGGTCGCCTTGTTGATATCCTGCTTGGCCCGCAATGACTGCGTGTCGATATCAAGCAGTGCGGCTTCCACCTCCGCTGCACGTTCTTCCGCGGAAATACGCCGTTGCGATAGTGCAAGGCCCTGCTCGTTCAGCCGGTTGACACGGTCTCGGTCCTCATTGGCAAGCTCGAGCTGGCGGTTTTGCGTTTCCGATTTCTTTTTCAGCGATTCGACTTCGCTTTCCAGAAGCGCATGCAGATCCGTCAGTGCCTTGAGCTGCAAAGTGTAACGCTCGGTGCGCGATTTCATCAGCGCGCTTTCGCTGGCGAGAAGCGCGTCGATCTCGGCAATCTTTTCCATCTCCGGCGTCTTGGCAATGACCGTGTCACCCTTGACCTCGGCGATCAACCGCGCCTGACGGGCAAGCAGCCTTGCGCGCTGGTTGTCGTAAACGGCTGCGTCGCCGCGGGCATTTATGAAGTCGCGGGCAAAACGCTGCCCGGCATCGGAGCGCCGCAACCCGCCGGCAAGGCTTACGGCCTTCAACACCGTGAGATTGGCAGCATAGGGATATTCGCCTGGCGTCTGTACATCTCCGCTGAGGAAGATCGGCCGGAACTGGGCAATTTCGACAGAAGCCGACGGCAGGTTGCGAAGGGCGAACTTGCTCTGAAGCTGGGCTCCAATCGCCTCACCGACCTCTGCAGACGTCTTCCCCGCCACATCCAGCTGGCCGATGAAGGGCAGCGACAGCGCGCCGGATGGGCCGACGGAATAATCGCCGTTGATGACATCCCAGTTGCGGATGCTGCCATCGGCCGGCTGCCATTCGGCAACGCGGATGCGCAGCTTGTCGGCGGTGCCAAGCTTGTATTGAGCGCCTTCTGCAGCCATTGCGGAAAGCGGCGCTCCGAATGCGACGGATGCAACAAGCAGAAGGGCGGAGAAAGTGCGTCCGGCGGTTCTTTTTGCAAGCGGACGGCTGGCGACGGCAATAGGACCGTTCATCGGGAAACTCCCTGTTTGCGGATCGCCGCGCGGGCGATCAGGCGATAGAGCAGCCGGACGGTGCCGGCTGCACAGCGCCGCAAAAAGCGGCCATTATGATTTGCACCAATGACGCACCCAAAGACCGGACTTGGGATCCCGGTCAGGGTGCGTGGCAAAACAAAGATCGATAAAGCCAAACTCAATATCGGTTTTCAGTAGCTTCCGCGTGAAAGGCACACGGCGGGAATGGTCTTGACGATGATGAAGACGTCCTGTCGCATCGACCAGTTCTGCACATATTGCGTGTCGAAAGCCACGCGGGTCTTGTAGCTTACGTCATTGCGGCCGCTGATCTGCCAAAGGCCGGTCAGGCCCGGACGGGTGCTGAGGTAATAGGCGGCATCGCTTTCGTAGTAGCTCAGCTCCTCGTCGACGACGGGGCGCGGGCCAACGACGCTCATTTCGCCGCGGATGATGTTGAGAAGCTGCGGCAGCTCATCAAGGCTGAGCTTGCGCAACACGGCACCAACTGCGGTTACGCGCGGATCATTCTTGAGTTTGCGGGTCGCACGCCATTCCTCGGCGGCCTCCGGATTGGCGGCAAGATATTGCCGCAACATTTCATCACCGTTCATCGCCATCGTCCTGAATTTCAGGCAATGGAAATAGCGGCCATTATGTCCCACACGCCGGTGCCCATAAAAGATCGGGCCGGGATCGGACAATTTCACCAGTGCGGCGATCAACAGAAAAATCGGGCTGAAGATGAGCAGCGCAAGCAGGGCCGATGTCATATCGAAGCTGCGTTTTGCGATGCCCCCGATAGGGAAACTGACATCGAAGTCTTCGGAACTGCTGAGTGTCTGTTCAGCCGATTGGGTCGCGGACTTCATAGAGAGAACTCCATTTATGTTTTGCGATTGGTCGGTGCCCGGAGGCGTGTCTTTCCGTCTAAAAGAGATAACAAGTCTGTGTTCTGAATTTGATGCTAATGGATTTTTTGTAAGGCACATTGCCCCTGACCGTCTATGCGATTTCTTGCGAGAGCGGCCGATCAACGTCAGGGCAATATTAACGGTTGCATAAAAAAGCAACAAATGTGCCGGCGGCCATGTGTTGAGAGCATGGGTACCGCTCCCGCATGTATTGCGTTTTCGACAACAGATAGTCTTTTCTTATATGTTTCTTGTGACTTAATCAGGTGAGACAGGAACGCCAAGAACAGCCATGCGTCAGGAAGAATATTAAATTTTTTTGCAGCGCAGCAAGATTGTGGCAATGCATATAAAATTTGACATATTAGCCGGGATTTTTTTGCCGGCACGCCAACTTCGCCAAGAAAAAGCGATGGAAAAATTGCAAAAGCGGCGCAAAAGCGGCAAAATAATGGCAGGAACCCGTATCAAAGTTCGGTCGGATCGTAGAAAATCTCTCCGGCTGGACCATATTATCTCCGGCTGAAACGGTCCGACCACCATTCCGGCGTGAGTTTACGCGAAAGCCATAGAATCAGAAGGTGGGTGGTGTGCAGGCGCTGATGACCTCGCACGGCACTGGACCAACGCAGCGGAAGCGGTGCGGCCTGCGGCTTTCGAAATAATAGGCATCCCCCGGACCGAGAACCCGCCGCTCCTCGTCTACCGTCACCTCCAGACGCCCCGAGAGGATGATACCCCCCTCTTCTCCATCGTGGACCAGTGGCACCTTGCCGGTATCGGCACCCGGCTGATAACATTCCTTCAAGATTTGCAGGCTGCGGCCGAAAACATTTTCGCCCACCTGCCGGAAGGATATCGGTCCTTTGCCGATTTCGACAAGTTCATCCGCGCGGTAAAATGCCTTGCGGCTGGTCTCCGGCTCGTAGGCGAAAAATTCGGCAAGGCCGATCGGTATACCGTCGAGAATGCGCTTCAGCGCGCCGACGGACGGGTTGGAGGTGTTGGATTCGATCAGGGAAATCGTCGAATTGGTAACACCAGCACGTCTTGCCAGTTCACGCTGGGAAATATTGTGACGCAGCCGCAAATGGCGCAAACGCCCGCCTATATCCACCGACATGCGTGATCCCCCGTTGCCGTTGTTCGAAATATCGAAAACTACCTTTCCCGCCTATAACATTTTCAATGGCTTGGCCACAGCGAGAAAAGGGCTTGTTCAGCCCGGAAAATACCTTTCAATCACCGGCACCGAACAGGAGAACCGTTATGGACAACCCCAACCGATCCAACTCCACCTCACTCGACAGCTACTGGATGCCATTTACCGCCAACCGGCAGTTCAAGGCCAATCCCCGCCTGCTGACGAGCGCGGAGGGCATGTATTACACCAGCAATGACGGTCGTCAGGTTCTCGACGGCACAGCTGGCCTGTGGTGCGTCAATGTCGGCCATGGCCGCCACCAGATTGCATCCGCCGTCAAACACCAGCTTTCGACCATGGATTATGCGCCCTCGTTTCAGATGGGCCATCCCGTCGCCTTCGAATTCGCCGAGCGGCTGGCGGAAATCGCGCCCGGCGCGGAAGGCGCGAAGCTCGACCGCGTGTTCTACACCGGCTCGGGTTCTGAATCAGTCGATACGGCGCTGAAGATTGCCATCGCCTATCAGCGCGCCATCGGTCAGGGCACCCGCAGCCGTCTGATCGGCCGTGAGCGCGGTTATCACGGCGTCGGTTTCGGCGGCATCTCCGTTGGCGGCCTTGTCAACAACCGCCGTGTTTTTCCGCAAATCCCGGCCGACCACCTGCGTCATACCCACGATTTGGCGAAAAACAGCTTCGTAAAGGGCCAGCCCGAGCATGGTGCTGAACTGGCAGACGATCTGGAACGGCTGGTTGCTCTGCATGGGGCCGAAACAATCGCGGCCTGTATCGTTGAACCGGTTGCCGGCTCCACCGGCGTGCTGGTGCCGCCGAAGGGTTATCTGGAGCGCCTGCGGGCCATCTGCGACAAGCACGGCATTCTGTTGATCTTCGATGAGGTTATCACCGGTTTCGGCCGTATGGGCTCGTCCTTTGCCAGCAACTACTTCGGCGTGACGCCTGACATCGTTACCACCGCCAAGGGGCTGACCAACGGCGCAATCCCGATGGGTGCGGTTTTTACCAGCCGCAAGGTGCACGATGCGTTGATGCATGGGCCTGACAACCAGATAGAGCTGTTCCACGGCTATACCTATTCCGGACATCCGGTTGCCTGCGCCGCCGGCATCGCCACGCTCAACATCTACCGCGACGAAGGGCTCTTTACCCGCGCGGCAGAAATGCAGGATGTCTGGCACGACGCCATCCATTCGCTGAAGGGCCTGCCCAATGTCATCGACATCCGCACCATCGGCTTCATCGCCGGCATCGAGCTGCAATCGCGTGATGGAGCTATCGGCGCACGCGCCTATGACGTTTTCGTGGATTGCTTCGAGCGCGGTCTGCTCATTCGCGTCACGGGCGATATCATTGCCCTTTCGCCGCCGCTTATCGCCGAAAAATCCCATTTCGACGATATCGTCTCTATCTTGGGCGACGCGCTGAAAAGAGCGAATTAAAAGTATAAATCACTAATAAACAAAAGGCTGCAATTTCTATTGCAGCCTTTTTTTTGCATTTATCAAGACCGCAACAAAAATAGATCATTTCTTAAGCATATTCTATTAATTTCCCGTAGTATAACCAACCGAGCGGGAATGGCCTCATGGCGTCGATTCAGAAAAAAATTATATTGGCAAGCATTGCGATCTTTTCCATCACCGGAAGCGCGGCGGGGGTCGGTATCTGGGCGACGAATACGCTCAATCGCAATAGTACGGATGTATCGCGGTCCGCCGAGATACTTCATAATCATATGCGTGCCGACATGATGCACGATGCGCTGCGCTCAGACGTGCTGGCAGCCATTCTTTCCACGAATGATACGATGGGCCTGTCGTTCGACGCGGTAAAGGCCGACCTTGCCGAACATGAAGCCACTTTCCTTGAAGCATTGAAGCTAAACAAGGCGCTTACCGAAGGTACGAACGCCAAAGCCGTTATTGAGAGCGTTGAAAAACCGCTTCAGTCCTATCTTGAAAGCGCCAAAACGGTGGTTGGCCTCGTCAACGCCGATCCGGGCGCGGCGACAAAAATGATTCCGGACTTCATGCGCCAGTTCACCACTCTCGAAACCGCGATGGAAACGGCGAGCGAACAGATCGACGCGCTTTCCGAAGCAACTGTCGCGGAAAGCCAGGAGACGAAGGCGGTAATCGAGCTCGTATTAGAAGGGCTGCTGGTTCTGGCGACACTCTTCTGCGTAGGCCTCTTTATCCTCACCCGCAAAACGGTAACGGGTCCAATCCTGCGCCTGTCGAAGACGATGGAAATCCTTGCCAGCGGCGACACGTCACAACCTCCTTCCGGCATGGACCGGAAGGATGAGATCGGCTCCATGTCCGGCGCGGTCGAAATATTCCGGCAGGCGGCGATTGCCAATCGGGCGCTCGAAGAACAGGCCGCAGCAGCCAGACTGCAGGCAGAAGCCGATCAGGCGGCCGCGCGACAGCAAGCGGAGGACGATGCGTCTGAGCGGCTGCGCATCGCCACTTCCGGTCTTGCGACAGGACTGAAACGGCTGGCATCGGGCGATCTGGCCTTTCAGCTCGATCAGCCCTTTGCCCCTCAATTCGAGGCCTTGCGACACGATTTCAACAGCTCAGTGCGTCAACTCGGCGAAACGCTGTTCGCCATTTCCGATGGCATCAGCACGATTGACGGCAGCAGCCGGGAAATCGCCGCAGGTGCCGGCGATCTTTCCCGCCGCACGGAAAATCAGGCAGCGTCTCTGGAACAGACCGCAGCAGCTCTCGATGAAATCACGGTCAATGTTTCAAACGCCAACAAGCGTGCCGCCGAAGCGCGGCTCGCCGCCACCGATGCCAACCACAGCGCACTGAAATCTGTGGAGGTTGTCAGCCATGCGGAAGAGGCGATGCGCCGCATCGAAACCTCGTCCCGGCAGATCACCGGCATCGTCGGCGCCATAGACGAGATCGCCTTCCAGACAAATCTTCTGGCGTTGAATGCAGGCGTGGAAGCCGCGCGCGCCGGTGAAGCCGGCAAGGGATTTGCGGTAGTGGCGCAGGAAGTGCGCGATCTCGCCCAGCGCGCAGCAAAGGCCGCAAGCGAAATCCGCGATCATATCCGGCAATCCTCGACGGAAGTGGAAAGCGGCGTGAAACTGGTTCTCGACACCGGCACGGCGCTGAAGGAGATCGGCGAGCGTATCGCCGGCATCGATCGCCATATGAACGCCATCGCCACATCGGCGACCGAACAATCGACCGGCCTTGCCGAAATCAACGCGGCGGTAAACTCCATGGATCATGCCACCCAGCAAAATGCGGCCATGGTGGAGCAGTCCACCGCGGCTTCTGCAATGCTCGCCGCCGAAACGGCAAAGCTGCGCTCGCTTGTATCGCGGTTCCGTCTGGAAATGGAAAGTGCCGGTAGCCGCGACGTTACCCGTCGCGTGGCCTGAGGTCGCTGCCGCAAATCGAGCCGGCAGCAGCAGTATCGAAGCGCTTTGATTGCGCCTTCATTCATTAGCCATTTCCAGCCGCCCTCTCAGGCGGCTGGAAATTTCGTCTATCAATAGGTCTGCATTGGTTGCGACAGGCCGTCGCCGACCACGCCGCCGCCATACTGCGCCACGGGCACGCCCGCCTGCCCGATAGGAACACCCTGCTGTGCCGGCCCGAGCGCCGTCACCACAATCGGCGTACCATCAGGCACACGGTTATAGAGGTCGACAATATCCTGGTTCAGCAGACGCACGCAGCCGGAGGAAACCGACTTGCCGATCGTCCACCATTCCGGCGAGCCGTGCAGACGGTAGATCGTGTCCTTGCCGTCCTTGAAGATATAAAGTGCACGCGCACCGAGCGGGTTCTTGAGGCCTGGCTCCATGCCGCCATTGCGGCCGCTATAGGGTTCCAGCTCAGGCTGGCGGGCAATCATCTCGTCGGGCGGCGTCCAGCGCGGCCATTGACGCTTGTACTGGATAACGCCGCGTCCGGCCCATTCGAAGCCCGCGCGGCCGAGACCGACGCCATAACGCATGGCCTGGTTGTTCTCGTAGGTGAGATAAAGGAAATGGTTGGCGGTATCGACCACAATGATGCCGGGACGCTCACCGGTGGGATTTTCCACCATTTGACGCAGGAACTGGCGCGGGATCCGCTTGTAGGGAATTTCCGGCAACGGAAACTGCTCGTCGGGCTTCGGACCGTACATCAAGGCATACATCGGGTCGTCGGCCGGGGCTGTTGGCCGCGTGGCCTCACGCGAGGTGGTGTTACAGCCTGCAAGGCCGGCCAGCGCCAATCCGCCCGCTCCAAGCAGGAAACCTCGCCGGGTCGTTGTCGTGTCGTTCAATTGAAAAACCTCATCTGCGTCATCTTGCGCTGGCAAAGGGATCTGCCAGCGCCGCCTCGGGGCGGCTTATAGGGTACTTCGTGCCGGAGACCTGCGATGCCATGGCCTTTGCGCCACTGGATTTCAGGATGGCACGGAAGCTTGGGTGCATGCCGCCGTCTACATACGCGCTGACCGGGGCAGAAGTTCCCTCGTTCATCGCGGCGGCAAATTTCTGTTGCTCTTCGGCCATTTTCGACGCCACCAAGGGGTCCGGCTGGTTTATCGCAGGTGGGCAGGCCGCCAGCGGATCGGCAGGCTCACCGCCGGCAAATTCGCTGTTAAAAACGTATCGCCGGCCACAAACGGAAACCTTTGGCTGGCGGCGCGTCACCTCGAAATAGTCATAGCCTTCCTTGAGCGTCTTCCAGAAGGGCATATTGGGATCGTCCCGATTCGCCACCATGTTTCGGGCGCTCATGCGGAAGGGATAGGCCTGAACCTGAAAGCGGTCCTGCCCGCCCTGCAGCGCGCGCGCCACGACCGCATAAATCTCGCCGACCTGTTGATCGGTCATCGCGTAACAGCCCGACGAAGAACAGGCGCCATGCACCATCAACGCTTCGCCGGTGTAACCAAGCGCCGATTCCAGCCGGTTGGGATAGCCGAGATTGAAGGAGACGTAATATTGCGAATTGGGGTTCAGCATGCCTGCGGAGACATGATAAAACCCTTCCGGCGCCTGCCGGTCGCCCGTCTTCGTCTTCGGGCCAAGTTTTCCGGACCAGCGGCACATGGGATAGGTCTTGAGCAGCGCATAATTACCGGTCTTGTCGATCTTCCAGACCTCAAGCTCGCTTTCCTGCTTGAAAATGCGAACGAGAACCGGGCTTTCCGGGCGCATGCTCTTGGCAGACATCTGCGCCATCATCTTGGATGACAGCTTCGGCGGGTCCTTTTTGACGCTGTCGAGACCCATGGAGGTGCACGCGGCGAGACCGCTGCCGATCGCGACGACCGCAGCTATTCTCATTCCCGCTTTTACCCTGCGCCGCAGCCCCGCACTTGCGAAGTTCAGCAATGCATTCATACCCATGGATCGTTCTGCCCGCCCGATTTGCCCGCCTTTGTGGCAGAGGCTTAACTAGCGAAGGTGGCCATATGGCGGCAACCTCCCGCAAGGACAAAGTCTCGTGAACAGACGTTACCCATTCGTTAATCATACGCACACAAGCCTGTGATGGAACTGCCGCTACCGAAGAAGCCCCTGCCCGCCATCGATCCATACCGGCGTTCCGGTGATATGGCGCGACTGGTCAGATGCCAGAAAACCGATCAATGCAGCAACATCCTCGCTCGTCCCTGCAACCCCGCCGGTGACCGGAATGTCACCCGCCGGGAAACGGACTGGCACTTCGGTCCTGTCGCGCCCGCGTATGTCGGTATTTTCGTCAATCGCCGTTTCAATTTCGCCCGGACACACCGCGTTGACACGGATGCGATGACGCCCGAGCTCCAGCGCCAGTTGCTGGGCCATGGCAAGCTGCCCGGCCTTCGTCACCGAATAGGCGGTAGCGCCCGGCGAGTTGAAAGTGCGTGTGCCGTTGATGGAAGAGACGATGATGATGGAGCCGCCACCTGCCGCCTTCAGATGCGGCACACTGGCATGGATAGTTAGATAGGTGCCGCGCAGGTTGATGCGGATCGTATCGTCCCACTCCGAAGGCGTCAGCTCGTCAATCGGCGCCCAGACGCCGTTGACGCCCGCATTGGCCACTACGACATCCAGACGGCCGAAAGCATCGGCAAGCTCTGCGACGGAGTGTCGCATAGCTGCCTCTTCCGCCACATCGGCGACGAGGACCTTAGAAGCGCCAGATAAGGCGGAAATCTCATTTTCCACTGCCTGCAATTCAGATTCGGTACGGCCGAGAAGGCCTACGGAAAAGCCTTCCGCAGCCAGATGAAGGGCAGCAGCCCGGCCGATGCCGGAGCCAGCGCCGGTGACGAGGGCGACTTTACCATTGGCCAAGGTCACAGCCCTCCTTTTCTCGACGCGATCGAGGTGACCGTTGCCGAGACGGGGTCGCTGGCCGGAAAACTGTCTTCCAGCCCCTCTTCCAGTTCCTCTTCAAGAATGACACGATCCTTCGATGTGCGGGCGCTCGCCTGACCGTGCGGGGCTTCATCCTGCGCCGTGCCGAGAGCGGAAAACTGCGACGGCGCATCGGCGCCTTGACGCGTTCCGAATGCCGTCAGCTGAACCATCACCGCGCTCGCGCGTTTGATGGCCTCCGCATCGTCGATGCCATCAAGACCGTCGGCAAGGCGGACCGAGACCTGATCGCCGTCGCTACCGACAAATTCCACGGAAATCACTCCGTTATCCCGTTTTACATAGGTCGTAGAAAGTTGCATGACATGCCCTCCGATTTGAAAAAGCATCGGCGTAACCCGATGCGACAACACACTGAAACCTGAATTCACAACGATGGCAGAGCAGAAGGGGTTCCAGATGGATCAGGCCTTGGGCCCGGAAATGCAGGAGCGCTTCTTTCAGCGCGATCCCGTTGACGTTGCCCGCGCCCTCATCGGCGTGGAATTCCGCGTTGGCAATACCGGCGGCATCATTGTGGAAACCGAAGCCTATCATCCTGATGATCCGGCATCCCATAGTTTCAATGGGCAGACCCCACGCACCAAGGCGATGTTCGGCCCGGCCGGCCATCTCTATGTCTACCGGTCCTACGGCATTCACTGGTGCGCAAACTTCGTATGCGCTCCGGGCTCCGCCGTGCTTCTGCGCGCCATCGAACCCCTCACCGGCATAGACATGATGAAACTGCGGCGAGGAACTGACAAACTGAAACTGTTATGTTCCGGCCCCGGCAGGCTTTGTCATGCCTTGGCCATTACCGGAGAAATGGACGGAGCACCGCTGGACCGCCCGCCGTTTTTCCTCCGTCTGCCAAAGGAGGCCGCTGCCGTTACCAGCGGCAGACGCATCGGCATAAGCCGCGCGCAGGATTATCCGTGGCGGTTCGGACTTGAAGGCTCGGCCTTCCTCAGCAGGAAATTCGAACAAGCCTGAAACCTACAATACCTTGGGCGGTCCGTCGTTTTCATCTGGATTGGGGTTTGGCGCCTCGTCCGGCAGCCTTTCGGGCTCCGGCTCTTTGACCGGCGGTATATCCGGCTGTGGCGGCACCGGCATTGGCGGGTCTGGATAGGGTTCAACGGGAAGAGTTGGCATTGCAGCTCCTGGATATAAGCGCTTCGTCCAATGCGGAATCGAAATGCGCTTTCATCTGCTGGGACGACGCGAGCGCGCCGCCCCTCATCAGGCGGCGCAACACCCAATTCGCCCATCGGTCAGATGCCGGTCAGGTCCCTTCGGTCATTGCGCCGCCCTGCGGATTGTACAGGGCAAACGCAGGAAAACGCCGGTCAGTTCCGTTTTTTTGGGAAGCTTTTGCGAGTGGTCAGGCGAAACCCAGCGAGCTGCGGGAAATATCGCGGTTTTCGCAATAGTCGCGGGAGTGGGCCTCATGGCCGTGTTCGCGAGCGGTGGAACGGGTCAGTTCCGGGCTGGGTACGTTGAGCAGCGCATCGGCATAGGTACCGGTTGCCTCCACATCATCGATCACAGTCTGTTGTTGCGGCTTTAAAAATTCAAACATCGGTCACCTCCTTCAACACGTCCCCTCAACGCGCTGGCCCAGGTCCTGTTCCAAAAGGCCTGTGCAGCTTCGATTATACACGAGATGACGCTGCCGTATAGGCGATGAAAGACGAACGGCAATCAATTGACGTTCACAAAATGGAATGGAATCAGTGAGCTATGGCGACGAGCTCAGGCTGGACCGACCGATTCCCGCAAGATCAGTTCGACCGGCCACAATTCCTGAACCTCGCGGACGGGACGGCCGCCAACGATCTGCAGAAGCAGGTCTGTAACCCGCATGCCAGCCATGCGCATGGGCGAGCGGGTGGTGGAAAGCGGCGGCATCATGCTTTCCGGAGTGAGGTAAGGAAACACGTCGTCATGGGCGATGACGGACACGTCCTTGCCGATCACCAGTCCCAGCTGGGTTGCCGCGCGATAGACGCCCTGCGCCGTCATCATCGCGCCGGCGACGAAGGCGGTCGGTCGCGGCGTCTGCTCCAGCAGCGAGCGGGCGAAACGGAAGGCGGCATCTTCGCTGAAATGCTCGCTCATCATGAGGCGCGGATCAGGCGTGATGCCATGGGTCGCGAGCGCATCACGAAAACCCTGTTCGCGGTCCTGCACGAATGTACGGCCTGTCGGGCCGTTTATCATCGCGATGCGACGGTGGCCACGTTCCAGAAAATGGATTGTCGGACGATACGTCACATCATGATTGTCGATATCGAGCCAGGCGTGCTCGAACGCCGTCTTCGAGCGGCCATGCACGATGAAAGGCACGCCCAGCCGATTGAGCAGCGCGATGCGCTCGTCCTCCGGACGCGGCGAATGCACGATTATGCCATCCACCCGTCCGCTCGACGCCAGCCGGCTGAAAATCGCGAGCTCTTCCTCAATGTTATTGTCGACGGTGACGCTGACGAGAATGTCGGTCTCTTCGCCTTCCAGCCGCGTCGCCATGCCGCCCATGAATTCCGAAAAGAAATGCCCGCCGCCCGAACGGCCCATCACGACACCGATGGCGCCAGCCCTGCCTGTTGCCAGCCTGACCGCGTTGGCATTGGGCCGGTAGCCGTATTTCAGCGCAGCATCCATCACCCGCTGGCGCGTTTCTTCACGCACCTCGGGATAGCCGCCAAGCGCACGGCTGACGGTTGTGGGCGACAGCCCGACCTTTTCTGCGAATTCCTTGAGCTTCATGTTTTCTGCCAATTTGCTCCTGCATGCGTCGCCGCCGCAGATTTTTCAAGCGGACAAAAATTGAAATCGCTTTCAATTTATCCCCACCTGAAACCTTACAGTTCGCCGTTTCGAAAGGCAAACCCTCCGTGGCAACACCCGAAGATGCCCAATTTCCACGCCATAAGAAAGAGTATTGACAGATTTGTCGGCTTTTGCGAACTTCACACCAGTCAAAAGCGCTTTCAATTTTGAGGATGATTGGAAGCGTCAACGGAGGAGTTTGACAATGAATATTTCCATGAAGACTTTGTTGCTGTGTGGGAGCGTGCTGTCTGCGGCAGTTTCCGCGCAGGCGGCCGAACTTTCCATCGCCGCCAACTCGACCGGCAAGAACATTGCATTTTTCAAGGAGCGGATCGCCGCCTTCGAAAAAGAGACCGGCCACAAGGTCAATCTCGTCACCATGCCGTCATCGTCCAGTGAGCAGTTCAGCCAGTACCGGCTATGGCTTGCCGCGGGTAACAAGGATGTCGACGTCTACCAGACGGACGTGATCTGGGCGCCGCAGCTCTCCGACCAATTCGTGGATCTGACCGAAGCAACCAAGGACGTCATCGGCGATCATTTCCCCTCCATCGTGGCGTCGCAGACCGTGGACGGCAAGCTTGTCGCGATGCCGATGTTCACCGATGCACCCGCTCTGTTCTACCGCAAGGACCTTCTGGAAAAATACGGCAAGCAGCCGCCGAAAACCTGGAAGGAACTGGGCGAGACCGCCAAGGAAATTCAGGACAAGGAACGCGAAGGCGGGCAGAAGGACCTCTGGGGCTTCGTCTTCCAGGGCAGCGCCTATGAGGGCCTGACCTGCAACGCTCTGGAATGGATTGCGTCCGCCGGTGGCGGCCATATCGTTGAGACCAACGGCGACATCTCCATCAACAACGAGAAAGCCGCAGCCGCGATCGAAGCCGCCAAGGGCTGGGTCGGCACCATCGCGCCGCAGGGCGTGCTTGCCTACAAGGAAGAGGAAGCACGCGGCGTCTGGCAGACCGGCAATTCTGTCTTCATGCGCAACTGGCCCTATGCATATGCGCTTGGAAACGGTGCCGACAGCGCCATTAAGGGCAAATTCGGCGTCACGCCGTTGCCGGCCGGTGAAGAGGGTGCGGCACCCGCCTCAACGCTCGGCGGCTGGAACCTCGCCGTTTCGAAATATTCCGACGATCAGGAAGCTGCCATCCAACTTGTGAAGTTCCTCGCATCGAAGGATACCCAGAAGATGCGTGCGGTCCAGCTTTCCAACATGCCCACGATCGCCTCGCTTTACGACGACAAGGATGTCGCGGACGCGCAGCCTTTCATGCCGACATGGAAGCCGATTTTCCAGACCGCCGTTCCACGCCCCTCTGCCTCGGCGAAGGTGAAATACAACGAGGTTTCGGCCAAATTCTGGGGTGCCGTGCACAACACGCTCTCCGGCAACGGCACGGCGGCGGAAAACCTTGAGCTCCTTGAAGTCGAACTGACCGATCTCAAAGGCAACGGCTGGTAATCCGGCCCGTGTGGGAAGCGGTCTCGCCTGAGCGTTTCCCACACCCCAACTGCGAGATATCCCCATGAACGATACCGCCCTTCAAAGACCGGTCGCGGCATCCGGCACCGGCTCCGACCTTCAGTCGGAACGCCTGAAATCCGCATGGCTGTTCATTGCCCCCACGTTTCTGGTACTAGCGCTGGTGGCCGGCTGGCCGCTGGTGCGCACCGTCTGGTTCAGCCTCACCGACGCGTCGCTGACCAATCTCGACGGCGCACAATTCGTTGGCTTCAAGAACTACCTCACCTGGATCACGCTCAGCAGCGGCCGCACCATCTATCGCGGCCTGTTGGCTGATCCCGCCTGGTGGGGCGCGGTTCTGAACACGCTGAAATTCACCATCCTTTCGGTCAGCTTCGAAACCGTTCTCGGCCTTATCGTTGCGCTGGTGCTGAACGCGGAATTCAAGGGACGCGGCCTGGTGCGCGCCGCCATCCTCGTTCCATGGGCCATTCCCACCATCGTTTCGGCGCAGATGTGGGCGTGGATGCTGAACGACCAGTTCGGTATCTTGAACGACCTGTTCCTCAATCTCGGGCTGATCTCCCACAAGATCGCATGGACCGCCAATCCGGACACCGCAATGGTCGCCGTTCTCATTGTCGATATCTGGAAGACGACGCCCTTCATGGCGTTGCTCATTCTCGCCGGCCTGCAAATGGTGCCGAAGGACATGTATGAGGCGGCGAAGGTGGACGGTATCCACCCCGTCAAGGTGTTCTTCCGCGTCACCCTGCCCATGATCCGGCCAGCGCTCATGGTTGCCGTCATCTTCCGTATGCTGGATGCGATGCGCGTCTTTGACCTCATCTACATTCTGACGCCGAATAACGCCCAGACCCGCACGATGTCGGTGCTGGCGCGTGAGAACCTGTTCGATTTCGACAAGTTCGCCTATGGCGCAGCCGCTTCCACCATGCTGTTCCTCATCATCGCCTCGATAACAGTCGTTTATATGTGGCTCGGGCGCGTCAACACAGATGGAGCTTCGCGATGACCCTGCCAAGCATCCTGAAAACCACCGCCTTTTATGCGCTGGTCGCCGTCATCATGGTGATTTCGGTATTCCCGTTCTATTACGCGATACTGACCAGCCTGAAATCCGGCTCAGCGCTGTTCCAGGTGAACTACTGGCCGCGTGAATTCTCGCTGACCAATTACAACTTCGTCATCGGCAACGGCACGTTCCTGCGCAATCTCGGCAATTCGCTGTTCGTTGCATCTTCAGTCGTCGTACTGTCGCTGTTCCTTGCGGTAACGGCGTCCTATGCCCTGGCCCGTGTCCGTTTCCGGGGCCGCTCGCTGCTTCTGCTCACCATCCTCTCGGTCTCGATGTTTCCACAGATCGCCGTTCTCGCCGGCCTGTTCGAACTCATCCGCTGGGCTGGCATCTTCAACACGCCGCTCGCGCTGATCTTTTCCTACATGATCTTCACTCTGCCCTTCACTGTCTGGGTGCTGACGACATTCATGCGCGACCTGCCGATCGAAATCGAGGAAGCGGCAATCGTCGATGGCGCAACGCCATGGGTCATCATCACCCAGGTCTTCATGCCGCTGATGTGGCCGGCGCTCGTCACCACAGGGCTCCTCGCCTTCATTGCGGCGTGGAACGAGTTCCTCTTCGCGCTCACCTTCACCTCATCGAACGAACAGCGCACGGTGCCCGTCGCCATCGCACTTCTTTCGGGCGGTTCGCAGTTTGAAATCCCCTGGGGAACGATCATGGCGGCCTCCGTCATCGTCACCGCCCCGCTCGTCGTCCTCGTTCTTATCTTCCAGCGACGCATCATTTCCGGCCTCACCGCCGGCGGCGTCAAAGGCTAGGAGAAAACTTATGACCACCATTCAACTGCGCAATCTTCGCAAATCCTTCGGCGCCTTCGATGTCATCAAGGGCATCGACATGGACATCCGCTCCGGCGAGTTCATGGTTTTCGTCGGCCCTTCCGGTTGCGGCAAGTCCACGCTGCTACGCCTCATCTGCGGGCTCGAGGAAATCACTGGCGGCACGCTCTCCTTTGACGGAGAAGCCGTCAACCGCCTGCCACCCGCCAAGCGTGGCGTCGCCATGGTCTTCCAGTCCTATGCGCTTTATCCGCATATGACCGTATTCGAAAACATGGCCTTCGGCATGAAACTCTCAGGCGCCGACAAGGAGCAGCGCCGCAAGCGTGTAGAGGCGGCAGCGGAAATGCTGCAGCTCACGCCCTATCTGGAACGTCTGCCGAAGCAGCTTTCCGGCGGCCAGCGCCAGCGTGTCGCCATCGGCCGTGCCATCGTGCGTGATCCGAAGGTGTTCCTGTTCGACGAACCGCTCTCCAACCTCGATGCGGCGCTGCGCGTCGCAACCCGTCTCGAAATCGCCAAGCTGCACCGGGAGATGCATGACACGACGATGATCTACGTCACCCATGATCAGGTGGAAGCCATGACGCTCGCCGACCGCATCTGCGTTCTGCGCGATGGCCGCGTCGAACAGATCGGCACGCCGCTCGAGCTTTACGAAAGCCCGGTCAACACCTTCGTTGCCGGCTTCATCGGCTCGCCGAAGATGAACTTCCTTGCCGGCAAATATGCGGAAGTCGAAGGTGCCGCGACCATCGGCATCCGCCCCGAACACCTTGCGATCGGTGCCGGTGAGACCGGCTGGAACGGCGAAATCATCCATTCGGAAATGCTGGGATCGGACAGCTACATCTATGTCGAGATTGGTGCTGGCGAACCCATCGTCGTTCGTGAGGAAGGCGTGACCGACCGCAAGCCGGGAGAAAAAATCGTTCTCGTGCCGGATGCGGCGCAGATCCACCGCTTCGACGCGCAGGGCCAGGCCCTTGCGCGCAATCCCGTGCGCGGCGCCGCCTGAACAATTAACTTTCGCCGGATCACCCAAGCTTCCGGCTTTCACCAAGGAGCAAGAAAATGACCATCAACACCGTTGTATGGGGCGAAAATATCCACGAACACATCAACGAGACGGTGCGTTCGATCTACCCTGATGGTATGCACAACACCATTGCCGATGCGCTGAATACCAACCCTGAGATCAGCGCCACCACCGCCACGCTTCAGGAACCGGAACACGGCCTTTCGCAGGAGCGTCTGGACAAGACCGACGTTCTGGTCTGGTGGGGCCACAAGGACCACGGTGCGGTTCAGGATGAGATCGTCGAGCGCGTTGCCAAGCGTGTCTGGGAAGGCATGGGCCTCATCGTCCTGCATTCCGGCCACTTCTCCAAGCCTTTCAAGCGACTGATGGGTACGCCCTGCGCGCTTAAATGGCGTGAGGCGGGCGAACGCGAACGCCTGTGGACGATCAATCCGCGCCACCCGATTGCAGCCGGCCTGCCCGAGCATTTCGAGCTGGAAAACGAAGAGATGTATGGCGAGCAGTTCTCTGTGCCGGAGCCGCTGGAAACCGTCTTCATCTCCTGGTTCCAGGGCGGCGAAGTCTTCCGTTCTGGCCTTACCTGGCGCCGTGGCGCAGGCAACATCTTCTATTTCCGCCCCGGTCACGAGACTTATCCGACCTATCACGACGCCAATGTACAGAAGGTCATCAGCAATTCGGTGAAATGGGCCTATAATCCGGTCGGCGCACTGAAAAGCATTCATGACGCCCCCAACGTTCCCGTCGACAAGGCGCTGGAGCCTATCGAAGAACGCGGCCCCAAGCTGCACAAGGCAGGCGAAGCAGGTTACAGGTAAACAGCCATGAGACTTCTCATTCTCGGAACCGGCGGCATGGCCAACAACCATGCCACATATTTCTCGCAAATCCCCGGCGTCGAACTGGTGGCTGCGGTGGATGTGGATGATGTGGTTGTGCGGGGCTTTGCGCTTCGCCACAACATTCCACTCTCCTTTACCTCGCTGGATGACGCGATTGCCTGGGGCGAGTTCGACGCGGCGGCAAACGTCACGCCGGATGCCATCCACCACCCGACCAGCCTCAAGCTTCTGGCGGCGGGCAAACATGTTTTCTGCGAAAAACCGCTGGCGGAAAACTACGCCAAGGCCGCCGAAATGGCCGATGCCGCAGAAAAAGCGGGCCTCGTGGCCATGGTCAACCTCACCTATCGCAATGTCGCCCCCTTGCAGGCGGCACGCGAAATGGTGCTGGCCGGCAAGATCGGCAAGGTGCGCCATCTGGAAGCCTCCTATCTACAGAGCTGGCTCGTTTCCAAGGCCTGGGGCGACTGGATGACGGAGAGCAAGTGGCTGTGGCGGCTTTCCACCAAGCACGGCTCAAACGGTGTTCTGGGTGATGTCGGCATCCACATTCTCGACTTCGCCTCCTATGGCGCGGGCAGCGATGTGGAGCGCATCTTCACGCGCCTGAAGACCTTCGACAAATATGAAGGCAACAAGATCGGCGCCTACGATCTCGACGCCAATGACAGCTTCACCATGACCGCCGAGTTGGAAAACGGCGCCATGGGCGTCATTCACGCCAGCCGATGGGCAACGGGCCATCTCAACGAACTGCGCCTGCGCATCCACGGCGACAAGGGTGCGCTGGAGGTGATCCACACGCCTGACTATTCCAGCCTGCGAGCCTGCATCGGCGACGATGTGGAAAAGGCGATCTGGAAGACAATCGATGTCAACCCGGTGCCGACGAATTACGAAAAATTCGCCAAGGCCGTCATGGAAGGTGGCATTGCTGATCCGGACTTCCGCCACGCGGCGAATTTGCAGAAGGTGCTTGATCTCTCGATCATCGCCGACCGCGAACGGCGGGAGCTGGCCGTCTCGGCTTGACTTGCAAGGGCGCGGCGGCGTAAGCCGCCGCTTCCAATACTGCAGCGTGTACTATTATCTCCCGTCACCCCGAATCTAGCGCTGCATGACGGAGGTACTACCTCAAACGCCTCGCCTATTCCCCCACAAGAGCACATGCAGCTGCGGCAGCACCCGGGCGGAAAACCAACGGTCTTCGCTGACCTTGTCCACCAGCCACAACATGCGATCCATGATCCCATCGATATCCACACGCGCGTTGTCGTCATCAGGCGGCGGCGGGGTGTGGTTGCCGGGCTGGAGGTAAATCGGCAAATGCGGGAAACGGGCCGATGCAGCCTTGGCATAAGCATAGTCCGCATCGTCAAACACCACGATCTTCAGCGCCACCTGCGGTCCATCGCCGGCGGCGGCAAGACAGTCTTCAAAGGCCTGCCAGTCGGTTTCCATGCCGCTCGATGGTGGCTTCGGGCTTAGCACCAGATGATCGAGATCGCCAAACCAGTCTTTTGCGATGCTGCCCTGCGTTTCCAGCGCGAACCTATAGCCCTCGCCCTGCCCCTTCGCGATTAGTTGCCCAAGGGGCTGGATGGCGGGATTGCCGCCCGAAAGCGACACCGTCAGCGGCACACCGCCGGAAAGCCGTCGCACCTCCTGCCAGATCGCCTCGACGGACATCGGTTTCCATGTGTCGCGATACTCGCTGTCGACGGCATGCAGCGTATCGCACCAGGAGCAGCGGTAATCGCAGCCGCCAGTGCGAACGAAAACGGTAGGCAGACCAATCAGCAAACCCTCGCCCTGAATGGTCGGGCCGAAGATTTCGCTGATGCGGATCGCTGTTTCCTTCGCTGCAACTTTCTGTGCAGCCGCCGTCATGGCCGGTATTCCGCCCAGGTCTTGGCGGTTTCGCTCACTCGCACGGCGCTGGTTTCCGGCAGGCTCGTCTTGCACCAATCGTAAAAGTGCTTCGCCAGACATTCCGCGGTGACCCGGTCATGGCCGAGAACGTCGTTCAGGTGGCGATGATCGAAATGATCGTCGATGTAGCGCTTCAGCGGCGCGAGTTCGTGGTAATCACGCACGAAACCGTGCTCGTTCAGCTCTTCGCCTGATAGTTCGACCTCAACGATGTAATTATGCCCGTGCAGGCGGGCGCACTGATGGTCGGCGGGCAGGCTTTTCAGCTGGTGAGAGGCGGAGAAATGGAACTCCTTGGTGATGCGAAACATCAACGCACCTCCTGTGCCGCATAGGCATGGGTGGCCGCCACCCAGAAATCCGGGTCCTCATAGTCCGTCGGATCGGTAACACCTGCCAGATGGAAGGCCTCGCGCCGCTCCACGCAGGTGCCGCAACGGCCACAATGGCGAGAGCCGCCCTTGTAACACGACCAGGTTTCGCCAAATGGGGTGCCGTATTTCACCGCGTCAGTCACAATCGCCGCTTTGGAGACGGTGACATAGGGCGCAAACAAGGTGACGTCTGCGTAGCCTTCCAGCGCATGCGCCTGCATGGCATTAAAGCTGTCGATGAAGCCCGGCCGGCAATCGGGATAGATGAAATGGTCGCCGCCATGCACGGCGATCGCCACCGCATCAGCCTGCTGGGCGGCGGCAAGGCCGAAGGCGATGGTCAGCATGATGGCGTTGCGGTTCGGTACCACCGTGGAGCGCATGGTCTCTTCCGCATAATGTCCGTCCGGCACGTCGATATCGTCCGTCAGCGCGGAACCGGTGAGGTGCGCGCCGATGGTTGTGATGTCGATGAGATGATGCGGCACGCCGAGACGTTTTGCGCAGTCGGCTGCGAAATCCAGCTCCTTCTTGTGGCGCTGACCGTAATCGAAGGAGACAAGAGCGAGAAGTTCATGTTCCGCCGCGATTTTGTGCGCAAGCGAAACGGAGTCCAATCCGCCGGAGCAGATGACGATGGTTTTCATACGTTGGGATCCCTTGTTTTGACCGGGTGGGCTGCGACCGGATTACGGGGGCGGCTTTAAACCAAAGCGAAGCGATTGTGAAGGGCTTTGCGGAAATAGCGGAAATTCCGCGCAATCCACGAAATTGCCCCGCCGCAGCAACAAGACGAAACAATCGCGACATAAGCGGGAAACCGGCTTGATCTAGAACGGACTGAACGTTGCAGTTCTTGAAGGATGTTGCCGATGGCGGCCGGTTCTATGTTCCTCTTTTCGCTAAGCGATCTCAGCTCCATCGGCTCCGGCATTTTGATGGCGTTGGCAGGCACGCTTTATGTCACCCTTACCGTTCGTGGGCTGATGGCCACCGTGCGTCATGGATAAGGCACTCGGCAACAGACGCCCAGGGCTCAGGCGCAATCTTGCAGTCTTACTTTTCATAGCCTCCGCGACGCTCGTCGCCACGATAGGGATCGCCCCGTTCGTCTTCCTGATCTGGATGGTCACGACCGTCGCACGCTGGCTTGGTTTTTTCATCGGCTTTTGAGACACGAAGCTCGCCCATGATGCGGCGGAGCGGAAGGAGCCCGGCAAAACGGCAGTGCGCCGGGCTCTTTTTTTCGATAAACCGGGCTTAGCGCAGCAGCGCCTGCGCCTCCTCGATGCCGAGTGCTGCCGGCTGCGTGCAGGTTGTGGTCATCTCGATGAAGCGGCCTTCTTCCCCGGATTTGAGGATGGAGGTCATCACGTCGATACCGTGCAGGGAGCGATCCAGCGAGCAGCGGGCATCGCGGCCTTCAAGGATAGCAATCGCCATATCGGCCAGGCCTGCCGTGCGATAATTGGCGCGCGGGCCATTCGGGCTTTCCTGGTTGGCAATGCCGAAGGGATGCGCCCAGTCTTCCAGCGGCTGGATATTTTTGTCGCGTCCGCTCGCCTCCACCACACCGCCGAAGAAGTTGGGGTCCGGCACGTATATCGATCCTTCCGTACCGTAAAGTTCCATATTGGCGTGGCGATGCGACCACACATCCCAGCTGGCCGAAAGTGTGATCGTTGCTCCGTTCACGAATTCCAGAAGCGCATGGATGTTGGTTGGCGTTTCTACCGGGATGATCTCGCCGTTCAGCGGCTGGCTGGTCACCGTTCGGGTGGGGTTGGCCATTGATGTCAGTGCGCCAACGCGCTTGACCGGGCCGATGAGGTTGATGAGGTTCGCCACATAATAGGGGCCAAGATCGAGGATCGGCCCGCCCCCCTTCAGGAAGAAGAAGCCCGGATTGGGGTGCCACATCTCCATGCCGGGGCTCATCACATGGCAGGTGCCGGAGGTGATGCGCCCGACCTTGCCCTCGTCGATATATTGCCGGGCAAGCTGATGCGCGCCGCCAAGGAAAGTATCAGGCGCGCAGCCAACGGAAAGGTTCTTCTCGCGGGCGATGCGCCGCAACTCCTCGCCTTCCTCCAGCGAAAGCACCAGCGGCTTTTCCGAATAGACGTGTTTACCCGCCTCGAGTGCCGCTTTCGACACGAGAAAATGCGCGGCGGGAATAGTGAGGTTCACCACCACGTCGATGTCCTTGTTGGCGAGGAGTTCCTCGATCGACTGCGCCGTGACGCCAAATTCTTCTGCCCTCAGTTCCGCCGCATTGCGGTTAAGGTCGGCGCAGGCCAGCACCTTGATGCCCTTGAAGAGCGGTGCCAGCGAAAAGTAAGCAGACGAGATGTTGCCGCACCCGATGATGCCGACGCCCAGTTCCCTTTGCATGATGAAACTCCGGATTGATGCTCAATAGGTTTTGAAAGATGCGATGGAGCGAGTGATCAGCCGATCGATATCCTTGGGATTGTCGTGTTCGACCACGAAATGTTTCGTGGCGGATTTTGCCCTCAGTGCTGCCACGAGGGCCTTCCAGTCCACCGTGCCGTGGCCGACATCCGCCCAGCCGTCCTCATCCGTATTTTCGCCTGATGGTGCGATGTCCTTCACGTGCACGGCGGTGATGCGCTTGCCGTAGCTTTCGATCCAGGCGAGCGGATCGGCATTGCCTCTGATAATCCAGGCGATATCCGCCTCCCATTTCAGGTCCGGTCCGCCGGCAAAAATCTGCTCCTGCGGGGTGGAGCCATCCGGGAGCACCTTGAACTCGAAATCGTGGTTGTGCCAGCCGAAGGTCAGCCCGGCATCCACGAATGGTTTACCCACTTCCTGCAGGCGCTTGCCGAAGGCGAACCAACCAGCCGCGTCCGCCGGGCGCTGGTCGGGCATCAGGTAAGGGCAATAAATCGCTTCCACGCCCAGAACCTTGGCGATGTTCAGAGCCTTTTTCGGATCACCCTCGAGAAGGTCGAGGCCGAAATGGCCGGTCGGCATGGCAAGACCATTGGCATCGAGTTCGGAGCGCAGGCTGTTCAACCCAGCGTCATCAAGCGAGGCGTACATAGCGCCGTAACCTTCGACCTGTTTGTAACCAGCCGCCGAAAGCTTCTTCAAAATATTGGAAAACGGCTGGAAATTGCGGGCGCTGTAAAGCTGGAAACCGAGTTCTGTCATTATCTCCTCCATAGAGATGTGGGTGCTTGGGATGGTGTTGGGGGTAAAACGGGGCCCTTCCTAAAGCCGCTCTTCGCTCTGTGCGTCGAACAGGGAGGCCATGGTGAGGTCTAGGCCGAGGCGAACCCGGGTGCCCGGCGCAAACCGCCTGTGGCCGCCCACGCGCACGGACAGGGTATGACCGGCATGTTTGAGCCAGATCAGATTGTCGGCGCCCATCGGCTCCTCGATGTCAACGATCGCCTCATGCACCTCGCCGCTGATGATGTCGGCATCGACGCGCACATGTTCGGGACGCACACCGAGAACCACGGCACGACCGGCGACAAGCGGCGCCTCCGGCTGATAACCATCCAGTGAGAAGGTGACGCCGTTGGTGGTGAAGACCACCTTGCCGTCCTTCTCGATCAATTCG
Source organism: Rhizobium sp. SJZ105 (assembly GCF_007828365.1). Taxonomy (NCBI): domain Bacteria; kingdom Pseudomonadati; phylum Pseudomonadota; class Alphaproteobacteria; order Hyphomicrobiales; family Rhizobiaceae; genus Rhizobium; species Rhizobium sp. SJZ105. Next base: position 190,965 of record NZ_VIUP01000002.1, read on the forward strand.
CCACGCAGGAAATTCATCGAGGGCGAACCGATGAAGCCCGCGACGAAGAGGTTCCTTGGCTTGTTGTAGATGGTGACGGGATCGGCAAGCTGCTGGATGACGCCGCTTTTCATGATGGCGATACGATCAGCCAGTGTCAGCGCCTCGATCTGATCGTGTGTCACGTAGATCATGGTGTTTTTCAGCGCCTGGTGCAGCCGTTTGATCTCGACGCGCAGTTCCGAGCGCAGCTTGGCATCGAGGTTGGAAAGCGGTTCATCGAAGAGGAACACATCCACATCGCGCACCAGCGCCCGGCCGATCGCCACGCGCTGGCGCTGGCCGCCGGAAAGCTCGGCGGGCTTGCGCTTCAGGAGTGGTTCGATCTGCAATATGCCCGCCGCCCTTTTGACGCGCCGGTCGATTTCCTCTTTCGGAACCTTGGCGACCTGAAGGCCGAAGGAGAGGTTCTTCTCCACCGTCATCTGCGGATAGAGCGCATAGGACTGGAACACCATGCCGATGCCACGATCCTTCGGCTCCTCCCAGGTAACGTTGCGGTCCTTGATGAAGATTTGCCCGTCGGTTGGCTCCAGAAGGCCCGCAATGCAATTGAGAAGTGTCGACTTGCCGCAGCCGGAAGAGCCGAGCAGCACGAGGAACTCGCCGTCGTAAATATCGAGATTGAGGTCTTTCAGGACGGTAACGGCACCGAAGGACAGGGAAAGATCGCGAATGGAAACGCTTTTGTTCATATAACTCAACCTTTTACTGCGCCTGCGGCGATGCCACGGACGAAAAGCCTGCCTGAGACGAAATAAACGATCAAAGGCACGGCCCCGGTGAGAAGGGTTGCAGCCATGTTGACGTTGTATTCCTTCACGCCCTGCACGGAGTTGACGATATTATTGAGCTGCACCGTCATCGGGTAATATTCCGGCCGCGTGAACACGACACCGAACAGGAAGTCGTTCCAGATGCCGGTGACCTGCAGGATCATCGCCACGACGAAGATCGGCAGCGACATGGGCAGCATGATGCGAAAATAGATCTGCCAGAAATTGGCGCCATCAATACGTGCCGCCTTGAACAATTCCTCCGGCAGCGACGCAAAATAGTTGCGGAAGAGTAGCGTCAGGATCGGCATGCCGAAAATCGTGTGCACGATCACGAGGCCGGTCAGCGTGCCATAAATGCCCAATTCGCGCAGCACGATGACGATCGGGTAGATCATTACCTGATAGGGGATGAAGGCGCCGATGATGAGGATCGAGAAGAACAGTTCCGAACCCTTGAACTTCCAGTTCGCGATGGCGTAACCGCTGACGGAAGCCACGATGATCGAGATCACGACCGACGGTATGAGGATGCGTACCGAGTTCCAGAAGCCGCGTGAAAGCCCGTCGCAGTTCAGCCCGGTGCAGGCATTCGCCCAGGCTTTCACCCAGGGTTCGAAGGTGATTTCCACCGGTGGCGCGAAAATGTTGCCGAGCCGTATTTCCGGCATGCCCTTCAGAGAGGTGACGACCATCACGTAAAGCGGCAGCAGGTAATAGGCGGCAGCGACAAACAGCGTGCCATAGAGAATGATGTTGCGGCGGGAAAACGTTTTTTTCGGCTTCTTACCGCGGGGACCGGAAAGGTCCGTGGCAACCGCATCGGTTGCGGCGGCGACCGTGTTCAATGTGCTGATATTAGCCACGTTTCTTGCCTCCGAATTCGAGGTACGCCCATGGAATGACTATAATGGCGACGGTCAGAAGCATCATGGTGGAGGCGGCAAAGCCCTGCCCCAGGTTCTGCGCCTGGAACATGTAGTCATAGACATATTTCGCCGGCACTTCGGATGCGATGCCCGGTCCGCCACTGGTCTGCGCCACCACCAGATCGTATACCTTGACGATGCCGCTCGCGATAATGACGAGCGTGGTGATGAAGACCGGCCGCATCATGGGAATGATGATGAGGATATAGGTCTTCCACATCGGAATGCCGTCGACGCGCGTCGCCTTCCAGATATCCTCGTCTATGCCGCGAAGACCGGCCAACATCAGGCACATGACGAGCCCCGTGCCCTGCCAGAGCGCCGCGATCAGGATGCCGTAGATAACGATCTCGGAATTATAAAGCGGGTCGAAGGTGAAGCTTTCCCACCCCATCGAGCGGACCACGGACTGAATGCCGAATTCCGGGTTCAACAGCCATTGCCAGACAAGGCCGGTTACGATGAACGACAGAGCAAAGGGATAAAGGAAGATGGTGCGGAAGGTGTTCTCGAAACGGATCTTCTGATCCATCAGCGCCGCCAGCACGAAGCCGATCACCAGACTGAAGATCAACGACAGAATGCCGTAGATCGCCAGATTCTGGATGGAAATGATCCAGCGCGGTGCGGCCCACAACCGCTCATACTGGTCGAAACCGATGAAGCTTGCACGTGGCAGAAGCTTGGAATTGGTGAATGAATAAATCACCGTCCAGACCGTTCCGCCGAGAAAAATCACGACGGCGGTCAATATCATGGGAATGGAAGCAATCTTCGAATTGAGATTGCGGAAAAGCTGGTTGGGGCGGCCGGAGCGCGCTAGACCCGCCATGGATGACCCTCCTGTAACGTTGCCGTTGATAGCCAGGCAAGGTCTCAAAGACCTTGCCCCAATCCTCCGGGCTTGCGCGTTTACGCATCCCGCAGGGAGCTTGCGGCGGATGGATGCCACCCGCCGCACAAGAGGTTGCGGTTAGTCAGCGGAACCGATGATGCCGGCGAAGCGCTTCTGTGCATCTTCTGCAGTCATCGCGCTGGCAAAAAACTCTGCCATCAGGTCTTCTTTCTGCTTCTGCGTATCAGCAGAAATCAGCTGGTCTGTGCTGGTCAGCGCATTGCCCTTGGCCAGAATTTCCAGACCCTTCTTCATGCAGTCATTGGCCGCATTGAGGTCGACGTCGCCACGGATCGGCAGCGAGCCTTTCTTAAGGTTGAAAGCCACCTGCGTTTTAGGATCGACGATGGTTGCGGCCAGAACGTCCTGCGCCTTGGATTTTGCTTCATCCTTCAGCAGCGGGAAATAAAAGGCGTCGCCGCCGGTGGTGAGATAGTCGTTAAGGCCGAGACCCGGCAGGCAAGTGTAGTCCGTACCCGCCTTCTGGTTGGCCAGCTGGAACTCGCCCTGCGCCCAGTCACCCATGATCTGGCCGCCGGCCTTGCCTGTTATGACCATGTTGGTGGCCTGGTTCCAGTCTTGAACATTGGTGCCCTTGGCCATGTCGCGAGCCTCGACGGCGGCCGCAAAAATCTTGGCCATGTCGGGACCGGCCGCTGCTTCGGCATCCTTGTCGCCATAGACCTTCTGATAAAGATCCTTGCCGCCGATCGAAAGCGTCAACGTGTCGAACAGGCCATTGGCCTGCCATGCCTGACCGCCGAGCGCGAGCGGCTGGATGCCGGCTTTTTTCAGTGCCGGTGCTGCGGCAGCAAATTCAGTCCAGTTCTTGGGAACTTCGACGCCCGCTTTCTTGAACGCTTCGTTGGAAAGCCACAGCCATTGCCAAGAATGGATGTTGACCGGCGCGCAATAGATCTTGCCGTCGATGGTGCAACTGTCGAGCAGGCTTGCCGGCTTTATGACGTCTTTCCACTTGCCCTTTTCGGCAACGTCGGTCAGGTCGCGCATCAGGCCGGCCTGCACCAGCTCTTCCGCCTGTCTGCCATGGTTGAACTGGGTGGCACCCATCGGGTCGCCGCCGGTGATACGGCTGATCATGATCGGCCGGGCGGTGCCGCCCGAACCGGCAATAGCGCCGTCCACCCACTTGTTGCCGGTGGCATCAAAAGCCTTGGCAAGTTCGGCAACGGCAGCGGCTTCACCGCCCGATGTCCACCAATGGGTAACTTCAAGATCGGTAGCCCCAGCGACACCCGCCGGAATCATAACACTGGCCAAAAAGGCCGCAGAAATAAAGCGCATTCGCATGAGTCTCCTCCCTCACTGAAACGTTGCAGTTGGAACGTAAGCGAAGATTTTTGATTAGGCAACCGCCTAAAAAATGAATCTCGCCGCAGCTCGCCGCGCTGTTTCGAGCCGATACAAAACGTGCCGACCGGCTAGATTTTGTTGAGAAAGAAGATTGGGAAATTGGAAGGATGCCGAATGACACGACAAAGACTGCGCACCGGTAATCTGCAGGCAACGTAGTATCTTCATAGTCTTCCGACTTTGGCGTCGGTTCCTGCGCACAGAGTGCCAAGCCCGCATGGACGGGCAAACATAAGGTGAGCGATCGTGAAACGTTGGCACATTCTTTTGATGATCGGTCTGGCGGGCGTGTTATCGCTTTTGCTCGCACCGTTCGAACGGCTGGCGTCGGGACAGAATCTTTCCTTCACGATAGGGGTTGTGATGCTCGTCCAGCCGGCAGTCCTGATCATTGCTGCGGTGGCGACGGGTCAAGCGCTCGCCGGCAAACTCGGGCTCGGCACTCCGCTGATCGATGCCTGGCTGAAAGGAACCGGGTTCGGGCCAGTCTTGCGCAGGCAAGCCCCAGCAGCTTTGCTGACGGGTCTTCTCGTCGGCCTGTTGATGGTCGCTTATTCGTCTGTGATCCTGCCTGCCTTCACCGATACGGCAACCATGGAAAAAATGGCGGCGTTTGAAGTCCCACTTGTCACCCGGCTTCTCTATGGCGGCATAACGGAGGAGCTGCTGACCCGATGGGGCTTGATGGCATTATTCGCATGGGCGCTCTGGCGAATAGTGGGCAAGGGGCAAGTCCAGCCGGTCATGCTGTGGACTGCGATTGTCATCGCAGCGACCCTTTTTGCCTTGGGCCACCTGCCCTTTCTGTTTGCCATTACCGTTCATCCGCAACCATTGCTGATTGTCAGTGTCATGCTCGGCAATTTTATCCCCGGACTGATGTTCGGGTGGCTGTTCTGGCGTCGCGGGCTGGAAGCAGCGATGCTTTCCCACGCTTTCGCCCACTGCGTGAATGCAACTGTCTCCTGATCCGTCGAGCCGACAGATAAGTCAGGGATTTATCATCCCGGCCTCGCCGGCCGGGATAAAATGCCGCTTCGGTGCGGGCAGCAGTCCTAATGCCTCTTATAATCATCCTCGATGCGGATGACGTCGTCTTCGCCAAGATAGGCGCCGGTCTGGATTTCGACCAACTCAAGTGGAATCTGCCCCTCATTGGCAAGCCGGTGCGGTTGACCAATCGGGATATAGACGGACTGGTTTTCCGTCAGCAGCCGGGTTTCGTCGCCAATCGTTACGGTTGCCGTGCCCTTGACGATGATCCAGTGCTCCGAGCGGTGATAGTGTTTCTGGAACGAGATGCGGTGGCCAGGATCAACCGTGATGTGGCCCACGCGGTAGCGCTCGTCCACATACATATGTTCGATGTAACCCCATGGACGATACACTCGCCTGTGCGCTTGCGTCCGCGGCGCGTGTTCGCCATCCTTCAGTGTCTCCACCAGGCCCTTCACGTCCTGAACCCGGTTTTTCGGCACCACCAGAACCGCATCCTTGGTAGCCACCACCACCAGATCCTTTGCCCCCACCACGGTCGTCAGCAATTGCGTGGAATGGATCAGGCAGCCCTCGGAATCGATGAAGACGCCGTCGCCCTCGAGCGCATTGTCGTTGCCGTGCTTGTCGGCGATTTCCCAGATCGCGTCCCAGCTGCCGATATCCGACCAGCGGAAATGGCCGTGCACCACCGCCATGCGCTTGGTCTTCTCGATCACCGCATAGTCGATGGAGTTTTTCGGCGAGGCTTCGAAGCTCGCTTGATGTAGGCGCACGAAGCCAAGGTCGCTTTCATATTGTTCGACCGACTGCGTTACTGCCGCAAGAATTTCCGGCGCGAATGCCTTGAGTTCGGCAATCATCACGTCGGAACGAAACAGGAAGTTGCCGGAGTTCCAGAGATAACCCCTCTCCAGATAGGAGATTGCCGTCTTCACATCCGGTTTTTCCACGAATGCCTCGACGATGCTCAGGTCAGCCTCACCATCAATTGCTTCACCAGGCTTGATGTAGCCGTAAGAGGTGCGCGGCTCGGTTGGCACCAGACCGAAAACGACGATATTGCCCTGATCGGCGGCCTTGGCGCCAAGCCTCACGGACTCTGAAAATTTGTCGGCATCCAGCACCACATGGTCGGCGGCGAGCGCCAGCACCAGGCATCCCGGCTCCCGGCGCTCGGCCAGCACGGCGGCAGCGGCCATGGCGGCGGCACTGTCGCGGCGCGCGGGTTCGAGAACCACCGTCGCCGGAAGATCGATCTCCTCAGCCTGACGGCGGGCGAAGAAGCGGAAATCCTCGTTGGTGATCACCAGCGGCTCGGCATAAAGCGCCTTGTCGGCCACGCGCGTCAGTGTCTGCTGATAGGTCGAAAGATTGCCTACCAGCGGCTGGAACTGCTTGGGCAACTGATCGCGCGATACCGGCCAAAGCCGTGATCCCGCCCCACCAGCAAGAAGAACCGGCGTGATCTTTCGAGATTGTTCCGTCACAATAAAAACCTTTCCAACTTAAAAAACTTCCGGCGGGCCGGACAATATACATATTTACCAATGCTGCCATCATCGGTTCACGGGCGGATAAGCGCAAGCTCATAAGTTCGCCTTGTGAAAGCTTGGTGAATGTCGGACCCGTTTTGCTAACGCAACGCACAGGGTGAGGTTCCGCGCAAAGGGCGATCAGTCGCTTTGACAGGCCGCAAAGAAAAACCCGGGCGAATGGCCCGGGTTTCCGTTTTCAGAGCGATGACCTGTCAGGATCAGTTCGGCAGCGCGTAAGCGATCACGTAGTCGCCACGGTCAGGAGACTGACGTGCACCGCCGGCCGAGATGACGACATATTGCTTGCCTGTCTTCGGAGACTTGTAGCTCATCGGGCCGCCCTGGCTACCGACAGGAAGGCGGGCCTTCCAGACTTCCTTGCCGGTCGCCGTATCAAAGGCGCGCAGATAATAATCCTGGGTGCCGGCGATGAAGACGAGACCGCCCTGGGTGGCAAGCGTTCCGCCGAGCGTGGGCATGCCGATCGGGATCGGCAGACCCATCTTGATGCCAAGCGGACCGGTATCCTCAACGGTGCCGACAGGAACCTGCCACTTGATCTGCTGCGTCTTCATATCAATCGCAGTCATCGAGCCATAGGGCGGAGCCTGGCAGGGAATGCCGAGAGCAGACAGGAAACGGTTCTTGTTCACCGCATAGGGCGTGCCCTTCATGGGAACGACGCCCATGCCGGTATTGACGCTTTCGCCGCCGCTTGCCGTTGCCTTGGTGGGAGCAGCTTCCTTCATCTCAATCCACAGGCCGAGGCGCATATCGTTGATGAAGATTGTGTTGGTCGTCGGGTCAGTCGAGATGCCGCCCCAGTTCATGCCGCCGAGCGAGCCCGGGAAGGCGAGGGAGAGGTCCGTGCCTGGCGCCGTATAGAGGCCTTCATAACGCATGCCCTTGAAAGCGATACGGCACAAAAGCTGATCGAAAGGGGTGGCACCCCACATATCGGCTTCCGTCAGCGTCTGCGCGCCGATTTGCGGCATGCCCACCGAACGCGGCTGCGTTGGTGCATATGGCTCGTTCGGAATGTTGCCGGCCTTGACCGGAACGTCTTCCACCTTGGTCAGCGGCTGGCCAGTCGCACGGTCCAGCACATAGATCTGACCGGCCTTGGTGCCGAAGACCAAAGCCGGAACGGTCGTTCCGTCAGCCTTCGGGAAATCGACGAAGCTCGGCTGCATCGGCACGTCGAAGTCCCATAGGTCGTTATGAACCGTCTGGTAGACCCACTTTTCGCGGCCGGTCGTGGCATCGAGCGCCAGCATGGAAGCGCCGTATTTATGATCGAGCGGTGTGCGCGTCGCGCCATAAAGATCGACCGAGGGGCTGCCCACCGGCATGAAGACCGTGTTCAGCTCCGGATCGTAGGACATGGATGCCCAGACGTTCGGCGTCGAACGGGTATAGGTCTGGCCCTCGGGCGGCAGTTTGGTGATTTCAGGGTTGCCGGGATCGAAAGCCCAGCGAAGCTCACCCGTCACCACGTCGAAACCGCGCATCACGCCGCCAGGCATATCCACCTGAACGTTGTCAGCGATACGCCCGCCGACCACGACGGTGGTGCCGGCCAGTGTGGGGGCCGATGTCAGCACATATTGCGGGTCTGGCGCATCACCAAGACCGATCTTCAGATCGACGCGGCCGTTGGTGCCGAAATCCGGGCAAAACGCGCCGGTGTCGGCGTCGAGCGCGATGAGTTCCGCGTTGATGGTGTTCATGAGAATGCGGCGCTGGCAAAGCGCGCCGTCGGCTACGATCGCCGGGGTGACAGGCGTTGCGCCCGGAGCGGTCGGCTGCTTCAGCGGCGCCTTGGCATCGAAATAGGCAAGACCACGGCAACGCATCCAGACGGTGGATTTGGCGTTGATTTCGGTCTTCCACTTCTGCGCGCCGGTATCGGCGTCGAGCGCGATGACATTGTTGTGCGGTGTGCACACAAACACGGTGTCGCCGACCTGAAGCGGCGTTTCCTGATCTTCCGCACCGTTAGCGCCGGGGCTGATCGGGATGTCGCCGGTCCGATAGGTCCATGCCACCTCAAGGTTCTTGACGTTATCGCGGTTGATTTCGTCAAGCGCAACAAAGCGGCTGCCGCCCGCCGTATTGCCGTAATGTTCCCAGTTCTTCTGTTCTTTTTCCGGCGTTACCGGCGTCAGTGCAGCAACCTCACCCTTGAAGGCGACGGTCGGATGCGGCACGAACATGCCGGCAAAACCGGCAGCGGACGCAATGGCCAAAACGCCAGCAAGGGCAAAGGACGCGCCGTAAGCAGGCGTCTTGCCAGCGGCGCGCCGCAGTAGCGGATAGGAGAGCGCAACCACCGTGGCGCCCACGCCCAACGCCAGCAGGCGGGAGATGAGCGGCCAGAAGTGCAGTCCGGCTTCCCACACTGCCCAAACACCGCTAACGATGAAGACAAGCCCGAACAGGAGCGCGCCGGCAGGCTTGCGCAGGAGAATAAGCAAGCCGGAGACGATCAGCGCGATACCCGCCAAGACGAAATAGAGGCTGCCGCCGAGTGTTGCGAGCTGCCCGCCGCCAATGGCGAAAAACAGTCCCGCAGCGACAATGACAGCGCCGAGCACGAAGAGCCATAATCTGGCTGCAAGCGACGTTGAGGTTGCTGGTTTACTCATGAAATTAAATATCCGGTTAGGAGAGCCGCCGCGAAGGCTGACGCCCGATGATCTTTCAATGCCCGGCCCAGGCCAGACAGTCCGCCGCACTTACGGCTGAGCGAAGATGCGCTGAAGGCGACGAGGCGAAATGGGGAACAATGGTGGGGGAGACTTCCGTGGTGACTGTCATTTTGACCCATTCACTGCAGTTTATCGCCGGCCCCAATGGACGGCGGACAATGTGCTCGAACAAATCCTCCCAAGTTCGTATCGCAGAGGCCCGCATGCGGGCACTGGGCGACCGAAACCTCGGTGCGGTATAACGTCGCCTGCGACAAGATGACAATGCGCAAGACGGGCATTTTTGATAAGCTACGCTTATACCATATCAACACCTACAACACAAAGACCTCTCCGCCGATGGATATTCGCCAGCTCGCCATTTTCGTGGAAGCCGCAAGGGCCAAAAATTTCCGCGCGGCCGCTTTGCAGCTGGGCATCGCCCAACCAGCCGTAACGCAGCGTATCCGGCAACTGGAAGAGAATCTGGGCTTCAAGCTTTTCCTCCGTGTCAACCGCGGTGTGGAACTTACGCCGGCTGGGCAGTCGATGCTGCTAGATGCGGAGGAAATTCTTGCCCGCACCAAGGGCGCGCTGGAAAAGGCACACCAGATCAGGCGCGGCCAGCTCGGCACGCTGCGCATCGGCTTCGGCACCAGCGTAATGGCGGAACGAAAATTGCCGGCGCTGATCACCCGCTATGGCAACGACCACAGGGAGGTGACGCTTGAACTCCTGCCCGGCATGACGATGGAACAATTGATCGAGCAGGTGGCGACGCGCAAGACAGACGTCGCTTTCATTCGCGCACCCCTGCCCCAATTGCCGCAGAGCTTGCGGGCCATGCCCTTCGACCGCTCCAAACTGTGCGTCGCCCTGCCGGAGCGCCATCCGCTCGCCTCCCGCCCCAGAGTTTCGGTTGGCGATATCGTGCAGGAAAAACTGCTGCTGCCGGTGGACGAGATCGGCCTGGGGCTCAGCAGCAGCGCGCTTTCCCTTTTCGAGGATGCAGGCTGTGAGCCGGAAATCGGCATGCGCATCGCCAACGTCAACACCATCCTTGCCCTCGTGGAAGCTGGCGCGGGAATTTCCATTCTGCCGGAAACCACCGTGCGCTCCACAAGGGGCATCACAGGTGTGCCGCTCGAAAGCGCCGATGCCTGGTCAGATAGCGTGCTGGTCGTCAGACGCGGTCCGCTTGCCCTCCACGTGGAGGCCTTCGTGAATATGGTACGGCAGGCCTACCAGTCCCACCTATAATGCCGACAATACGCACTTAATCGATTGAATCGGCCACAAATTTCGCCACGGCTAAATTTGCTGCACTGAACAACATTCAACGCTTGGCACGCGCGCGAAAAATACAATAACAACGACGGATATTTTTGCACTGTTATCGACACGAAAGCACACTCAGCCCATGTCCGACACGACGAAGCCCGCCAGCCCCAGAACATCGGTTACAGATCAGGAAGCACTTGATTTCCACGCGCAAGGCAGACCGGGGAAACTGGAAATCACCCCGACCAAGCCGATGGCGACTCAGCGGGATCTGTCGCTTGCCTATTCGCCGGGAGTGGCCGTGCCGGTTAAAGCCATCGCCGAAAATCCGGCGACCGCTTACGATTATACGACACGCGGCAACATGGTAGCAGTGATCTCCAACGGCACGGCGATCCTCGGTCTCGGCAATCTCGGCGCGCTCGCCTCCAAGCCTGTCATGGAAGGCAAGTCCGTTCTGTTCAAGCGCTTTGCGGATGTGGATTCCATCGATCTCGAGGTCGATACCGAAGACGCCGACGAATTCATCAATTGCGTGCGCTACCTTGGCCCCTCTTTCGGCGGCATCAATCTGGAAGACATCAAGGCGCCGGAATGTTTCATCATCGAAAGCCGCCTGCGCGAGCTGATGGACATTCCCGTTTTCCATGACGACCAGCACGGAACCGCCATCATCGCCGCCGCCGGTCTCATCAACGCCATCGAACTGACAGGCCGAGACTTCAAGACGACGAAGCTCGTCTGTAACGGCGCAGGTGCTGCTGCCATCGCCTGCATGGACCTCATCAAGGCCATGGGTTTCAACCCCGAAAACATCACGCTTTGCGACACCAAGGGCGTGATCTACCAGGGACGCACCGAAGGCATGAACCAGTGGAAATCCGCCCATGCGGTAAAGACTGACAACCGCACGCTGACTGAGGCCATGAAGGGCGCGGATGTCGTCTTCGGCCTGTCGCAGAAGGGTGCCTTCACCGAAGAGATGATCCGCTCAATGGCGCCAAAGCCGATCATTTTCGCAATGGCCAACCCTGACCCGGAAATCACCCCGGAAGAAGTCGCCCGCATCCGCGATGATGCCATTATGGCGACCGGGCGTTCGGATTATCCGAACCAGGTCAACAACGTCCTCGGCTTTCCCTATATCTTCCGCGGCGCGCTCGATGTCCGTGCAAGCCAGATCAACGACGCAATGAAGATTGCCGCTGCACAGGCGCTGGCCGATCTTGCCCGCGAGGATGTGCCGGATGATGTGGCCGCCGCCTATCAGGGCAACCGCCCACGCTTCGGATCGCAATATATCATTCCCGTTCCCTTCGATCCGCGCCTGATCTCGGCCATTCCGGTGGCCGTGGCCAAGGCCGCCATCGAAACCGGCGTCGCTCGCCGCGAATTGCCCGATCTCGATGCCTATGCCCGCGAGCTTTCCGCCCGCCGCGACCCCATGGCGTCGACCACGCAGCGCCTTTACGAGCGTGTGCGCCGCTCTCCGAAGCGGGTCGTTTTCGCCGAAGCGGAAGAAGAACAGGTGATGCGCGCAGCGATCTCGTTTACCGCGCAGGGGCTTGGCACCGCCATCCTGCTCGGCCGTGACGACATCATCAAGGCCAATGCGGAGCGTGCCGGCATCGATCTCGACCGCGCCAATATAGAGATCACCAATGCCCGCCTTTCCAGCCGCGTCGATGCCTATGTCGATTATCTCTATGCGCGGTTGCAGCGCGGCGGCTTCCTGCTGCGCGACGTGCAGCGCCTGATCCACAACGACCGTAACCATTTCGCCGCCTGCATGGTGGCGATGGGCGATGCGGACGCCGTGGTCACCGGCGTTACCCGCAACTATTCCACGGCGCTCGAGGATATCCGCCGCTGCATCAACACCAAACCCGGCCACCGTGTCATCGGCGTTTCTCTGGTCGTGTCGCGCAACCGAACGGTCTTCGTGGCAGATACCGCTGTGCACGACATGCCGTCTGCCGAAGACCTTGCCGATATCGCCGAAGAAGCAGCCGGTCTCGCCCGCCGTTTCGGCTACGAACCGCGTGTAGCGATGCTCGCCTATTCCACCTTCGGCCAGCCGGTTGGCGAACGCTCCGACAAGGTGCGCGAAGCGGTGAAAATCCTCGACAAGCGCAACGTCAATTTCGAGGTCGACGGGGAAATGTCGGCCGATGTGGCGCTGAACCATCATCGCATGCAGAGCCAGTATCCCTTTGCCCGCCTTTCCGGTGCGGCCAACGTGCTGGTCATGCCCGCCATCCATTCCGCCTCGATCTCCACCAAGATGCTACAGGAACTGGGCGGCGCGACCGTCATCGGCCCGCTTCTCGTCGGCCTCGACAAATCGGTGCAGATCACCTCGATGGGTGCCAAGGACAGCGACATCGTCAATATGGCGGCGATCGCGGCCTATAACGCCGGTCGGTAACGATGTGGGAGCGCTCTTCGGGAGAAGGGCGCTCAAAATGCCCAGGCATAGCCAGCATATCCTCGCCCCGTGGCGAGGATATGCCAGAGCGCCGAACCCCGCCACCGTAAGAACAAGATTCTACGATTTCAAATTATTAGGTTATTTTTTCTCACCAGAGAACTTATTGGAACACGATTTTATTTATACGATTTTTTGCGCAACGCCAATTCTCGCTCTCGACGGACGCCTCATGTAGTTTCCACCCACAACCAAAAGGAAATACCCATGGCCCTCTCCTTCTCCAGATTTGCCGCAAAACTCATCGCCGGAACCGTCGTTATCGCTTCGATGGCCACCGCCGCTCACGCGGATGCGACGCTCGACCGTATCAAGGGTCGCGGCAAGCTCACCGTCGGCGTCATCCTGTCCGGCGCGCCTTTCGGCTTCATCGATCCGAAGACGCAGGAGCAGAAGGGCCTCAACATCGACGTCGCAAAGGCACTGGCCGCCGGTCTCGGTGTGGAGCTGGTGACCGAAACCGTGACCCCGCCCAACCGCGTGCAGTTCCTGCAGCAGGGCAAGGTTGATATTCTGATCGCCAACATGCAGTACACGGAAGAGCGCGCCAAAACGCTCGATTACGTGCCCACCCCCTATGACCGCCAGGGCGGCGCAGCCATCGGCCGAAAGGACTCGGGCATCAAGGACTGGCCGGACCTGAAGGGCAAGATTGCCTGCGTGTCGCAGGGCTCCAACTACACCCAGCCGCTGATCGAGCAATATGGCGCGCAGGTAAAGGCGTTGCCGAGCCAGCCGGAATCGCTGCTCGCGCTGAAGGGCGGCAATTGCGATGTCTCCGTGCACGTCAACGGCACGCTGAGCCTGATGCTTCAGGACCGCGCCGATGAGTGGAAGGATTACGGCATCCTGATCCCCACCGACCTTATCCCTTCTGACTCCGTCATCTGGCTGCGCAAGGGCGAGGCCGACACGCAGGCTGCGCTCGACAAGATCGTCAAGGAGCTGCACGCTTCCGGCAAAATGATCGAATTCGCCAAGGCCAACCGCCTGCCGAGCATCGGCTTCATGGAAGAGCAGAAGACGAAGCTCTCCGCGGCGCAGTAAAGGCTGGGCAATCCCGCTTGCTCCGTCACCCCGGACCTGGTCCGGGGGACCGGCATGTCGTAGGGGCATCTGCCGTCACGGAGATTTCCCCTCACCACTGAGAACGGCCGGTTTCGCCCGCCGTTCTTTTCTGCTTTATAGCAAGACAGGTCATTCTGGCACCGCCTGCCGGGCGGCAGCCGCGACAACAGCATGGATATCCGATGCAGGATGGATTTACAGCGCGTTTCATAGAGTTGGCCGCGCATATAGGCCTCAACTATGACTTTCTGAACAGCGGCTACGAGGTTCAGATCTGGCTCGACGGCATGAAGATGACGCTCATCCTCGTCGCCGTCACCCTGCCGCTCAGCCTCGTTTTCGGCTTCATTTTCGCCGCCATGCTCACGTCAGGCAAAGGCTGGCTCGCCGGTCCGGTGCGCGCCTATGTGGAATTGACCCGCAACACGCCGACGCTGGTGCAGCTGATGTGTGGTTTCCTTGTGCTCAACATGTTGATTTCAAACGCGCTCGGCGGCGCGCAGAACAATCCGCTCACCCCGTTCTTCTGGGTCGTCGCCATCACCGGCCTGCACGTTGCCGCCTTCCATGCGGAAGCCTTGCGCGGCGGTATCGAGGCGGTGCCGGCTACCACCATCGAGGCGGCACGCGCCATCGGTTTCAGCTCTTTCGAGATTTTACGTTACGTGGAATTTCCGCTGGCAATCCGCACGGCACTTCCTTCCATAATCAACAATCTCATCAATCTGGTGAAGCTCACCACCGTCGGCTCGGCGATTGCGGTCGGTGAAATCACCTATGCCTCGATCCTGATCTGGACGCAGCGCGACAATGTGGTCGAACTGATGCTGGTGATCCTCATCTTTTTCAGTGTCATCAATTTCATCGTCGCAAGGGCGGGCCTGTGGCTTGAGCGGCGTCTTGCGGTTCCGGGGTTCGGTCAATGAGCGCGGTGGTCTCTCCAACACAGGCGGCGAAGAAGCTGCCTTTCGGCACCATTCTTCTGTGCGGCGTGCTGGTTGCCGTCGTGCTGTGGCTGGTTCTCGATCCCTCGCTCGGACAGGTGCTGCTAGAATGGCTGCCCTATCTCGGCAAGGGTTTTGCCATGAATGTGCTGATCAGCATCCTGGCGATTGCCATCGGCACCATCATCGGCGTCGTGCTTGGCATCATGGAGCTTGCGCCCTATCGCCTCGTGCGCGCGCCGGCGCTCACCTACGTGCAAATCTTCCGCAACGCCCCGCATCTGGTGCTGATTTTCGCCGCGACCTACATCTTCCCCTTCGAGATCGTCGCCTTCGGCAACTACATTCCGTTTCCAGACTGGATCAAGGCCGTGGTCGGGCTTGCGATTCCGGCCAGCGCCCACATCGCCGAAATCACCCGAGGCGCCATCCAGTCCATTCCCACTGCACAATGGGAAGCGGCGCAGGGCCTCGGGTTTTCGCGCAACCAGACGCTGCGCTGGATCATCCTGCCGCAATGCGTGAAGCGCTCGCTGCCGCCGTGGATGAACCTTTACGCCTCCATCACCATGGGCACGGCGCTTGCCTCGCTGGTCGGCGTGCATGAGCTTCTCCACGCCGCAACCGATGCAAGCACCGCAGTGCAGCGCAACGATTTCACCGTCGTGGTCTATCTCACCGTCCTGATGGCGTTCTTCCTGTTCTGCTATCCCGTGTCCCGTTTCACGCAGCGCCTTGAACGGCGCTTCGCTTCCCGCTGATTGGAATACACTATGTCCGCATCCGCCCCCCAAACCGCCGCCAAAGCTCTGGTTGAACTGGAAGGCGTGCACCTGTCCTTCGGCGACAATCAAGTGCTCAAAGGCATTGATCTCACCGTCAACAAGGGCGACGCCGTCTCCATCATCGGCCCTTCCGGCTCGGGCAAATCCACGATCCTGCGCTGCATCAACGGCCTGCTCATTCCGCAATCTGGCAAGATCACCGTGGGGGGCACCCGCGTCGATCAGCTGAAAACGGAAGCTGAGCGCATAACGCTGCGCAAGCGCATCGGCATCGTCTTCCAGCAGTTCAACCTCTTCCCGCATCTGACTGTCATGGAAAATATCACCATCGCGCCGATTAAAATCCTCGGCACGCCGAAGGCGGAAGCTGAGCGTCATGCCCGCGAATTGCTGGAAAAAGTCCGCCTGTCGCAGAAGGTGGATGCCTATCCCGGTCAGCTGTCCGGCGGCCAGCAGCAGCGTGTGGCCATTGCCCGCGCGCTTGCCATGCGGCCTGAATTGGTGCTGTTCGACGAGGTTACCTCCGCACTTGATCCGGAAACCGTGGGCGAAGTGCTCGCCGTCATCCGCGATCTCGTCAATGACGGCATGACCAGCATTCTCGTGACACACGAAATGCGCTTCGCCGAGGAAATCAGCGACAATATCGTCTTCACGGAAAACGGCCTGATCGTTGATCAGGGCACGCCGGAGCATATCTTCTACAAGTCGACCAATCCGCGTATCAACGCCTTTGTAAAGGGCCTCGGCGGACAGGTGGCACGGGTCGCCGACGGCGAAGGGATCTGACGCCATGACCGCCGACGGAAAACTCACCCTTCATCTGGCAGAAGCCATCGCCGCCTCTGATCCGCTCCGCGACGAAGAGGCTGTGACGATCGCCCGCACGGCGCTGATCGACTTTTTTGCCTGTATGCTGGGTGGCGCTTCCGACCGAAGCACTAAAATCCTCATCGACAGCTTTACGTCAGGTACATCCGGCACGGCGGGCATTGTCGGCCATGATCTGCGCACGGATGCTTTCACCGCCGCACTCATCAATGGTCATGCGGGGCACGTGCTGGATTATGACGACGTCCATGGCAGCGTGCGCGGCCACCCCACCGTCGCCATCGTTCCCGCTCTATTGGCTGTTGCGGTCGAGGAAGGCTCTACGGCGGATGCATTTATCGCCGCCTATATTGTCGGGCTGGAAACCATGGCGAGGCTTGGCCTGTCGCTCGGCACCAAGCATTACGAAAATGGCTTCCACGCCACCGCGACCCTCGGACCCATCGGTGCAGCGGCGGCCATTGCCCATCTTCTGAAATTTACCCCGCAGACGACCGCTATCGCACTCGGCCTTGCCGCCACGCAGTCGGCCGGACTTCGCCTGCAATTTGGTTATGATGCGAAGCCCCTGCATGCCGGGCTTGCGACACGCGCTGGCCTCACAGCCGCGCAGCTGACAAGATCGGGTTTTCAGGGTGCGCCGGATTTTCTGGAAAACCCTATCGGCTTTTATTCCGCCTTCGCCTTTGGCGCGGAACAGCCGAAACGGCTCCTGTCCGGCTGGGGTACACCTTGGCAGATCGTCTCTCCCGGATTGACGCTCAAGGCATTTCCCTGCTGCACCGCCAGCCACCCTGTTGCCGTTGGTGCGCTTGCACTGCGCAGTGCCGATGATCTGGCACCAGATGAAATCGAAACTGTCGTCATCACCTTTCCCCCGGGAGGCGATGCCGCTCTTGTGGGTTCGGCCACACCCGCCACGGGCATCGATGCGCGTTTCAGCGCCGAATATGTCTTCGCCGCCGCACTGACGGATGGCGCACTCGGCATCAGCCATTTCGACGAACGCCCTGCACGCGCCGACCTGCTTGGACTTTCCGCAAAAGTCTCGCGCCGGCACGACGAGACCGCCCGCCGCCTCTCGCCGGATCCTACCACCCGTTTCGTGGTCATCGACGTGACGAAGAAGGATGGCACGGTACTGTCGCGCCGTATTGACGGTCTTCCCGGCATTGATGACCCCACGGAAAAATTTGCCGACGCCACCGGCGGCAATGAAAAATTCGCCGGAATTCCGGCACTGGTGCGGACCATGAAAACCGCAGCCGACCTCAAGAAGCTAGAAGCGCTTCTGGCAACGCAAATATAACACGACCGAAATAAAGGCATGATCACCATGACCACGAATACCCGCAAAAGACAGATGCATCTTGGCCTGTTCCTGCAAGGAGCCGGCCACCACGTTTCCGGCTGGCGTCACCCGGATGCGGAAGCCGGCAGCGAGAATTTCGACCTGTTGACCCGTGTCACGAAAATGGCCGAAGATGCCAAGTTCGACATGGTCTTTCTGGCCGATGGCCTCACAAGCGGCGTCGACGCCCATCCCTCGATGATCGCCCGTTTCGAGCCGCTTACCCTGCTTGCGGCGCTTGCCATGGTGACAAACAAGATCGGACTGGCCGCCACCGCCTCCACAACCTATGGTGAGCCCTACCACACCGCACGCGCCTTCGCCTCCATCGACCATCTCAGCCACGGGCGTGCGGCGTGGAACATCGTTACCACCTCCTATGCCCGCACGGCGGCGAACTTCTCCAAGAGCCATCCCGAGCATGACGAGCGTTATGCCGTTGCGGAAGAATATGTGAACGTCGTGCGTGGCCTTTGGGACAGCTGGGACGACGACGCCTTCGTCAAGGACAAGGAAGGCGGCCGCTACGTCGATCCGCAGAAGGTCCATATTCTCGATCACGAAGGCAAATATTTCACGGTGAAGGGGCCGCTGAACATTCCGCGTTCGCCGCAGGGTCACCCGGTTCTCATTCAGGCCGGCTCCTCCGGCCCGGGGCAGGATCTCGCCGCCCGCACTGCCGATATCGTCTTCACCGCCCAGCAGGCCATTTCCGAGGCGCAGGGCTTCTACACCAGCCTAAAGGCGCGAGTGGAGAAATTCGGCCGCGATCCCGCAAGCGTTGCCGTGATGCCCGGTTTCATGCCCATCATCGGCAAGAGCTTCGAAGAGGCCGGCGAAAAGCTGAAGGAGCTGAACCGCTGGACCGAAATCAAGAGCGCCATGCCGTTGCTTGAGGAACGCATCGGCCATAGCCTTACCGAGTATGATCTCGACGGCCCGCTGCCGGACCTGCCTATTTCCGACCAGTTGCGCAGCCGCGCCGAACTTTTGACAGAACTGGCGCGCCGCGAAAAGTTGACGATCCGGGAACTGGCGCTGCGCGTTGCAGCTGGTCGTGGCCACCATATCGTCATGGGCACGGCCAAGGACGTTGCGGATCGCATGCAGGAGTGGTTCGAGAACGGCGCGGCCGACGGCTTCAACGTCATGCCGCCCTTCTTCCCCGGTGGGTTGGAAGAATTCAACCGAGAAGTCGTGCCACTCTTGCAGGAACGTGGCCTGTTCCGCAAGGAATACGAAGGCTCGACGTTGCGCGACCATCTCGGCATCAACAGGCCTGCCCTGCGGGCATAAAAAACGGATGCCCGGCGACGGGCATCCGCATGACAAGAGGCTCACGTGGAAGCAGGCTGTCGCCGATCCGTCAGGCTGCTTTCCTTCCCGACAGTTTCACACTGTGGCTCGTCCGCGACGAGTTGGATGAAATGGATGCCCCGTCGTCGCGCTGGGTCGCGCGGCGGTTCAATTTGAACAGGCTGACCAGTTGCGCCAGCACATCCGCACCCTGGGCAAGTGTAGCGCTAATGGCGGTCGTGCGCGCGCTCATCGCCGCGTTTTCCTGCGTCATCCGGTCGAGCTGGTTGACTGCACGGTTGATTTCGCTGATGCCTAAGGCCTGTTCATCGGCGGCCTTGGCGATCATATCGACATTGCCGTCAATGTGCTTCACCAGCGTATCGATCTGCTTCAGCGCCTCACCCGTCTCGCCAACAAGCCGCACGCCTTCCATAACCTCGGTGCCGGAATTGTTGATGAGCGCCTTGATTTCCTTGGCGGCACTGGCGGAGCGTTGCGCAAGTTCGCGCACCTCCTGTGCCACGACCGCAAAACCCTTGCCGGCATCGCCCGCGCGCGCGGCTTCGACGCCCGCATTCAGGGCAAGAAGGTTGGTCTGGAAGGCGATTTCGTCGATAACGCCGATAATCTGGCTGATTTCCCGCGATGCCGTCTCGATGCGCTGCATGGCGTTGACGGTACGCCCAACGACTTCCGTGGAAGCCGCCGTTGACGTCCGCGCACTCTGAACGAGTTTTCGGGTTTCCTTGGTGTTTTCCGTCGATGCCCGTACGGTCGCAGTGATTTCTTCCAGCGCCGCCGAGGTTTCCTCCAGCGCCACGGCCTGCTCACGCGACCTCTCGGCGAGATGAACAGAGGCTTCGCTGACTTCCTGGCTGCTTCTGGTCAGGTCGTCGGTCTGCCCAAGAACATTTTCCAGGGTTTTCTGGAATTCGGCGATGGACTTGTTGAAATCCCGTCTCAGCCCCTCGAACTCACCCACGAAAGGCTTGTCGAGCGTGACGCGGATGTTGCACTGGGAAAGACGCTCAAGCGCAGCGCCCAGTTCTTCCACCGCATGGACGCGGTCCGTTACATCGAAGGCGAATTTCACCACCTTGACGACTTTTCCCCGCTCGTCGATGATTGGGTTGTAGGACGCCTGGATGAAGACGCGTTTTTCGTTCTTGCCGAGCCGCATGAACTGACCGGTCGAGAACTCTCCCTTACTAAGATCCTTCCAGAAATTGCGGTACTCTTCGGACTGCACGTAGCCACGCTCACAAAACATCGAATGATGGTTGCCGATGATCTCTTCCGCCGTGTAGCCGAGTGCTGTCAGGAAGTTTTCATTCGCGGAGAGAATTTTCCCCTCGGGCGTGAACTCGATCATCGCCTGCGCACGCGAAAGCGCTGCCAGCTTGCCATTATCCTCGGTGCTTCGGCGCTTCGTCGCCGTGATATCGGAAGCGATCTTGACCACCTTGTAAGGTTTGCCGAAACGAAAAACCGGATTGTAGGAGGCTTCAATCCAGATGTCGTCGCCGGTTTTCGACCGCCGCCGATATTGGCCCTGATCGTATTCGCCGCGTGAGAGTTTCGCCCAGAAGGCCTTGTATTCGGGTGACGCTGCATCTTCGGGGGACAGGAACATGCTATGGGGGCGTCCGATGATTTCTGATTGCTGATAGCCGACCGCCTTGCAGAAATTGTCGTTCGCTTTCAGAATTTTGCCAGTCAGATCGAACTCAATGATGGCTTGCGAGCGGCTTAGGGCATCAAGTACCGCAGATGCGTCCGTACCGAGTTTGAAAAATTGAGACATGTCTTTGAACTCCCAACAATAACTTGTATGCGGACCTTTCCTCCTCGATGCCAAAGAGATGAAAATAAAGGATCGGTCTGCGTGTACGCGAAACCTAGCCGGACACCGTTAAATAGCAATTAATGATGACCCATAACTATTGGTCCAATGACCGAAACTGTTGGCAAGAATACTTCAGACCGAGCTGCCTTTACCAACCCGTCCGCACCGGATGAGAACCGCTTATTTGCCACAGTGCTGATATTTCTGCCGCCGCAGAGCGATACGGGCTTTCATCGGTACGGCATTCATTGTTATGGCGGGCTTGAGAGATTTGTGTTGCAGGAGCGCCGATGACCAAAACCCTGAAATGCGACGTGCTGGTGATCGGCACCGGCATTATCGGTTCCATGGCGGCGCTTTACCTGCAAAATGCCGGGCGTGAGGTCTTTCTTCTGGAGCGCGGTGAAGTTGCCCGGGGCGCAAGCTCCGGTAATGCCGGTATCCTCGCCTTTCCCGAAATCATCCCCATTCCCGCCCCCGGCATCATGAGAAAAGCACCGCGCTGGCTTTTCGATCCGCTTGGCCCGCTCAGTGTGCCGCCTGCCTATGCGCCGAAGATCGCGCCGTGGCTGTGGCGTTTCTGGCGCGCCAGCGCTGAGCGCAACTTTCGCCACGGCCTGAGAACGCTCAGCGAGATCAACCGGCTGTCTGCCACCGAAATGGCCCATGTCGCCGCCATGCCGGAGCTCTCGCACTTTGTCGCGAAAACCGGCACGCTCGATCTTTACGACAGCGAAGCCAGCCTCAACGCTGCGCGCAAGGACTGGGATGAAAAGGAACAGGCAGGCTTCTCTTCCAAGCGTGTCGCCCGCAACGAGATAGACGAATTGCAGCCGGGTCTTGCCCCGCAATTCCGCCACGCCATGTTCTCGCCTGATGGCTTGCAGGTCTCCGATCCCTACGACTTCACCCGTGCCATTTTCGACCTGGTGATCGCCCGTGGCGGAAAGCTGCGCAAGGGCGAGGCAGAACGCATCGACGCCGTCGGCGAAAGTACGATCGTGACCCTGGAAAACGGCGACAAGATCGACGCCGACAAGGTGGTGATCGCCTGCGGCGCGTGGTCCAAGCCGCTTGCCGCAACACTTGGCAACATCGTGCCGCTGGAAACCGAACGCGGCTATAACACCACCCTGCCCGCCGGCGCCTTCAACCTCACGCGCCAGCTTTATTTCAACGACCACGGTTTTGTCGTTACACCGCTATCGTCTGGCATCCGCGTTGGCGGCGCAGTCGAGTTGGGCGGTTTGGAGTTGAAGCCGAATTTCAAGCGATCCGAGGCCATGCTCAAGAAAGCCGGGCGTTTCCTGCCCGGTCTCAAGGTTGAAGGCGGCCAGCAATGGATGGGGTTCCGCCCTTCGATGCCGGACTGTCTTCCCGTCATCGGCACCGCGCGCACCACACCTTCCGTCATCTATGCCTTTGGCCACGGCCATCTGGGGCTGACGCAATCGGCAGCTACCGCCCGCCTCGTGACGCAACTGGCAAACGGCGAGGAGACCGCAATATCGGTCGATCCGTTCCGTCCGGGGCGTTTTTCCTGAAAATGCGGAAATCCGGTTTCAAGCCGGTTAGAGTTTCTACGGTTTAGCGGACGCCTGCGCGCTATTTCACCTGTTGTACGGAATCTTCCGGAAACTCCACCGTGGCGAAGGATGGATAGACCTTTCGCAGGATGGTCACCTGCTGCTGATCGCTCACACGCAGCAAATACCATTGCGTACCGTCGATAAGCGCCAGGGTATGGGATTTCGCTTCGATCGTCTGGCCGCCGGTTTCCATCACCGTTTTCGTCGGAACGAGCGCATAGGGCGTTCCATCAGGCGTCTGCTGCACACTGATCGCCGCCGTGTCCATGGTGAATTCGGTGATCTTGACCGCTGCAAGCGCCATTTGCATCTGCGTGGTCAGAGCGCTACGCAACTGCCCGACGGAGACACCCGCATCGTTTGCAATGAATTCAAAGATTTTCGGCGGCACCGTCCGGCCGACAAAATCAAAATCCTGCGCATTCAAGGCGGCGCTGAACCGCTCTATCTGTGTTTGCAGCTTGTCTTGCTCAGACGGCAAAAGATCGCGCGACAAAGCGGGATGCGACATCACCGCCAGCAATAACAGCCAGGCAAACAGGCGTTTCATTGCTTCGCCTTTCCGGGTTTGGGCTTGCCGGTAGCAAGGCATCGCAACGTCCGCGCCGCGACACGCTGGTGAACAGCGTCGCTCAGCGCAGCAGAATGAAACCCGCAGCCGAAAGCACGAGGAAAACGATAAGGCCGCCAAGGAAACCCACGGACGTAAAGAAACCCGCGACCATGGCCAGCATCAGCACGCAGACCAGCATCGTGCCGTACTTCGTCATGGCAAGAAAAGCGTTGTAGGTCTTTTCATGCTCGGCGTAGTTCATCTCGGCGCCAACTTCGACTGGACCCGTGTGGTGTTCGCTCATTCCGCTTCCCCTTCTGCTCCATCCGCCATACCCGCCGCACAAGACAATTTGCCCTGCGGACGATAACGGGCCCATGCCGGATTCTCCGGAGCCAGAGGTAACATGAAGTCGGCGAAAAGTGCAATGCGTTCCAAACGAAAGAACATCGATGACAAGCGGGGCAAACGGTATGCCGTGCAAAGCGTGCCGTCGTGCAACATTCTTTTGTAAACGGTTGAAAACGGCGGCCATGCGGCCGGTTTAATAGTGGTTTCGGTTGCTTTTCGGACAACCTGCCCATACACGGGATTCTGTGGGGAGGAACGCCGGAATTTGGCTGTGCGAGTACGCGTGGAGGCGTGCCCGTCACGATGGCCGACCGGCTTGCTTGCCACCATAACCCGCAAAGGGCCCGGCAAGGGAAGAGGGGAAAGTCATGAAACCGCTTTTGAAATTAAGTGCGCTGATCGACCTTGTCAGCGAAGCTCTGGGCAAGGTCGCCGGTTATCTGGTGCTTGTCTGCTGCCTCGTCAGCGCCGGAAACGCCATGGTGCGTTATACCTTCAACTATAGTTCAAACGGCTGGCTCGAAATCCAGTGGTACATGTTTGCCTTCATCGTGCTGGTGGGTGCGTCCTACACGCTGCGCATGAATGAACATGTGCGGGTGGACATCATCTACGGGGCTATCTCGTCTCGCACGCGCCTGTGGGTGGACATCATCGGCATCATACTTTTTCTTATGCCCGCCTGCTTTTATCTGGCCTGGCTTTCCTGGCCGATGTTCATGCTTTCCTGGCATCAGAACGAAATGTCCTCCAATGCCGGCGGGCTCATCCGCTGGCCGGTGAAACTCATCATCTTCGCCGGTTTCGCCCTTCTGGTTCTTCAGGGATTTTCCGAACTCATCAAGCGCATCGGCGCCCTCAACGGGCTTTATGCGCTCGATACGAAGTACGAAAAACCCCTGCAATGATCGCCGCGATCTGAACCTTCAGGATATTTCCCATGTTCGAATATGGTATTCTTCCGCCACTGATGTTCCTCGGCATGATCATCTTCATGCTCTACGGATTTCCGGTTGCTTTCTCTCTTGCCACCGTCGGTCTGGTTTTCGGCGTCATCGGCATCTTCACCGAGCATTTTTCGCCGGCCTTCCTTCAGGCCTTGCCGCTGCGCATCTTCGGCATCGTCTCGAACGACCTGCTGCTCGCCATTCCGTTCTTCACCTTCATGGGCGCGATCCTGGAGCGATGCGGGCTTGCCGAAGATTTGCTTGAAGGCACGGGCAAGCTGTTCGGCGCCATTCCCGGCGGCCTCGCCTATGCCGTCATCATCGTCGGCGCAATCCTTGGCGCGATCACCGGCACGGTTGCCGCCTCCGTCATCACCATGGGCGTCATCTCGCTGCCGATCATGCTGAAATATGGTTACAATCCGCGCCTCGCCACCGGCGTCATCGCCGCATCCGGCACCATCACGCAGGTCATTCCGCCTTCGCTCGTGCTGATCGTTCTTGCCGACCAGCTCGGTAAATCCGTCGGCGACATGTATCTCGGCGCAATCGGCCCGTCGATCCTGCAAGTCGCCATCTTCATGCTCTTCATCCTGTTCATGTCGATCGTGCGGCCGAAGGATTTGCCTGCTTTGCCGCCAGAAGCGCGGGGCGAACTCAACCGTGCACTGGTATTTCGCGTGCTGGCGGGCATGGTGCCCTCCATCGTGCTGATCTTCCTCGTGCTCGGCACCATCTTCCTCGGCCTTGCAACACCAACGGAAGCCGGCGCGCTCGGCGTCGTCGGCGCCATGGCGCTGGCCGCAGCCCACCGCCGCCTCACCTGGGATCTCGTCAAGCAGGGCATGCATTCCACCATGCACATCACGTCCATGGTGGTGTTCATTCTGGTAGGCGCCACCTGCTTTTCCCTCGTCTTTCAGGGCATGGACGGTTCGCTGTGGATCGAGCACATGTTGTCGGGCATTCCGGGCGGCCCGATCGGCTTCCTGATCTTCGTCAACATCTTCATCTTCTTCCTCGCCTTCTTCCTCGATTTCTTCGAGATCGCCTTCATCGTCATCCCGATGCTCGCACCCATCGCGCAGGCGCTCGGCATCGACCTGATCTGGTTCGGCGTGCTGATCTGCATCAACATGCAGACCAGCTTCATGCACCCGCCCTTCGGTTTCGCGCTGTTCTACCTGCGCTCAATCGCGCCGCGCACGGTCAAGACCTCGGATATCTACATGGGTGCCATTCCCTGGCTCGGCATGCAGCTCATCCTCGTCGCCATCGTGATCTTCTGGCCGGAATCCGTCACCTACTGGTTGGACAAAGCACCCCAGGTGGATCTAAACTCCATCAAGATCGAAGTGCCTGCCTTCGGCAATCAGGGCGGCAACACCATGCCCAATTTCGGCCTTCCAGGAGGCCAGCCGGGTGGGTTGCCAGGCATGCCTAACCTCGGTGAACCACCGAAGATCGGGCCTTAACCGGCGTCTTTTGCGGATTTTTCGGAGAACTTATCATTGCTGAGTGGAAGACAGGGTTGCACCCCTGCCTTCCATTTACTCTGTGTGGAAATTGAACCTGACAGTCATCGACCAGCCTGTGCGGTTTTTCCGAGGTCGGCGTAGCCAATCCTTGCCGGGACTACACCTGGTTATTGAGGCTGCTGCTTTTGCTTCCGACAGCCCTGATCGTCAATCGCCCTTTCCTATCGGGCGGATGCAGGCGCGACGGCACAACAAAAACCCCGGGGACCGAAGTCCCCGAGGCTTTTGTCCGGTCCGCCGCACCGAATAATCAGAGCTTGCCGTTACGCTGCTGGATCATCATGAAAGTATCGAAAGTATATTCCGCGAGCTGCATCCACAGGTAACCCTCGCGCTTGAAGGCGACCTGATCCTCGTAGATCTTCTTGAAGTCCGGGTTGGTTGCTGAAATATTGGCATAGACTTCCAACGCTGCCTTATAGCAGGCCTCGAGGATTTCCTGGCTGAAGGGCCGCAGCACGGCACCTTCCGAAACCAGCTGCTTGATGGCGATCGGGTTTTTCGCGTCGTATTTCGCCATCATGCTGGTATTGGCGAAAGCGCAGGCATCCTGCAGCACCGTCTGGTAATTCTTCGGCAGGCTGTTCCACTTGTCCAGATTGACGAAGGAATGGATGACCGGGCCGCCTTCCCAGAAGGCCGGGTAATAATAATATTTCGCCACCTTCTGGAAACCGAGCTTGTGGTCGTCATACGGACCAACCCATTCCGCAGCGTCGATGGTTCCTTTTTCCAACGCCGGATAGATATCGCCGCCGGCGATCTGCTGCGGGACCACGCCGAGTTTTTCCACCACTTTGCCGGCAAGACCGGCAATGCGCATCTTCACGCCCTTGAAATCGTCGACGGTGTTGATTTCCTTGCGGAACCAGCCGCCCATCTGGGCGCCGGTATTACCTGATATCATGCCGTAGAGATTGTGCTTGGCGTAAAACTCGTTGAGCAGCTTGTTGCCGTTGCCTTCGTAGAACCAGGAATTGGTCAGGCGGGCATTAAGACCGAACGGTATCGCCGTGCCGATAGCGAAGGTCGGATCCTTGCCGACGTAATAATAGGAGCAGGTATGGCACATTTCCACCGTACCCGATGATACGGCATCGGCTGCTTGCAGGCCGGGCACGATTTCGCCAGCCGCAAAGGGCTGGATGGTGAAATTGCCGTCGGTAGCGGCCGCCACATGTTTGGCAATATCCTCGGCGCCGCCATAGATTGTATCGAGAGACTTCGGAAACGACGACGTCAGTCGCCAGGTGATCTTTGTATTCTGTTGTGCAATTGCGGGCGCAGCCAAGGCTGTCGCAGCAGCCCCCGCCAGCGCACCTTTTTTCATAAAGGAACGGCGATCCATCTATATCCTCCCAGATATCAACGCTGCCCGCAGCTTGAATTCCCCTCGTGCTGTTCAGGCATCGCAACAAAGTAAGCACGGTTACCGCCCAGCTGACAAGCACCCGCGCCAAGAATTAATTGCCGGAAAACCAGCCATATCAGGATTTTTTCGGTGGCCTCTTCGCTATTTTATTTGCAACTGAAATATCGCGACGCCGCCTTATACTTTAGCCGCATATATCGCGCTCCGAGGACGAAACACATGCTTGACTTGGCCCGCTGGCAGTCGCACAAATTTTCGAAGATTCGCCCCCCGGAGCCACCATGCCAAAACCGATTATCGCCGTCCCCGCCGACATCCGGCATTTCACCGGAGCCGACTGGCACGCCGCGCAGAACCAGTATCTTTCTGCGGCGCTGAAGGTGGCTGATGTCATGTCCTTCATCGTTCCGGCCTTTGAGGACGGCAATGAGGTCGATGCCATCCTCGACCGGGTCGATGGCCTGCTCGTCTCCGGCTCGGCCACCAATGTTCACCCTTCTCTTTACGGAAAAGAGGCACAGGAGAGTGACGGTCCGTTCGATCCAGCCCGCGACGCCACCAGCCTGCCGCTGATCCGCCGGGCGTTGGAACGCGGCATTCCGATGCTTGCCATCTGTCGCGGCATTCAGGAGCTGAACGTCGCGCTGGGCGGCACGCTTGCTTCCGAAATTCAGGAACAGCCCGGAATTTGGGACCACCGCAAGCCGGAACATGAGGACCGCGACGTGGCCTTCGCAATCCGCCAGCCGGTGCATGTGCGCGAAGGCTCCTGCATTGCACAGCATCTTGGCATGTCGGGAGAAATCCAGATCAATTCGCTGCATCGGCAGGCAATTGCCGAGACCGCGCCACGCCTGCAGGTGGAGGCGACAGCGGCAGACGGCACGATCGAGGCCGTTTCCGTCATCGATGCCAAGGGCTTTGCCGTTGGTGTGCAATGGCACCCGGAATATTGGGCCGAGACAGACGCACCCTCGCGCGCTTTGTTCGAAGCTTTCGGCAAGGCAGTTCACGAGTACCGCAACAGCAAGACCTGAAACCGACCCCTCCCCTCCAAGGCCATTCAGGTCCTTGTCGATGGGACAAAAAAGGGGCAAGCCTGAAGGCCTGCCCCAGGTCCGGGAGGAGGAGTGCTTAGCGTTTTGCGCGTTTCTTCTGGCGGTAGACGTCAGCGACGACGGCGGCCACGATGATCAGTCCCTTGACGATCTCCTGGTAATAGGCATCGACCCTGAGGAACGTGAAACCGGATGTCATGACACCGAGAATGATGGTGCCGATCACTGTGCCGGTAATACGGCCAGCACCGCCGGCGAGCGAAGTGCCGCCGATAACGGCCGCGGCGATGGCGTCGAGTTCATACATCACACCCATGCCGGCCTGCGCCGTCTGTGCACGGGCAGCGGTGACGACACCAGCAAGACCGGCCAGCATGCCGGCAATGGCGTAGACCTTGATCAGATGCGCCTCGATATTGATACCGGAAACGCGGGCGGCCTGCTGGTTGGCGCCGATGGCATAGGTGAACTTGCCGTAACGGGTGTACCGCAGCGCGACGTGGAAAATAACCGCGACGACGAGGAAAACCACGACCGGCCAGACACCTGTACCGATGAAGGTGAAACCGTCGGTCAGACCGGAAATCGGTTGGCCCTTGGTGTACCATTTGGAAAGGCCGCGCGCCGTCACCATCATGCCCAGGGTTGCGATGAAGGGCGGGATTTTCGTGCGTGCTATAAGCTGCCCGTTGATGAAACCGGCCAAAGCGCCAGCCAGAATGCCGACAGCCAGCGGCATGAAGAAAGGCAGATCGGTCAGACCCGGGTAAAGCGTCCGCGGCCATGTGGACGACTGCCCCACGCTGGCGGACAACATCGCCGTCAGACCGACGACCGAACCGGAGGACAGATCGATGCCGCCGGTGATGATGACCTGCGTGACGCCGACGGCGATGATGCCGATGACCGACACTTGCAGGATCATGATCGTCAGGCGCTGCTGGTTCATCAGAAAGCTCTGGCCGATGAAAATCCAGCCAAGAATTTCGTAAACCAGCGCGATGCCAATCAGCACGAAAAATATATTTGCTTCGGGCGGTATGCGCCTGTGCGGCTTGCGCCCGGATTTTGCATCCAACTCTGCGTTGGCGGCGGCGTTCGTATTCATAGTCATTCCTCCTCGAGAAATCCCGGCGCGCCTCACCGCGATGCGAGATCCATCACCTTCACCTGTGTGGCTTCACTTCTGTCAAGGAAGCCCGTCACGCGACCTTCATGCATGACCATGATACGGTCGCTCATGCCCAGAACCTCCGGCATTTCGGAGGAAATCATGATGACGGCGACGCCATTGCGCGCCATCTCGCCAACCAGCTTGTGGATTTCGGCTTTTGCCCCGACATCGATCCCGCGCGTCGGCTCATCCAGAATGAGGATGCGTGGCTGTGTCAGCATCCAGCGCCCGATCAGCACCTTCTGCTGATTGCCGCCCGACAGGTTTTCGATGCGCTCGTAAAGATTGGGCGTCTTAACCCGGAGCTTGCGGCACATGTCGTCGCAGGCTTCCGAAAGCGTCTTTTCCTGCACGAAGCCGTTGGTGACATATTTGTCCTGTAGAACCGCGATCTGCATGTTCTCGAGAATATTGAGGATCAGCAGGCAGCCGGTATCCTTGCGGTCTTCCGTCAGGAACGCCATGCGGTGACGGATCGCCTCTGTCGGACTTGCGATCGACACAGGCTTGCCGTTGATTTCCACAGTGCCAGAAGACGCCGGCGTAACGCCGAACACCGTTTCCGCCACGTTCGAGCGGCCAGAACCGACAAGGCCGGCGACACCTAGAATTTCCCCGGCGCGAACATCAAATGACACGTCATGGAAGACGCCGTTCAGCGTCAGGTTCTTGACCGACAGCACCACATCGCCGATCGGAACCTCTTCCTTCGGGAACATCTGGGTAATTTCGCGCCCCACCATCATGCGGATGATGTCGTCTCGCGTCACATCGGTGGACGCGTGGGTGCCGATATATTTGCCGTCGCGAAAGACGGAAAACTCATCGGCGATCTCGAAAAGCTCATTCATCTTGTGAGTGATGTAGACGATGCCGATACCGCGGTCCCTGAGGTCGCGGATGATGCGGAACAGATGTTCCACCTCGCGCTCAGTCAACGCTGACGTCGGTTCGTCCATGATGAGAACGTCGGAATCGTAGGAAACCGCCTTGGCAATTTCGACCATCTGCCGGCTTGCGACCGATAGTTCGCCGACACGCATTTCCGGATCGAGATCGATACCGAGCCTTTCGAGCAATGTCTGGGTGCGGCGATACATTTCGCCATGGTCGATAAAGCCCAGTCGGTTTTTCGGCTCGCGGCGAATCCATATATTTTCCGCTACCGTCATGTAGGCCATCAGGTTGAGTTCTTGATGGATCATCGCAATGCCGTTTTCGAGCGCATCAAGCGGTGAATCGAGGCGTATCGCAGCGCCCTTCAGGCGAATTTCTCCGACATCCGGCTGGTAGATACCTGCCAGAATCTTCATCAGCGTCGATTTACCGGCGCCATTCTCACCCATCAGCGCATGCACGGTGCCGCGCTTGAGGTGGAACGAAACGTCATCCAGCGCGACAACGCCGGGAAATTCCTTGCGTATGCCGTCCGCTGCGAGAAGATATTCTGCATTGGGCACGGCGCCGCTGGCGCGCACGGCGGCCATTGTCGATGGGCTGACGACCATCTTATCCTCCACGATAGACAAAAATGACCGGGGGAAGAGGTTTCGCCAAAAGGCGCCCATCCTCCGGGGAGGCTTACAGCGCCGTGCCGATCAAGACACACATAAGCGCTGTAACACTTTGAATTCACTGAAATACTATTCTAGCCTGGTTCAACTCGGCGTCTGACACGCCGACTGCCGTCCAGAACCGGCATTTGCTTCCGATATTGCTTGAAACGGTCGCAAATGCCGGTAAAGGGTCGTCAGTTCTTGGCTACGTAGTCCTTGACGTTTTCCGGGGTAACGAGCTGGAAGGGAATGTAGACCTTCTTGTCAACCTTGTCGCCCTTGACGAGCTTCAGTGCGGCATCGAGAGCACCCTTGCCCTGGCCAGCCGCATCCTGGAAGACCGTCACGTCGAGATCGCCTGCCTGCATGGCGGCAAGAGCGTCTTGCGTGGCATCCACACCGGCAACGACATATTCCTTCATGTCCTTGCCCGCGGCCTTCAGAGCCTGGATAGCGCCGATCGCCATTTCATCGTTATTGGCAATGACGGCATTGAACTCGATACCGCCGGACAGCCAGTTGGTGACGAGGTCGGAACCCTGCGTGCGCTGCCAATTGGCCGTCTGCTCTTCAACCACGGAAATGCCCTTGCATTCATCGGTTTTCAGAACATCGTGAACGGCCTGCGTGCGCATGCGCGCGCCCTGATTGGACAACTCGCCCATCATGATCACGGCCTTGCCCTTGCCACCGAGAAGGCGGCAGACTTCCTTGGTTTCAAGCGTGCCGGCCACGGTTTCTTCCGATGCCACGAAGGCCTGGCCGTCTGGCAGGGAATCCACGTTTACCGGCTGGCGGTTGACGTAAACCAGCGGAATCTTGGCTTCAGCAGCAAGTTTCGACATGGCCGCCGTCGCATCCGTATCAACCGGATTGACGATGATCGCATCGACCTTGGAGGCGATGAAATTCTGGATCTGGCTCTGCTGCTTGGCAACGTCGTTCTGCGCGTCCTCAACTTGCAGGGTGACGCCCTTCAGCTCCTTGGAATAATCCTGCATGCCGTTGCGCAGCACGGTCAGGAAGTTGTCGTCGAACAGGGCCATCGAAACACCGACGGTCTCGGCATGTGCCGCCGTGCCCAAAAGCACAGACATAGCCGCACTGATAATAAGCTTTTTCATTGTTTTCTCCTCCTCGGTGTCCAGCGCCACCTCTCCCAGCCGGAAACGGACCCGAGAGCCCGCCGCTAACTCCTCACATCCAGAAAACGGAATAATGAAACCGAATTTCTGTTGTTCGATATATTTATTCCATTTTTGGTTCGAACGTCAATGCTTTCTTCGTGGCCGTGGAGCGAGACGGCACACAAGGCGGTGATGACCAGGAGTTTTCAGAGAAAACGGGGATAGCCCCCTTCGCCCTGGCGTGGGCGGAGGGGGCTCATGCGCTTGCTGAGCACTTTCGCGGAAGTCGCTGGGTTGCCTGCGATAAAACATCACGGACAAATGGAAGAGTGGGACGGGCGCGAAAGACGCGCCACGTCTTAATCGTGAAAACCGGGCATCACGTCCGCCGGAATGGGGCAGACATAATCACTGCCCTCGGTTTTCTCCAGCCATTCTTTTTTGACACTTTCAAGCAGCTCGGGCGAGGTCATCAGCGAAAGACCTGTCGATACGAGCGTCTTGGCGGCGTGTGCCATGGCTTTGTGGGCGGCCGGGCTTTTGCCCTGCGCCACCACCTGCCATGTATGCGGATTGGTCCCGATTGCCCATGCGGGCGTCCAGCATTGCGCTGTTGGCGTTACCCAGCTGACATCACCGACATCGGTCGATCCGGCACGAAAATGCGACTGCCCCTCGAAATCGCGCAGGCCGAGATGCAGCGGCGTCGACCCGTCGATCTTCCCGTTGGAAAAGACGTCGCCCTTGATCTGGTAGAGCCGGATGCTGCTTTTGATCGCCTCTTCCGTGAATGTGTCCTGAATGACCTTGGCGAAGGCCTGATCGGCCTCATCGAAGGCTATGGGTCCAAGCGCCACCATGTTTTCATGCATCGCCGTTTCGAGCGTGATGTTGGGCAGGAGATTGGTGGAGGCGGTATCGAAGACGATCTCCACCTCTGTTTCGGTCATCATGGCCGCACCACGCGCGACCTTGTCCACACGGGCTGCCAGATCGAGCGCCTGGCGCATTTCAGGTGCGCGGATCAGATAGAGCACTTCGGCCTTTGCCTGCACAACATTTGCCGCTTTGCCGCCGGCATCGGTGATCGCATAATGCACCCGGCAATCCTGCGGCATGTGTTCGCGCAGGAAATTGACGCCAACATTCATCAATTCGACAGCATCTAGCGCCGAGCGACCAAGATGGGCGGCGTTGGAGGCATGGGAAGCAACGCCCTTGAAACGATAAAAATATTCCAGCACCGCGAGATTGTTGGTGGAGCGTACGCCGTTAAAGGGCGCGGGATGCCATGTCAAAGCCGCATCGACATCGTCAAACAGACCGGCGCGCACCATGAAAGTCTTGCCGGAACCGCCCTCTTCGCCGGGGCAGCCATAATAACGCACCGTGCCGGGCAGGTTGTTGGCTTTCATATGCCGGGCAAGTGCGATGGCGGCCATCAGCGAGCCGACGCCGAGCAGATTGTGGCCGCAGCCATGGCCGGTGGCGTCGGGTTTAAGCGGTTTTGCCTCAGCCACGCCGGCCATCTGGCTCATGCCAGCAAGCGCGTCAAATTCGCCTAGGAAGGCGATAACCGGCTTGCCGTGGCCGAATTCACCGATGAAGGCCGTGTCCATGCCAGCTACACCGCGGCGGACCACAAAGCCGTTCTCCTCAAGCGCGTTCGCCAGAACCCCGGCGGATTGCCTCTCCTCGAATTTGAGTTCGGCAAAATCCCAGATGCTGTCGCTCAAAGTGGTGAAATATAGCTTCATTGACTCGATTTCGGCGGCAATCGACATCACGGCTTCACGGTTCATGGCTTGTCCTCGCATTCCTGCCCTTTAAGGGCGCACGCAAACGCTTCGGCGGGGGGCCGCCAAATCATTACGGTCATGATGGAAAATGCCCGCGCCGGGCTTTGCTTCCGGCGCGGGCAATATTGGATCAGTTGTCGACCGAGACTTCCCAGAGGCGGGCGTTCGACTGCCAGACCGGCTGACCCTTGAGCTTCTTGGTCGCGCCCCAGACATCGACCATGTCGTAAAGGAAGATGCCCGGCATTTCCTTCAGCATCAGTTCGTGGAACTCGTCGAAAATTTTCTGGCGCTTCGCTTGGTCGGCCTCAACATAGGCAGCCTTCATCAGCTCGATCGCCTTCGGATCATCCCACATCAGGGAGGCGTTCTTGTCCTTGTTACCGACGTAGAATGCATACATCAGGGCCGGATCGAGACGCGGCGCGACAGACTGCGAGATCACCTGATAATTGCCGGAACGGCGACGATCCACCTGCGTGGCATAGTCCAGCACCTCGATCTGTACGTTCAAACCCGCCTGCTGCATCATGGCCTGCGCCATGACGGCTGCCGGAAAACTCGGCACATTGCCGCGCTTGTTGGCGATGATTGAGATCGGCTCGCCCTTGTAACCGGCTGCCTCCAGTTCCTTCTTGGCTGCCTCGATGTCATAGGCCGGACGCTTCTTCTGGGTCTCATCGAAATAGACCGAGTCCTGCGAAACCATCGAGCCGTTGGCTTCGCCCGTACCGTTCGATGCGGCGGCGACCAGTTCATCTAGATCAAGCGCCATCGCCATGGCGCGGCGCACGCCTGGATTGCTCAGCACCTTGTCGCGGGTCTGAATATAGAAAAGGTTCTTGCCGTTGTTGCGGGCAACAATGAGCTGCATCTTCTCATTCGTCTTGAACTCCGGAATGAGATCGGGAGAAATCTCGGCGGTGTCTAGCACGCCGGATTCGAGGCCCGCCTTCACGGTCGAGGCGTCCGGAATAACCATGAACTTGATGCCGTCGGCCAGCGGCCGCTTGGAGCCGACCATGCCATCCGGCTTGCCGTCATTTACAGGCGAAACATAATCCGCGAATTTGGCGAGGCGGATATATTCACCCTTCTTCCATTCGTTCCACTGGAACGGACCGGTGCCGATGGGCTTGACGAAGCTGCCGTCAGCGGCAACAGATTCCGGCGAGATCATGCCGGTATAACCGCATTCGGGCCGCGACATCAGGCCGAGGAAAACGGCTGACGGCTTTTCAAGCGTAATCTGAACCGTGGAGGCGTCCGTGGCCTTGACGCCGGTGACATGCGCGGCACCGCCTTCCACGAAATCATTCAGGCAGGCCCATTTGGTTTCGGGCTTCAGATAGCGCGTCCAGTTCCAGACGACATCTTCTGCGGTGAGCGGCTTGCCGTTATGGAATTTTACGTCCGCGCGCAGCTTAAACGTATAGGTGAGGCCATCTGGCGAAACCTCGAAGCTCTCGGCAAGCAGCGGCTTTACTTCGCCGCCATTGTTGTAACCGACGAGGCCTTCGACGATGTGCAGGATCACCCCGTCCGTATTGCCGTCACGATTGACGCCGGGATTGCTGCTGCGCAGATCGGAGCTCTGCGCGATGGTAATGTCGCGAGCCACCGCGATATTGGCTGTTACGAGCAGGGCCGCGCCTGCGAGAAGAAGTTTTTTCACTGTTCTACCCTCTTTGTTGTCGTTGATTATCATTGTTGAAAGCTGTCCCAGCAGGCCTGCGCCAGCCGGCCGATCGTTTCGAGCGCGATGGTGTATCCCGGCGTGCCGTCAGGCATCACCTGCGGCACTTCATCGGTATAGGCGGTGATGATGAAAGACGGCGCGCCGTTTCTGTAGACGATGCCGGCGTCCATACGCCCGCGCTTGCCGCGTCCGCTCTTGCTCGCCACCACAGCCTCGAATGGCAGGCGGGAGCGGATTCCGTAGCGCAATATCTGGTTTTTCAGCGTCTGCATTGCCCAGCCGCACAATTGCGGGCTGCAGCCGAGCTTTGCCTGCGCCTCTGGCGAGGACTGGGCATCAAGAATGGTCTGAAGCAGCAGCACCTGGTCTGCCGCCGAGGTGGTCGTGACGGTCTTCAGCGGATGATCGGCCGCCAGCGCCAACGGCGGAATGAGGAAACGGTGGTGGGTATTGGCCATGCCGAGCGTCTTGCAATAGCTGTCCACCTCCTCAAGCGTCAGCCGCTCCAACACCATCTTGGTGCAGACATTGTCGCTCAGCACCATCATGCCGGCGAGCGCATCGCGCAGGGAAATGACGATGCCCGGTGTCAGATAGCGGAACATGCCGCTGGCCACCTCTTCCGCCAGCCTCTTCTCATAGGTGACGGGCTGGTCGAGATCGAGCCGCCCTTCGCTGGCAGCCTTGAGCACTGCCATCATGATCGACGTCTTGCGGGTGCTGCCCGATGGGGTCTCCTCGTTTTCTCCCCGTCCGATCTCTTCGCCGGTCAGGAGATTGCGCACCATGAAGCGCGTCACAAAAGGCTGTGCATCACAGATCGCATTCAGTTGGGCAGCCACAGTCATTGTCATGTTCCTGTTAAACTTCTTCTTCCAGACGCCATTTGAGTGTCACACCGCCCTTTTCATTCTGGTCGAGGGCGGGAATGGCCGAGAGGAGCCGGCGTGTGTAGGCCTTTCTCGGGCTGTCGAAAATCGTGTCGCGGTCGCCCTCTTCGATGATACGGCCGTCCTGCATGACGACGACACGGTCGGCCACCTGTTCGACCACGCCGAGATCGTGGCTGATGAACAGGCAGGAAAAGCCGTAACGTTTCTGCAGATCGGAAAAGAGATCGAGCACCTGCGCCCGCACCGTCACGTCAAGGGCGGAAACCGGTTCGTCGGCGATCAGGAACCGCGGACGGCGGGCAATGGCACGGGCAATCGCCACGCGCTGGCGTTGGCCGCCGGAAAGCTCGTGCGGATAACGGCTGGCATAGTCTGCGCCAAGCCCCACCTCTTCCAGCGTT
This sequence comes from Rhizobium sp. SJZ105, assembly GCF_007828365.1. Lineage (NCBI taxonomy): Bacteria > Pseudomonadati > Pseudomonadota > Alphaproteobacteria > Hyphomicrobiales > Rhizobiaceae > Rhizobium > Rhizobium sp. SJZ105. Next base: position 228,152 of record NZ_VIUP01000002.1, read on the forward strand.
TCCAGCGCTCGCTTGCGCTTGGCGGCCTGATCCAGGCCGGGGACGAGACGCAACGCCTCCTCCACCAGCGCCTGAATGGTCATTCGCGGATCGAGCGAGGAATAGGGATCCTGAAACACCATCTGGCAATTCAGGCGATAGTCGTTCCAGTCCTCGTTGCGTTCCCGCCCCTGAAACTGGATCTGCCCTTCGCTTTCCTTTACGAGACCGGCAATGGTGCGGCCAAGCGTGGTCTTGCCGGAGCCGGAGCCACCGACCAGTGCCACGACTTCACCCTCGTGAATATCGATGCTGACCCCATGCAGCGCCCGCTTCGGCTTGGCTTTCTTCAGCAGTGACTTGCGTCCGGCATAATCGACAACAATGTTTCGGGCTGAAATCATCGGCGCCTTGCTGGTGTCGACGACACGCGGCTCGCCCCGGAAGGGCAGAGAGGAAAGCAGCTTTTTCGTATAGGGATGCTGCGGCACATCGAGCAGGTCTTCGGTGCGACCCTGTTCGACAATCGCGCCCTTCTCCATGACCACGATACGGCTCGTATAGCGGGCCACCATCGGCAGGTCATGGCTGATGAGAAGGACGGCTGTTCCCTCCGCCCGTGTCAGTTCGACCATCAGCTCCATGACGTCGCGCTGGATGACGGCATCGAGCGCCGTCGTCGGCTCGTCGGCGATCAGCAGCGCCGGTTTCAGGAGCATGACCGAGGCCAGCATGATGCGCTGGCGCATGCCGCCGGAAAACTCATGCGGATAGGCAGCAAGCGCCCCTTCGGGATCGCGGATACCGACCCGTCTCAGCATCTCGAGAATTTTCTCGCGGCGCTCTTCCGGCGATAACTTGGTGTGAAGGATCAGGCCTTCTTCCAACTGCCGGCCAATCGTCATCGACGGATTGAGAGAGGTCATCGGCTCCTGGAAAACGACGCCGATTTCCGCGCCGCGCAGGCGGCGAAGTTCCCTTGCCGGCAGGGACATCACGTCCCTTCCCTTGTAGATGACCGATCCACCGGTGACGGCGATTGCCGGGGGCAGAAGCGAGATGAGCGCGCGGGTGGCCAGCGTCTTTCCCGATCCGCTTTCGCCGACGATGCCGAAGATTTCGCCAGGCGCAATATCGAAGGAAACATCCTTGACTACCCGGTGGCCGCTTCCCGCGACCTCCAGCGAAAGGCCGCGCACGGTAAGAAGAGTATTGTCCGTCATTTGAGACCTCTCATGCGCGGGTCAAGCCTGTCGCGAAGGGCATCGCCCAGAAGATTGATGCCGAGCAGTGTCAGCGCGATGCAGAGACCGGGGAAAAGCCCGAGCCAGACGGCCTGCTGGATGAAGGGCCGGCCAGCGGCCAGCATGTTGCCCCAGGTGGGGGCCGGCGGTGGCACGCCAAGGCCGAGGAAGGACAGTGCGCTTTCCGAGAGGATTGCCCAGCCGAACATGGACGTGGCAAGCACCGTGATCGGCGCGATGCAATTGGGCAGGATGTGGCGGAACATGGTGTAGATCTCGCCATTGCCCATCACCAGCGATGCCTCGATGAACTCGCGCTCACGCAGCGACAATACGGCGCCACGCACCACGCGGGCCATGGACGGCGTGTAGGCGATGCCGAGCGCAAAGATGATGCCGTACTGGTTGGCACCAAAGACCGCGAGAAGGCCAAGCGCCAGGAGAATGCCGGGAAAAGCGAGAAGCGCATTGTTGATGGCCATGATGACGCCATCAACCCAGCCGCGCGCATAACCACTGACAAGACCGATCAGAGTGCCGCAGATCGTCGCGAAGCTGACCGTCAGGAAGCCGATCCAGACGCTGGCACGCGCGCCGACCATCAGGCGACTGAGAACATCGCGCCCGAATTCGTCGGTGCCGAGAAGATGGCTGGGACCGGGCGCGGCCAGCCGCGAGGCGAAACCGAGCTTCATCGGATCATAGGGCGTCCAGAACAGGCCGGTAATGGCGGTGATGAGCAGGAGGCCGATGAGAACGCCGCCGATAAGCCCGTTGAGTGTGAACTTTTTCATTCGGCAACCACACGCGGATCGAAGAGAGGATAAAGAAGGTCGACGAAGAGATTGACCAGCACGTAGGACAGGGAAACGAACAGCAGGCAGCCCTGTATGACGGGGTAGTCACGCGCAAAGATACTGTCGACCATCAGCCGCCCGAGCCCTGGAATGGTAAAGACCGTCTCAATGACGGCGATGCCGCCGAGAAGATTGCCGAGGATGAGGCCGATCATCGTCCATGTCGGACCAAAGGCATTCTTGAAGGCGTGCCGCCAGAGGACGGCACTCTCCGAAAGTCCCTTGGCGCGGGCATGGGTAATGTAATCCAGCCGCAGCACTTCAAGCGTGGAGGCGCGGGCCATGCGGATCAAGACACCCATTTCGTGGATCACCAGCGTCATGACAGGCAGGACAAGATAGAGCATGCCGCCAACGAGATTGTCGCTGATCGACACGTATCCCAGCACCGGCAGCCAGCCGAGCTTTAGACCGAAGAACAGCAGAAGCAGAAGCCCGAGCCAGAATGTCGGTATGGACAAAAGCAGGGTTGCCGTTCCAACCAGTGCAAGATCGGTCAGGCTGTTCTGTTTCCAGGCGGCGATCACACCTGCCGGAACCGCAATCAGGCTGGCCAGCAGAACGGCGACGACGACGATCTCAGCACTGACGAGGAACCGCGACACGACCAGCGGCAATACTGCCTCGTCGTTGACGATGGACCGGCCGAAATCGCCCTGCACCACATTACCCGCCCAGATGACGAACTGTTGCGGCATGGACTTGTCGAGACCAAGCTCTGTTCTCATCGCCTCGATCTGTTCCGGTTGCGCCATGTCGCCCAGCATCAGGGCGGCCGGATCACCCGGAATGAAGCGGATGAGCGCAAAGACCGTGATCGACACAAAGGCGATCGTCGGCAGCGCCATCAAAAGACGGCTCAGTATGAATCTTATCATCGGTTCCCCACGATTGATGGCCGGGAACGTGCTCCCGCCTCTATCGGTTTCGTTGCGAATAACTATGACGGATTGATAAATAACGCGCAATATTATGCATAAACGTCATATGCCTATGCAGAATGGTGGCACGTTTCATCCTGACAGGGACAATGAGATTTCTCGCGAAAAACCCTGTTTTCAGTCGATTTTTTGCGAAAGCTGGATTTGCTGCTTCAAGGCGTCGCTGAGTGCCTGCGCCGCGATGGACAGCGGTGCGCCCGAGGCCCGGGCAAGACCGAACTCCTGGGTTGATTGCGGAATGAAGGGCAGCGCCACGACGGGAAGGTGCCTGTAGAGGTTAGCATAAAAACTGCTGATGATCGTAACGCCCAGACCATGCGCGACATAGGCACATGCGGAACTGTTGGTGTGGGTCTCGATCTTCACCATGGGCTTGACGCCCGCTTTCTTGAAGACCTGCTCGAGCGCCATGCGGTTCGGCCGCTGCCGGCCGATCAGAATGAGCGGAATGTTGCGCAGGTCCTTCACCGTTATCTCGGCAAGCTCGGCTAAAGGGTGATCCTGACGGACCACGCAGACGCTTTTGCCGGTGGCGACACGCTCGACATCAATGCCCGGTCCAATCTCACCTTCCATGCGCAGGAAACCGAGGTCGATCACCCGCTCGCCAACCAGCCTGTTGATGGCGGTGGTCGTTTCAAAGAAAGTCTCGATGCGCACGCCGGGGAAATCCCTGACATAGTCTATCAGCATGGCGGGCGCGAAGTTCTCCCACATGCTGCTCGGCAGGCCGATGCGGACGATTTCCGGACCGGCAGCACCATTGCGCAGATCTTCGGCATGGCCGGACATGCGGTCGACAGCAAGCAGCACATTTTCCGCGTCACGCGCGAGAAGCGCTGCCTCCGGCGTCGGGATCAGCCGCCCCTTGTCACGGGCAAACAGCGTCAGCGACAGGTCCGCCTCGAGCTGAGCCAGAAGCCGGCTGATACCGGACTGGCTTAGCCCCATGGCCTTGGCGGTGGCGATGGTCGAGCCGGTGGAAAGAAGCGTGCGAAGGACTTCGAGCTGCTTGATATTCATGAGGCCAGCACCATGGGATGAAAAGACGAGCCGGTTTTGGTTCAGACCTTTTGCCGCCGATAGGCCTTCATGTCACCGGTTTTTTTCGCACTGTCATTCGGCCCGGTCGGTCGCCGGTTACAATTCCACGTCATAGACCCTGTCGTGGGTGGCAACATGGGCCTTTCCTGATGGAGTCACCCAGCCCCGGAACATGCCGGGCGTATTATAGGGTGCGGCAATGCTGCCTTCGGCATCGATGGCAACAAGACCCGCACCGATATCGTATGGCGCCAGATCCTTGTGGACGAGGTTGCCGGCGGCGGTTTCCAGATCCTGCCCGAGATAGGCGACACGGGACGCGATCTCATGGCCGACGACGTAACGGATGAAAAATTCACCCTTGCCGGTGCCGGAAACGGCGCAGGCGCCGTCGCGTGCATAGGTGCCCGCCCCGATCACCGGGCTGTCACCCACCCGGCCGTCAGGCTTGTTGGTGTAGCCGCCGGTGGATGTCGCGGCTGCGAGATGCCCAGCAGCATCGAGTGCCACGGCACCGACGGTTCCGTGTTTTTCGTTTTCCGTCGCTTCCGTACCTGCAGTGGCATGGGCCTTCATGGCCGCCAGCGCCTCGACACGCTTTTGAGTGGTGAAATAGGATTGAGGCTCCGTGGCAAGCCCCTTCTCCTGCGCAAACCGGTCAGCCGCTTCACCGGTGAGATAGACTGCGCGTTCATCCTCCATCAGCGCCCGGGCCGCCTTCACCGGGTTGCGGATGGCGCGGGAGGCGCTGATTGCGCCTGCGGCAAGGGTCTTGCCATCCATGATCGACGCATCGAGTTCGTGAATGCCATTCTCGTTGAGCGCCGCCCCATGGCCTGCGTTGAAATGCGGGCTGTCCTCCATAACGACGACTGCCGCCTCAACCGCTTCCAGCGCAGTTCCGCCAGCCTTGAGCACACCATAACCGGCGCGCAGTGCCGCCGCCAGATCGTGGCGCGCCGCTTCCCATTCCTCCGGAGTCATGCTGTCTTCCGGCATAACCCCGCAACCACCGTGAATGGCCAGTGCGATCTTCGTCATATGCTCACTCCACTGTTGCCCCGCCGCAGGCAGGGCCTCTTACCATCAATGAAAGGCGATATCGCCGATAACACGCACGCGGACCCTGCGAGCGCCGCCAGGCAGATAGGCGATGGGAATATCCTCCACCTCAAGCGTCTTGAGGCTCGCGCGCTCCGCTCCCGAAGCGACCGCTGCGTTCTGCGCTTCGGTCTCGGCTTTCGCAAGGGCCTCGTCGCGGCTCAACCCGGAAAAGACCTGATCCACCTCACCGGACACCTGCGCCATCGCTGCGCCAAGTGCATTGGCAACGCCTGCATTTTCCACACGCAGCACCTCGGATGCGCCCGGCACCTGCTCCGGGATCAGGAATGCGCCGCCGCCGACCGCAACCAGCGGCACGTCTTCGGCTGATGTCTTCATCTGGTCGAAACTGTCGGCCACCATGTCGCGGATACGCCCGAGCGTCGCCTGCACGAATGCCGGATCGAGGCCCTTCACACGATCCCTGTCACCCATCTCGATCAGGCCTGCCGCAACGGCGATATCCGATGCCGTCAGTGTCTCGCCGCCGAAAACGCGGGCTTCGGTCAGGATGCGATACCCAACCGAGCGCGGGCCGATCTTGCCTGTCTGCGGATCGACAATGGTGCCGCCGCCCAGTGCTATAGGTAGAAGATCGGGCATGCGGAACAGGGTGCGGACCCCGCCAATATGGACGATATTATTTGCCTCACGCGGAAAACCACCGACAAGGCAACCAATATCGGAGGTGGTGCCGCCGACATCCACCACCATGGCATCGGAAAGCCCTGTGAGAAGAGCGGCCCCACGCATCGAATTGGTCGGGCCGGAAGCGAAGCTGTGCACGGGGTTTGCGGCAGCTACATCCGCAAGCGCCACGGTGCCGTCATTCTGTGTAAGATAGAACGGCGCCTTCACACCCGCTTCGCGCAGCGCATCCGAAAATGCCTGTACCGTGGTCCTGCCAAGTGTCTGCAAGGCGGCATTCAGAAGTGCGACGTTTTCGCGCTCCAGAAGCCCGATACGGCCCAGCGTATGGGAAAGCGTGATGCGTGCATCGGGGATCACCGAACGGACAATCTCCGCCGCCCTCACCTCGCACTCCGTGGTCAGCGGCGAAAAGGTTGCCGAAATGGCGATCGAGGTAATGCCTGCATCGCGGATTTTCATCGCCGCTTCACGGATTTCATCCGGGATCATCGGCACCAGCGGACTGCCATCGTATTCATGGCCACCATGAACCATGAAGATCAGCGGATCGACAGCCTCGTAGAGATCCTTCGGCCAGTCGCACATGGGCGGCAGTGAAGAACCGGTCGGCAGCGCGATGCGGATGGCCGCAACCCGCTCCAGCCGGGCGCGCTCCACGACAGCATTGGTGAAATGGGTGGTGCCGATCATGACCGCATCGATCGGGCGATCTGCCGCGCCGACATGGCCAGACACGTGAGCGAGGGCCGCCTTCACGCCGGACAGGACATCCTGCGTGGTCGGAACCTTGATCGAGGCAACGATGGCGTCTCCATCGATCAGAACGGCATCCGTATTGGTGCCGCCAACGTCAATACCGATGCGTTTCATGGGAATACCGATCTGAAATCAATGTCATAACCGAAGGCACGCGGGCCAACGGCAGCAATGCCGGCAGGCGTCGTCAAGAGTTCCGGCGCCGGCAGGGCGATAACCGTGACACGCTGGCCATAGCGCACCGATTCCGTGCCGATGGCGCTGCCCGAAACAGTGTCGAGAAGGCAGATCAGGTCCGGCGTCATGGCGACCGGCAGGCCGTCGCGGAAGGCGACCGCCCACTCGTTCTGGAAGGCAAGTTCCATGCGTGAGCCGCGATCGGCGTCGATGCCTTCAATGGTCGTACTGCCGCGCAGAAAGCCACCGGTGGTCTCGCGGGCGACATCCACCACCTTGCCGCGGAACAGCTGTTTGCCACCCTCATGGTTGAGAACCGCCTGAACCGGGTCATCATGGCGTGCACGCGCCTCCATCACCGCGCGCCCGAGTTCGGTCGCCTTTGTGACGGTGTAATGAATGCCCCATTCCTTCACTTCCTTGCCGGTGCGCGGCGCCTTGCAGGTGGCGGCGGTAGAGCCGACTTCGGTGCAGACCTTGCGCGAGATGCGCTCCATCCATTTCCACGATGCAGCGCGCGTCACGATCACCTCATTGTCGCGTACATCGACGAGCGACAGCGGAAACATCGGCAGGTTGCCGATGGCGAATGAGGTCATCTGCGCTTCGGGATAAGCACGTCCCATGGCATCGGCATTGACGACGGGCCGGTCGAGCATGGCGGCGGCGAGGAAGGACGATAACGCATTCGAGCCGCCGATTTCCACGCTCATGATCGCCCGGAAAGGCTTGCCGAGATAATCTTCCATGACCTCGACCGCGCGGGCAAGATGAACGGGGTCTCCCAGCCGTTCCTGACCAACAAGCGGTGCACCCATCTTGGAGACGACCGCAACCATGTCGTCATCAGCAAGCGCCATGGGGTCCATGACCTTCACCCGTCTGCCTTCGGCATAAAGACGGCGCAGATTGAGCGTCGAGATATAGGGATTGCCTCCACCGCCCGTTCCCAGAATCCAGGCGCCGGTGGCAAGAGGTTCGATGTCGTCTTCGGAAAATTCCTGGATCATGCGTCATCCTCGGGCATGCCGCAGCCTTTCCGGCGCAAGCGATGCTCCTTCCCTTTATCGTTCCAAGTCTCATCGGCCCCGCCCTGCGGCGGGACCGCTTTTCATGGGACGGAGATCACTCCGCCTTGCAGTCCCAATGGAAGTTGGAGAAGTTCAGGTCCCAGCTCTGCATGGGAATGAACTCGTAACCCTGAAGGCACTTGTTCGCCGCATAACGGCGGTTCGGCGCAACCGCCCACACATCCGGTTGAAGATCGGCGATCTTGGTCTGCAGTTCCTTGTAGGTTGCGTTCTGTTCGCTGGTATCGGTCGTGGCACGGACCTTGTCGATCAGCCCGTCGATTTCCGCGTTCTGCAGCCATTCCATCGACATCCATGTGCCTGATGCCTTGGAGTGATACTGGTTGTAGAACATCGCATCCGGAGACGGATAGGTCGGCGAGATATTCACCTGCGTCGACGCAGGCGTCGTTTCAGGCTTGGAGGAAAGCTCGACGATACGGTTCCAAGGCTCTGGCTTGATATCGAGCGTAATACCGATTTGCTCGAGGCTGGATTGCAAAAGCAGCGCCACTTCCGCCTCGAAGGCCAGCGAAGCGACATAGCTGTTGACCAGCGTGATCTTCTGGCCGGCATATTTCGACTTCGCCAGTTCTTCCTTCGCCTTTTCCAGATCGTAGACGCCGGGCTGAATATCGCCGTTATGCGCGTCCTTGAAAGCGTCAGATAGCGGCCCCTGCATGTCGAAACCGGGATAGATCACTTCCTGGATCGTCTTGTAATCCGTCGCATAGGCAATGGCGCGACGAACGTGAACGTCGTCGGTCGGGTAAACCTTGGTGTTGAGCTTGATGACGAAACCGCCGGCGGTGCGGGTCTGGATCAGCTTGTAACCCTTCATCCGGCCGATTGATTCATAGGTGTCGTTGCCAAGGCCGTGCGAGGAAAGGCCAAGTTCGCCCTTTTCAGCCAGCGCCTTGACGGTAGCGTCGTCGCTCGTCTGGACGAAGCGTACTTCGTCGATCGGCTTGCCCTTGGTCCAGCCAAGGAAATAGTCCGCATTGCGGGCAATGACCATATCGGCAGAACGGTTGTAGCTGACGAGCTTGTATGGGCCGGAACCGGCGGAATGTTCGCCCACATAGGCCTCGCCCCACTTGTCTTCGGGCTTGGCATTGGCTTCGATCAACGTCTTGTTCAACGCCATCATCAGCGGCGTGGAGGCCATGAAGGGCGAAAACTGACGCTCGATCTTCATGACGAGCGTCGCATCATCGGGCGCGCTGACGTTTTCGGGCTTCAGCACACCGACGATGAGGTTCGACGGACCCTTGTTGATGCCGAGCAGGCGCTGCACCGACCAGACGAGATCGGCAGCCTTCACCGCCGTGCCATCCTGGAACTTCGCATCGTCGCGCAGATGGAAGGTATAGGTCAGGCCGTCTGCAGAAATATCCCAGGACTTTGCCAGCTGCGGCACGATTTCGCCCTTGGCATTCACCGTGGTCAGGCCGTCATACATGTTCACGATGGCCATGTAGCCGGTATAGTCAGTCACTTTCGCCGGGTCGAGCGAGCTGAATATCTGCATGGTGTTGACCGTGACCGAAACCTTGTCATCCGCAAAAGCAGCGGAAGAAACAAGCGGCAACGCGATTGCCGTGCCGAGCGCAAGCACGGCAAGGCGGGAAGGAAGTCCTGGCATTTTCATTGTCGTTCTCCTCTTTATTGCGGGTCATTTGCCCCGCTTATGGTTAGGCAGCCTTGCCGACCGGGACGGGCAGCGGTGAGAAAGGAATGTCCGGGTAACCGAAAGCCGCCGGTCCAACGACTTCGAGCGCGCGGGCGCTGCGCAGCAGATCGTGGCAGGGGATCGCGACGACGGCCACGCGCTGGCCGTAACGCAGGACTTCGGTGGTGATCGGGTAACCGGTATCGACATCGAGCAAGACGATCAGATCAGGGACGGTCACTTCCACCTTGCCGTCACGGCGGAACAGCAGGAATTCGTTCTGGATCGCCACGCTCGCCATCTGGCCCGAGCAATCGTCGAAGCCGGAAAGCTCGACATCGCCCACGGCGAAACCGCCGCGCAGATGGCGTTTCAGATCGGTGATCTTGCCGTTGAAGATGCGCCGTCCGCCTTCAAGCGCGCAGACTGCCGCAATCGGGTCTTCCTGCTGCTTGCGGGCACGGATCACCGCCTCGCCGAGCGCGATCGCCTTGGTGTAGGTTTTCGGAATACCATACTGGTGCACGTAGTGCGCCTGCATCGGCGCGGTCGCCAGCATTGCGCCGCCGCCCTGAGAAACGACGCAGGCGCGGGCCATGCGCTCGTGCCAGACTTCGGAAACGGCGTGGCTGAAGATCACGGCATTGCCGTGCAGGTCGCACATCACCGATGGCGTCGAACTGTGGCCATAGATGGAGAAGGTCGTCATCTGCATCTCTGGGAAAGCCCGGCCCATGCCGTCGCAATCGAGGATCGGCAGGCCACCAAGCGCCGCCGTCACCAGCGGGTTCATGGAGTTCGAGCCGCCGATTTCCTCGCAGACGATGGCGTCTACCGGCGTGCGGATCAGCTCTTCCATGGCGCGCAGGCAACGCAGACCCTCACGGCCCTCGCGAATGCGCTCCACGCCGACAACGGGGGCGCCAATGCCGCCGATGGACATGCAAAGCGCGTCCGGCTCGATGGCGTCTGTCGCAAGGATCTTCATCTCGTAACCGGCCTTCATGGCCTCGAGTGCAAGCAGCTTGCCCAGATAGGGATTGCCGCCGCCGCCGGTGCCGAGAATGCCCGCACCGATTTCCAGCGCGTCGAGATCTTCCCTCGTCAGCGTACGCAATGTCGCTTCGTCATATTTCAGCTTGCGCGTCTCAGCCATGATTGGCTCCCATTTCTCCAACGACTTTCACATGAATGCGGGTGGCATTGCCGGGCAGATAGGCAAGCGGCATATCCTCGCGCTCGATGACTTCCAGCGTTTCGGCCACTGCGCCAGCCGCAATCGCCTTTTCGCGTGCCTCGGCCTCCGCCTCCGCAAGCGCGCTTTCACGCGTGCGCCCCTCGATCAGCGAGAAGACGCGGTCCGTCTCGCCGCTGATCTGCGCGATCGCTGCACCCACGGCATTCGCCACCGCGAAATTCTCGGGGCGGATGACGTCCAGATCACCGATACGGTCAGGCATGAGAATGGAGCCGCCGCCAACGGCGATCACCGGGACCGGTGATGACGAGATGCGGCTGCGCTCCACACAGGACTCGAGCATGTCGTTGATCTTTTTGACTGCGGCATCCACCAGCCGCTTGTCCAGAGTGGAAACCAGAGCCTTCTCGCCCACGTCCGCCTTGCCGGAGGCGACAGCGATATCGGTTGCAGTCAGGGTCGTGCCGCCGAAGCAGAGCGCCTCACGGCGGACGCGGTAACCGACTGATTTCGGGCCAACGGTGAGGCCATGTTCGCCATTGACCACCAGCGAGCCGCCACCGAGACCGATCGAGAACACATCCGGCATGCGGAAATTGGTGCGCACGCCACCAATATCCACCGTCGTGGACGCCTGGCGCGGAAAGCCGTGCGACAGCGAGCCGACATCGGAGGTGGTGCCGCCGACATCCACGACCACGGCATCCTTGAGGCCGGTGAGGAAAGCAGCGCCGCGCATGGAATTCGTCGGGCCGGAGGCGAAGGTGAGCACAGGGAAGCCGCGCACCACATCCGCCGCCATCAGCGTGCCGTCGTTCTGGGTGATGTAGAACGGGCAGGTTATGCCCGCTGCCTTCAGCGCCTCGCCGAAAGCGGCAACGGTGCGGTCCGCAAGCGAAAGAAGGCTGGCATTCATGATCGCAGCACTTTCGCGGGCGAGCAGACCATGCCGTCCGATATCCTTGGACATAACCACCGGCAGGCCGGGGCAGCGCTCCTGCAGGATATCCTTCGCCCGCACTTCCATCGCATCATTGATGCCGCTGAAGACGCAGGTGACAGCCGCGGCCTTCAGGCCCTTTGCGCGGATATCGGCGGCGATGCGGACAATCTCGTCCTCATCGAGGGCTGAGATTTCGCGACCGTCGAATTCATATCCGCCGCGGACCTGATAACCGTGGTTACCAACGATTTCCCGGAGGTCATCCGGCCAGTCGACCATCGGCGGCAGGCCGGCGCCGGACGGCAGGCCGATCCGGATGGCGGCGACCTCGTCCATATGCCGCCGCTCGATCACCGCATTGGTGAAATGCGTGGTGCCGATCATCACGGCACCGATGTGTGCCCTGTCGATGCCCGACGCCTCGATCACCTTTTCAAGGGCTTCGATGACACCGGACGTCACATCTTCGGTGGTGGAGGCTTTCACCCCCGCCAGAACAGTCTTTTCCTGTAACACAACGGCATCGGTATTTGTGCCGCCGACGTCAATTCCAACGCGATACACGTCAGGCTCCTCTTTTATCAATCGGTCGTTTTTACGAGGAAGCGCATACGCTCTTCCTCTGTCACGGTGGGTTTCAGGCGCTCTTCCTCGTCGGTGACGACGGGGATCGCCGCGATAAGGGCGCGGGTGTAGGGATGCTTCGGCTCGGCGAAAACCGCAGACGTCACCCCTTCCTCGACGATCTCGCCACGCAGCATGATGGCGATGCGCGAACAGAAATTGCGCATCAGCGAGAGGTCGTGCGAGATCATTAGATAGGTCAGGCCAAGCTCTTCCCGCAGCTGCAGCAGAAGGTCGATAACGGTCTTCTGCACGGAGACATCAAGCGCCGCCGTCGGCTCGTCGAGGATGAGGATCTTCGGTTCAGCCGCGAGTGCACGGGCAATGGCGACACGCTGCTTCTGTCCGCCGGAAAGTTCATGCGGATATTTACCGAGATAGGATTGCGGCAATCGCACCAGCCCCATCAGTTCCTGCATCCGGCGTTCGCGCGCCTCACCGTCCATACCGATGGATTTCAACGGTAGGGTAAGCGTCTGCCTGACTGTACGCTTCGGATTTAGGGAAGTGCCCGGATTTTGATAGACGATCTGCGTCAGCCGCTTGCCACGGCCGGGAGACGGGGCGTCGATGACAAGATTGCCGGAGGTCGGGCGAGAAAGTCCCATGATCATCCGGGCGACCGAGGTTTTTCCAGAACCGGACTCGCCCGCAAGACCGAAAATTTCGCCGTCCTTCAGCGTCAGGTTCACGTCGCGCACGGCGTGGTAACCGTTGCGTCTGCCGTAAATCTTGTTCAGGCCCTCGATGGTAACGATCGGCGAGCGTGTGCTCTGCGCCAGATCGGCGACACGCGGACCGTAGAGCGGCGGCACCGCATCCAGCAGCGAACGCGTGTAGTCCGCAGCGGGAGCGTGCAGGATTTGCTTGCAGGGACCGGTCTCGACGATGTCGCCATGGTGCATAACCACGACCCGATCCGCCACCTTACGTACGACACCGAGATTATGGGTGATCATCAGCAGCGCCATATTTTCTTCGGCAACCAGCTGGTTGATGAGATTGAGAATTTCGTCCTGCGTGGTGACGTCGAGCGCGGTGCCGGGCTCATCCGCGATGAGGAGCTTCGGCTGATGCAGCAACGCAAGCCCGATCAACACGCGCTGGCGCATGCCGCCCGAAAGCTCGGACGGATAGGCATTCATGACCCGCTCGGTATCGCCAAGCTGTACGCGGCGCAGAACCGCTGCGATACGGGTGCGGCGCTCTGCCTTGGACGAGTTGATGCCGTTGCGCTTGTCGGCAAAGCGCATGACATCATCGAGATGCGTGCCGATCTTGAAGACCGGATTGAAGGAAGACAGCGGGTCCTGCATGATCAGCGAAAACGCCGTTCCCTTCAGCGCCTCGCGTTCCCTTCGCGGCATGGCGAGTACATCCCGCCCGTCGATGACAATGGCGCCGGAGGCAATAGTGGCATTCTTCGGCAAAGTGCCGATGATAGCCTTGGCGGTGACCGATTTACCCGATCCGGTTTCGCCGATCAGCGCCACCCGCTCGCCGGCTGAGACTGTGAAGGCGACATCGCGCAGCACCTGGCGCGTGCGGCCGTAATTGGTGAAGCTGACGTTGAGGTTTTCGACTTTGAGAAGCGGTTCAGTCATGGCTTTAGCTTTCCACGTCGAACATGTCACGCAGGCCGTCGCCCAGCAGATTGAAACCCAGCGTCACGTAAAGCACGGCCGCGCCGGGGCAGAGGACCTCCCACCAGAAATCCGGCATGAACTGGCGCCCATCGGCAACCATCGAGCCGAGATCGGGAGTTGGCGGCTTGACGCCGAAACCGAGGAAACTCAGCGTCGCACCAAAGAGGATGACGAATGCCGCATCCAGCGTCGTCTTGACTGATATGACCGAGACGCAATTGGGCAGAATTTCGCGAAAGAGAATGTGCAGCGGACCCGCACCTGCAAGACGTGCCGCTTCGATGTAGTCCTCGGATGCGATGGATTTCGACACCGAATAGATCAGCCGCGCATGCCAGGTCCACCATAGAAGCGTGATCGCGATCATGGCGTTCATCAAGGTGGGTTCCAGCAGGTTGGAGACCGCCAGCGCCATGACGAGGGGCGGCATGGCCAGCATCACATTCGTCAGGCCGCTGATGATTTTCTCGGTCCAGCCGCCGAAATAACCGGCGACCAGGCCAAGCACGGTGCCGACCGGGACCGAGATGCCGAGCACGCCGATGACGAGAAGAAGCGAGACCCTGAGCCCGAAGACAGTGCGGGAAAAGATGTCGCGTCCTGCCTTGTCGGTTCCGAACCAGTGCTCCAGATCCGGCGGCATGTGGCGGGCACGGAAATCGACGACCGCGCCGATATGTTTGGGATAGGGTGTAAGCCAGGGCGCAAAGATCGCCAGAACCAGCACCGACAACAGGATCAGCGAACCGATGACCGCTGCCGGATTGCGGCTGAAGCGGTACCACATCATGTAACCGGCGCTTAAGCCCCGATCAGTGGGTTCGAGCATTTTCATATCAGCCATCAGCGAGCCTCCTTGCGGCGCAGGCGCGGGTCGATGATCGAGATCAGGACATCAACGATCAGGTTCGCAACGATGAAGAACAGGCCGGCCACCAGCACCACGGCAGTCACGGCATTGAGGTCTTTCTGAAGGATGGCGTTCAGCCCGTAGGACGCGAATCCGCCCCAGGCGAAGACCATTTCGATCACGAAGGCATTGCCGATCAGCGAGGCGAATTCGAGCCCCATGATCGTCAGCGGCGCGATGGAGGAAAGCTTCAGCAGATAACGGAAGATGATGACCCGCTCCGGCACGCCGAAGCTTTGCAGGGTGAGCACGTGATCCTTGCGCTGGTTCTCGATCATCGAGGAACGCGTGATGCGAGTGATCTGGCCGATACCGGCCATGGAGAGCGCAAAGGCCGGCAGCGCAAGGTGCTTCAGCGCATCCAGCACCACATCGAACCGTCCGGCAAGCGTAGCGTCGATCAGGATGAAGCCCGTCGGGCCACCCTGCCAGCCAAGTGAGTGATCGAGCCTACCGATGATGGGCCAGCCGGAGAGAAAGCGAGCGGCCAGCAATTGCAGCGTGATGGCAAACAGAAAGCTCGGGATCGTCACGCCGGTGAGCGAGAGGATACGGCCGATATGGTCGAGCGGACGGTCGCGGTAATGCGCCGTGATGACGCCGAGCGGGATGGCGACGGCAAACATGAAGATGACTGAGACCAGAACCAGTTCGACGGTCGCAGGAACGGTCTGGGCCAGATCGGTGGTGACGGGGCGCTGGGAAACCAGCGAGAAGCCCAGGTCACCGTGCAGGGCGTTGCCGATATAGTCGAGGTATTGGGCGGCGAGCGGCTTATCGAGACCCATCTCGCCGCGCAGCGCATCAACTTGTTCCTGTGTTGCCGCAGGGCCGAGCGCCATGCGGGCGGGATCACCCGGCACCACACGGGCTAGAGCAAAAATCATGATGGACAGGGCGATCATGACCAGTACGAAAGCGCCGAGCCTGTTCAAAATCGCGACCAGCGGATGTTGCTGCATCGGTGGACCGTTCCTTGTGCATCAGTTTCCTGAGCACAAGTTTTCACCACATGTCCTTTTGAACAATCGCAAAAAGGTATAGTTTTTTGATAAATGAGTATAGGTTTTTGAATTCAGATCTCCTATCCCTGTCTGAATGACGCTTCTGCCGCGCACCACACTCTGCCGCCGTATCGCCAGCGAAACCGCAGGCGTGATCTTTCTGCGCGCGCCGGCGGGCGCCGGGAAAAGCATTCTTATGGACTTGCTGGCACAAGAGCTGGGGACCGAGGTATGCCGGACGCACCAGCCCAGAAGTGATGAGGCGGCAAAAGGCTGTCTGCTATGGGATGTGCCGGTCTTCGCACGCGCGGTCCGCATGCCCGCCCCTATTCTGGAAACCGTGCGTTTCGTGGTCATCGCCTGCCGTCCGGATCAACGTATCAGCGGGCTGGCGCGGCAAATATTGCATCGTGGTTCGCTGACGATCGGAGCAAATGAACTGGCCTTTGGCCAAGATGAGACTGCGGGCCTTCCAACAGAACAGAAGCGTCTGGCGCTCGATGATTATGCGGGATGGCCGGCCTTTCTGTCTCTCGCTCGCCTCGCCGACGAAAAACTATGCGTCGACTATCTGCGGGAAAATTATCTGCCGCATCTGTCACCGGCCCAGACGGTCGCGCTTTCGCTCTGGCTGGAAAATCCCTCGGCAGAACCCGACGCTGAATGGGCAGAACTTCTGCCGCCCTTCCTGATCGCAAACCCGGAAAAACACGACACACTGATAAGGCTTCTGACCGTGGCAGCGAGAGAACGTCTCGCCACATTACAGGCTGGCAGGGCAGTGGTAGAGGTCGCTTCCGCATTCGAGAAGGAAGGGCGGGCGCTTGCGGCAATGGCCATGTTGCTTGACCGCGGTTATGAGACCCACGCCGCGCAAATCCTAGAACGCGCCCATGGGCGCGAACTGATCTACCGAAGCAGCGTCGACAGGTTTCGCGAGATCATCATGCGGTTTTCGCAGGACATGATCGCGGCGAATGAAACAGTCCTCTTCGCCGTCACCCGCGCATTGCTGAAACAGGGCGAATTGCAACGCGTGCGCCATCTGCTTGGCAAGAGCCTGGGTTCGGATTATCTCGATCCACTCAAGGTGCTTGCCCGCGGTTCGCGTTTTTCCTTTGCCGCCCGCACCTTCCGGCTTAACCTGATGATTGCCGAGGACCTGACCCCCAATGACGCTGTGATAACGCGCCTCGGGGAATTCATGGCCGATTACCCCATGGACGATCACGGCAAATGGGCCGCCTATTACAATGCGCTGCTGGAATTCGAAATCCGCCGCCGTAATTTTCGCGAGGCCGAGGCCGCTGCCGCCCGCGCGCTTATCTATCTGCGCAAGATGGGCGGGCAGCCGCTGCTCGAATTCTTCATCCATCTGCACCAGATCGTCCTGCGACTGATGAGCGGTGATGTGCTCTTGGCCCGTCGCGCGGCACAGGATGCGCGCACGAGGTTGGAACAGGTGCCACACGACGCCGCGCAGGAGTTCCGAATGCTGCGGCTGGCGGAAGCCTGCCTTGCCTATGAGGCGGGAAAACCGCGCGACCTGTTGCACTTCGTCGAGCATGAATTCGACCACTTCGCCGCCGCCGAGATATGGCCGAGCCTGATGCAGTTTGCCCTGCATTATGCCTCGCAGGTGCTGATCGATCATTTTCCGATGACCGTTCGTCCGGGCTTTCTCGACGGCCTGTGGATTCACCTTTCGGAAGGGCTGCAATTCCATGCGATGATGGAGATCAGAACGGCCATCGCCTACCAGAACGCCAACCGCTGGGCGGATGCGGCAGCGACGCTATCGGCAATTCGCATGCCGATGGGTCGCAACTGGGTGGAGAGCGCGAATGAGGACCTTGCCCGGCTCACGCGGCGCGACGAAATCGCCTATGTGATGGCCTGGCTCCGCGACGCGGTACATCTTTTCACGCCGCGCGCCTATCTCTCCCGGCAGATGGATGCAATGATCGCCAACCCCAAGGTCACCAACCGCGAAAAGGTCGCGCTCAGAATATGGCAGAGCTATGCCGCACACCAGCGTCGTGACAGTGCCGGCGCCCGCGCCCATATCCTCAACGCACTTGAATCGGCGACGCGCCTTGGCTGCAACGGCGTCCTGTCGGAGGAGCGCATATTCCTGTCGCCGCTTCTGAACAATCGCCGTATCCGCGGTTTCATCGAAACCTCTTCCGATGTCCGGAACGCGCTGTCGATTTTCGCCGCCTCGGTCAACTCGCCGCAGGCACGCGCCCTGCATGGCGGGCTTTCGCAGCGGGAAGCACAGATGCTGCAATTGCTGGCCAGCGGCATGTCGAACAAGAAGATCGCGCAGACCCTCAACATCTCGGAAGTGACGGTAAAATTCCATCTCGGAAACCTGTTCCGCAAGCTGGATTGCAAACGCCGCGCGGAAGCGATCCGCGCAGCGAAAGCGCTGGGCTGGCTTTGATCTCAAGTCGTGACTGCCGATCAGAAAAGCCCGCTATTCTTCCCGGAAGGCGCGGTTGATCTGGTCCGTCAGCGGCTTGGCGATATAGGAAAGCGCTGTGCGCTCGCTGGTCTGGATGAACGCCTCGGCAGGCATGCCCGGCATCAGCGGCGCATTGTTCAGCTTTTCCCGCTCGGCAACCGGTATGGAAATCCGCGCCAGATAATAGGAGAGGCCGGTCCTCTGATCGGTGGTGATATCGGCGGCGATGCGACTGACATGGCCTTCCAGTTCCGGCGTGACGCGCTGGTTGAACGCGGTCATCCGCAGCATCGCTTTTTGCCCTACCTGCAACTGGTCTATATCCTTCGGCACGATCTGCACCTCGAGCGCCAGTTCGTCCCCATCAGGCACGATGAGCATGATCGGGTCGGCCGGCGTCACCACGCCACCCACGGTATGCACCGCCATTTCATGCACCATGCCGGATTGCGGCGCGATGATATCGATGCGCTTCAGCTCGTCCTCCGCAGCGACCTTCCGCTCAACATATTCACCCATCTGCGCCTGTATCTCGCGCAGTTCCCGGCCCACTTCGGTGCGCAGTTCCTGATCGATCTGCAGGATCTGCAGTTTCGTTTCGGTGATCCTGCCCGCCGTCTGCGCCTGATAGGCGATTTTTTCGCCACGCTCACCGCCAAATGTCGCGGCCTGGGTTTGCAGGCTGTTCAGCCGCTGCACGGACACGATGCCCTGCTCCCGTAAGGATTTCTGCGAGGTGATCTCAGCCTGCAAAACCGCAAGCCCGTTGTCGTAGGCGATTTCCTGTGCCCTCAATCCTTCGATTTCATGTTCGAACTGAGTGATACGCTCCACAAGCTGCGCTTTGCGCCCCTCACGATAGGATTTGCGGAATTCGAACAGCCTGGTTTCGCTGCGCATGGCGGAAGCGACATCGGGATCGTCCTTGCGCGCCACCAGAGCCTGTGGAAAAACGAGTTCCGGCAGATCGTCCCGTTCGGCCTCCAGCCTTGCCATGCGCGCGCTCAGCTCATCCAGCCGCTTGGTCACTATGGCGAGATTAGCGCGGGTCTGGGTGGCGTCGAGACGCATGACGACGTCGCCAGCCTTTACCCTGCCACCTTCGCTCACCAGAATTTCACCGACGACGCCACCCTTGGGGTGCTGTACCTTCTTGATATAGGAATCGACCACAAGATGACCGGACGCGACGACCGCGCCAGCAAGATTTGTCGTCGCTGCCCATCCGCCGACGCCGGCCAGCAGTGCGACGCTTGCGGCAAGACCGGCAAGAAGATGTTTGCGGATGGAGCGGGACACCTGCGTGCGCTGGTCAATTTTTGACATCCGTATCTCCTTCCTGCCTGTTCTCCTCGCCGCTCTCTTCCACCGCCACCGTCTTAGGTTGGGTATTCGCGACGACACGCAATGGTGAAACCGTGTGCGCGGATGCGGTGAAACCTTTCGCCGCTTGAGCATTCGGAGTGCGCAGCACTTTCGAGAGAACCTCGTCGCGCGGACCGAAGGCCTTCATCCGCCCCTCCTCCATCATCAGAATGAAATCGACGGCACCGATCGCGCTGGGCCGATGCGCGACGACGATGGCGATACCGTTGCGCGCCTTGACCGACGCAATCGCCCTGACAACGGCGGCTTCGCCCTCCGCATCGAGATTGGCATTCGGCTCGTCCAGCACGACGATGAAGGGATCGCCATAAAGCGCACGCGCGAGACCGATACGCTGGCGTTGTCCTGCCGAAAGCGCGGAACCGGCCTCACCTATATCGCTGTCATACCCCTTTTCGAAGCGCAGGATCAGTTCGTGCGCACCGGCGGCTTTCGCAGCGGCAATGATTGCGTCGGGATCGGGATTGTCCTCGAAACGGGAAATGTTTTCGCCGATCGTGCCGTCGAAAAGCTCCACGCCCTGCGGCAGATAACCGATATGGCGGCCGAGGGCTTCGCGATCCCATTGATCGAAGCTCGCACCATCAAGCCGCACCTTACCGGCGGCGGGCATCCAGGCTCCGGTGAGAATGCGCGAGAGGGTGGATTTTCCCGAGCCGGATGGGCCGATGACACCGAGCGCATTCCCGGCGGTCATGACGAAACCAAGGCCCGCGACGGTCGGTTTTCTCTCTCCCGGTGGAATGATGGTGACGTTTTCGACTTTCAATTCTCTCTCAGGCTTCGGCAGTGCCATTGCGGTCGCCGTTACCGGCATCTGCGCAAAAAGCTCCCTTAGCCGCGCCCAGCTCTGGCGGGCGGCAACAAAGGACTTCCAGTTGGATATGGCAAGATCGACGGGCGCCAAAGCCCGACCCATCATGATCGAACTGGCGATCATCACGCCGCCTGAGGCCTCCTGCTGAATGACCAGCCATGCGCCGACCGCCAAAATGGCCGATTGCAGCACGATCCGCAGGGATTTTGCGATATTGCCGAGGCCACCGGCCACATCGCCCGCCTTGCGGTTGGCGGCGAGATAAGCCTCGTTGGAGATTTGCCAGCGTTTGCCAAGCCGGCCGCCGAGCCCCATGGCCTGCACGGCTTCGGCGTTGCGGCGCGAGGCTTCCAGCTGCCGGTTGCGCGCCATGTTTTCAACCATGGTGTCGCGGATCGGCTTCTGCGAGAACATATTGGTCAAGATGGTGAGGGATATTAGCAGAACGGCACCGGCAAGAGCCGTCACGCCGATCCAGAAATGAAACAGAAAACATATGCCAAGGTAGAGCGGCATCCAAGGCAGATCGAAAAAGGCGGTGGGCCCCGTGCCGGACAGAAAACCGCGCACGTTGTCGAGATCGCGCAGCGGCTGCAGGCCGTCCCCCGGCATACGGTTGACGAGCGGCAGGCGCACCACCGCATCATGCACCTTGCCGGAATAGCGCATGTCGAAGTCCTCGCCGATACGGATCAGGACCCGGGCGCGGATGATGTCGAGCAGGCACTGGAAGCCATAGAGGCCGAGCGCAAGAATGGCGATCCCGACCAGTGTCGGCAGACTGCCGCTGGCCAGCACCCGGTCGTAAACCTGAAGCATGAACAGGGGCGACGTCAGCGCCAGGATGTTGACCACACCGCTGATGAGCGCCACACCGAAAAACGTGCTTTTAAGGGGCGAAACAACCGCCGCAGTGAGGGACTGCGGCGGTGTCTGCTGGTGGTTTTGAAAGCCCACAGCCTGATTTTCCTTTAAGCGGCAAGCGCCGATGCGCTGGCGAAAATGAAGTCCGATGCGTCGAGTACGCTGGAATCTACACCAACGAGAGTGATGCTGTCGCCGCCAAAGATGTTTTCAATAACTGCGTCTCCGTTTGCATTGCTGCCTACAATGACGTCATCGATGCTTCCGGCGCCCCAAGCGGAAATATCCAGTTTGTCGGTGCCGTCCTGATAACCGTATGTTCCGGTCGGGCCAGCCTGTACAACATCACTGCCGCCAGAGAAAACGAACGTATCATTACCAGCAAAACCCGTAAGGGTGTTAGAGGAAGCAGTGTCTTCGATCACAGTGCCGGTAGCCGCGAAGTAGTCATAGAAGCCAGCCAGCGAGCCAAAACGGGCAAGCTGGTAAACGGCGAGATCGAGAAGATCGCGCGCGCCTGCGAGCGAGTAGGAGCCGTCGGGATCGATCAGCAGTTCCTGCTGGCTGACGGCGATGCCGCTGGTGGACTGGCTGTAGCCGGTGCCGAGAACGATGCTGTCGACCGAACCTGTCAGGTTGCCCTGGGAGTATTGCAGGGCACCGCTCATGACAATGCCCTTGCCACCGTTGCTGCCATCGCCCCACGCCTCATAGGTCGTGTTCGGATCGATAGTGGTGGTGGCGAGAGAGCTGGTCTGAGCGTCGTAGAACGCACCATAGGTCGAACCGAAACCGCTCATCCAACCGTTGAGGTAACCGATCAAGTCGGAGGAAGACTGCGTCAGTTGAATTGTGGTAGCCATAGGTGTACTCCTTTGCTGGCCAATAGGGATACCTTTGTCATGTGACGAAGGCGTTTCATCTCCGGGACGGGCTGCAACCCCAGCCCGGAGAATTTCTTCCGCGCATCAGAACTTCACGTTCATCGTCGCGACAAAAGTGCGGCCCGGTGCGGTATAGGCACTGGCTGCCGGGATGTATTTGCGGTCGGTCAGGTTGTTGACCGCGAAACGAAGCGTCGCCTTTTCGTTGAAGGCATAGGAGCCGTATAGGTCCACCGTCGTGTAGGGATCGGTTACCTCCCGCAGATTACCCTCCGTATCGAGCGTCCGCGATTGTGTCGGCGTGACATGGTTGAGCCGCGCACCCAGAGAGAATTTTTCGTCGAAGAAACGCATGCCGCCATCGAACGTAAGCTTCACCTTGGGCGCAACATCGCCTGGCCATGCGACAATCTCGCCGCTTGTCGTGGTGGTGCCGTTGGAAAATACCTGCGTGTTGTCCGGCCAGTCGGTCTTCAGCAGCGTCGCTGAGCCACCAAGCCAGAAGCTTCGCGCATCGTAATTGCCCTCGAATTCAAGGCCGCGCATATAGGTCGTGCCGTCGAGATTGACGAAGCTGGTATAGGTCCGATCCGCCACCTGATCCGTAACGAGATAACCGAGAGCGATATAATCCTTAACCTCACGGCGAAAGGCGGCCATTTTGATGCGGACGGAATCGTTGTCCAGCAGCACGCCGTCAAAGCTCATATTCGCGCCGATTTCGTAGGTCGTCGCTTTTTCCGCGCGCAGGGACTGGTTCGGGGCGTATTCGTAGCCGGCCGAATCTCCAGGGCGTGCGCCGGCAAAAAAAGCCTCGAGAATTGTCGGCGGTCGCAGGCTCTGGGAATAGCTCGCATAAGGCCGGAACCAGTCAACGGGTTTCAGTTCTATCGTAGCGGACGGCAGCCAGGCACTGTAGGTACGGTCTATTTCCACGTCGTAAGAGGGATACTCCGTCGAATAAGTCGTATCAAAATACGTAGTTCCAGCATCCCGCCATTGGCCGTTGATGATTTCACCCCTGGTTGCAGGCCAGACGTTGTTCAGAGTGTTGCAGGAACCTGCCCTCTGTGTCGCAGTGAAAGTGCGACCACCAAATACACCCGTGGTGCAGATCGCGTAGACACGATCGTAAGTCGGCCGCGAGTATTGCGATACATAGGTGAGATAATTGTCTATCGCGCCTACAACACGGTTTGAACCCGTCGCAACCGTTACCTGATTGTAGTAAGTCGCCGATCCCTTCAGACGTGACCAGTCATAACGCACGCCGCCACTCAGCTTGATCCAATCGGCGGGCTCTAATTCACCGTTTACAAACAGACTGGCAACATCACGCCGTCCGGCAGGACTGAAAGCCGTGTAGCTACTCGCGAACGAGGGATTCTCGCTAATTGCGGAACTGGTGGCAATCGACGATGCAATATCCCGAAATGCTTCCCCACCATAATTTAAACTTAACGCACCCGCTTTTGTATCGAAGCGACTGGTGTTTTCGACACTGACGCCAAAACTGCGTAAGCCCATGTCAAGATTCGTCTCAGCGGCATACCCAATACGCTCTGCACGCAGTTCGTGCGTCATATTGTCGTTCAGCCACAACGAAGATTTGAAATCGATGAGTTCGCTTTCGGGGTCCCAGTCCAGCTTCGCGACGACGCTGTCGTTACGCACGCTCTCCCGGTCTATCTGTTCGGCGGCACCCTGCACGAAGTCATTCTGCTGGTGCATCCATGACAACGAAGTCTGCACATCCCCGAAGTCACCTTCGCCCTTGAAAAATGTCGACCAACCGTCCCTGCCGAGCAGGTCCTTCATCGTCAAAGCGGTGCTTCGGGCCTCACCCTTGGTTCCGATCTTGTATTCATCCATGATCGTGCGGCTGTAACCGGCAACAAGGGAGAGAGGGCCATTCGGCTCACGAACTGCGGCCAGAACCGAACCCTGAAAATCGTAACCATTGGTGCCGCGGGAAACATTCACCTCTCCGCCCTTGTTTGCACCCTCAGGGATGAGATCGACGGCGTTGACGGTGCGGAACTCGACCTTTCCGCCCAGCGAACCGGCATTGCCGGATGTGGCATTGGTCATTTTTTCCACTTCGACGGCGCGGATGAAGGCCACATCCACATAGGCCTGGCCGTTATTGGCAGAATAAATCGAGGCGCCACCGGTGCTGAAACCACGCTGCGCATTCTGCCGCGCACCATCGATGGAGACGACCACGCGGCCGCTTTCCTGCAAGCCACGTATATTGGGCGAAACGGTCGGGAAGCTGCCGTTGCCCTCACCGGCATAGACGCCGGAGACGCGGTTGAAGACATCGCGCGTGTTGCGCACGCCGGCGGACTGGATCGCCTCGCGACTGACGACGCTGACACTGGCGGGTGTTTCATAAACCCAGTCGGGCGTTCCCTGATAACCGGTGCCGGCAATGGAATTGCGTCCGGTTTTTCCCGTCACGGTAATTTCTTCCAGAACGGTGGTGCCTTCCGCCCTGGAAAGATCGGCAGTGGCCTGGTCCGAGCCGATGACGACAGTTCTGCCATTTCCGGCAAACCGGAAATTCACGCCCGTGCCTGCCAGAAGCCGTGACAGCGCATCCCGCACCGTAAAACTGCCGGTAACGGCATTGGTGCGCACATTGCCGGCGGACGGTGTGGCAAGCGTAACCTGCAGACCGGATTGCCGCCCGAAAACGCCGACAACGGAGGACAGCGGCTGGGCGGGAATATTAAAAGGCCGCGTTGCACCCTGCTCACCACCGGAGCGCTGACCATTGGCGGCATTCGGTCCGCTCTGCGCAAAAGCCGGTACCGACATTGAAACGACCACCGCCGTTGTCGCCAAAAGCACGGTCATACGTGCCGGCTTTGCCGCGTTTTTCCCTGAACCGTTCTTACGTATCTGGAGGCGCATGCTGCTTTTGTCTTCCTGTCTTCGCTCCGGCTATATCTTGACCGGATTACTCAACAAAAAGACGATTGCCTCGGCAGTTTTTTTCAGGGTTTCGGAGAATTTTTTATAAACGACTGAAAATAAATACGATTTTTTGTTTTATTGCGCTTCAGAAACGGGTGATGATGCGGGCAGTATTGGCAATTGCATGAACCTTGCCCTTATAGGGTTCCACCAATGCTTCCAGCGCACGGTCCGGATCGCGAAGATTGTAGAAGCCAGTCACACGCTGCTCTGCAAGCGTCTTGTCCGCCATCGTCAGCCATGCGGGATGATACCGCTGGATTTGCTCGACGACAGAACCGATCGTCGCATCCACAACGTAAAGCTCGCCGTTGCGCCAGCCACCAATATCCTCGACGGGAACGGTCTCTTTCCGGATTGCACCGGAGGCGTCGACAACCAGCATCTCACCCGGAACGAGCCGCGTTGGTGGCGCGTTGCGGAAGGAAGCTTCCACGGAACCATGCGCAAGCGCGACTTGCGTCACGCCATCCGTCATGTCGACATCGAAAGCCGTGCCGAGCACTTGGACGGTCAGGTTTTTCGCCTCCACGACAAAGGGACGGTCGCTATCCGGCACGACATCAAAAAAAGCTTCGCCCTTCAGCACCTTCACATTACGGCGGCCATTGGCAAAATCAGTGGTAAGCGCACTTGCCGCGGCAAGCTGCACCCTGCTGCCGTCTTCAAGGGTTATGGTGCGGCTCTCTGCGGTACTGGTCTGATATTCGGCCTTGATATGGACGAAAAGCGTGGGAACGAACAGCACCGCAAGACAGAGAGACACTGCTGCCACCGCCATGCCGGCATAATGCCGCAAGGACCAGCGCCGTCGCGATGCCTGTTTTCCGGCAACGCCAGGCAGGTGCGGCGCGTCTTCCCAGAGGCTCTTTAAACCCGGCTCGACCAGACCGAGATTGCGCCAAGTCTTGCATGTCCGCTCCCAGGCCAGACGATTTGCCGGCGAAGCAGCCAACCATTGATCAAATTCCGCCTTCAGCCTCGGTTCCGCCGAACCCGTCTGCAGGCGTATCAGCCAGTCGGCAGCCTCTTCCGCCTTCCCGGTCGGCAATGTTATTTTTTTATCGGGATCAATTGTCATTGAGCCGGTCAGTTCCTTTGACTGGGCGGAGGAGATGCCTCGTCTTCCGTGTTGCTATAAAGACGTTTGAGGGAGAACTTTTTTTCACAAGATGAAACAATAAAGGCTATTTTACTGCATTTCTTTGGTAATGGCGGCAATACTACTCTTAATCAGACGGTGGGCGCTAGCCACGGATACGCCGAGGTGACGGGCGATCTCTTCCATATTGTAGCCGCCAAATCTATGCATTTCCAATGCCACACGCGCCTGGACCGGCAGAGAGGCCAAAATAATCTGCATCTGCCGGACCTCGTCGCAGAACAGGGCATGCTCTTCTGGTGTGCCGTGACCCTGCGGTATGCCCCAGAACGGGGTATCGTCGGGCCGCTCCCGCAGGTCCTGCCGGTTGCGGCGGCGATTATCGAGGGCGAGGTTGCGGACGATGCGGAAAAGATAGGATTTGAGGTTGGAAGGATTGCCGGAACCTTCGGGA
Source organism: Rhizobium sp. SJZ105 (assembly GCF_007828365.1). Lineage (NCBI taxonomy): Bacteria > Pseudomonadati > Pseudomonadota > Alphaproteobacteria > Hyphomicrobiales > Rhizobiaceae > Rhizobium > Rhizobium sp. SJZ105. Next base: position 254,928 of record NZ_VIUP01000002.1, read on the forward strand.
ACGAATTTCAGGAATGCCTCCTGAACCACGTCCTCCGCGTCCGCCCGCGACCCTAAAATAAGCGTGGCGTATTTGATCAGGTCAACCCTGTGCGCGACGTAAGCGTTATAACGCTTGTCATCTTCCCGTATGCCCATGTCTCAACCGAGAGAAATTTCAAGGATAAACGAAACTGCAAGCCCCCAAACGACAAAGCAGTTTTCCCGTCTAAACCTCTAGCACCCAAACTCTCGACCGAACAGCTATTCATGACTATTATTATCAAGAATTTGTGCGGTCGCGGCCCTGCAACAGCCAGAGACTCGCAGACCCGGCGGCAGGCGCGGCCGGGTCGTGTGATAGCGTCAGATAGCGCCGTCGACTATGACCATCGGCCTGCCCTGCGAACAGGGTTCGATGCGCGCATCGATGCGGTAGATATCGCGCAACATGGCCGGGGTTATCACCGTCTCGGTGCTGCCGCTCACCACCATTTCGCCGCGCGCGATCACCATCGTATTCTCGCAATAACGAAGCGCATGATTGAGGTCGTGCAGGGCGATCAGCACGATCATGCCAGTCTTCTGGGCAAGGTCGGTCACAAACCCCAGAACCTCGACCTGCCGGTGGAGGTCGAGAGCAGATGTCGGCTCGTCCATCAACAGCACCTCCGGCTTGCGGGCCAGCGCCTGCGCCAGGGACACAAGCTGCCGCTGACCGCCAGACAATTCGCCGAGCCCCCGGAAGGCGAGATCGTGGATTTTCAGCGCCTTGAGAATAGCGTCGATCTCAAACAGCTCATCGTCGTGAACACGCCACCCGCCGCCCTGCTTGGCGGACAGAAGCACGGATTCGTAAACCGTCAGCACGGCGTTGGCGCCGGTGTCCTGCGGCATGTAGCAGATGGCCCGGTTGCCGCGTGCCGTATCTGACAACTCGACAAGCCCGGGACCGGAGATCAGGCTGGCGATGCGCTTGAAAAGCGTGGACTTGCCGGCAGCGTTCGGGCCAATAACCGCCGTGACACTGCCGCTTTCCAGCGTATCGATGCCGACCTTGGAGAGAACAGTCGTGCGGCCGTAGGCAGCGCCGACATCCTTCAATGCGAGCGCTACCATGCGCGTCTCCTGTTGCCGAAAATGAGCGCGAAAAAGAACGGTACGCCAACCAGCGCCGTGATGACGCCGATTGGCAGAATTGCGCCGGGAATGAGTATCTTGCTGATGACAGAGGTTGCCGAAAGCAGCAGCGCACCGCAGATCACCGAGCCCGGCAGGAAGAAGCGCTGATCTTCGCCCACCACCATGCGGGCTATGTGCGGGCCGACAAGCCCGACGAAACCGATGGTACCAACGAAAGAAACCGGAATCGCGGCCAGAAGGCTGACCGTCAGCATGGTCTGCAGCCGCAGCCGACGCACATTGATGCCCATGCTGGCTGCCTTGTCGTCACCCAGCCGAAGCGCCGTCAGCGCCCATGCGTTGCGCATGAACATCGGCACCGTAACGAGAAGAATACCACCGGTGATATAGACCTTTTCCCACGTGGCCTTGGTCAGGCTGCCCATGGTCCAGAAAACGACGGCGGCGAGCGCCTGTTCGGAAGCCAGATATTCAAGCAGCGACAATGCGGCATTGAAGGTGAACACCAGCGCGATGCCGAGAAGGACGATAGTCTCCACGGTTACGCCGCGCATCGTCGAGGCAAAATGAATGAACAGGGCGGCAATCATCGCCATGATGAAGGCGTTGATCGGCACCATATACTGGACGGCACCGGGAAAGATCGCAACGCCGCCAACAAGGGCCAGCGCGGCGCCGAAACTGGCGGCGGCCGAAATGCCGAGCGTAAACGGGCTGGCGAGAGGGTTGGACAGGATGGTCTGCATCTGTGCGCCCGCAACCGAAAGCGACGCGCCGACGGTGACCGCCATCAGCGCAATCGGCATGCGGATATCCCATATCACCACCCGAAGCTGGTTTGCAGCAGCAGCCGGATCGGCAATCGTCGCCAGAACTTCTGATATCGTGTAGCGCGCCGGACCAAGTGCCATGTCGGCAGCCATACTGAAACAAAGGGCGATGAAAAGCCCGAAGAGAATAACGATTCTTCGTGCGGCAAGGGCGCGATATTGATCGCGCCCACTTACGCCAACGGCGATTTCATTCAACGAACTCATTCATTCGAACCTTTTTCGAGGGATGCGAAGTAGCCCGGCTTGTAGGTGACGGGCAGGAATTTCCGGTGAAAGTCCTCAAAATTCTTCTCGGGATCGAGATCGGCGAAGAGCTCGGGATGGAACCACTTGGCGAATTGCTGAATCGGAAAGAACTCGTAGGGCGCGCCGTAGAACTGGTGCCACACGGCATGGACATTGCCTTGTTTGACAGCATTCAGTTCCGGAAACGGCGTGCGCTTCATCAGGTTTGTCAGTCTTTTCCGGGAAAGAGCCATGTCGGCTCCGCGTCCAACGGGAACGAACTGGTTGATGTCGGATTCAGCTGCCCAGTTTGAGCCGGTTACGATGACATGATCCGGATCGGCAACGACGAGCTGCTCGGGATTGAGATCGCCGAACGTCGTCTTGATGATGCCGTCGGCAATATTATGGCCGCCAGCGAGATCGACCATCGCGCCGAAATTGACCGGGCCGAAGGTGCGGCAGCAATTGTCTTCACCGGAAATGCCGGGCGCGCGCTCGATGAAGACGCCGGGACGCTTCAGGTCCTTGACGCTGGCGAGCCGGTCGGTCACGCGGGCGATTTCTGCACGGCGATAGGCGATGAATTCCTTTGCACGCTCTTGGGCGCCAAACATTTTCCCGAGAATTTCAATCGAGGCTTCGCTGTTCTTTTCGGGATCGATGCGAAAATCGAGATAGACGATCTTGATTCCGGCGGCGGCGGCCTTCTCTTCGAAACCACTTTCCTTGGCGGATTTTTCCGCTTCCAGATTGAGGGTGATCACGTCAGGCGAAAGGGTAATGGCCGTTTCCAGACTGAAATCGCCCTGCGGCACATAACCGAAGCGCGGCAGTTTTTCGATCTGCGGAAAGCGCTCGACATAGGCGGCGTAGCTGTCAGGGTCCTTCTTGAGGAGATCGTCACGCCAGCCGACAATGGTGTCGAAGGTCTGGTCGCCCTTGAGCGCCGCGATGACGTGGATCTGGCGCGCCTCACCGACGATGACACGTTTGACCGGCAGGTCCAGCTCGACCTTGCGTCCGGTGACATCGGTGATTTCTCCGGCATAAGCCGGCAAAGCGAGAAGAGACAAAGCCAGCACCGCAAGATGCCTGAGAGCGTTAAGCCGCATGAGAAGTCCTCTTAGTTCCAAAAGAAAATGATGAAGCCGCATGGCTGCGGCTTCATCCATCGATCGGACGGCGCTCCCCTTCACCGTCCCTGTCTTATTTCGTGTCCTTCAGCGACACAAAGTAACCGGGCTTGTAGTCGAGCGGCAGGAAGCGGGCATGCAGCTCCTTGAAGGTCGCCTCGGGGTCGAGATCCTTAAAGAGGTCCGGGTGCAGCCACTTGGCGATTTCCTGAATGGCCACGAACTGATACGGGTTGTTGTAGAACTGGTGCCAGATGGCGTGGACATTGCCGTTCTTGACCGCCTGTACCCCGGTGAAAGCCGGGCGCTTGGTCAGGTTTTCAAGCTTGCGGTGGGCTTCCTTCATATCCGCGCCATAACCGACACCGACCCAGTTGCCGCCGGGAACATAACCGTTCCAGTTGCCACCCGTGATGATGATCTGTTCCGGATTGGAGGCGATGATCTGTTCCGGATTGACGTTGCCGAACGTGCCGGGAATGATGTCCTTGGCCATGTTGATGCCGCCGGCGAGTTCGACCATCTTGCCGAAATTCTCGTTTCCGAAGGACATGCAGCAATCGTCGGAATAACCGCCGGCGCGTTCGACGAACACGACGGGCTTCTTCGGATTGGCCTTTTCGAGCGTATCGGTGACCTTGGCGATGGCGTCCGCGCGGAACTTGATGAAGTCCTCGGCGATCTTTTCCTTGCCGGTCAGCTGGCCCATCAGACGCATGCTCGGCTCGGTGTTTTCCATCGGCTTTTCGCGGAAGTCGACGTAAACAAGCGGGATGCCGACCTTTTCGAGCTTCTCGATGTAACCGGCCTCCTGCGTCGCGGTCTTCGCGTCGATGTTCATCAGGATCACGTCTGGCTTCAGCGAAATGGCCTGCTCGATGTCGAAGGTGCCGTCTTTCATGCCGCCAAAGGTCGGCAGCTTGGCAATATCAGGGTACTTGGCAAGATAGGCCGCATAGGTTTCCGGGTCGGCTTTCGCCAGGTCGTCGCGCCAGCCGACAACGTGCTGGAAAGGGTTTTCCTTGTCGAGCGCCGCCAGGAAATAGATCTGACGGCCTTCGCCGAGGATCACATGCGAAACGGGCACATTGACTTCCACGTCGCGGCCGGTCACATCCTTGACGGTGACCTTTTCGGCCAATGCAGGCCACGCTGCGGATACGAGAAGGCCAAGGGCAAGTGCCGCGGATTTGGCTGAGATGCGCATCGGATATTGCTCTCCAGTGTTGACTGGCGCGGCTGTATTATTTTCTGACTATACTAGTCAAGTTTTATGTTTTAGAGCCATTCTTAACTGACCGGTATGTGAGCTGAAGACCGATGATCGACACTATCCACTATGGCAAAAACGACAGCCTGAGAGACGAAATCAAAACCTATTGGTCCGGCCGCGCCGCGACTTTCGACCTTTCCCCGGGTCATGAGATTTTCTCCGAAGAAGAGCGCAAGGCCTGGCACGCGCTGGTTTTGAAGCATCTGGGCCAGGGAGAAGGCCGCAAGGCGCTGGATCTGGCTAGCGGCACCGGCGTTATCTCGCACCTGATGGACGATCTCGGTTTTCAGGTCACCGGCATGGATTGGTCGGAAACCATGCTGGAGCTTGCAAGGGCGAAAGCGAAAACCCGCGGGCGCAATATCCGCTTTTTTGTCGGCGACGCCGAAAACACGATGGAGCCGGACGAAAGCGCCAACGTCATCATCACCCGCCATCTGGTCTGGACGCTGGTGGACCCGAAGGCAAGCTTTGCCGAATGGTTCCGTGTCTTGAAACCCGGCGGACGCCTGCTGATCGTCGATGGCGATTTCGTCAACACCGGCTGGCGCGAAAGACTGGTCAAGAAGCTGGCGGCGGGTCTGGAAAGCATCGGCCTTGTGAAGCCGGACCAGCCGCACAAGCCGGCGGATCCGGAAAACACCTTCAACAGCATTCTATCGCGGGTCTATTTTTCACAGGGTGCAAGAGCTGGTGACGTTGCAGCGCTGTTGCGTGAAACCGGCTTCGAGCCCGTTGCCATCGATCAGGAACTTCAGGCCATTCATCGTGCCCAGGCGAAAAATTTCAGTCTGCTGAAAGGCATCTTGCGGGGATTGCAGCACCGTTATGCAATATGCGCCGTGAAGCCGCACACGTCCGGCAAGGGATAGGGCGACCAAAGCCACCAAGCTGCCGCCCAGCTCTCCGTCACCCCGGATGTGATCCGGGGTCCAGTGCGACCAAGTCCTTGATCGCTTAATAATAGTTTCTCACGGTGCAGACGCGCCTTGGCTGGATGCCGGATCTAGTCGTGCATGACGCATGAAAACGCGATGCAGGGACCTCATTTTTCCGCCCGCTCGAATAGCTCCTCAAAGCGCGGCTTCGCCCGGCCTGGGACCTCTACCGTCCTGTAGCTCTGCGGCAAAACCGCGTCCCCCACCTTGATCAGCATGACCATGCCCATGCCGTAATGCGGCGAGCATTTGATGCCGTAAAAGCCTGGCTTTTCGAAACCGGTCTCGAATTCGTCGTTGATCCGGCTTTTGAAACCTTCAATATCTTCGGGAACCATACCATCGATCGTCGCGGCATTATGGCTCTTGTGGCTCGGCACGAAGCGCACGCGGTCGCCGGGAGCGATCTCCAGAAAATCGGGTTCGAACACCATGGAGCCCTTTTCGCCACGGTTCAGCATCTTTATCTCGAAGGTCTCGGCTACGGCTTGAATGGAAAACCCTGTGGCCACAACCATGGCAAGTCCCGCGGAAACGCAAAGCTGCCGCGCGCCAAAGCGGAGATTTACAAGTCTTTTCAATTTCATCATCGTGCCGTTGCTTTCCTTGCGTGATCGGCCGCACCGTGGGCCGGCAGAAAACGAATATGTGAAAATCCGCTTTCATCCGTGGTGACGACGGATTGCACCCCGAACACATCGGCGATGGTCGAAGAGGTGAGGACCTCGCGCGGTGGGCCGACAGCGATCATTTCACCGCGATGCATGATGGCGACGCGGTCGCAGAACATGGCGGCGTGATTGAGATCATGCAGCGCCGCCACAACCGTCAGTCCCTGCCTGCGCACCAGATCGAGCAGACCGATCTGGTGGCCGATATCGAGATGGTTGGTCGGTTCGTCCAGCAGCAGAATATGCGGCTCCTGCGCCAATGCGCGGGCAATGTGCAGGCGCTGGCGTTCGCCGCCGGAAAGGTGATGCCAGTTTCGCTCGGCCTTGTCCGCCATATCGACATTTCCGAGCGCCGCATCGACGATGGCGTCGTCCTTTGGCGACCATGCGGAAAGCGGGCCGAGATAGGGCGTGCGCCCCAGTTCCACGGCCTGTCGCGCGCTGATGCGCTCGGTGGTTTCGGCCTGCTGCTCCACAAAGGCCAGCCTGCGGGCAAGTTCGCGCCGCCCGAATGTGGCAAGCCGTTCCTCACCAAGCATGACATGACCCCGACGCGGCATGCGAATGCCGGCCAGCATGGAAAGCAACGTGCTTTTGCCCGAACCGTTCGGCCCGATGATACCCAGAAACTCGCCCGTGGCGACCTCCAGCGAAACACCGCGCACAATGTCGAGATTGCCGGCATGGAAATGCAGATCATGGGCGGATAATTTCATGACCGGCCTCTCTTCTGCCCGAGAATAAAGGCGAAGGCGGGCGCGCCGACCAGCGCAGTGATCACGCCGATCGGCAGCACCTGCCCCGGAATGACGGTGCGCGAGAGGATATCTGCGATGATCATGAAAATTGCACCGGTCAGCGCCGTCACCGGCAGCAACATGCCGTGGCGAACGCCAACGAAGATGCGCGCCGCATGCGGGATGACGAGACCGACGAAGCCGATGGAACCGACCAGCGACACCATGACTGCCGTCATGACCGCCGAAACCGAGATCAGCACCGCATAGACCCGGCGCACTGGAATACCGAGCGAAGCTGCTGCCTGACCGCCGAAAGCGAAAGCATCAAGCGCGCGTGCGTACCAGAGGCACACCCCAAGACCCGCAATACTGACCGGCAAAGCCAGCCAGACATCCGGCCAGCGCACGCCCGAAAGATTGCCCAGCAGCCAGAACATGATGCCGCGCGCCTGTTCGGCATTGGCGGATTTGGTGACGATGAACGACGTCATGGCGTTGAACAGTTGCGAACCGGCGACCCCCGCCAGGATGATGGCGCTGTTGCCGTGCCCTGCCCGCACCGCCAGAAGGCTGACAAGCGAAAAAGCCACAAAAGCCCCGATCAGGGCGCCGGCCGGCATCGTCAGGAACCCCGCTCCGAAGCCCAGAAGCGCCACGGCCACGGCCCCGGTTGAGGCGCCTGCGGAAATACCGAGGATATAGGGATCGGCGAGCGGGTTGCGCAGAAGTGATTGAAGCACCGCACCGGCCAGCGCCAGCGAGGCGCCACAGCACGCGGCAACAACGGCGCGGCTGAGGCGGTAACTCCAGACGATGCCCTCATCCAGCGGCTCCAGCGGATAACCCGCATGGAAGACACGATTGGCAATGGTCTTTGCCACCACGTCGAACGGAATGGCAGTCTCGCCGATGGCCGCACCGGCCATCAGCGCGACGAGCAGCAGGGCGAGTGCGGCAAAAGCCAGACCCGCCCTGCCAAGATTGACGGAAAGACCGTTCACTTGGCGAGACCGGCTGTGGAAATCGCCTCGGCCAGCGTTTCAATGCCTTCGATCGTGCGGATGGTCGGGTTCATCGCCTGCGCGTCCATTTCGAAGACATGGGCCGCCTTGACGGCGGGCATGATGCTGGCAACCGGATCGGTAGCAAGGAACTTGAGCTTGACGGCGACGTCATCGGCGGGGAAACGCCGGCGGTCCATCTTGCCGGCAACGATCACGGACGGATTGGCCTTGGCGATGGTTTCCCAGCCAACAGTCGGCCATTCCTCATCGCTTTCGATAACGTTCTTCAGTCCGAGCGCGGACATGATGTAACCCGGCGCACCATTGCGGCCCGCCACGTAAGGATCGATATCCAGCTCGGCGCTGGAGAACCAGAAGACTGCTGAAATCTTGCCATTCGCCGAAGCGATCTTGGCGCGGGCGGCTTCCTCACGCTTTTTCAGGTCGGCAACGACTTCCTCGCCGCGATCCTGCACGTTGAAAATTTTCGCAAGGTCGCGGACCTCCTGGTAGATCAGGTCCATGGTGAAAACGGACTTGCGCACGCCGTCGCCGCCGCCGGAATTGTCCTTGCCCATGCAATCGGCAGGGGAGGTATAAACGGGAATACCGAGTTCGGCGAATTGCTCCGGTGTTCCGACAACGCCTTCGGGACCGATCTGCCACTGGAACTGCGTCGTCACGAGGTCCGGCCTCTTGCCAACCACCGCCTCGAAGCTCGGATCATTGTCGGCAAGCCGCTCCACCTTGGCATTGGCGTCTTCGTAACCCTTCAGAACCGGGCCGATCCACAGCGCCGTGCCTACCACCTTGTCGGCCACGCCGAGCAGATAGAGAACCTCGGTCGTGCTCTGGCCGACCGATACTGTGCGGGCGGGCGCCTGCTTGAAGGTGATTTCGTGGCCGCAGCTATTGATCGTCAGCGGATAGGCGGTTTCGGCAGCCTGAGCGGCACCGGCGGGCAAGGCCGCTAATGCGACAGCCAGAAGACCGGCGGAAACCGGCAGGCGTTTGAAATGAAACATATGTTCTCCAGTCTAAATAAAGTGGCGTGATCCGCAGGCCGCGCGTCAAAACGCGTAGTGACAGAGCGACAACAAGTGTGGAGATGGAGAACGGGACTCTAAATACGTTTCCGCGGACGGAAAGGTCATAATCAGCTCCTCTTCCGGGCATCCCCGCCCGTAACGATGGTCAATATTATGACGGCAGGTCTCCTGGCTCACGAATATGCGCCGTTCATCTGCCTTCCCGCACCTTGAAGGGTGCAGTGGCATGACGCTTTTCAGGCGTCACGAGGATGAGCGGCAATCCGCTTACAGTTGCGGGGGCAGCCACGGCATTGGGCGATAGAAATCACCCGCACCATGTTCCCTATTAATCCCTTTGCCCTTCGGCTTCAGGAACCGTCGCTTTCTGACATAAGGGGCAAGCGCCGGGGCGTCAATTGCGATAGTGCTGCAGCTCAGCACAAAGACGGACCCGCCAACGCGAAAATTTTTGTAGCGCCGGAGGGCGCCGGTTGAGGTGCGTCTTTGGACATGGTGGTAAGGGTTTCAATCACCACCAAGCCGGATTGCGCAATAAAATCAATAAAGAGATTGTTGTCGCTGATGGTGTCGAGACGCACCAGCTCATCGTCAAGATCGGTAAAATGCCGCCTTACGAGTGCAATCGCATCCATGTCCGCACCCGCAACGACCGGACCGATAATGTGGCCCCGCCCCGCCGCACGGCGCAGCGCAAAAGCGGTAAGACGGTCCGCCTCAAACACACCGTAACCCGCATTCTGCGTCAAAAGTCGCTGCAAAACGTTCCGGCGCGAAACGCCAAAAGCCGCCCGGTCTAGTTCCACCACATCAGTCAGATGACCTGCGGATAACGGCTCTATTCGTTGTTTTCTGCCGGGCGGCGGTATCTCGAAAAGGCAATTCGCCCTTCCCCGGAACAGATATACTTTTTCCGTATCACCGGCAAAACCCAACCTTGAAAACAACCGCCGCGACGCTCCCGTCGCGTTCAACCGCAGGGAGACAGTGGGAAATTTCGCGACAAGTTTCTGCACCAGCCATGGTGCTACGCCCTGCCCCTGCAAACGGGGCGAAACAATGACCATGCCGAGCGTCGCAAACCCCTGATCATAGGGAAAGAGCATCGCGGTTGCGACAACACGGTCGATCTCATCGAGCGCAGCGAGACCCACGCCGCATTGCCGCAGAAAACACCATTCATTCGCGTGATATCGCCATCCGACGGCCATGGAGAGTGCATGCAGATGATCGGCATCCACGTCCGCGATATCCACGGTCCGCAGCTCGAAACTATCGACTTTGAGCAGGTCCATAACCAACGGCCCTCATCCCCTACGGCTCAGAACCTTCATCCGGTCCCGGCCTAGCCCACGACATCCGACGGTAGCCGGTTACGCCAGCACGAATTTTCTGAAAGCACTGGAAGGTCACAACAATCTACCGAAATCATTCGCATTTCAGCAGATAAACGTCGCAGTCCATTCTAAGCTTTCGGGATGACAATCCGGTCAGCGGAGACGACCATTGAACGCAATCGAAATCCTTGAGCGTCTCGTCGGTTTCCCGTCGGTCGTTGGAACCGCCAATGGCGATATTGCCGGCTGGATCGCCGATTATCTTGAAAGCCACGGCGCGAAAGTATCGCTGCTTGCGGGACCGGAGGGCGACCGCGCCAACCTCTTCGCCACCTTCGGCCCGGCCGATCGCGCCGGATATGTTTTGTCCGGCCATATGGATGTCGTGCCCGCCAGCGAGCCGGAATGGTCTTCCGATCCCTTTACGCTACGGGCGGAAAATGATCGTCTCTACGGGCGCGGAACCACCGACATGAAGGGTTTTCTGGCTACGGTTCTCGCCGCGGCGCCTGCATTTTCGCGCATGGCGCTGAAACGTCCCGTGCATATCGCCTTTTCCTATGACGAGGAGGCGGGTTGCCGTGGCGTTCCGCATCTTCTCGCCAGATTGCCTGAACTTTGCGCCGCACCGGCGGGCGCAATCATCGGCGAGCCCAGCAATTTGCGGGCGGTTCGTGCACACAAGGGCAAAGCAGCAGCTCGCATTACCATCCGTGGCCGTTCCGGCCATTCGTCCCGGCCTGATCAGGGGGTGAATGCCATTCACCTGATGACCGGTATCATGGCAAAGGCCGTAGAGACGGCACATGAGCTGACGAAAGGCCCCTTTGAAGCGACTTTCGAGCCACCCTACTCCTCGCTGCAGATCGGCACGATGAAGGGCGGCCAGGCGATCAACATCATCCCCGATTTCTCGGCCATCGAGCTGGAAGCGCGGGCGATTTCCGGCACATCGCCGCTTGAACTGCTCGGGCCGGTTCGCGCAAGCGTCGAGGCTCTTGCAGCAAAGGGTGTCGATATCGAATGGACGCCTATGAGCGATTATCCGGCGCTTTCGCTTGCAGCCAATGCTCCGCTTGTTCTGCTTCTGGAGGAATTGACCGGCACCCCCTGTCTCGCCGCCGTCAGCTACGGCACGGAGGCGGGGCTGTTCCAAGCGGCGGGCATCGACGCCATCATCTGCGGACCAGGGGATATCGGCCGCGCCCACAAGCCGGACGAGTTCATAACGACGGGCGAAATTTCGGCCTGCCAGTCGATGCTGGAAACACTCGCAAGCCGCTGTACGGCTTGAACCTTCGGGAAGCATAGATTTCAGATGACTTTTCTCTTCAATTCCGACGCCAAGCGCGGCGAGATTTTCCGGCAGGCTCTAGCTGCAGCACTGCCTGATCTGCCGTTTTCGATGGATGCATCAACCGTCGATCCCGACGCAGTCCGTTACCTCATCACCTGGACGGTACCACAGGACATTGCCCGGTATCGCAATCTCGAAGTCCTGTTTTCGATCGGCGCGGGTGTCGACCAGTTTCACATCCAGGCGATCCCTGAGACGGTAAAGGTCGTACGCATGGTGGATGAGGGCATCATCCGCATGATGCAGGAATATATCTGCCTCGGCGTACTTACCCTTCACCGCAACCTGCCGGTCTATTTAAACCAGCAGCGCCAGCAACTGTGGAATGCCCTGCCCCAGCGTCAGGCGGAAGAGTGCCGGGTGGGCGTTCTCGGCCTCGGCATGCTGGGCGTTGCTGCGCTGGAGCGGCTGAAACCTTTCGGCTTTCCGCTTTCCGGCTGGAGCCGCTCACAGCGTCAGATTGATGGCGTCACCTGCCATCATGGCGACGACGGCCTCAAATCCATTCTCTCCACCAGCGATATTCTCGTCTGCCTGCTGCCTCTCACCGACGAGACCACGGGGCTTCTGAACGCCGAGCGTCTGGGGATGCTTCCCGAAGGGGCTGCTCTGGTTCACGCCGGGCGCGGCAAACAGCTCGATCATGACGCTTTGCTCGATGCACTCAACAGCGATAGGCTTTCAGGTGCGGTGATTGACGTTACCGATCCGGAGCCCCTGCCCAAACACCACCGCTTCTGGACCCATCCGAAAATTCTCCTGACGCCGCATATTGCCAGCGTCACCCAGCCCCATTCCGCTGCCCGCACCGTCGTCGAAAATATCAAACGATACGAATCCGGTCTCGAACCGCTCGGCCTCGTTGACCGTAGCCGCGGATATTGATCCTACCGTTCCAAGAAAGGACACCCATGTCTCTCCTCAAGACCATCGACACCAATCCCACCTTTGAACCGAAAGCCTCCAAGGCCCTGCCCGAACGCCTCATCGCCGGCGACCCGTCGTTCAAAACCTGGCCGCTAGATGAAGCCCGTGATGGCACCGTGCATACCGGCATCTGGGAAGCGACCCCCGGCGAAAGCCGCTCGATCAAAGGCGAGACATTCGAGTTCTGCCACATTCTCGAAGGCGTTATCGAGATCACACCGGAGGGCGGCGCGCCGCTGCGTTACACGGCGGGCGACAGCTTCGTCATGAAGCCCGGTTTCGTTGGCGTCTGGAAGACAATCGAAACCGTGCGCAAGATCTATGTGACCGTGAACGGATGATTTGCCGAACAGCATGCCTGGCATCCCGGCTGATGGAGAGGCATTTTTGAGAAAAGCGATGGCTGGCAATCCGCAGGTGGATGCCAGCCATGGTTTACATGGGTATCCTGCCCGGATGCCTTTCGACCGGATTTACGGCCCTCGATCGGACCCGTCGCAAGGTTTTCGGCGCGGTCTTCATGCCCGCCGAAGATTGCGCTGTGGGCCACCAGCAAAACAGGATTTTCGTTCACCGCCCCCGCCGCAGTCGGTCGATGCTGCTTGCCATCAGGGAGTAGCTTTGGCGCATATCCACAGAGGATCATCCATGACGCTCAGCTTCGATCCAGACAGCCTGTCCCTGCCGATCGGCCATTTCATCGGCGACCGGCTGATCCCGGCTAAAAACGGCATTGACATGCATCGTCCTTCGGACGGTATCGAATATGCCGGTTGCCCGAAGGCGGATGCGGCACTTGTCGATGAGGCGGTGCAAACCGCCAAAGCCGCACTGAAGAGCAGTAACTGGGGCGGCGTGCGCCCGCGCGAGCGCACCAGGGTGCTGCAACGCTGGGCAGACCTGATCGAGCAGGAAGCCGAGACGCTGGCGAAAATCGAGGCGCTCTCCTCAACCCGGCCCGTGGGCCACCTGATTGCCGGCGATATCGCCGTCACTGCCGAACAGATCCGCTTCTTTGCCGAATTTGCAGACAAGGAGGGCGGTGATCTCGTGCCGACCGACGATACAAGCGTCGGCATGATCATGACCGAGCCCTATGGCGTCGTGGGCGCCATTACGCCCTGGAATTTTCCGGTGTCCATGGCGGGCTGGAAGCTTGGCCCGGCACTCGCAGCCGGCAATGCCGTGGTGCTGAAACCATCGGAAATGACGCCCTTCTCCAGCATTTTCATGGCGCAACTGGCCATCAAGGCAGGGCTGCCCGCCGGGCTCATCAACATCGTGCTGGGTGACGGGCCAGTGACAGGCAATGCCATCACCGGCCATCCCGAAATTTCCAAGGTCAGCTTCACCGGATCGACGGCAGCAGGTTCGGCCATCATGGCAAATATCGCGCGTACCGGCGTCAAGCCCATGACGCTGGAACTGGGCGGCAAAAGTCCGCAGCTGGTTTTTGCAGACGCCGATATCGAAAAAGCCGCCGCCGCGATCGCCGGCAATATTCTGTCCAATGCCGGGCAGGCCTGCGTTGCCGGCTCGCGCATCATCGTTGAAGAGAGTGTCGCAGAGGCGCTTTCCGCCGCAATCATCGCTCGCATGAAGACAGTTAAGCCCGGCCCGACCTGGGACGAAGCAACACAGTATTCGCCGATCATCTCCGAAGTGCAGCGCCAGCGCATTGACGGCATCGTGCAGGCGGCTGTCGCGCATGGCGGCGAATGCCTGACGGGCGGCGCGATCATGGACGGTCCGGGTTATTTCTACCAGCCGACCTTGATCGCAAATGTCGACCAGACCTCCCCTGCTGTCACAGAGGAGATATTCGGGCCGGTGCTGACCCTGCAAACCTTCAAGACGGAAGAAGAGGCGCTGGCGCTCGCCGATCATCCGACCTACGGTCTTGCCGCGGGTCTTTTCAGCCGCGATATCTCGCGCGTCATGCGCCTGTCTCGCGCCATCCAGGCAGGAACGATCTGGGTCAATCGTTATGGCCGCTCCCGCGACCATATCCTGCCGACCGGCGGTTACAAACGCTCCGGCATCGGCAAGGATCTCGGACGGGAGGCCTATCTCGCCAACCGCAAGAGCAAAAGCGTCCTGATCGGACTGTAACAGGGGAAGCATCTTGAAAACGCATCGCATCGCACTCATTCCCGGAGACGGCATCGGCAAAAGCGTGACTGATGCCGCCTGGCAGGTTCTCAACACCGCAGCAAAAAGCTCCGGTTTTGCGCTTGAAGGCACCGAATTCCCCTGGTCCTGCGCCTTCTACAAGGAGACCGGCGCGATGATGCCGAAGGATGGCATCGAGACCCTGCGCGGCTTCGACGCCATTCTGCTGGGCGCGGTCGGCTGGCCAGCGGAGGTGCCGGATTCGGTATCGTTGCACGGCCTGCTTCTGCCGATCCGCAAGGCATTTGTGCAATACGCCAATATCCGCCCGCACCGGCTTCTGCCCGGCGTGCAGGGACCGTTGAAAGCGGATGGATTCGACATTCTCTGCATCCGTGAAAATACCGAAGGTGAATATTCCGGTGCTGGCGGACGCGTCCATCAGGGCACCGAAGACGAGGTCGCTGTCGAAACCTCCATCTTCACCCGCAAGGGCGTGGAACGCATCCTGCGCTTCGGCTTCGAGCAGGCGCAAAAGCGTCGCGGCAAGTTGGCTTCCGTCACCAAATCCAACGCCCAGAAATATTCGATGGTGTTCTGGGACGAGGTGACGCAAAAGCTCGCCGCCGAATATCCGGATGTTGAAGTTTCCAGTTATCATATCGACGCCATGGCGGCGCGCATGGTGATGGCGCCGGAAAGCCTTGATGTAGTGGTCGCCTCAAACCTCTTCGGCGATATCCTGACCGATCTCGGCGCAGCCATTCAGGGCGGCCTGGGTTTTGCCGCCTCCGCCAATATCAATCCCAACCGCACGGCACCCTCCATGTTCGAGCCGGTGCACGGTTCGGCCCCTGACATCGCCCATCTCGGCATTGCCAACCCCATCGCCGCCATCTGGTCCGGCGCCATGATGCTGGAGCATCTGGGTGAGGCGGATGCGGCCAAGCGGGTCATGGCGGCGCTGGAAAAGGCGACCGGCCGGGGTATTGGCACTGTGCCGGGCAAGGACAAGACAGACGTAATAACTGCCGCAGTTGTCGCGGCTCTCGACTGATTTCGGAGACAGATAATGCAGGGCTTGAAGGATAAGGAACTCTTTCGCCAGATGGGTTTGATCGGCGGCGCATGGAAAGCGGCCGCATCAGGCAAGACGGTCGACGTGATCGACCCGGCGACGCAGGCTGTGATCGGCACCGTGCCGGATATGGGCAGCGTGGAAACCCGCGCGGCCATCGAAGCCGCCAACGCTGCCTTCGGGCCGTGGAAGAAGAAAACGCACGCGGAGCGCGCGGCGCTTCTGGAAAAATGGTTCGCGTTGATGATCGAACACATCGACGATCTCGGCCTGATGTTGACCATCGAACAGGGCAAGCCACTTGAAGAGGCCAAGGGCGAAATCCGTTACGGAGCATCCTTCGTCAAGTGGTTTGCGGAAGAAGGCCGACGCATCAGCGGCGGCACCATTCCCTCTCCGACGCCGGATCGCCGTATCGTGGTGCTGAAGGAGCCGGTCGGTGTCTGCGGCATCATCACACCGTGGAATTTCCCGAACGCCATGATCACCCGCAAGGTCGCACCTGCATTGGCGGCTGGCTGCACCGTGGTCATCAAGCCCTCGGAATTCACGCCCTATTCGGCCCTAGCGCTCGGCGTTCTCGCCGAACGTGCAGGCATTCCGGCTGGCGTCATCAACATCGTCACCGGCATGCCGACGGAGATCGGCAACGAGATCATGGCCAATGAGACGGTGCGGAAAATTTCCTTCACGGGCTCTACCCGTGTCGGTTCGCTGCTGATGCGCGGTGCGGCCGACAGTGTAAAACGACTGTCGCTGGAACTCGGCGGCAATGCCCCTTTCATCGTATTCGACGATGCAGATCTCGATCTCGCCATCGAAGGCGCGCTCGTTTCGAAATTCCGCAATGGCGGTCAGACCTGCGTCTGCGCCAACCGCATTCTCGTTCAGGCGAGCGTTTACGATGCGTTTGCGAAAAAACTGGCTGATCGCGTCGATGCCATGCGCGTCGGACCCGGAACGGAGCTAGGTGTTTCCATCGGTCCGATGATCAATGAGCCGGCAATCGCCAAAATCCGCGCGCACATCAATGACGCCGTTTCCAAGGGCGCCGAGATCATTACCAAGCCTCATGATCTGCCTGAAGGTTCGCAATATACCGCACCGGTGGTGCTGACGGGCGCAACAACCGCCATGCGGCTGGCGAGCGAAGAGACCTTCGGGCCAGTCGCCCCGCTCTTCCGCTTCGAGACGGAAGAGGAGGCGATTGAGATCGCCAACGGCACGCCCTTCGGACTTGCCGCCTATTTCTACACTGAAAGCCTCAAACGCGCCTGGCGCGTGGGCGAGGCGCTGGAGTTCGGCATGGTCGGCCTCAATACCGGCGCGATCTCCACCGAAGTCGCCCCCTTCGGCGGCGTCAAGCAATCTGGCCTCGGCCGCGAAGGCGCACAGGTCGGCATCGAGGAATATCTGGAAATGAAGACGTTCCACATCGGTGGGCTTGCCTGAAGACTGTTTCTTTCTCCCCGCCTAAAGGGCCGCTCTGCGGCCCTTCTTTTTTTTGGCGCGAAATTGAAAAGCAGCATTCCCAGGGGTGGAAGAAAAATCTGGAGGCATGAATTGGTTTGGCAAAGCCACGGCATTCACGTGTCGTAACCCCCGACCAGATCCAGGGTCCAGCGCGATCACGTCATTGATCGTAAAAGACTATTCACCGTGCAGGCGCGCAGTGGCTGGATGCCAGATCAAGTCCGGCATGACGAAGGAATGAACTAACGCGCTACTGAATCTTATCCAGCATCTTGTAATAAAGCCCCACCAAGGGAAGAAACCAGGGCTTGCCGAAATGGCCAGGCACCGCCGGCCAGTCCATCCCCTTCAGCGGGTTGTTGTCCGGGCGGCCCAGAATGGCGTCAGCCATGATCATGCCCAGATGGGTGGAAAGCTGGGCGCCGTGGCCGGAATAGCCCATGGCGTACCAGACGCCGTCATGGAAACCGGCGCGGGGATAACGGTCCTTAGTCATATCAACCAGTCCGCCCCAGCAATAATCGATAGGCACATGCGCAAGCTGCGGGAATATGCGGTGCAGGCTATCCATCAGGATCGCGCCACTTTTGGCATCCGAACGCTGGTCCGATGTCGTGGAAAAGCGCGCGCGGCCGCCGAAGATCAACCGGTTGTCCGGTGCAAGGCGGAAATAATTGCCGATATTCATGGTGTTGACGTAGGTGCGGTTACCCGGGACGGACGCCTTGATCTCGGCATCCGTCAACGGCCGCGTGGCGATGATGAAACTGCCGACCGCGATGATGCGGCGGCGGAAATAGCCGAAACCGGAGGGCGTGTAGGCGCCGGTTGCCACAAGAACATTATCCGCGGTGACCTTGCCGCGCGCCGTTTCCAGCGTGTGTGTCTTGCCGTTCTGAGTATGTTTCGTCACCGCCGCATTTTCGAAGATGACCGCGCCATGGCGGCTGGCGGCCTGCGCAAGGCCGGCCACATAGCGGCCCATATGCATCATAGCGCTCTTCTTGGACAGCATGGCGCCATAAAAGGGAGAGCCGATTTCCGCCTTGAGATCGTCAACCGACAGAAGCGCCGTGTCGGGATCCACCTCGGCATGAACAGCCTCGAAATTTTTAGCCAGACTTTCGAAATGCTGCGGTTTCGAAGCCATTTTCAGCTTGCCGGCGCGGCGGAAATTACAATCGATCCCTTCCTCGGCGATCAGGCTTTCCAGCGTGTCGATCGAGGCATCCAGCGCCTTGTAGAGCGCGATGGCGCGCTCCTTGCCGAGTTCCGCCTTGGCGGAGAGGTAGGAGTGGGCCAGCCCGTTGTTGAGGTGGCCGCCATTGCGCCCGGAAGCACCCCAGCCGACGCGCTGTCCTTCAAGAACAACCACGCGCGCGCCCACTTTTGCCAGCTGGCGCGCAGCACCCAGACCCGTGAAGCCGCCACCAATGACGGCCACATCGTAATGGCCTTCGACAGGACCTTGCGCCGCCCCCGCAAACAGGGGCGCCGTGTCGTGCCAATAGGAGACGAGCTTCATGATCCGGTCCTTCCTTACAGTCCAACGACGCCCGCGAGACCGGAAATATCGGAGATCTCCGTATAACCGTAATAGGGGTTTGCCGGTTCGTGGCCGCGGTTGACCCAGACCTTGTTCTTGATGCCGAGATCGTGCGCGGACATCAGGTCGTAGCGGAAGGAGGACGAGACGTGCAGAATATCTTCCGGGCCGCAGCCGAGCATGTCGAACAAATATTCGAAAGCCTTGAAATGCGGCTTGTAGGCCTGCGCCTGTTCGGCGGTATAGACAGCATGGAACGGCGCGCCAAGCTTTGCCACATTCGACATGATCTGCGAATTCATGGCGTTAGACAGAATGACCAGCGGAATTTCCTTGGCAACCTTCGCCAGACCGGCCGGAACGTCCGCATGCGGACCCCATGTCGGAACGCGCTCATACACCATTACCGCATCTTCGTCCTTGAAGGCCACACCGTTGCGCTTGCAGGTGCGCGACAGGGCGTTATGGACAACTTCGGCATAAGGCTTCCAGTCATGCATGACCTCGTCCAGGCGATAGGCAGAGAAGTCCTTGATGAATTGCTGCATCTCGGCCTCGCCCAGACGATCACCATAGAGATCGCGGGCAGCTTCTGCCATCTGGAAATGAATCAGCGTACCGTGGCAATCGAAAGTGATGTATTTCGGGCGGAAGATGGTCATGTCGTCGTCGTCCTTGCTTGGGGATGGGTGGTGGCTGCAATAACAAGATCATAGAGGCCTTTGCCCGGTCGACGCACTGCAATTGCCATTCGCGAAAGCAGATTGTTGCGTATGCAGCCGCCAGTTTGGCAGAGAGTTGCGTGCGATAAAACCGGAAGCCGCCGCCCACCCCCGTTCTGCGGATGGAAGCAGATGATGTGCGGCATAAGATGCGGCGGCGGGTAAAAGCAACAGTGAAACATATCGAACCTTGCCATTCGTCGGGACAATGTTCTTTTGCCGCCGGTCTATCAATGAACATGAAGAATAAAACGGAGTTGGGCCATGCAAGCCAGCCTCATCGATATCCAGAAATTTGAGCCGCAACACCTCGACGCCGCCGTCGAGCTTTCCCGCCAGGCCGGTTGGCCACACCGCCGGGAAGACTGGGCGCTCGTCCTTTCACTGAGCAAGGGTTTCGTCGCTATCGAAAACGGTCGCGTCGTCGGAACCGCAATGGCCACGCTTCTCGGAGACACCTGCGCCACCGTCAACATGGTGATCGTGGACGAGGCCATGCGCGGCCGTGGTCTCGGACGCAAGCTGATGCAGGCGGTCGTCGATGCTGCGGAAAATCGCGAGTGCCGTCTGACCGCCACCGCTGAAGGCCTCCCCCTCTATGAGAAGATGGGGTTCGTCGCATGCTGCGAGGTGCGTCAGCACCAGGGAATTCCTACGGCCGCCGATAAGCCCGATAACGTGGAATGGGCAGAAACGATTGTACCGGCCGAGCTAGCCGCACTCGACGCGCAGGCATTCGGTGCGGATCGTACGGCACTCTTTACCGAGCTTGCGGATAGGGCACGGTTTGCGGTGGTTCAACAGCATGGCGCCATCATGGGCTTTGCAGGCCTTCGCGCCTTTGGCCGTGGTGAAGTCATCGGCCCGATTGTCGCGGAAACTGCTGAAATCGCAAAGGATTTGATTGCCTTCGTCGTTTCCGAGCGCCCCGGCGCATTCCTGCGCGTAGACACCACTACCGAGACGGGCCTCGGTCCCTGGCTTGCCGAATACGGTCTTGCCCATGTCGGTGGCGGCATCGCCATGCGCCGGCCGAAGGCGGAAACCTCTGCCGACAAAAAACTGAAAACATTCGCGTTGACCAGCCAGGCGCTGGGCTGAATCCGGAGAGACCCATGTTAAGCAATTCACTGATCGAGCTCGACCGCGCCCATCTGGTGCACCCTGTCTCTTCCTTCCGCGGCCATGAAAAGCTTGGCGTTCGCGTGCTGAAATCGGCAAAGGGTGCCACGATTACCGACATGACCGGCCACCAGCTGATCGACGGTTTTGCCGGCCTCTGGTGCGTCAATGCAGGCTATGGGCATGACAGCATCGTGGAAGCGGCGGCAAAGCAGATGCGTGAACTGCCCTATGCCACTGCCTATTTCGACATTGGCAGCGAACCCGCCATTCGCCTGGCCTCCGAACTCGCCGACCGCGCGCCCGGCGAACTCAACCACGTCTATTTCACGCTTGGCGGATCCGACGCGGTGGACAGCACCATCCGCTTCATCCGCTATTACTGGCACGCCAAAGGCCAGCCGCAGCGCGACCAGTTCATTTCCATCGAACAGGGTTATCACGGCTCCACCACCGCCGGTTCAGGCCTGACTGCGCTGCCTGCCTTCCATGCAGGTTTCGGCGTGCCTTACGACTGGCAGCACAAAATTCCGTCTCACTATGCCTATCGCAATCCGGTCGGCAGCGACCCCGCCGCCATCATCGCCTCTTCCCTGCAAATCCTGAAGGACAAGATCGAGGCTATCGGCCCGGAGCGGGTCGCCGCCTTTTATGCAGAGCCCATTCAGGGCTCCGGTGGCGTTCTGGTGCCGCCGCCTGGCTGGATCAAGGCCATGCGAGAACTCTGCCGTTCCTACGGCATTCTCTTCGTTGCCGACGAAGTTATTACCGGCTTCGGCCGCACGGGACCACTGTTTGCCTGTGCCGACGAAGATATCGTGCCGGACTTCATCACGGCCGCCAAGGGTCTGACTTCGGGCTATGTGCCGATGGGCGCCGTCTTCATGGCCGACCATGTTTATGATACAATAGCCGACTTCGCTGGCGATGCCGCGGTCGGGCACGGTTATACCTATTCCGCCCATCCCGTCAGTGCCGCCGTTGGTCTCGAAGTGCTGAAACTTTACGAGGGCGGGCTGCTGGAAAACGGCCGGCGCGCCGGTCAGCGGCTGATGGCCGGGCTGGAAGGATTGAGAAGCCATCCGCTGGTTGGCGATGTGCGCGGCCGGGGCATGCTCGCCGCTATCGAACTCGTGACCGACAAAGAGAAGAAAACTCCGCTGCCGGCTGCAGCGGCCCCTGCACGCAAGGTTTTTGACCGCGCCTGGGAAAACGGCCTCATCGTGCGCGCCTTCGCCAACGGCATCCTCGGCTATGCGCCGCCGCTGTGTTGCACCGATGACGAGATCGACGCCATTATAGAGCGGACGCGGAAAACCCTCGACCAGACGCTCGAGGACCCGGCAGTGCGGGCCGCCATGGCCTGAGGCGAACAGTGGATGGCGTTGCGGCACCTTCTCGAAATGTCGCAACGCCGCACATATTCGCAATATTCTGCCGAAGACCCGATCCTTTTCGGAGAATCCGGCGCGCTGGAACTGCCAAACTATCAACAGAAAAAGCACTAAACGCCATAAAAAAGGGCGTTAGCAAGAATGGGAACGGGACAAGGATCCCGTCCGGGAACAGAATAAAATGCCGCAGCCTTCCCAAGGGCTCTGCGCGGCAAAGCGGAGACCGACATTGCCCAAGAAACTGAGCGACTTCAAATATATGAGCTTCGACGTGGTGGGAACTCTCATCGATTTCGAAGGTGGCTTGAAATCGACCCTGATCCAGATCGGCGCTGAAAACGGCGTTGAGGTCGACGGTGAAAAGGCGCTTAGCCTTTACCGCGCGGCGCGTTACTCCGACGCCACCGATCTGTTTCCGGACGATCTCGTCCGCGTCTACCTGATCATCGCTCCGGAACTCGGTTTGCCGGCGGAGCGCGCTCTGGGTGAGCGCCTGCGCGACGCGGCAAAAAACTGGAAAGGCTTTGAAGACAGTCGTGCCGCGATGGCCGAGCTTGCAAAGACGCATCGTCTCATTGCCATGACCAACGCCCAGCGCTGGGCCTTCGAGTATTTCTCGAAGGAACTCGGTAGTCCCTTTTACGCCGCTTTCACAGCAGATGATACCGGCACGGAAAAGCCGGATCCCGCATTCTTCGAGAAGGTTTTCGCCTTCGTTGAAAGCGAAGGCGCATCGAAGGACGACATTCTGCACGTTGCGCAGAGCCAGTACCACGATATCGGCATTTCACGGAAACTCGGGATGACCAATTGCTGGATAGAGCGCCGCCACGCCCAGAAGGGATATGGCGGCACCATCGAGCCGGAGAACTTTACCGAACCGGACTACCACTTCACCTCGATGGCCGGCCTTGCCGAGGCCACGAGACACTCGGGCCGCTGAAGCGCCTGTGGCATGACGCGCACTGGGGCGTGGATGCCGAAAATTACTGCAGATGCCATTTCAACAAATCATACAAAAGGGGAAGACCATGAGTGACAGGATTACAAATTGGACCCGCTCTGACGATGCCGCCGTTGAACAGGCTATCCGTCGCGGCGCGACGCGGCGAGAGCTGCTTCACATGCTGCTGGCCGGCGGCGTAGCACTTTCCGCCGGTTCGGCCATTCTCGGCCGCGCCTCGCAGGCTCTGGCGGCCACTCCCGTTTCCGGCGGCACGCTGAAGGCGGCCGGCTGGTCCTCCTCCACGGCCGACACGCTCGACCCCGCAAAAGCCTCGCTTTCGACGGATTACGTTCGTTGCTGCGCGCTCTATAACCGGCTGAGCTTCCTCGATGTTTCCGGCACGCCCCAGATGGAGCTGGCCGAATCCATCGAAACGAAGGACGCCAAGACCTGGACCGTGAAGCTGCGTTCCGGCGTCACCTTCCATGACGGCAAGGCACTGACCGCTGATGACGTGGTCTATTCGCTGAAGCGTCACCTTGACCCGGCCGTCGGTTCGAAGGTCGCCAAGATCGCCGCCCAGATGACCGGCTTCAAGGCGATCGACAAGAGCACCGTCGAGATCACGCTGGCAAACGCGAATGCAGACCTGCCGGCCATCCTGGCATTGCATCACTTCATGATCGTTGCCGATGGCGCGACCGATTTCTCCAAGGGGAACGGCACCGGTGCCTTCAAGCTGGAGAAATTCGAACCCGGCGTCCGCTCGATCATGTCGAAAAACACCAATTACTGGAAACAGGGTGGTCCGCACGTCGATAGCTTCGAATTCTTCGCGATTGCCGAAGACAATGCCCGCGTTAACGCCCTCATTTCGGGCGATATCCACCTCGCATCGGCTATCAATCCGCGTTCGCTGCGCCTGCTCGACAAGCAGGAAGGCATCGTTCTGTCCAAGGGAACGTCCGGGAACTACACCAACCTCAATATGCGGCTGGACCAGACGCCCGGCAACAATGCCGATTTCATCGCCGGCATGAAGTCGATCGTCAACCGCGAGCAGATCGTCAAGGCGGCTCTGCGTGGCCTCGGCGAAGTCGGTAACGACCAGCCCGTGCCGCCAATGAGTCCCTACCACAATCCGGACCTCAAGCCGAAGGCCTTCGATCCTGATAAGGCGAAGTTCCACTTTGAAAAAGCGGGTCTTATCGGTCAGTCCATCCCGGTCATCACCTCGGATGCTGCAAATTCTGCCGTGGACATGGCGATGATCATCCAGGCGTCGGCCGCAGAAATCGGTGTAAAGCTGGATGTGCAGCGCGTTCCCTCGGACGGTTACTGGAGCAATTACTGGCTCAAGGCGCCTATTCACTTCGGCAATATCAACCCGCGCCCGACCCCGGATATTCTGTTCTCGCTGCTTTACGCCTCCGACGCGCCGTGGAACGAAAGCCAGTACAAGTCGCCGAAGTTCGACAAGATGATGCTCGAAGCACGCGGCATGCTGGACATGGACAAGCGCAAGCAGATCTACTTCGAAATGGAAAAGATGATCGCCGACGAAGCCGGCACCATCATTCCCGCCTATATCACCAATGTCGACGCCATCACCTCCAAGCTGAAGGGTCTGGAAGCCAATCCGCTAGGCGGCATGATGGGTTACGCGTTTGCTGAATACGTCTGGCTCGAAGCCTGATAGACCAAGGGGCCGGGCGCCGATGCGCCCGGCAACCTTTCCGCCGGTGCGGGAAGCCTCCACAGCTGGAGCGACACTTTGAAAAACAAGCGGTTTTCGCCTGATATCTCGCTCCAGCCATATAATTTGGATCATGATGATTTCAGGTCGATCGGGCCTGAAATCATCATGATCCAGGCAGGTCGCAGGAGCATGTAAATGAACAGCCGGATACTCTCCCTTATCGCCAGGCGGCTGGTCGTCATGCTGACGACGC
Organism: Rhizobium sp. SJZ105; assembly: GCF_007828365.1. NCBI lineage: Bacteria > Pseudomonadati > Pseudomonadota > Alphaproteobacteria > Hyphomicrobiales > Rhizobiaceae > Rhizobium > Rhizobium sp. SJZ105. Next base: position 279,884 of record NZ_VIUP01000002.1, read on the forward strand.
TGCTTATCGTATCGTTTATCGTCTTTTCCGCCACCAGCCTGCTGCCCGGCGACACGGCAACGATCCTTCTTGGCCAGTCGGCAACGCCGGAGGCCGTGGCTGGTCTGCGCACCGCCATGCATCTCGACGACCCGGCCCTTCTGCGTTTTGTCCGCTGGCTTTTTGGCCTGCTACACGGCGAACTCGGCACGTCCTACGCCAACAATATGGCGATCGCCGACCTCATAGGCCCACGTTTCGTCAACTCCATGAAGCTTGCCGGCATCACCACTGTTATCGCCGTGCCGCTGGCCCTGACGCTCGGCATCAGCTCCGCCATGCTGCGTGGAACGCTTTATGATCGCGCCGTCACCATCCTGACCATCGGTGTCATTTCGGTGCCGGAATTCATGATCGCGACGCTCGCGGTTCTGCTGTTCGCCGTATACCTGAAGTGGCTGCCAGCCCTGTCGCTGGTCAGCGAGGTGCATACCGTATTCGATGTGCTGCGAGTTTACGCCATGCCGGTCATCACGCTCACCTTCGTCGTGTCGGCACAGATGATCCGCATGAGCCGCGCCGCCGTGATCGAGACGCTCGATACGCCCTATGTGGAAATGGCGCTCCTGAAAGGCGCACCGCGCATGCGCATCGTCCTGCGCCACGCACTTCCCAATGCGCTTGGCCCCATCGTCAATGCGGTGGCCCTTTCGCTCTCCTATCTCGTCGGCGGCGTCATCATCGTCGAGACTATCTTCAATTATCCAGGCATCGCCAAGCTGATGGTTGATGGCGTCGCGACCCGTGATCTGCCGCTGATCCAGAGCTGCGCAATGATTTTCTGCGTCGGTTATCTCCTCCTCATCACAACCGCCGATATCATCGCCATCATGTCCAATCCGAGGCTGCGCTGATGACCGACAATATCAAAACAACTTCGGGGACCTCGCGCTTGGGTTACAAAATCAACGTCGTCGGCGTTTTCGGCTTTCTAGTCATTTTTCTCTGGGCCATGGTTGCGATCTTTGCACCCTATCTCATCCCGCATCCCGTCGGTGAAATCGTCGATCTCGATTATTTCGGTCCGGTGACCTCCGATCTCTGGCTCGGCTCCGACTATCTCGGCCGCGACGTGTTTTCCCGCATTCTCATGGGCGCGCGTTTCACGGTCGGTATCTCGCTTGCCGCCGTCACGATCGCCTGCGTGTCGGGCGTCGTTCTCGGCATGAGCGCTGCCGTGGTCGGCGGCTGGTTCGATGCGGCCCTCAGCCGTTTTCTCGATGCGGTGAACTCCATTCCAAGCAAGCTTTTCGGGCTTGTGGTTGTCGCTGCCGTTGGCTCCTCCATTCCTGTGCTGATCGTCACCCTGTCGGTTATCTATACGCCCGGCGCCTATCGCTTTGCCCGGGCGCTCGCCGTCAATGTCAACACCATGGATTTCGTCACCGTCGCCCGCGTGCGCGGCGAGAGCCTCTTGCACCTTATCAGCTCCGAAATCCTGCCCAACATCATCCGTCCCGTGCTGGCCGATCTCGGCGTGCGCTTTGTGTTCATCGTGCTGCTTCTGTCGGGCCTTTCCTTTCTCGGTCTTGGCCTGCAGCCGCCGAACGCAGACTGGGGTGCGCTGGTGCGTGAAAACATCGGCGGCCTGCCCTTTGCCGCGCCAGCCGTGATCTTTCCGTCGTTGGCGATTGCCAGCCTGACGATCAGCGTCAATCTGCTGATCGACAATCTGCCGCAGAAAATCCGCGACAGGAGCGAATAATGACAAATCTTGTTGAAATCCGTGGACTTAAAGTCGAGGCGACCACCGATTCCGGCCGCCGCATCCAAATCATCAGGGGTGTAGACATCGATATCGCCGATGGCGAGATCGTCGCATTGATCGGCGAAAGCGGCTCCGGCAAGACCACCATTGCACTGACATTGATGGGATATGCCCGCCCAGGCTGCCGTATTTCCGGCGGCAGCGTCACGGTGGCAGGCCGCGACATGGTACAGCTTTCCGAAATGGAACGGGCGAAGATCCGCGGTACGAAAATCTCCTACGTCCCTCAAAGCGCCGCAGCCGCCTTCAATCCGGCGCAAAAGATTATCGACCAGGTCATAGAGGTCACCCGCATCCACGATCTGATGCCGCCGCAGGAGGCGCGCCAAAGAGCGGTGGAACTGTTCAAGGCATTGTCGCTGCCCAATCCCGAAACCATCGGCGACCGTTATCCGCACCAGGTTTCCGGCGGCCAGCTTCAGCGTCTCTCCGCCGCCATGGCGCTGATCGGCAACCCGGAACTGGTCATTTTCGACGAACCGACTACGGCACTCGACGTAACGACACAGATCGAGGTTCTCCGCGCCTTCAAATCAGCGATGCGCAAGGGCGGTATCGGCGGCGTTTATGTTTCGCACGATCTCGCAGTCGTCGCCCAGATTGCCGATCGGATCGTGGTGCTGAAAGGCGGCGAGATACAGGAAACCGGCACGACCACGGATATTCTCGAGAATGCACAGCATCCTTACACGCGGGAGTTGCTCACCGCTTTTAACGACAAGGTACGTACCGTAGCGCCGCTAAAACAAAGTGACGCGAAGCCGCTGCTGGATATCGAGAAGCTGATCGCCGGATATGGAACGAAAGGCGAAGACCATATGCCGCTGGTGCGTGCGGTCGATTCCGTCAGCCTTGCAGTCTATCCCGGACGCAATCTCGGCATCATCGGCGAATCCGGTTGCGGAAAATCGACGCTGGCGCGCGCCATTGCCGGCATTCTGCCCGCCGCCAGCGGTCATGTCATCTTCGAAGGTCGGCAGTTGGACGCCGATGCCCGCCAACGCACCAGCGATCAATTGCGCCGCATGCAGATCGTCTTCCAATATGCAGATACGGCGCTCAACCCGGCCAAATCCATCGAGGATATTCTCGGCCGGCCGCTGACCTTTTATCACAGCATGAGAGGCAAGGCGCGCGACGCCCGGATCGACCAGTTGCTGGATATGGTAAAGCTGCCGCGCTCGGTTCGCCACCGCCATCCTTCCGGCCTGTCGGGCGGACAGAAGCAACGCGTCAACTTCGCCCGCGCGCTTGCAGCAGAACCGTCGCTCATCATTTGCGATGAAATTACCTCGGCGCTTGATACGGTCGTCGCAGCCGCAATCATCGACCTGCTCGGCGAACTCCAGCGAGAGCTGAACCTCTCCTACATCTTCATCAGCCACGATCTCTCTGTGGTGGAAACCATCTGCGACGAAATCGTCGTGATGTATGGCGGGCAGAAAGTGGAGCATCTGGAAACGGAAGCGATCAAGTCGCCGACCCATCCCTATTCGAAGCTCCTGTTCTCCTCGGTACCGAAGCTGGACCCGAAATGGCTCGACAATCTTCAGCAGGATGCAGAGTTGGTGCGGGCATTTTCCAAGAGGTGACAACATCAGTTTCGTCATCCTCGGGCTCGTCCCCAGGATGACGTTGAGTACGAAGCGACGTGTCTCGACATTCTGGCGCTCCTGCAAAGGGACGTCTTCCACCTCAAAGCGGAAACAGGCTGGTCAGCGGCATATGCGATTTGATGATCGGAGATTTCAGCACAACGAAGCTGAAATATTTGTCGATACCGACATCCATGTCCGTCAGCCGCTCCATGATCGACTGATATTCGACGATGCCGGAGGTGACGAATTTCAGGAGGTAATCGTAACCGCCTGAAACGAGGTGGCATTCCACGACCTGGTCGATCTTTTCTATAACGCCGAGAAAACGGGCGAAGTCGATCTGGCGGTGGTTCTTGAGCGTGATCTCGGTGAATACCGTCAGCGTCTGGCCGAGCTTGTTGATGTTGATCTGTGCCGAATAACCTTCGATATAGCCCTCGGCCTGAAGCTTCTTGACGCGCATCAGGCAGGGGCTTGGCGAGAGATTGACAAGCTCCGCCAGCTCGACATTGGTGATGCGACCATTTTTCTGGAGTTCGTAAAGGATCTTGATATCGATCCGGTCAAGTTTCATCACGTGCGGAACCCCTTTTATATTTTTTCGTGCACGCGGCATAAAATTCTGACGCGGCCATGGAAATCTTATCACATGAGCGTGCCCTGTCGACGCGGGGATGTTTTTTTCATCCAGCATAAAGAGTTGCAGACATGGCTACGAACAGCAGGAGATTCCGGCAATCGGCGCAGTCTGGCAGCGTTTACCCGGCGACCAAGGTAAATTAAGACGAATACAAGGAGCCCCACCATGCCTGCGCCGCTGCAACAGATCACGACATCACCGGAACTGCCGAAATCGGCGGACGCCGTCATTATTGGCGGCGGTATCGTCGGCGTGTTCGCAGCCTATTACCTCGCCCGGCGTGGCCTGAAAGTGGCTCTTGTCGAAAAAGGTCTTGTTGGCGCGGAGCAATCCAGCCGCAACTGGGGTTGGTGCCGGCAGCAGAACCGAGACGCCCGCGAATTGCCGATTTCAACGCAGAGCCTGACGCTCTGGGAACGGTTTGCCGCAGAAAGCGGCGAAGACACCGGTTTCCGCCGCTGCGGATTGTTCTACCTGAGCGACAACGAAGCTGAAATTGCCGGCTGGGCGCGCTGGCGCGACTTTGCCATCACCGCAGGCGTGACGACGCATATGTTGAGCGCGGATGAGGCGAGCAACCGCGGACGCGCAACTGGAAAACGCTGGAAGGGTGGCGTCTTTTCGCCAACGGACGGCACCGCCGATCCCTCGATGGCGGCCCCGGCCGTCGCGCGTGCCCTCATAAAACTGGGCGGAACGGTGCACCAGAATTGCGCCGCGCGCGGTCTGGAGACGGAAGGTGGTCGCGTTAGCGCCGTCGTTACCGAAAAAGGCACGATCCGCACCAAAACCGCCATCATGTCCGGCGGCGCCTGGGCCTCGTCCTTCTGCCGCCAGCTCGGAATTCGTTTTCCGCAGGCCGCTGTCCGCTCCTCAATTCTGTCCGTCACGGCAGGTGCGGAAGGACTGCCGGATGCGCTGCATACAAAAGCCGTTTCTGTAACACGCCGGAGCAACGGCGGTTACACGCTCGCCATCAGCGGCCTCGGTCGCATCGACCCGACCGCGCAGCAGATGCGGTTTGCACGCGAATTCGTTCCGATGTTCCTCAAGCGCTGGCGCAGCCTGCGACCGGGTGGATTGGAAGGGGTTCGTGGTGGGCACGAAACGCTGAAACACTGGCGGCTCGATGCACCGACGCCGATGGAGCGGGTTCGTATTCTCGATCCGAAACCGAATGCCGCCGCCATCCGTGAGACGCACAAAAGGGCGCTGGAACTTCTGCCTGCACTCCGCAAAACCCAGATATCCGCTGCCTGGGCCGGCTTCATCGACAGCACGCCGGATGGTGTGCCCGCCATCGGCGAGACCAGCGAATTGCCCGGCTTCATCCTCGCCGCCGGTTTCAGCGGCCACGGTTTCGGCATCGGCCCCGGCGCTGGCCACCTGATCGCCGATATCGTGACGGGTTCAACCCCGATCGTTGACCCCGCCCCGTATCATCCCAGCCGTTTCCTTGACTCGTCATGGGGCAAGGTCGCGGATTTCTGATTGTTCTGCGCAGGCCAACAGACAAATAAAACAGCACCCGCAGGCATGACCTGCGGGTGCTGCCGTCCACCGCATTTATTCGACCGATCAGCTTTTCGGCAGGCCGGGTGGGTTGGTTCTCGATTCCGGCAAGGCCTCTTCCGAAAGCTGCCAGCGTTCCAGTATCTTCGCGTAAGCGCCGCTCTTGATCAGATCGTTGGTGGCGAGCGTCAGCGCATCGGCCAATCCCGAACCCTTGCGGGTGGTGATGGCGACATCCGAACGTTCCGGCCAGCCGGCGGAGAGTGTTCCGACACGCTTGATGGTCTTGTCACGCGCGGCGATGAAGACCAGCTGCGCATGCGGCTGGACGATCACATCCGCCCGCCCGGCAGAAAGCGCGACAAGCCGGGTGGCCTCGTCGTCATAATATTGCAGCTCGAGCGGCTTTAACCCGGCGGCTACATTCTCGTCATTCCATTTCAGCAGAATACGCTCCTGATTGGTGCCAGCGCCGACGATGATCTTCAGGCCCGCCGCATCCTTCGGCTCATTTATGGCGGTGATGCCGCTGTCGGACTTCACGAAAAAGCCGTGCAGGCCCTGACGATAGGTGGAGAAGTCGAACTTCTCCTTGCGCTGCTCGGTCACCCCGACATTGGAAATGACAGCATCGTATTTGCCGGAGGCAAGCCCCAGCGGCCAGTCGGCCCAGGCGACAGCAATCAGCTCAAGCTTAAGGCCGAGACTATCAGCCACCGCAAGCGCATAGTCCGGATCGGCACCCACCACGGTCTTGGCGTCCGTCGCATAGGTCGCGAGCGGTGGTCCGCCAGGTGCAACCGCGACCGTGAGTTTGCCCGGGGTGATGAATTTGAAATCTTTCGGGATGGCGGCGATCGCTGCGGGGTCTTTTTCTACCCTGATCCGGCCAGGCTGGTCTGGCGAAAGATCGAAGACATCAGTTGCGAAAGCCGACCCGAAAGCGGCGATAGAGAGTAAAACGCCGAACGTGACTGTGGCAAGACGAGAGGTGAGTGCCATTCTGGCTCCCCGATAAAATGGATTGCGGGACGGAGGTAGCGCGGACGGGAGGAGGCCCGCGCTACCGGCTGAGTGATGTCCCACCTTCAACTCAGCTTTGTGGAAACTCAGCTTTCTGGCAGCAAACCAGCACTCAGCTCTTGGGCAGACCGGGCGGATTGGTCCGGGATTCGGTGATGGCTTCCGAACCGAGGTTCCAGCGGGCGAGAACCTTGCCGTAATTGCCGTTCTTGATCTGGGCGTTCAGTGCCGCCGTGATGGCTGCGGCAATTCCGGCATCCTTTTTGGAGGCAACGGCGATTTCCGCCGCTTCCGGCCAACCGCCGGAGAAGGTACCAACGAGCTTGGTCTTCTTCTGGCTTGCTGCCTGGAAGGCTGACGTCGCGTTGGGGCCGAGATAGGCGTCCGCGCGGCCGGATTGCAGGGCGACATCGAGCACGGCCTGATCGTCGTAATATTGCACATCGGTGTCGGCCAGACCCTTGGCCTTGTTGTCCTTGATCCATTTCAGCAGGATCTGCTCCTGATTGGTGGCAGCGCCGACGATAACCTTCAACCCGGCAACATCCTCGGGCTTGCTGATGCTCGTCACCTTGCTGTTGCTGCCGACGTAAAAGCCGAGCAGGTCGTTGCGGTAGCTGGAGAAGTCGAACTTTTCCTTGCGGGCTTCCGTCACCGTGATGTTGGAGGTGACGGCATCATATTTGCCGGAGGTGAGACCCAGCGGCCAATCGGCCCAGGCGATGGGAACTAGCTGAAGTTGAAGGCCAAGACTGTCAGCGACCAGCTGGGCGATATCCGGCTCCACGCCAACAGGCGTTTTCGTATCGCTCGCATAATCGACCAGCGGCAGCCGGAAAGGCACGGTCGCGACCGTCAGCTTTCCATCCGCGACGAACTTGTGGCCAGCGGGCAGAAGCTTGATCGCTTCTTCCACCTTCTCGGCGCGCACTCGCCCCTTCTGCTCCGGCGACAGGTCGATTTCCTGCGCATGCGCAGCCGGTATCAGCGCGGTGGTAGCGGTGAAAAGACCGCCTGCAAGCAATGACAATAATTTCGATGAAAAAGCCATGCGAGTGTTTCCTTTGTTGTTTTGATTAGAGAACTTTTGCGAGGAATTCGGCGGTGCGGGGATGTTCAGGGCTGTTGAACACCTGGTCCGGCGTGCCTGTTTCGATGATGCGGCCCTGTTCCATGAAGACGACCCTGTCGGAGACTTCACGGGCAAAACCGATTTCATGGGTAACGATGATGAGCGTGACGCCGGAGCGGGAAAGCTCCTTGATGACATCAAGCACTTCGTTGACGAGTTCAGGATCGAGCGCGGATGTCGGCTCATCGAACAGCAACACCTTCGGCCGCAACGCCAGCGCCCGGGCGATCGCCACGCGTTGCTGCTGACCGCCGGAAAGCTGACGGGGATAAGCGCCAGCTTTTTCGGCAAGGCCGACGCGAGCCAGAAGATCGCGCGCCTCGGCCTGCGCCTGCTCTTTCGATATGCCACGAACGGCGATGGGTGCTTCAATGATGTTTTCAAGCGCGGTCAGATGCGGGAACAGGTTGAAGCTCTGAAACACCATGCCCACTTCGGCGCGGCGCTTGAGGATTTCCCGTTCCTTCAGCTCATAAAGCGTATCGCCCTTTTGACGATAACCGACCAATTCACCGTCTATGGCGATAAAACCGTCATCGACACGCTCGAGATGGTTGATGGAGCGCAGCAATGTGGACTTGCCGGAGCCGGATTGGCCGAGAATGGTGGTGACACTGCCTGCCGGAATGGAAAGGCTGATATCATCAAGCACCTTCAGCGACCCGAAGGATTTCGAAACGCCATGAATATTGACCGACCCGCCACGATTTCCGAGCTGAAAGCTCGCGGCACGGGCAGGCACCGAACGCTCGGGACTTGCGGCTGTCGTGGCCACCGTTTCCACGGCTTCAGGCAAGGGTTTGCGCGGCAGGAAGGTGCGGTAAATCGTGGCGAACAGCGATGGCGGCGGGTTGCGCAGCGCACCACGTGAAAAATGCCGCTCGATATGGTGCTGCACGATCGAAAGCGCCGTCAGTATCACCAGATACCAGACGGTCGCGACCATCAGCAGCGGGATCACTTCCAGATTGCGGCGATAGATGATCTGGATCGTGTAGAACAGCTCCGGCAGGGCAAGGATATAGACCTGCGAAGTCCCCTTGGCGAGGCCGATGATGTCGTTGAAGGCGGTGGGCAAGATGGAGCGCATCGCCTGCGGCAGAACAATGCGGGACGCCTGCCGCCGCCGGGGAAGGCCGAGTGCTGCGGCAGCCTCAAGCTGCCCCTGATCAACCGAGAGAATGCCGCCACGGACGATTTCGGATGCGAAGGCGGCCTGATTGAGCGTCAGCCCTAGAATGGCGGCCGCAAACGGCGTCATCAGCTGCGTGGTATTCCAGCTGAAGAAGTTGATGCCGGTATAGGGCACACCGATCGTCACGGTCTCATAGAGATAACCGAGGTTGTTGAGGATCAGCAAAAGCACGATCAGCGGGATGGATCGAAAAATCCAGATATAGGTCCAGGATACGGCAACCAGCAGCGGCGAGCGTGAAACGCGGGCAAGCGCCAGCAGCGTTCCCAGCGCGAAGCCGAGCACCGCACCTAGCGCGGTCAGCAGCAGCGTCCGTCCTAAGCCGACCAACACCGGTTCAGCGAAAAACCATTCCGCAAAGACATCCCAGCCCCAGCGCGGATTGCCGAAAACGGAATGCAGAACGGCCGCAATGATGAGTACGGAGAAGACCGTTCCCACCGTCCGCAAGGGGTAGCGGGCCGGCACGATGCGGAAATGGGAATACCCACCCTTGATCGGTTCACCCTTCTGGTCGTTCAATGCAACATGCGGAAAATCAGAGGCTATCGTCATCTGAAAAAGCCTTTCACGGGTGGGCCGGGGAAGAATGCGGCCGGGCCGCCGGTATCGACGCGCCTTCGGCAACGGAGGCGGAGGCGCTATCGGCAAGCCATTTTTCGAAAGGCAGCGACCTGATCGTTTCAGGATCGGCCGACGTATCGAACAACGCGCGATAACCGTTGGTGAGATATAGGCCGACCGCTTCCGGCTGGCGGAAGCCCGTGGTCAGATAGACACGGGCGTAACCCTGCCGGATCGCCTGCCGCTCCAGCTCCTGAAGCACTATTTTGGCAAGCCCCTGCCGGCGGTGGGCCGAATGGGTCCAGACCCGCTTGAACTCGGCGGTTTCCTCGTCGTAGCGCATGAAGGCACCGCCGGCGATCGCCTTGCCGCCACGCAAGAGCAGCAGGAAATTGCCCGACGGCGGGCTGAAAGCCTCCGGCGGATATTTGTTAAGTTCCGCCTTGGCGCCTTCCGCGTTGAAATATGTGCCGTAGCGGCTGTCATATTCGAACAGCAACTCCTCCAGAAGCGGGGTTGCGAGCGGATCCTTGACCGATGTGTAGAGAAAACTGTCGCTCATCTCATTGTCCTAAACTCGTTGCATCAGGAGAGGTATGCTTCGGCCAGACGCACCCAGAAGCGTGCCGCAGGCGCAATGATCGCATCGTTGAAATCGTAGTGAGGGCTGTGCAGTGGCGCGCTGTCGCCATTGCCGACGAAGAGATAGGAGCCCGGCCGCTCCAGAAGCATGAAGGCGAAATCCTCGCTCGCCGTTCGCGGCTGAAAGCCTTCGGCAACCTGTTCGGCTGGAAAATGCCGTTTGGCGACGTCGCGGGCAAAAGCTGTCTGCCTGATGTGATTGATGACGGGCGGAAAGCCACGGGAGTAGGTGACATCGGCGCTTGCGCCGAAGCTTTCCGCCTGTGCTTTGGCAAGGGCGGGAAGCCGCTCCTCCAGTCTGTCGCGCACGGCAGGCGAAAAGGCCCGCGCGGTAATCTGCAGTTCGACACTCTCGGGAATGACGTTGGAAGCAGTTCCGCCATGGATGGAGCCTACCGTCAGCACCGCCATGTCTCGCGGGTCGACATTGCGCGAGACGATGCTCTGCAAGGCGGTGACGAAGCTTGCCGAGGCAAGAACCGGATCAACCGTTTCATGCGGTGCCGCCCCGTGCCCGCCCTTGCCAATGATCCGAACCTTCGCCTTGTCGACGGAGGCCATGGCAGGCCCTTCGACTAAGCCGAATTGTCCGGTTTCGACACCCGGCCAATTGTGCAGCCCGAACACGGCATCGACGGGAAACCGCTCGAAAAGCCTGTCCTTTATCATCGCTCTAGCACCCGCACCGATTTCCTCGGCGGGTTGGAAAATCAGCGTCAGCGTGCCGGAAAAACTCGATGTTTCAGCTAGATAACGGGCAGCGGCGAGCAGGATAGTCGTGTGACCGTCATGACCGCAGGCATGCATCACACCCTGTGTCTGACTGGCATAGGCAAGACCGGTTTCCTCGACGATGGGCAGGGCGTCGATATCGGCGCGGATACCCAGACGCTTGTCACCATGACCACGTTTCAAGGTGGCGACGACGCCATGGCCCCCGACACCCTCGGTCACCTCATATCCGAAGGAGAGGAGGTAACGGGCAACGAGAGCCGCCGTGCGCTTTTCCCCAAGCGAAAGCTCCGGATGTCGGTGAAGATCGTGCCGGATGGCGATGCTTTCCTCGATGAAGGCAAGGATTCCCCGTTCGGCGTCGTCCTGCGGACGCGCGCCGTCAATGCGGATATTCATGGTTCTGGTCTCCTGCGCTGCGCTTTACCCGCACAGCACCTTGAAATTCTCTCCGGGCGGCAATGGCTGTCGCCCGACCCCGCTTTTATGCGATCGCCTTGCTGGAACCGCTTTCAGCGTGGGAATAGATGCTGTCCTTGAAAGGTAGGCCGAGATGCTCACGCAGCGTTCTGCCTTCCAGATGCGGTTCGAAATATCCGCGCCGTTGCAGCACCGGTATGACGAGGCGGATGAAATCATCCAGCCCTTCGGCAATCACCGGGAAGCCCAGAATGAAACCGTCGGCCGCATCGTGCTCCACCCAGCGGATGATCTCGTCCGCCACCTTGTCCGGAGTTCCGATGAAACCTTCGCGCGGGGTCGCCGCCTCCAGTGCCGCTTCGCGCAACGTCTGGCTCTTTTCCTTCGCACGGCGCTTGATGCGGTCGGTCGTCGAACGGAAGCTGTTCTTGCCGATCTCGCCAAGTTCGGGGAAAGGCTCATCCAGCGGATAGACACTGAAGTCGTGGTGATCGAAGAAACGGCCGAGATAGGCGAGCGCATCCTCGATGGTGATGAGGTTGCGGATGATGTCGTATTTTGCTTCCGCCTCCTCCTGCGTCTCGCCCACAATCGGCCCGATGCCAGGGAAAATCTTCACGTCGGCTGCGGACCTGCCCTGCGCGACAGCACTCTGCTTCACGCGCTTGAGGAATGTCTGGTTTTCCTCGAGCGATGCGGAATTGGTAAAAACGGCGTCGGCATGTTTGCCCGCAAGCCCGATACCGGCATCCGAAGACCCCGCCTGGAAAATCACCGGCTGTCCCTGCGGCGAGCGCTGGATGTTCAGCGGACCTTCCACCTGGAAGAAGCGACCCTTGTGGCCGAGCGTGTGGAGTTTTTGCCTGTCGAAGAACTGTCCCGTCTCGCGGTTACGCACGAAGGCATCGTCGTCCCAGCTGTCCCACAGGCCCTTGATCACCTCCAGATATTCATCGGCGATCTCGTAACGCAGCTCATGTTCGGGATGGTTACGGCTGTAGTTCTTCGCCGTACCTTCGAGTGGCGTCGTTACTGCATTCCAGCCGGCCCTGCCACCGCTCAGAAGATCGAGCGAGGCGAACTGGCGCGCGATGGTGAAGGGCTCGCTGTAGGAGGTCGAAACCGTGCCGGCAAGACCGATCTTCGAGGTGACGGAGGCCAGCGCCGAAAGGATGGTCAAAGGCTCGAACCGGTTGAGGAAGTGCGGAATGGACTTGTCGTTGATGTAAAGCCCGTCGGCAACGAAGGCGAAGGCGATGCCGGCGGCTTCTGCCTTCAGCGCGTTCTTCCTGAAGAAATCGAAGTTGACGCTGGCATCAACAGGGCTTTTCGGGTGCCGCCAGGCGTTCATGTGCCCGCCGGGGCCCTGGAGCATGATGCCGAAACGGATTGTCTTTTTCGTCATGTCATTTCCTCCTGAGGACAAGTTCACGCGGCCCTGGAAAGGCGGTGTGTGGCCAGCAATTCGATCGAGGCGAGCCTCTGATCGGCCCCCACATGCGGCGGCTCCACGATGAATTCCTCGATACCGTGCTCATCGGAAAGCGCGCGCAGCGCCTTGTGAATATCGTCCGGCCCGCCATGCAGGACGTTGGGCCTACGCTCCTCGATGCGATAATCGGTATCGCCGGACTGGCGGGCAAATTCTTCCGCCTGTTCACGGCGGCCAAGGTTGAACGCCTTGCCGTCGCTGAGGAACACCCGGTAGATGCGCTGACCTTCCACCTGCCGCGCCGCATGGTCGGGATCACTGGCGGCAAAGACGGAGAGGGCTAGGATCGGCGCCCTTCCGCCGCTCTCCTCACGGAAAGCCGACAGGCTGCTGCGAAGAACCTCCGGATCACCATTGAGGTGGCCGGCAAAGACGAAATTCCATCCTTTGGAAGCTGCAAGCCTTGCGCTTTCCGGGCTGGCACCGAGCAGAAACCGTTCCACCGCAACCGGCGGCACCGGTGTTGCCTGCAACCCGGCCTGCGCATGCCCCTGCGGCGCGGCACCGGAGAGAAACGTGGTAAGTGCACCAAAAGCCGTTTCGAAATCCGGCTTGCGGGCGGGATCATAGGCCTGCTGTAGGGCAGACGTCGCAAGCGGCAGCCCGCCCGGTGTCTTGCCGACGCCGAGATCGACCCGACCGGGGGCGAGCGACGACAACACGTTGAAAACCTCGGCGACCTTGTAAGGGCTGTAATGCTGCAGCATCACGCCGCCCGAGCCGACGCGGATACGAGAGGTCTTGGCCAGAATCCATGCAACCAGCGCTTCCGGCGCGGAACCGGCAAGCTCCGGCGAATTGTGATGTTCTGCCACCCAGAATCGGCGATAGCCCAGTTCTTCGGCACGTTTGGCGAGATTGATCGTGTCGCGGAACGCGCTTGCAGCGTTCTCACCCGTTGGAACAGGGCTCTTGTCCAGCAAACTGAGAGTATACATCATCACCTCGCATGTCTTTTGATGCATACTTTGTCTACTGATTTTATATAGTAATAAAGGACGTTCGTTCCACGTTGCGACGCGATCAGAGAAAATATTATTTCCCGCTATGGTTTCGGCAGGCGTCTTTGGCAAAGCAATCCGAAACGATGAGGAAACAGGGCGAAAAACGATGGTGTAAAGCCGCTTTGTGCATCGAGCCGGGACGAAACGGACTTGCGCAGGAATTCGGTAAAAACTACTTAGTAAGTTGAGAACACCATAACCCGGCACTCAGAAGGTGCTGGCCCTCTTTGCGGATCATGCGATGTTGACCAAAAAAGGCAAATACGGACTGAAGGCTCTTGTCGACCTGGCGCGATTGCCCCAGGGCGAGACCGCCTTTGTGACCGAGATTGCAACCCGCAACAATATTCCGAAAAAATTTCTGGATACTATTCTTCTGGAACTGCGCAACAGCGGCATCCTGCGTTCCAAGAAGGGACCGAATGGCGGTTATTCGCTGTCGAAAATGCCATCGGAAATCATGATCGGGCGGGTCATCCGCACGCTGGACGGGCCCTTGGCCCCCATCCGCTGTGCCAGCCGCACCGCTTTTGAAGCCTGCGACGACTGCGACGATCCCGAGACCTGTCAGGTCAGGGTTTCGATGACGGACGTGCGGGACGCCATCGCAACAATCCTGGACAATATGACGCTCGCACAATTCGTGGCAAAAGGCGGACAAGACGCGCAATTTATTCCGGCAGGCGAATAAGCGTCGTTTACTGCCGGCGCAGATCGTCTCCCAGGGTCGCAATCAGCCCGGATTCGCTTGCACCATCGATAAGGCCGAGACGGGCCATTAGAATTTCCAGCGTGATGGCATTGTTGCGGACAGAGCGAAAGGTAACGCTTTCCGCCCCCACCTGCGCCGCATCGATATTGGCCGCGAGGCGGGAAATCTGTGCCTCCAGCAATTCGATTGCGAGAAATATTTCGCCGATAAGGGGGCGCGCATCACCGTCCTCGGCCAATCTGTCAATCAGCAACGCTGAAAGCTCACGCTGTTTCTCACCCAGAGCCACAGCGGCCTTCAGAAGGGTGAAAACGGAGGCTGCCAGATTTCCAGCGCCCTGGGCAAGAAACGCGACCTGATCGGCGCGCAGCAGGCCGTCCCATGATGTATCCGGGCGATTGCGAAGAACAACGAGCACGGCCTGCCCTGCCGTGTTGACTGCCGGGACAACGATCCAGTCTGCATCTGAGGTAACAGATCGGGCAATGTCATCGGGCAGCCGCAAGCCATAATCGTCGCCAGTCAACAGAACCGCTTGATCCACGCCGGCGTCAGATGAGGCAAGCGCAAAAGTCTCGCCAAGATCGAGGCGGGCGAAGAGGGTCTTGCGCTGCTCTTCGCTACCGGCGTTCCTGATGAATTCAAGCGCCGTGAAGTGTTCGGCAAGCGCATGCGCCGCCTCCGCATCAGCCGCGGAAATAATCGAGAGAGCTTGCGAGAGAACGTCGTTTGTGATGTCCGCCCCGCCCAGATCGTTTGGAACGGAGAGGGCGAGAAGGCCGGAACGGGCAATCCGCGCGTGGATTTGTGCGGCACTTTCCACCGCGCATTTTTCGGCAATCGTCCGGGCAACGGTCAGTACATCCCCATCCGCGCCGAGACGCGGGGACACGAAACGAATTCTTTCGCCGAGCGGCGTGACAGATCCCATGCTCAACTCCCTCAAAGAATGACCCAGTGAAAGCGCCGGAAAGGCCGGCGCTCAGTCCAGCGAATGATAACGGCCGTTTTGATAGACCAGCGAGTGACCCGACCCGATGCGGATCGCCTCCACCTTGCCGATGATGATGACGTGGCTATGGCGCTCGATCGCCTCCTCGATGGTGCAATCGATCGCGGCAACGGCGTCCTCGAGGATGGGCGCGCCGCTCGCCAGACGGGTCCATTCCGCGCCGCGATAACGGTCCACACCTTTCAGACCGCCAACACCGGCAAACTGGTTGGCGATGAACTGATGGTTCGGGCCAACAATATTCACCGCCAGATGGCCGAAGCGCTGCACCACAGGCCATGTGGAGGAGGAGCGGTTGAGCGCAACCAGAATTCTTGGAGGATCGACCGACAGGGCGGTGGCGGATGTTACCGTAGCACCCGTGCGCGCATCACCCTCGCCCGCCGTAATGACGCTTACACCGCCGCCCAGCGTCCTGAGCGCCGCCTTAAGGCTATCGGCATCCGGCGCCTTGCCAGAGACGGGATCGCGGAGATTGATGAATTGTTGATCCTTGGCCGCATATTGCAATGTCATCGATCGCTCCTGAAAACAGCTTGTTGCTCAATAGTTAGCAGCGGCGGCGGGGCGTGAAATAGACATCGTTTTCCATAATACTTATATTCTATGGAAATAATGTTTTATATGCCGCTCTCCCGTGAACGCTCCGCCGAATGACGCCCATAGGAAAGGCTAACCGGAAGACGGGGCCGACCGCCTTCCGGCGATTGATCACGAGCCGGATACCAGCTTGACGTTACCGCCGTGGCCGCCGCCGCCGAAAACCTGTTTCGTGCCGAAAGACGAACGGATCTGATTACGTGGCCCATCAAGCCCGATTTCCGGAAACAGCAATTCGGATAGACGATAGGCTTCCTCCAGATGCGGATAGCCCGATGCGATGACGGTATCGATGCCCAGCGCCTGATACTCCCGCAGCCGCGCCGCAACTGTCTTCGGCGAACCCACCAGCGCGGTGCCGGCGCCAGAGCGGACAAGACCGATTCCCGCCCACAAGTTCGGAGAGACTTCAAGCTGGTCACGCCGGCCATTATGCAGCGCCCGCATCCTTGCCTGACCGACCGAATCCGACGCCTTTAAGAAGGCCTCCTGAGCGGAAGCGATGGTTTCGTCGGAAAGCTTGGAAATCAGTTTGTCCGCATCGGCCCAGGCCTCCTCATCCGTTTCGCGCACGATGAAATGCAGGCGAATGCCGAATGTCACTTCTCGCCCCTTTTTCGCTGCGGCGGCGCGAACCTTGGCGATTTTTTCCGCCACCTGTGCCGGCGGCTCACCCCAGGTCAGATATTTGTCGGTGATACCGGCCGAGAACTCGATCCCGGCATCGGAGGAGCCGCCGAAATAAAGCGGCGGACGCGGTTCCTGCACCGGTGGCAGGCCGAGCCTGGCACCCTGTGCCTTGATATATTTGCCGTCGAGATCTCCCTTGCCAGTTTCGATCAACGAATTGAACACCTGGAAGAACTCGTCAGCGTGGTCGTAACGCTCGTCGTGCGGCAGGAAGATGCCATCACCAGCCAGCTCCTGCGCGCTGCCGCCAACGACGATGTTGAGAAGCAGCCGACCATGGGAAACACGGTCCAGCGTGGAGGCCAGCCGCGCATAATAGGCCGGCGAGGCAACGCCCGGACGGATGGCGACGAGGAATTTCAGTTTCTCGGTATGGGCGGCGAGATTGGCCGCGAGGATGAAGGATTCCTCGCAGGCGACGCCGGTGGGAATAAGCACCCCGGAATAACCGAGCCGATCCGCAGCCTGCGCTATTTCCCGGAAATAGCCGGGATCGGCGGGACGCGACAGATCGTCGGAGCCAAGATAGCTGCCGTCGCCTGAGGTGGGTATGAACCACAGAAAATCGAGTGGTTTGTCAGCTGTGCTCATCGACAGGTCCTTTGCAATCCGCCCATCGGGCAATTCGGCTGGGTACTAAAAGGGTAGCCAATTCCCCGCCGCGTTTAAGAAATTTTGTTCCAATTTCCGTGCCGCAAGGAGAGTTTATCTCCGCTGGGAAATGGGTCTGGGAAGCGAAAACAAACCTTTCGCCTCCCTGTGTCAGAGGACCGGATAAAGTCCGAGCATCGCGAAATTCATTTCGTAAATCTCTTCCCGCTCAAGGTCGAGATCGCTCTTTTCCCGCTTGATACGACCGGAATGATCCAGCGGCTGGAGACTGCCCTGATCAACCCCTCGCGGCCTACGCTTGGCTAGACCGAACAGATCGACAGTAAACGCATGAAGTCCCTGCGGCATGTGCGCCTCCTTTGGTCAATTCGCTCTATCCTCCGGCGAGCGCCCAGATTGGTCAATATTTTCCATAAAATTACTATTCTATAATTGGCGGATTGCCGGCAAACGTGGACTAAGGTTGCGGCAGCGGGAAAAATTCCGTTTCGAACCGCCAATAAAGGGGTCATCGCAATGGCGTCGACACGATGGCCGCTGAAAGCACGGACTTGGGACGAAAAGACTATAGAGCGCCGGCATCACCCTGCAGCAGCGCACCGTGCAGAACGGGTGATCCGCGCTTCCTCGATCTGCTGGCCTTGATTTCGGACGCCGCTTTCAGGCGTGCGAAAAGAGCATAGCCCTCGGACCACCGGCCGAAACCGGCGGCAATATTGATGTGTCCAACCGAGCCGAGATTGACGATATCGCTTCCCCAGTCAGCGGCGGTGCGGGCTAACTCGTCCGGATTCATATAGGGGTCATTCATGCTACCTACGACGAGACTGGGGAAGGCGAGCGGCGACCGAGGAAATGCGCCGAAGCGGACGATGCATGGATGCATTGCCTCCACTCTGTCGAGATGGGCGGGCGCCACCAAAAGCGCACCCCTGATTTTGCTGGCCACGGGTCGTGTCGCCATATTGGCGACAAGCAGGCAACCCAGACTGTGGGCGACAATATAGGCGCTTTCGGTTGCGGCGAGCGCCGCTTCCAGACGCTCAAGCCAGTCTTCAAGAACCGGGCATTCCCAATTCTGCTGATCGACCAGCTGCGCCTCCGAATCTTCCAGCAGCCAGTGCCGCTGCCAATGCCCCTCATCCGAACCGTTGAGGCCGGGGACAATCAAGGTGGTACACATGCCTACTCCGTGGTTTGCGGGCGGGGTGTGCCAAGAATGGTGAATTTCGCAATTTTAGTCGACTATTGCCTTGCTCAGCTTTTCCGAACTCGAGAAAAATCGATCCATACAATTCCGTTCTGGCAAAAAATACGTCCTCAGCAGCGGGCCTCAAAAATGCGCATGTGGAATCATTGCCTAAAATATTTTCCATAGAAAATATGTTCTAATTGAGCAAACGACGCGGAAAGCTTTTCCTCTGCCGCATCCGAAAAGAAACGCCGCTGCTTGGCCGTGCCGCCGCCGGTTTGTCATTCTCGCACTATCGGAGACCTCAACCTCCCGAACCCCAAAATGGCAAATGCCGAGCCTCGGCAGGGCCATTCCACCGCGACATAAGCGAAAATTCAGGCGGATAATGTGAGCAGCACGAGCGAATTTCTCTGGTACATCCCCAATGACGTCAAACCCGGACATCGGGGCGACGCCGTCAGCGAAAACCACAACAGCCTCGATACTTTAACTACCCATGCCAGGGCGCTGGAAAACCATGGCTGGAAGGGCGCGTTGATCGGCACCGGCTGGGGGCGTCCGGATACCTTTACGGTTGCAGCGTCGCTTACCGCGCGTACCACCACTTTCGAGCCACTGATCGCTATCCGCCCCGGCTACTGGAAGCCGGCCAATCTCGCATCGGCCGCCGCCACGCTCGATCAGCTTTCTGGTGGCCGGGTACGAATCAATGTCGTTTCCGGCAGGGACGAGCTTGCGGCCTATGGCGACGAAGAAGGCGATCAGGCGCAGCGTTATGCGCGCACGAAGGAGTTCATGCGGCTGGTGCGGCGGCTCTGGACTGAGGAAAACGTCACTTTCAATGGCGAGCATTTCCGGGTCAAGAACTCCACCGTCTCGCCGCGCATCAGTGAGAGTGCCGGCAGGCCACATCCCAAACTTTATTTCGGCGGCGCGTCCGAGGCCGCCGAACAGGTTGCCGCAACTGAAGCCGATGTCCAGCTCTTCTGGGGCGAACCGCTCGCCGGCGTGCGCGAAAGGATCGAACGTCTCAGACATTTCAGTGAGACCCTCGGCCGTGACCTGCCGCCGCTACAATTCGGTCTGCGGATCACCACGCTGGTGCGCGAAACCACGGCTGAGGCTTGGCGCGATGCGGAAGCAAAGGTGGCGGAGATGGCTGCGAACAATGGCGTGCGCTGGAACGATCATCTGCAAGGTGTCGCAGTCGGCCAGCGCCGCCTGCTGGATCTGCACACGCAGAGCGATGTGCTGGACGACAATCTTTATACCGCACCCGGCAAATTTGGCGGAGGCGGTGCCGCAACGACATGGCTCGTCGGTTCGGCGGAAGACGTCGCCGCGTCGCTGCGCAAATACCGCGCGCTTGGCATCACCCATTTCGTGCTTTCCGACACGCCCTATCTTCAGGAAATTGAACGGCAGGGCGACAAGCTGTTGCCGCTACTCCGGGACTGATGCGGGCGGCGTCAACATGGGCGGCCTGCCAAACAAAGCCGCCCATGTCTTCTACGGTCAGCCGCCAACAGCCTTGATGCTTTGACGGCCGAGGATAGTTCGGATCATGTGGCTTTGCGGCGCATGCGCCCTTGCCGTTATGGCGTCGCGGTGATGCCGCTCGAGATTATAGTCCCGGCGAAGGCCGCGATTGCCGCCAAGCTCCAGCGCCAGATCCGTCACCGCCACCGCATTGTCGATCACCACATGACGAACGGCGAGCGCATCCGTGCCTACCCTCTCACCCGCATCGATATCACGCGCGACGGAGCGGAGCAGACGCCTGTTGGCCGCAAGAAGCACCTCGATCTCGCCCAGACCTTCCTGAATACGGGGAATGGATGACAGCGGCGCGCCGAGGCTTGCCGGAACATGGCCTGTCAGATGGCGCAAGAGGGCGTCACGCGCCGAAAGCGCGACACCGTGATAGACGGAGGCCAGCAGCACGAAGAAATTGTAACCGTCCGCCTCATCCCGCCGCAACGGCTCGTCCGCCGGCTGTTCGGCAACGATATCGGCGAGCGGCACCCTCACATTCTCAAGCAGGAGATCGTCGCTGGCGGTGGCATACATTCCTGTCGCTTCCCATGCCTTTTCCCGGCCGATGCCCGGCGCATCGAGCGGGACCAGAAGCTGGATCAGACGCGGCACCTCTTCCGTCGTGACGGCAAGTACAATCGCCCATTTCAGACCCGGCAGGCCGGTGACGAAGCTCTTGCGGCCATTGACCACCCAGAAATCGCCCTCGATCCGCGCCGTCGTTTCCGGCAGGCCGCCATGGGCCGGGGAACCGATCCCCGGCTCTGCCTGCGCATTGTTCAGAAGCGCCCGCTCCCTGTTATTGGCGGCCAGCACTTTTGCCGCGAGATCTGCCGGCCACCTGCCGCGCCGGATGGCAGCATGAACGCTGTAATGCATGGCAAGGATGAGGGCGGTTGACGGATCACCCTTGGCAATGGCGGCGATGACGGCATGCGCGGTTTCCATGCCCTCCCCCCAGCCACCGTCCTTTTCAGCCGTCACGAGACCAAGCAGGCCAGACTTGAAAAGCGCCTCGAAATTACCGGCAGCGAATTCGCCGCTTTTGTCATACTCCGCCGCAGTCAGGCTGAAATCTTCGGCGAGCGCGGTTGCGATGGCGACTGGATTCAAGTGCTGCTCCGAGCTCGGAACGGCGGATAAAGCGCCGCTCATGCCACCGCCCTTTCACTGGCCGTGACAAAACGGTCATCGATCCACGCAGCGAGATCGAAGTCGTTTTCAAGGAAACCCCATTGATGCAGGAAATCCTTGTAATGGCCGACGGCGGCGACGAGGTCTGCATCGAGGCCAAGACCTAGATGGCGGTGGACATCCGGGCCGTTGGCGGCCAGAACCTGCTCTTCGGTCGCACCCGCCTCGCGCGCGATAAAACGGCGGGTCTCTTCCGGATGCTGCTCCGCCCAGAGCGAGGCTTTGGCAATGGCGGCAACCAGCCGCTCCACCAGATCGGGGCGCTCATCGGCAAGTCGTCCGTCAACTGTCAGCACGCGGGGAGAGCCGGAGTTGATACGTATCTTCGGGTCGGGGTGAAAACCGAATTCCGCCACCTGCACGGCGCCGATCAGGTTCGCGGCGGCGATACCGGCAGTACCCTTGACGAAAATCGCATCGACCTCACCCCGCAACAGCGCGATGATCTCCTCACCGAAGGATTGTCGCCGCTTCAGGCCGAAAAGGGATGGTCCCTCCTGTGTCGCCAGCACGGAATCCTTGATCACGATATCCTTCAGCTCGACATCCTCGACCTTACGGCCCTCCAGCGAAAGCGCCGAAACGATGCCCTTCAATGCTGTCGCTCGCATGAAATCGACAATCCCATCAGGTCTGCGCGGCACACCGAAACGGCGGCCGACGAGATCGGCAAGCGAGCGGATACCGGTTTCCGGAAGGGTGATGATCGCCTGAAACTCATCGGTCCAGGTAATGCCGATAAGACGCGTATTGCGCCCTTCCGAGCGGGCGCGGATAGGGGGCACATTACCGCCGTGGCGGAAGGACCATTCCAGCGTGTGGTTGAAGTGGCTCTGCCGCACAGAACGATCCGGTGAATCGATGATGGATTTCAGCGATATGCCGACATCCTCGAAGGTCTGTGCGAGATAACCGAGCTGCGCCGCAAGCCCCACGGGCGTGGGCACCGGGCAACGTGTGTACCAGATTTCAGAAAGTGTCGTGCTCATGGCTTTGGCCTCGATGAAAACGATGACACCAGAAAGCGATGCTGCGGTGCCCGTCGACGAAAGGGAGATGTCCCTGCCCGCCGCAAACGGCGGGCAGGGGCTGGCGAGACGATCAGGATGCCGCGATATGCGCGAAGGCCAGGCTGCCCGCGACGCCTTCTGCACCGATCGTGTGATCGGCAATGCGCTTGTTGAAGATGGTGATTTCAGGTGCCGCAACGATATCGATGGCAGGAACGTCATCGACGAGGATCTGCTGTATTTCCTTCCATTGCGCGACGCGCTTGTCCGGATCGATCTCGACAGCGGCAGCTTCCAGCAGCGCATCCACCTTGGGATTGCTGTAGGCGGCGCCATTTGAGAAGGGCACACCCTTCTTGAAGTTCTTGGACCAGTAGAGCCTCTGCACACCGACTGTCGGGTCGAAGAGATTGCTCATGCCCTCATAGGCAAAGTCGAAATCACGATCCGTGTAGATGCGCTTCGTGTAGGTGGCGAAATCCTGCGTCCGCACCGTCACATCCACACCGACCTTCGCCAGCGCCTGGCGAATATAGTCCGCGCCACGCGGATAGGCCTCGGTGCTCGGCACATAGTCCAGATTGAGCTTGAAACGGACACCATCCGCACCGCGCTTGTATCCGGCCTCATCCAGCAGCGCTTCGGCCGCCTTCAGATCGATCGGATAGGTCTTCAGATCGTCCACGAACCATTTCGTCAGCTTCGGATTGATCGGGCCGGTGATTGTCGCGCCATAGCCATAATTGACCGTGTTGAAGATGACTTTGCGGTCGATCACATGCGCGAAGGCACGGCGGACGCGGACATCCTTGAACACGTCCTTCTCGAGGTTGAACTCCACGCGGCTGATCGAATTGGTATATTGATAGCCATTGGTCTCGAAGCCGAGGCTCGGTAGTTCCTTCAGGCGGTCGAGATCGCTATAGGCGACCGGGGTGCTCGGAGCGAGATCGATCTCACCGGTTTCGATTGCGATGGCACGGGCCGACGCATCTGGAATGAAGCGAACAATCAGCTTGTCGAGATAGGGGCGCGGCGCATCCCAATAATCGGCATTACGCTCGAAAACGATATGACTGCCCCGCACCCACTCCTTGAACTTGAACGGGCCGGTGCCAACAGGTGCGAGATTGATGGGATTTTCGGTAACTTTCGTGCCTTCATAAAGATGCTTGGGCACGATAGGCGTTTCAGCAGCGGCAAGCGCCGTTATCAGATACGGCGCAGGCTTGGAAAGAACCAGCACGGCCGTCAGATCATCCGGGGTCTCGACACTGGTGAGGTTCAGGAAGGTATTGCGCCCGCGCGGATGCACTTCCTTGATGGTGTTGATGGAGAACGCCACATCGGCAGATGTGAAAGGCTTGCCGTCATGCCATTTTACACCGGGTCTAAGATTGAAGGTGTAACGCAGGCCATCGCCGCTGACATCCCATGATTTGGCCAGGAGCGGCTTGGGATTGAGGTCGAAATCATAGGTCAGCAGCCCTTCCGTGACCTTGGGCGATATGTAGACGGAATTATAGGCCGTGTGCGCGATCGTCGTCAGAACCGGCGGCTCCGATGAGATGAGCAAAGTGGCCGTTCCGCCGCTTGCCGGCTCTGCTGCGTTGAGCTTCAGCCCCGGCAACGACACCACGCCAAGCGCCACCGACGCCAGCAGAAATCCGCGGCGCGTCGTCTGGTTGAAAACAGTCATGCGATACCTCTCCTTAATTGAACCGGCGAAAAACCGGCAAAACTGAACGGCCGCGCTTGGGAAGAAGTTTGTTCCGCAGACGAGAGTGAGATTGGCATGAAGCACCAACCATTCTCACAAATAGGAATTATCTTTTCTTTATGGCGCATATTTCCGTAAATTTCAGAAAATAATTCTATTATTCTTTGACAAATTCCATAAAATTAGTCAACTAATACCAACGCCTTTACGGGCCGATTTCATGTTTTCAAGCGAATGGACTGGAGCCGATGTCGAATTCGAAACGGATTTTATCGCAGGCAAGGCGGGTGGCCATTCAGGCCGTCCCGACGGTTCTCGGTATCGTCATCCTGAACTTCTTCCTGCTGCAGCTGGCGCCTGGTGATGCGGCTGACGTGCTGGCCGCGGAAGCGGGTTCGGCGACCGTCGAGACCATGGCCGAAATTCGCTCACGCTTCGGGCTCGACCTGCCGGTCGTCCATCAGCTCATGAACTATCTCGGCAATCTGGCCCAGTTCAGCCTCGGCTTTTCACCCCGCTACGGCATGCCGGTCGCCGATCTTATCGCCCAGCGGTTGCCCGGCACGCTGGCGCTGATGGGAGCAGCACTTGGCATTGCGATTTTCGTCGGCGTTTTCCTCGGCTCCATCATGGCGCTCTTTTCCGGCAAGCTGCCGGACCGGATCATTTCGATTGGCTCGCTAATCTTTTATTCCGTGCCGGGCTTCTGGATCGGCCTGATGCTTATCCTCACCTTCTCGGTCAAGCTCGGCTGGCTTCCGTCTGGCGGCGACAGCACCATCGGCAGCAGCCTCACCGGCCTCGACGCCCTTCTGGACAGGCTGCGCTATATCGTTCTCCCCGCCCTTTCGCTGGCGCTTTATTTTCTGGCGATTTATGCCCGTCTCACCCGCGCGGCGATGCTGGAAGTCAAATCCCAAGACTATGTGCGCACGGCACGGGCAAAAGGCGTTTCGCCTTTCCGGCTCACCACACGCCATATTCTGCGCAACGCGCTCATCCCGATCACCACCATGGCCGGCATGCATATTGGTGGCCTGCTGGGCGGTGCGGTCGTGGTCGAGACCGTCTTCAGCTGGCCAGGCCTTGGCCGTCTTGCTTTCGAGGCCGTCATGGCCCGCGATTTCAGCGTGCTGCTCGGCATTCTGCTTCTCTCTTCCCTTGTCGTCATCATTGTCAATGCCGCCGTGGACCTGTTGCAGGCATGGCTCGACCCCCGCATCGGAGAAAGCCGATGAATTCCTCCCAGACATCAGCAGTTCTCGACGCGGCCGAACTCAGTGCCGAAGAGAGCAATCCCAAACCTAAAAAACCTGAAGAAAAAGTCTGGCCCTATATCCATGCGCCGGACGCGCTTTCAGCCCGCTCCGTCTCCGTGCCGCGGCGCGGCTTGCGGCGGGAACTGAAGATTTTCCTGACCAATCCCAACGCCATCGTTGGGCTGCTGTTTCTTGCCACCGTCCTCATCGCCGCTGTCACGGCCCCGCTGATCTATCCGGGCGATCCGCTGGAAATGGTGGCCCGCCCCTTCCTCTGGCCCGGCCAGAATCCAGCCTATCCGCTCGGCACCGATTCCATGGGTCGTGATGTGCTGGCGGGCATCGTGCATGGCGCACGCATCTCGCTCACCGTCGGTGTCGTCGCCACCCTGATCGGGCTGACGATCGGCATAACAATCGGTGCTTTCGCCGGTTATTTCGGTGGCGTCATCGACGATATTCTCGTGAAGATCATCGAAATCTTCCAGACATTGCCGAACTTCGTGCTGCTGGTGGTGCTCGTCGCCATCGCCCAGCCTTCGGTCACCACGGTAACCTCGGCAATCGGCATCATTACCTGGCCACTTGTTGCGCGCCTGACCCGCGCCGAATTCCGCGCCATCCGCGAGAAGGACTATGTGCTTGCCGCACGAAGCCTCGGTTATGGCCATGCGCGTATCGTGTTTCAGGAAATTCTGCCCAACGCCCTGCCGCCGATCATCGTCACCTCCTCCGTCATGGTGGCGGGTGCGATCCTCATGGAAGCAGCCCTTTCCTTCATGGGACTTGGCGACCCCAACCGTGTTTCCTGGGGTTCGATGATCGGGTCGGGACGCGACGTCATTCGCACCGCCTGGTATCTGACCGCCCTTCCCGGCCTCGCCATCGTCTTCACCGTCATTTCGCTGAACCTCATCAGCGACGGTCTCAACGATGCGCTCAACCCCCGTTTTTCGGAGGAACGCCGATGAGCAAACTTATCGAAGTCCACGATCTCTCCGTCAGCTTCGGCTCAGCACAACCGGTCAAGGGCGTCAGCTTCGATGTGCAGTCCGGCGAAATGCTTGCAATCGTCGGCGAAAGCGGCTCGGGAAAATCGCTGACTGCGCTCGGCCTGATCGGCCTGTTGCCGTCGCATGCAAAAACCGGCGGGCGTGTTCTGCTCGAAGGCCGCGATCTCCTGCCGCTTTCCGAGCGGCAATGGCGAGGCATTCGCGGCCGCGATATCGGCATGATCTTTCAGGAACCGATGACGTCGCTGAACCCGGTCCTGACGGTGGGAGAACAGATCATCGAGGTGCTGCGCATCCATGAAAGGATCGACAGGCACCAGGCGCGCAAACGCGCCATCGAGCTTCTGGACCTCGTAAATATTCCCGACGCCCAGCGCCGCGTGGACGATTATCCACACCAGCTTTCCGGCGGCATGCGCCAGCGCGTCATGATCGCCATCGGCGTTGCCTGCAATCCCAAACTACTGATCGCCGACGAGGCGACGACCGCGCTCGACGTGACGATACAGGCGCAGATCCTGCAGCTGCTCGACAATCTGCGCCGCGATCTCAACATGGCCGTCATCCTCATCACCCACGATCTTGGCATTGTGGCGCAATGGGCCGACCGGGTGATGGTAATGTATGCCGGCCGCAAGGTGGAAGAAGGATTGCCTGAACCGGTTTTCTCCAATCCTTACCACCCCTATACGCGCGGCCTGCTGGCTGCCTCTCCGCGCGCCGAAGACGGCCAGCATTATCGCGACGGGCCACTCATCGAAATTCCGGGTTCAATCGTTTCCGCTACGGGCGAGCGCGGCTGCGCCTTCCGGCCACGCTGTCCGAGCGCCCGCGGTTTCTGCGGGCAGTTCGTACCGCCGCTGAGGCTCGTCTCGGAAGGCCGCTACGCCGCCTGCCCCTTCGTATCCCCCACATCCCAAGAGGTATCTGATGACGCTCTTGTCAGTGCATAGTCTTTCCACCCACTATTCGGGAGGACGCGGAACAGTCCGCGCCGTCGACGATGTGTCGCTCGACATCGAGGCGGGCGAGACCGTGGCGCTGGTGGGTGAATCAGGCTGCGGCAAATCCTCGCTCGGCAAGTCGCTGATGCGGCTGGTGGAGCCCACTTCTGGCAGGATCACCTTCAAGGGCGCCGATGTCACGGCGATGTCGTCGTCGCAGCTGCGCGGCATCCGCCGCCGCATCCAGATGATCTTTCAGGACCCATTCGCGTCGCTCAATCCGCGCCAGACGGTGCGAACCATCCTTACCGGGCCGTTGAAGGTGCACGGCATTGGCGACAGGGCGCAACAGCGGGAGATCGTCGAGGCGATCGTCGCGCAGGTGGGTCTGCCACCGGATGCACTCGACCGCTATCCGCACGAGTTTTCCGGCGGCCAGCGCCAGCGCATCGGCATTGCCCGGGCGCTCGTTCTCGAGCCGGAACTGGTCGTCTGCGACGAGCCTGTCTCGGCGCTCGATCTTTCCATACAGGCGCAGATCCTCAACCTTCTGGTGGAGATGAAGAAACGGCTTTCGTTGTCCTATCTCTTCGTATCCCACGACCTTTCGGTCGTACGCTATTTTTCCGATCGCGTTCTCGTCATGTATCTCGGCAAGATCGTGGAAAGCGCGCCGACCGCGGAGCTTTGGGCCTCGCCGAAACACCCCTATACCCGTGCGCTTCTCGCAGCCGTTCCCGATCCCGCGCGCCGCAAGCAGGCAGCGCCCATTTCCGGCGACCTGCCGAGCCCCCACAACCCGCCATCCGGCTGCCGGTTTCACACCCGCTGCCCGCTCGCCACCGATCTCTGTCGCGAAAAAGCGCCGGATTACACCCTTTTCGGCAAGAACCACGCCGTGGCTTGCCACCATGCCCAATAAACTGAAGGAGCAACCATAATGGTCGACTATCGCTATCTCGGACGCAGCGCGCTGAAAGTTTCACCGCTGAGCCTCGGCACGATGATGTTCGGAGGCCCGACGCCGGATGACGTGGCCTTCCGCATCATCGACAAGGCACGCGAGCAGGGCATCAACTTCATCGACACTGCCGATGTCTATCACGACGGCAAGTCGGAAGAAGTCGTTGGTCGCGGTATCAAGGCCAGTCGCGATCACTGGGTTCTGGCAACGAAATTCGTCAATTCCCACACCAAGGGTCCGAACCTTGGCGGCCATTCGCGCAAATGGGTGATCGAGACCGTCGAGAATTCGCTTCGCCGTCTCAACACCGACTACATCGATATCCTCTATTTCCACCGCGCCGTCTTCGACGCGCCGCTGGAAGAACCGGTACGCGCCATTGCCGATCTCATCCGTGCCGGCAAGCTGCGCTATTTCGGCGTTTCCAACTTCCGGGGCTGGCGCATTGCCGAAATTTCGCATTTGGCCGATCAGCTCGGCATCGACCGGCCTATCGCCAGCCAGCCGCTTTACAACATCGTCAACCGCACAGCCGAAGCCGAGCAGCTGCCCGCGGCACATAATTACGGGCTGGGCGTCGTTTCCTATTCGCCGCTGGCACGTGGCGTGCTGACCGGCAAATATCAGCCGGGTGAGCAGCCGGGCGCAGATACCCGTGTCGGCCGTGGCGACAAGCGGGTTCTGGAAACCGAATGGCGCCCCGAGTCGGTCGAAATCGCCCAGAAGGTTGCGGCGCACGCCGCATCAAAGGGTGTTTCGGCAGCGGATTTTGCGCTCGCCTGGGTGCTGAACAACAAGTTCGTCACCGCCGCGATCACCGGCCCGCGCACTGAAGACCATTGGGACGGTTACGTCCGCGCCCTCGATGTGAAGATCGATGCGGAAGACGAGGCGCTGGTCGACAGCCTTGTGACGACAGGCCATCCCTCGACACCCGGCTTCAACGATCCGAGCCATCCCGTCGAAGGCCGCGTGCCGCGCAATATCGAACCGGCTCCCCGCCCGGTCGTCAAGCCGCGCGCGGTCGCCTGATCGTCCAGAAGAAAATGCCTGCGGCGCGACCGTGCCGCAGGTCATCACATCCGCTCAGGGAAAATCCGCAATGTCCAATCCTAAAATACAGACCGCAACCACCGATAATTCCAGCGTGCCGAGCCGAGACGACATTCTGGCCCGCGCCAGGGACATTGCGGCTGTTGCCGCCAAGGATGCCGCTCGCCGTGAGCGTCAGCGGGAACTTCCCTTCGAAATCTTCGGCCTGATCAAAGAAGCCAAGATCGGCACGCTGCGCATCCCCGAGGCCAAAGGCGGGCCGGGAGGCTCGATTGCGGACTATATAGAAGTCCTGATGATCCTCGGGGAAGCCGACAGCAATATTCCGCACGCACTCCGCAGCCATTTCAATTTCACCGAAAACCTCGCTCTCACACCGATCGAGCTTGAGGATCGGCGGCACCTCGAAAATGTCCTCACGGGCAAGCTCTTCGCGGGCGCCAGCACGGAACAGGGGACCAAACGGCCCGGTGAAATCACCACGCGCCTCAGCGCCGATGGCGACCGTTATCGTCTGAACGGCCGCAAATGGTATGGGACCGGCACCGCCTTCGCAGATTTCGGCACCTTTAGCGCTGTCGGCGACGACGAACAGCCGATCGGCGTCCTCATTCCGCTTGATCGGCCCGGGATCACCATTCTCGACGACTGGGACAGCATGGGCCAGCGCATGACGGCAAGCGGCGGCGTTTTGCTTGAGAATGTCGAGGTGCTCCCGCATGAACTGACGACCCGCAAGCTCGGCAGCCAGATCGGGCGCCACAGCTCGGCCATGCGACAGTTGCATCTCGCTGCCTCTGCCTCCGGTGCCGTTCAGGGCGCACTCAACGACGGCATCGACTATGTTCTGCGCCAGGCGCGCACCACGCTCCACAGCAGCGCCGAAACCGCCAATCAGGACCCCTTTGTGCAGAAGATGCTCGGCGAGATCAGCGCCGGTGCCTTCGCCGTCAAGACGCTGATCCGCGAGGCGGCAAGAACGCTCGACAGGACCGCCGCCGCCTTTTCCAGCGGCGACGAAGAGGCGATAGAAGCGGCTTTGCTGGAAGGTTCTCTCGCCACCGCCCGTACCCAGATCATCGCATCGCAGCTTTCACTAACGGTCGCCACCAACCTTTACGAACTCGGCGGCGGATCGGCGACGTCCAGCGAGCGGAATTTCGACCGCCACTGGCGCAACATCCGCACGGTCTACAACCACAATCCGCTTGCCCACAAGGCGCGTGTCATCGGCGACTATTATCTCAACGGCACCACGACGCACCTCAGGGAAGGCCGGGTATTCTAGCGATAAAGGGAAAACGGCCATGAGAACGGAATTCATCCCTCCTTCGGTCGCAAGAGCGGCTTTCCGGTTGCCGACGCTTTCCCGGCTGCCGCCGCTGACGGCCCTGCGCGCATTTGTCGTGGCCGCTCGTCACGCCAGCTTCTCGCGGGCGGCGGAAGAACTGCATGTCTCGACTGCCGCAATCGGCCAGCAGGTGCGCATTCTGGAAACCCATCTCGGGCAAACACTCTTCAGCCGCCAGCGCGGCGAGCTGGTGCTGACCGAGGCCGGCAGCACGCTTTACCCCGGCCTTGCGGACGCTTTCGAGACGATGATCGGCAGCCTTTCCGATCTCATGGCCTCCGGCGGCCGGCGGCAGGTGAAGGTTCTGGCGGAAGGCTGTTTTGCGGCCCGATGGCTGGCGCCGCGGTTGGGAACCATCGTTCCAGCCCTTGGAGACGTAGATATCTCGATTGAATCTCTCGAGGGCGACGCCATCGACCTCACGCATTTCGATGCCGATTGCGCGATCGTCGCCACCCACGGACAAATCCCCGGTTTCATTCACGAACCGCTTTTTGCCGACACCGTCAGTGCCGTCTGCACCCCGGATTTTGCCACCCGCTACCAGCTTGGTGGTGAACCCGAGCGGCTTCGGGATATCTCTTTTGCGATGTTGCGCGGCAACGGCGCCGATGCTGCCTTCGAATGGGCAAACTGGATGCGGGCCTGCCGCATTCCGCTTCGGCTTTCCGCAGCAGGACCGCGCTTTTCGCGTCAGACCGCGCTGATAGAGGCACTCTTGTCCAGCCACGGCATCGGCCTTGCGCGCCACTCGCTCATTTCCGAAGAGCTTCGAACCGGCCGTCTGATCGCACCTTTCGGCGCACCTCAGCCGACCGCCAGCCGGTATCATCTTCTGACCAGTCCTGACAGGCGGCGGCTGCCGGAAATCGCATCTCTACTCGCCTTGTTGCGCGAGGATACACGCTCACTCGAAGCCGCCGCCTGAACACGCCCGTCCCACATCAGGCGCGTTCCCTTTGCAACTCCCCGGTCGTATGGATGTTTTCCGGCCGGGGCAGGCCGTAATGATCACGCAGCGTGTCGCCCTCGTAGTCCTCGCGGAACAGCCCGCGCTGTTTGAGGATCGGCACGACCTCGTCGACGAAAATATCGAACCCGCCATTCAGCCATGGCGGCATGATGTTGAAGCCGTCGGCAGCACCTTCACGGAACCAGGTCTCTATCCAGTCTGCCACCTGTTCCGGCGTTCCCGAAATCACCTTGTGCCCGCGCCCGCCGGCAAGCCGGTGCAACAATTGCCGGATCGTCGGATTTTCCCGGTCGATGACATCGAGAACCAATTGATGCCGGCTGCTATCCGCCTGCGCGCGCGTCGCTTCCACCGCCTCCTTCGGCAACGGCTGATCGAGATCGGCCGATGAGAGATCAATGCCTGTAATGCGCTGCAACTGCCCAAGCGAAAAGGCCGGCTGGATAAGATCGTTGAAACTCGCCTCGAGCTTTCGCGCCTCCTCTTCGGTGGAGGCGATGAAGGGGCTGATCCCCGGCAGGATTTTCACATGGGCGGGATTGCGCCCCGTGGCCGCCACGCGCCTCTTGATGTCGGAATAAAAAGACCGCGCACTCTCCAGAGTTTGATGCGCGGTAAAGATTGCCTCGGCATACCGGGCAGCAAAGCCACGGCCGTCCTCCGAAGAGCCGGCCTGCACATAGACCGGCCTGCCCTGCGGCGAGCGTGGCAGGTTGAGCGCGCCCCGCACCCGGTAGAACTCGCCCTCGTGACTGGCAGGATGGATGCGGTCGGTATCGGCGAAAAGACCGCTCTCCTTGTCGGCGACGATGGCATCGTCTTCCCAGCTGTCCCAGAGCTTTGTCACCACATCGACGAACTCAGTCGCCTGCCGGTAACGGTCGGCATGCGGCGGATGCTGCTGGAGATTGAAGTTTCCGGCCGCCGCATCGGCCGAGGTCGTCACGATGTTCCAGCCCACCCGGCCGCCGCTGATATGATCGACCGAGGCGAACAGCCGCGCGAGATTGTAGGGCTCGTAATAGGTGGTGGAGGCCGTAGCAATGAAGCCGATCTTTTCGGTGACGGCCGCCAAGGCCGCCAGCATGGTGATCGGTTCCAGCCGGTGCCGGGCGGCATAGCGGATATTGGCGTCCAGCACCGGCGCATCGGCAAAGAAAATGGCATCCAGCTTTGCCGCCTCGGCCTTGCGGGCGATATCCTGGTAGAGCCTTATATCCGTGACGCGCAGTGGCTCCGACTCGGGGTGGCGCCAGGCTGCTTCATGGTGCCCACCCGGATAGATGAACGCATTGAGGACCAGCTTCTCGGATTTTCTGCTCATGGCGATGAACCCTTTTCAACTTTGACGCGGCTTTAAACGAGAGGTGAGGATGCGCTTACGCCTCCTTCGTCACCCACGCTTTGGCGAGATTGCCGCTAAGACCCTCCGCCCCTGTCGCGTAATCCTTGATGCGGACGCTGCCGACGACCGGCTGGATTGGCGAAACGAGATTGATGACGGGAAGATCCTTGGCGACGACGGCCTGAAACTCCTTGAAGAAGGCTGCGCGCTTTTCGATATCCGGCTCCACCGCGGCCGCTTCCAGCAGCCGGTCCACTTCCGGATTGGCGTAGTGGCTGGCATTCGAAAACGGCAGGCCGATCTTGAAGTTCTTGCTCCAGTAGACACGCTGCACGCCGGCCGTCGGATCGAAGGTATTGGAGAGGGATTCGACTGAAAGGTCCCAGGCGCGATCGGTATAAACGACCTTCACATAGGTGCCGAAATCGAATTTCTGGATATCCGCCTCGATGCCGATCTTGGAAAGCGCCTGCGCTATGAAATCCGAATAGGTCTGCGGGTTGAACGGGTTGGTGGTGACGCGGAGCTTGAAACGCTTGCCGCCATCCTTGCGCGGGAAACCGGCCTCATCCAGCAATTTTTCCGCCTGCGCGACGTCGAATTTGGCAAAACCGATATCCGGATTGTGGAACTTCGCAAGGCCAGGGCTGATCGGCGTGGGCGATGGCACGGCGTAACCGTATAGCACGGTATCGATCAACGCCGGAACGTCGATCGCGTGGGCAATAGCCTGCCTCACCTTCAATTCCTTGAGATATTCGTTCTCAAGGTTGATGACGAGCTGGTTCTGCTGGCCGGCATAGGCGTAGATGCGGTCATCCACCTTCAGCGTCGGAATGGATTTCAGCCGTTCCAGATCGGCAAGCGCCACCGGGTTCGGGCCAATGTCGCCCTCTCCGGTTTCCAGCGCCGCCGCGCGAGCGCCCGCATCGTTGATGAGGCGAATGATGACGCGGTCGAGATAAGGACCTGACGCGTCCCAGTAGTCGGCATTCTTTTCCAGAAGAATATGGCTTCCCGGCACCCATTCCTTCAGGACGAAGGGACCGCTGCCGATGATCTGGGCGGGTTTTGGATTATCAGTCGGCTTGAAGGTCTCGAAGATGTGCTTTGGCACAACAGGCGATTCCGACGAGGCGAGCGCGGTTATCAATCCCGGCGCCGGCTTGGAAAGCTTCACCTTCGCAACCAGCGGATCGGAAGTATCGACGCTTTCAACATGCGAGAAAGTCGCCCGGCCGCGCGGATGGGCTTCCTTCAGCCGCAGGATCGAGAACTCCACATCTGCCGATGTCACCGGCTTGCCGTCATGGAACTTCGCATTCGGCTGCAGATGAAAGATATATTCCAGCCCGTCGGCGGAAACGCTCCATTCTTTGGCAAGGCTCGGCTTGGGCGAAAGTTCGTAATCGTACGTCAAAAGCCCGTCATAAATCTTCGATCCGATGAACTGCGGACCGCCCGCACTGGTATTGATTGCCACGAGCTGCGTCGGCTCGGGAAAATAGACGATCTTGAGCGTACCGCCCGAAACGGGCTCTTCAGCAGCAGCAAAAGAACCACCTGGAAGCGCCACGAAAGCGCCGGCGGCGAGTGCAATTTTATGAAACTGGCGTCTGGAAAAGGTCATGTCTATCTCCGATAAAAATCCGATGTGCGGGGTGCGGCATCTCAGTGCAGTTGCGGGAACCCGTGACGCTCGGCGAGGATTTGCAAAATGCGTTTCGTGTCCTGAATGAAGTGCGTGTCGCCTTTGGTCGTCGCATCGGCTGGTGCATCGCCGGTAAAGACGAACAGCGGCAACGACTGGTTTTCCTCACCCACGACGGCGATGACCGCTTCGCGCGGACGCTGAAAACCGACCCGGTGGATATCGATCCCGGCGGCAAGGTCCGGAAAGGCGGCAAGCAGGCCCTCGATCTGGTTACAATGCGGGCAGACGAACCGGACACCGGGGTGCTTGGGGTCTTCAAAACCGGGGGCGATCAAAAAAAGCGTATCCTTGGCCATGGCATCCATCGTGTGCGGGTGAGATTTCATGGACACAGTGCAGGCAGAGAAATCAGAGGTCCAGAAAGCTATTTTTCCCGCAAAACGAAGAATTCCTTCGCCCTAAATTATTGAAGAAATTGATTTTTTTAGAGTTCCGATAATTGGCATCACCGTTCCTGCCCGCCTGTTCCAAAGGCAACGTTTTTCCCGAAAAAGCCGTTATCCCGCGATAGTGAAAAAAGGCCGGAGGGCCGTTTTCAGCAATAAAAAACCCGGCAAAATTGCCGGGTTTTTTATTGCCATATGCAAAACGCTCACTCGTTCTTCCAGGCCGTCGACAGATCGCCATAGGCAATGTCGATGGTGGTGACGAGAGACTGCAGGCTGGTGTTGCGCAGAATGACGGTCGGCAGGGCGACGATAGAGAAATTCGGCAATTCGTCACCGGTGATTTTCTGGATATCGTGGAACTGCCCCGCCCGTTTCGTTTCATCCACTTCAATCGCAGCGGCGCGGAAAAGATCATCCACCCTCGGATTGTTGTAGTGGGCGGCGTTGACGTATGGCGCGGGTTTCTTGATGCCATCGGACCAGTAGAGCCGCTGCACGCCCGCTGTCGGATCAAACAACCGGCTGATGCCGTTCACCGTCAGGTCAAAACCGCGCTCCGTATAGACGCGCTTGATGAAGGTCGCGAGATCGCCTTCGACGATATCCACCTTCACGCCGAGCTTGCCGAAGGACGAGCGTAGATACTCGGAGGTTTTGCGGAAAACGTCGGAGGGCAGGAAGGCCAGCCGCAGCGAAAAACGCGTGCCATCCGCACCCCTCGGATACCCCGCCTTGTCCAGCAGCTCATTCGCTTTGGCCAGATCGAAGGGATAGGTAAAGGGCTTCTCGTCATTATAGGCGGTGAATACCGCTGGAATGTTCGAACCGGCGGGTTTCGCCGTGCCGAAAAAGATCGCGTCGTTGATGAAATTGCGGTCGATTGCATGTGCCAGCGCGTGCCGCACCTCCTTTTTCGCGAGGATCGGGTTCTCCAGATTGAACTCGAATATGGCGGCGTTATTGAGATAGGAGTCGGTATAGACCTCCACCGAAAGCTTGGGATTCTGCCGCAAACGCTCCAGATCGCTGTAGGAGACATCGGCGGTATAATCCGCCTCGCCCGTTTCCACCGAGATGGTGGTGGAGGCCGCGTCAGCGACGAACCGCGCCACGAAGCCATCGAGATAGGGAAGATCGGCCTGCCAGTAGTTCGGGTTCTTCCTGAGCTTCACATAGCTGCCGCGTTTCCATTCCTCAAACACAAAGGGGCCAGTGCCAACGGGCGCGTTGCCGTTCGGACTCTCATTGTAGTTTTCCGAAGCATAGGCATGGGCCGGCAAAATGGGCGTTTCGCCACCGGTCAGCGCCCGCAGAAGATAAGGCGCAGGTTTGGAAAGCACCACTACCGCCGTCAGCGGATCGGGCGTTTCGATATCGGCAACATTGGCGAAAGTGATACGGCCGCGTGGGCCCACCTTCTTGAAGGCAAGCAGGGAAAATTTCACATCCTGTGCGGTGAAATCCTTGCCATCATGCCATTTGACGCCCTTGCGCAGCTTGAAGGTGTAGCGCAGCCCGTCGGCGGAGGTTTCCCAGCTTTCGGCGAGAACCGGATGCGGCTTGAACTCGCTGTCGAAGCGTACCAACCCTTCCAGGATCTTGGTGGAAATCGCGCGTGTGCGCGTATTGGAATCGGAAAGCGGCACAAGCGTCGTCGGCTCACCGAGACCCGCAAGGGTAACAATACCGCCCTTTTTCGGCGTTTCCGCCGCCAGCACCGGCGCGGATGGCAGCAGCATGGCCGCACCTAGCGCAGCACTCAAAAGCAATGTCTTACGTCTTGTAATATCCATGGATGTTTCCTCTTGCAGGCTTGTTTTCAAATTTTCAGGCAGGCTTCAGCCGGGTTTCGACCAGCCGGGCAAACAAGGTGGCGCCGACCGGCAGGATGGCATCGTCGACAATGAAACCGGGATTATGGGCCGGCACGGTGCCGGAATGACCGAGGGTGAAAAACGCACCGGGCGCATGTTTCAGGAGATCAGCGAAATCCTCGCTGCCCATGAAGCGGCTGGGCTCGGTGGAAACGCGCTTGTCTCCGAGAACTTCGCGCGCCACCCCGGCCACAATCTCCACCGACGCGTCGTCATTGGTCAGAACCGAGAATATGTCGCGAATATCCACCTCGGCGGTGAGCCCATAAGCGGCGGCAATGTGATCGGAAATCGTGCGGATTCGGCCCCTTATGGTCTCGCGCACGCTGTCGGAGAAGGCCCGCACCGTGCCTGCAATCGAGGCCGTTTCGGGGATGACGTTATAGGCAGATCCCGCCTCGATACGGGTGATCGACAAGACGGCCGGATCGGTCGGCGGCACATTGCGGCTGACGATGGTCTGCAATGCCTGGATGAGTTCACCCGTCGCCGGCACCGGATCACGCGAGACATCCGGGTGAGCCGCATGCGCGCCCCTGCCCTTCAGCCGGATATCGAAGAAATCGGCGCCTGCCAGAATGGTACCGGGCGAAACCTTCAGATGGTTGGGTGCTGCATGGGAGGAATTGTGCAGCCCGTAAATTTCATCGACGGGGAAATCCTTGAACAACCCATCGGCGATCATGGCGCGTGCGCCACCCAGTCCTTCTTCGGCGGGCTGGAAAATGAAAATCACCGTGCCGGCGAAATCACGGGTTTCCGCCAGATAACGGGCGGTGCCAAGCAATATGGTGGTGTGCACATCATGCCCGCAGCCGTGGAACTTACCGGGATAGACCGATGCATAAGGCAGCCCTGTTTCTTCCGGCATCGGCAGGGCATCCATATCCGCCCTCAACCCGATTGAACGGTTGCCAGCATGACGGCCACGCAGCACGCCGACCACGCCGGTCTTGCCATAACCGCGATGCACCTCGATGCCCCAGGAGGTGAGCTTCTCGGCGACTATGCCGGAGGTGCGCACCTCTTCGAAACCGATTTCCGGATGCTGGTGCAGATCGTGGCGGATGGAGACGAGTTCGGGAACATAGGTCCCGATCCGGTCTATGACTTTCGGCGCGGGCGTTTTGACGGGATCGACGGCAATATTCACGGTATCTCCTCAGGGCAAAAAAGATCGTTCTCGCAATCTCTGTGATTGCGAAGTGCTAAGCTTCAGAACTGGAAATCTGAGGCGGGAGAGGCGTCAGAGCCTCAGGCCAGCCTCCTTCATCAAGGGCAGAATGCGCTCAGCGAAATATTCGAGATCTTCGCGGAAATCGTAGAAATTCAGCTGCACGCCATCGATGCCAGCCTTTTTCAAGCCGACAAGCTGCTCGACCACCTGCTCCGGCGAGCCGATGATTTCGATATTGCCGCCGAGATTGCGCCCCTGCTTGTGGCGTGCATCGCCGCGACCCCGCCAGGCATGGGCGTCGCTGTCGTAATTGTTGGTCGCAAAGGCACGGGTGCCGGGCTGCGGTTTTCCCGCCTCGATGGCGTCGGCATAGGCGATCGCTTGCCTCTCCGTATCGCGGCTGACGATGATCGGATTGATGAGCGTCTTCACATGACGGCCATAGGCCCTGGCGCGGTTCTTGATGGTGGCGATATGATCGGGAAGCGTTTCCAGCGCGCTGTCGATATGCGCGCCGCCGGGCGAGGTAACGAAAACCAGATCGGAATGGCGGGCGGCGAAATCGATACCGGCCGGCGAGCCGGTCGCCGTCACCAGCGGCGGGCGGCCAAAGGCGGGCTTTGGCGTTATCCAGCCGTTGTTGATGGCCCAGGGGTTAAGCTTGCCCTCATAGGAGAAGTTTTCGGTTTCTCCCCACAGGCGATGCAGCACATCGAACAACTCCCCCGCCATGTCGTAGCGCTTGTCATGGTCGATCCGCTGCCAGCCGAACATTTCATGCTCGATGGCGCGATGGCCGGTGACGATGTTGATGCCCCATCGTCCCCTGGCGATATGATCCAGCGTCGCGCCATATTTGGCGAGATGGAGCGGATGCAGGGGACCGTAAAGCACATGAATAGTGGAGATCAGAAGAATGCTCTTGGTGACCGCCGCCATGGCGCCCAGCGCAATGAAACTGTCGAGCGAGGATTCGCCGTCATAACCGCCCTTGGGCAGCCATTGCGTGCGGCTGAAGGCTATTTCGAAACCAAGCTCCTCCGCGCGCTTCACCAGCTCCGCATTGTAGTCGAAGGTCCAGCTATTACTGGTTGGCAGGCTGGAGAAGTTGATGTCCTGCAGATTGAGGAACAGCCCCAGCATCAGTGGCTGCTTCACCGCGCGGCTGAGCGGGCTGTCTTCGAAATCAGTGGGGCTTTTCAGTTCGGGACCTTCAGGCAGTGAAACAGTCAGCGCCATGTCTTTTCTCCCTCGGAATGATTACCCTGCGGGGTGGTCGCTGCCAGCCGGGCGCGCAAATAGGCCTCCACGCTGCGGGGCTGCCGACCGGTAATCCGCTCGATGTTGTCGTTGACGGAGGCCGCGAGGCCCTCGCGGATGAGTTGGCCGAATTCACCAATCGCCTTCTGTTCGAACGCTCCGATATGCGGCGGAAAAACGGAAGCGGAATGATGCGATATCCCCACGGGGCGATGCAGGATACGGGCCGCGATGCGGGCGATTTCCAGTGCCGTCAAGGCTTCACCGCCGGTTAGCGCCAAGGCGCAGGAAACAGACGTGCTCGAAGTCAATGCATGAACCGCCACATCGGCTATATCGTCGGCATCAATGAAGGAAACGGCTGCATCGCCGAAACGGGCGGGCACATCCTCCCCCTGGCGTAGTGCTGCGACGACGGGTTCCAGCGCCACCTGCATCCAGGCATTCGGCCGCAGCATCGTATGCGCAATGCCGCTCCCGGCCAGATGTTTTTCGACCTCGGCATGGGCGGCACCCGAGACGGAGCGTGCGGCATTGGCGATGGTCCAGTCGGAACCGGATATTTTCACGATCCGCGATACGCTGGCGGAGAGAGCGGCATCGATGACCGCTTTCTGGTCCGCCGCCAGCGTTTCACCGATTGGGGAAAGCAGGAACACCGTGTCTGTTGCGCGTGAGGCCTCTTTCAGGCTGGCCGGATCGGAGAAATTCCCCTCCGAAATATCCACCCTGTCGCCCCAGAGCTTGAGCGCGTCCTCACCCCGGCGGGTCAGCACCCTAACCTTCGCCTCTTTTTGCAAAAGGCGGCTGACGACGCGTTGGCCGAGCTTGCCGGTTGCACCCGTTACAAGAATGGTTGCTGTCATGACGCCCTCACTTCGCCGCAGCCTGTTGAATTAAAGAAAGGGCGCGCGGATCGGCCCAGTCGTTCACATCGAAATCGTCAGGGATGAATTTCCATTCCAGCAGGAAATCCTTGAAGTGGCTGAGCGCATCCAGCTCCGCCGGATCGAGATCGAGCCTCAGGTTACGGTACACATCCGCCCCGTTGGCGGCGATAACCGCTTCCTCACTGACACCGATCTCGCGGGCGATGAAACGCACCGCTTCCGCCGGATTGTCGTTCGCCCAGCCGGCAACCCGCTGTACCGTGGCCACGAGGTCGGCGACGAGATCGGGCCTCTCATCGGCAAAGGTGGCATCCACGGTCAAAGGACGTGGCGTGCCGTTATTGATACGGATTTTCGGATCGGGGTGAAACCCGGTCGACACGACGACGTGCGCGCCAATGAGATTGGCGACGGTGACGCCCTCCGCTCCTTTGACAAAAAACGCATCGATCTTTCCGCGATGCAATGCCGCGATCTCCTCCCCATAGGGCAGCCGTCGGCGCAGGCCATGGAACCTGTCGTCAGCCGGTCCGAGCAGCACCGGCTCGGTTGCGGTGAGATCGACCAGCTCGACCTCCGCCACGGAAAGGCCGGAGACGGTCAGTGCCGACACGATGCCCTTGAGCGATGTGGCGCGCTGGAAGTCGATGGTTTCGTTCGGTCGTTTCGGCAGCCCGATGCGCCGGCCCTTCAGCTCGCCGCCCTTTGTTATACCACTGGCTGGCAGCGCTATGACCGCCTGAAACTCGTCGGTCCTGGTCAAACCGACAAGACGCGTCTGGCGTCCGCCGGATTTTGCCCAGATAGGCGGAATATTACCGCCCTGACGGAAGGACCAGTCCAGACGGTGATCGAAATGGCTTTGGCGAATGGCCGGATCCGCCGCATCGCGAATGGAAGAAACAGTAATGCCGTGGCCGGCGAAACTCTCCTCGATCCAGCCAAGCTGCGCCGCGATGGAAAGCGGCGTTGGCGCCGGGCAGCGCGTGTACCAGACGGTTTCAGGGTGGGTTATCTGGCGAAGGGCCGCATCAGCCATGGCGTTCGTCCTCTCAATTGCGATCTCTACGACACGCTACACGCCATAAAATATTTTCTATAGATAAGGTGTACTATTTGAGAGGCCATTGAGGAAATTCGTTTCCATATCAGCATGGCTTCGTGCTTTCGGTAAAATATCCTTTCGGAAACGGCGTCATTCTCGAGCGATACTTCGGCGGAGAGCGGCACTCGACGTGAACCTCTCCTTGGGAGCGTCGGCCATGGCTCGGAAGTTTTTCTTCTCCTGACAGCAAGGATTTTTAACTCGCGACCGGAACCCCGGCTGTTACGCTTCCCCGCAATTGTGCCGGACCCGCAAGCCGGCAATCCAACAGACCTGAAAGAAAAAGTGGCAGCATGAGCACGAACAAACGCCGGCTCAATCTCAATGTCGGCATCAATACCACCGGATACCTCGCCAATGCCTGGAAATACAGGAGCGGAGACTGGCACGATATCAACGATATCGGCTATTACCGGCGACTGACGGAACTGGCTCACAAAGGCCGGTTCGACGCCGTTTTCCTTTCGGATCACCCGGCATTGCTGACCGACCCGACAAGCCGGCCATTTCACACCATCGATCCGCTCATCCTTTCCACATCGCTTGCCGCACAGGTGCCGGACATCGGGTTCGTGGCGACGGTGTCCTCCACCTATAACT
The DNA here is from genome assembly GCF_007828365.1 of Rhizobium sp. SJZ105. Classification (NCBI taxonomy): domain Bacteria; kingdom Pseudomonadati; phylum Pseudomonadota; class Alphaproteobacteria; order Hyphomicrobiales; family Rhizobiaceae; genus Rhizobium; species Rhizobium sp. SJZ105. The sequence goes on from NZ_VIUP01000002.1 coordinate 321,837, forward strand.
CGCCCTATAATTTTGCGAGACGAACGCAATCCATCGATATCGTCACGGGCGGCCGGTTGATCGTCAACATCGTCTCCTCCTTCAATCCGAACGTCGCCGCCAATTTCGGCAACGACCCGCTGCCGCCGCGCAATGAGCGATATGCCAAGGCCACGGAATTTCTCGATGTCGCGAAAAAGCTCTGGTCGAGCTGGGATCCGCGCCGCGAAGGCGAGATACCGGAAGACCGCTTCTGGGATGCGGCGACGGCTGAGACGATCAATCACGAGGGGCAATATTTCCATGTCAAAGGCCCGCTCAACGTCCCTCGTGGACCGCAGGGGCACCCCGTCATCGCTCAGGCGGGCGCTTCCGAGGGCGGCATCGATCTGGCGGCACGTCACGGCGAGATTATCTATTGCAACATATTGTCCCGTCCCGCCGGCCAGGCCTTTGGCAAAAAGGTCCGTGACCGCGCAGTGTCTTTCGGCCGCGATCCCTCCGGCATCCGCATCGTTCCCGGCCTCGTCGTCATTCTCGGCGAGACGCGCGAGGAAGCGCTGCGCAAACACGAACTCTACAGCGGAACCGGCTCGGAAGACGGTCTTCTGGCACGCTTCGCCAAGGAAAACGGTATCGATCCCCGCGATTTCGATCCCGACGCGAAACTGGATGGCGAGCGCTTCATTCCCGACCAGAACCGCCAATGGGCTGTCGGCATGGGGCTTGGCCTTTCCGAACTGCTGACCCATGAAAAGCTCACCGCCCGCGAGGCCGTGCGGCGCTCGGAGGGGCATCACCGACTGCTGCTCGGCACAGCGGAAGAGGTGGCGGACGGTATCATCGATCTCTGGCAGGACGGAACGGTTGACGGCTACACATTGCAGCCGCCTCGTGCCCCTGACGATATCGCCGAATTCGTCGAACAAGTCGTGCCGGTGCTGCAAGACCGCGGCGTTTATCCGCGCGAATACGAAGGCACGACCATACGCGAGAGATACGGCCTGCCTCAACCGGACTGACGCTGTTCGCCTCGTTCGCCATTCCCACGCTCGGCGCAGGAATGGCGGCGTTGTGAACGCGCTATTGAGCTGTCGCCACTTTCAAAACCGGCCTTTCGCCGGAAAGCTGCGGCACGACGGACGCGAAATCGGTCACGATCTGGCGATAATCTTCCGGCTGGAATTCATAGGGCAGTTCCAGACGGAATTCCGACACATGCGGCAAAACGGGATCGCGCGACAATCTTTCCAGAATTTCATCCGTCGTCCCGACAATATCAGGCAGAAAAAGCGTGCGGCGCGCACCATGCGGCGTATGCGTGCGCTTGTCGCGCTCGGCCGCAAACTCCGCATAACGGCGGCGTGTCGCCGGGCTGGCACTGTCCGTCGGTAAAATCACGCGGCCAAGGGCGACGCGCGGCTGGCGCTCATGCGCCCATTCCTGCCGGAACCGGGCAACGAGGGCCGCCTGCGCCGTCAGAAAATCATCGGTATTTTCACCGCTGACGATATTGCCGGTCAGCAGATTGAATCCCGCCTTCCCCGCCCAGCGCGCGGAATTCTGCGATCCGCCGCCATACCACAGCCGGCCGGTCAACCCCTTGGCGAAGGGCCGAAGGCGCGGCACCTGCGCGCCCGCTGCATTGCCAGCCTCCGTTTCGCTGGACAGCGGTTCTGATCTCAAGGCCCTGGCGAGCTTCTCGGCGCGGGCATGGCTGTAATCCGCATCGGGCGCCGTATCAACATAATCCGAAATCAGATGGGCGAAGGGCGGCGCGCCGACAGAGACGCCGACATTCAACCGTCCGTGTGACAGCACATCCACGGTGGCGAGATCTTCCGCCAGCCTGAAAGGGTTTTCATAACCCAGTTGAATGACGGCGGTGCCGAGGCCAATCCGCTTGGTGCGCTGCGACGCCGCCGCGAGAAAGGTGGCGGCCGAGGACACGCCGCGTTCCAGATGGCGGTGGCGGACCCAGGCGCTATTATAACCCAGCGCCTCGCCGGCTTCGAAAAGCTGCAGAGTTTCCTCCAGCCCCTGCGCAGGATCATCATCGTGATAGTTGCCGGGAACCAGAAAAGCAAAATGCGAGATATGGGAAATAGGCATGGTGTGCATCCGGGAATGTTTGTTGAGGCATGATGAAGCTCAGACAGCGCAGGTGCGGCCATCATCCTGTACCGCGCATACCCAAGCAGAATGCACGATGACCGGCATCGCTGGCGCGGCATGGTCTTTTATAGTCCCGGCGATTTTTGAAAGATCGTTGCGCGATTCAGTAGTCTACTAAAATTATAGATTAACGCTCAAGGAGCGGTCGCTTTGTCCCCTCTCCATCCTTTTAAATACGCCGACGTATCGAGCGCCGCGCGAATGCCCTTGATTTTCCTCCCCAACATGTAATACAGATTATCATACATGTTGACAAATAATGCATACATGTATGACATTGCAGCCACCACGAACGCTGCGATACCTGCATGAGGGAGGAATTATGATCATCACCGACGTCGAGGTCCGTGTTTTCCGCACGACGACCCGTCGGCACTCGGACAGTGCCGGTCACGCACATCCGGGTCCGGCGCATCAGGTGGAACAGGCCATGCTGACCATCCGCACGGAAGACGGGCAAGAAGGCCATTCCTTCACAGCGCCGGAAATCGTTCGCCCGCATGTCATCGAAAAATTCGTCAAGAAGGTGCTGATCGGCGAGGATCATCGCGACCGGGAACGCCTTTGGCAGGACCTTGCTCACTGGCAACGCGGCTCGGCGGCGCAGCTGACGGACCGCACGCTGGCGGTGGTGGACTGCGCGCTCTGGGACCTTGCCGGTCGCAGCCTCGGACAACCTGTATACAAGTTGATCGGCGGTTATCGCGACAAGGTGCTCGCCTATGGCTCGATCATGTGCGGGGACGAGCTGGAAGGAGGCCTTGCAACGCCTGAAGACTACGGCCGGTTCGCCGAAACGCTGGTGAAGCGCGGGTACAAGGGCATCAAGCTTCACACCTGGATGCCGCCCGTCAGCTGGGCGCCGGATGTGAAGATGGACCTCAAGGCCTGCGCGGCCGTGCGCGAGGCGGTCGGGCCCGATATTCGCCTGATGATCGACGCCTTTCACTGGTATTCCCGCACCGATGCGCTGGCATTGGGACGTGGCCTTGAAAAGCTCGGCTTCGACTGGATCGAGGAGCCGATGGATGAGCAGTCGCTCTCCTCCTACAAGTGGCTCGCCGACAATCTCGATATTCCCGTCGTCGGCCCGGAAAGTGCAGCTGGCAAGCACTGGCACCGCGCAGAATGGGTCAAGGCCGGCGCCTGCGATATTCTTCGCACCGGCGTCAACGATGTCGGCGGCATCACGCCGGCGCTCAAGACCATGCATCTGGCCGAAGCCTTCGGTATGGAATGCGAGGTGCATGGCAATACGGCCATGAACCTGCATGTGGTCGCCGCCACCAAGAATTGCCGCTGGTACGAGCGCGGCCTCCTGCATCCCTTCCTCGAATATGATGACGGCCACGACTATCTGAAGTCTTTGTCCGACCCGATGGACCGCGATGGGTTCGTTCACGTTCCCGACCGGCCGGGCCTTGGCGAGGATATCGATTTCGATTTCATCGACAACAACCGGGTGAGATAAGGCTATGAAAACCGTGCTCGCCTTTGGAGACAGCCTCACCTGGGGCGCAGACCCGGCAACGGGTCTCCGCCACCGGCCTGAGCATCGCTGGCCGGAGGTGATGGAGGCAGAGCTTTCCGGAATGGCGAAGGTTCATGCCGAAGGACTAGGCGGGCGCACCACCTGTTATGACGACCATGCCGGCCCGGCCTGCCGCAATGGCGCGCGAGCTCTTGAAGTCGCGCTTTCGTGCCACATGCCGCTTGATCTTGTCATCGTCATGCTCGGCACCAACGACATCAAGCCGGTGCATGGCGGTCGCGCGGAAGCCGCCGTTTCGGGCATGCGGCGGCTGGCGCAAATCGTCGAGACTTTCATCTACAAGCCGCGAGATGCAGTGCCTAAGCTTCTGATCGTCGCGCCGCCGCCCTGCGTCGCCGGCCCGGGTGGAGAGCCCGCAGGCGGTCGCGATATCGGACAATCACTACGGCTTGCGCCGCTCTATCACAAACTCGCCGCCGAACTTGGGCATCACTTCTTTGATGCCGGATCGGTCGCCAGCGCCTCGCCAGTGGATGGCGTGCATCTGGAAGCGCCGGCAACGGCCGCAATCGGCCGGGCGCTCGCCGCTCCGGTCAGAGATATTCTTGGCTGATCACACGAAGCCTGTGGAGGAACAGGCGCGCGGATCGAAACGTGGAAGGCCGTATGAACCGGCCGTATGGGAGGAAAAATGAGACATTTTCTTGCAACCGCAGCCCTAGGTGCACTGCTGATCGGCGCCGTGCCGCTCAGCGTCTTTGCCGAAACGCCGAAGGACCAGCTCATCGTCGCCACGACCATGAGCAATATCCTGACCCTTGATCCAGCCGCCATTACCGGCCGCGAGACGGTGCAGGTTCTGAATAATATCTACGACACGCTGGTCGTGCTTTCGCCCAAAGATCGCAGCGTCCAGCCCCGCCTTGCCGAACGTTGGGAAATCGGCGAGGACCGGAAATCGATCCGCTTCCACCTGCGCGCCGACGCCAAGTTCGCGTCCGGCAACGCCGTGACGGCAAAGGACGTGGCTTGGAGCCTGAAACGTCTGCTCGCCCGCAATCTGGCGCAATCGTCTTTCCTCAAAACGCGCGGTTTCAAGCTGGAGGATGCCGACAAGCTTTTCGTCGCGGAAAACGACCAGACCTTCGTGCTTAATATTCCGAAACCTGATGATCCCAATCTGCTGCTGATGATCCTTGCACAGAATGGGCCCGGCTCGATCATCGACAGCCAGACGGCGCTTGCCAACGAAAAGGACGGCGATCTCGGTGGCGCGTGGCTGACGCTCAATTCGGCGGGCTCCGGCCCGTTCAAGCTGACCCAGTGGAAATCCAACGAATATATCATCCTCACCCGCAACGACGATTACTGGGGTGAAAAGGCCAAGATGAAGCGCGTCCTGATGCGCCATCTGCCGGAATCGCAATCGCAGCGGCTGATGCTGGAAAAGGGCGATATCGATGTCGCCTATTCCCTGCAGGCGCCGGACCTGAAGTCGCTCGAAGCCGACAAGACCATCGCCATCGAATCCACACCCGGCTCCGGTTTTTATTACCTCAGCGTTTCGATGAAGGACGAGCGCTTCGCGAACAAGAAAGTGCGCGAAGCCCTGCGTTACCTGATCGACTACGACGGTCTCGACAAGGCGGTCATGCCCTATTACGGCAAGCTGCATCAGCGCTCTCTCAGCACCGGTGTGATGGGCGCGCTGCCGGATCAGGGCTACAAGCTCGATATCGCAAAAGCCAAGGCGCTTCTGGCTGAAGCCGGTTATCCAAACGGTTTCAAGACGACGTTGCGCGTGCTCTCGGAAGACCCCTTCATGAAAGCGGCAACGGCCATCCAGAACACACTGGCCCAGGCCGGCATCCAGGCCGAACTTATCAGCGGTTCCGGCGACCAGATTTACGGCGCCATGCGCGAGCGCAACTTCGAACTGCTTCTCGGCCGCGGCGGCGGCGGTCAGCAGCCGCATCCGGACAACAACCTGCGCTCCATCGCCTATAATCCGAACAATGCGGATGACGCCAAGCTCACCAACTATCAGAGCTGGCGCACGAGCTTCTTCGATGAAAAGCTGAACAAGATGATCGAGGAAGCCCTTGTCGAGCGCGACGTGGCGAAACAGACGAAGCTCTACGAGGACCTTCAGGCCTATATGGACGAGATCGTCATGTCCATTCAGCCATTCTCCGAAGTCGTCGACACCGCCGCTTTCCGCAGCGACATCAAGGGTATGATCGTCAGCCCATGGCTCTCGCGCTTTGAAGAGGTGAGCAAGGAGCGGTGATCGGCTGCCATATCTGCGAGTAGGAGAAGGCGCGGCTAACCCCGCGCCTTTTTGCTGTAATGAAGCTCCATTCACCCAATGTGTTAGGCGCAAGCGAAGCCTCCGCACTCTGTCACGCCGGACGAGATCCGGGGTCTTGTGTGAGCAGCCTAAGCGCAGTTGGCGGCCCGCCCTCCCGCCGTAGCCATCCAAAAAAATTGCCCGGCACTGAAGGCCGGGCAAGGAAGGAGGATTTTATTATTCGTGATGCCCCGGAGGAGGACGATCACGCTTTGGGAGGTGTCATGCGCCTTCATATTCCAGCGAGGCGCCGATCAGTTCGCGCGCATAGGGATGTGTCGCACCATTGCCGGCGATTGCCTCACGCGGCAGGATTTCGGTGATTTCGCCGCGCAGCATCACGGCGAAGCGGTCGCACATGTGGTCGACCACGGCGAGATCGTGCGTCACCATGATATAGGTGAAGCCGCGCTCTTCGCGCAGGCGCTGCAACAGGTTGAGGATTTCGGCCTGCACCGAAACATCGAGCGCCGAGGTCGGCTCGTCGAGCAGAAGCAGCGACGGTTCAAGGATCAGCGCACGCGCAATCGCCACGCGCTGCCGCTGGCCGCCGGAAAGCTGATGCGGGAAGCGGTCCAGGAACGACACGGGCAGACCGACATCCGTAATTACCTTGCGCATGCGCTCTTCACGATCGCCCAGTTTATGGATGGCAAGCGATTCTCCGAGAACGGTGCGCACCGACTGGCGCGGATGCAGCGAACCATAGGGATCCTGAAACACCATCTGCAACGTGCGGCATCGCTCGATCAGCGGCATGTCGCGAACCGACTTTCCATTGATGAGGATTTCGCCGCTCCAGAAATCATTCAGCATCGACACGCAGCGCAACACTGTTGATTTGCCCGAACCGCTTTCACCGACCAGACCGAAACACTCGCCCGGCTCGACGCGAAAGGACACCGAAGGCAGCACTTTCAGCGCCGTGTGGCCGCTGCCGAAGGTGATGGAGAGATCGCGGGTTTCAACGGAAACGGCCATTATACTTTCTCCTCCAGCCATTCGGGGCGGCGATCCAGCACCGCAAGTGGCGCACGCGAGCCGCCAATCCGCGGCTGCGCCGCGAGCAGGCCGCGCGTGTAGGGGTGCTGCGCTTGATCGAGGTCGCGCGCGGCAAGCGTTTCCACCACCCGGCCGGCATACATGATGAGTACCCGGTCGCAGAAATTGCGCACGAGATTGAGGTCGTGGCTGATCATGATGAGACCGATGCCTCTATCCCGAACGAGGCCATCGAGAATATTCAAAACCTGCAGCCGTACCGTCACATCCAGCGCGGAGGTCGGCTCGTCGGCAATGACCAGATCAGGATCGGCAAGCAGCATCATCGCAATCATGACGCGCTGGCCCATGCCACCGGAAATCTCGTGCGGATATTGCTCGTAGACGCGCGCGGCGTCGCGGATTTTCACCGCATCGAGCATGGCGAGCGCCTTTTCCCGGGCTTCCGATTTCGACGCCTTGAAATGGCGCAGATAGGTCTCCGTCACCTGATCGCCGACACGGCGGATGGGATTGAGGGAGAATTTTGGATCCTGAAGGATCATCGACATGCGCCGTCCGCGAACCTTCAGCATCTCCTTCTCGCTGAGCGACAGAAGATCGAGGCCATCAAAATCAAGCTTGTCGGCCGTTATCGTCGCCGATGGAAGGAGGCGCAGCAAGGCCCTGCCAACGGTGGACTTGCCCGAGCCGCTTTCGCCGACAATGCCGAGACGCTCCCGGCCAAGGGTAAAGGAGATGCCGCGCACGGCCTCGGTGGGCGAACCGCCATAACGGATGCGAAGATTTTCGACGTCGAGGATTGGTTTTTCCATGGCCCTATTTCCGGTTCATCTGCTTTGGATCGAGCGCATCCCGCAGGCCGTCACCCAGAAGGTTGAAGGCGAGGCTGACAGAAAGGATCGCAACGCCGGGGAAAGTGACGAGCCACCAGCTGTCGAGCATGTAACGGCGTCCGGTCGCGATCATCGCGCCCCATTCAGGCAGGGGCGGCTGCGCGCCAAGGCCGAGGAAGCCGAGGCCTGCGGCGGTCAGAATGACGGTCGCCATATTCAGCGTCAGACGGATCAGGACCGAAGGCAGGCACATGGGCATGATCGATTTTATGATGATGCGCAGCGGCGAAGCACCCTGCAGCCTTGCGGCGGCAATGTAGTCCGCCTTGCGGAATGTCATCGCTTCGGCGCGTGCGAGCCGCGCGATCGGCGGCCATGAGGTGAGCGCGATCGCGATGATCGCATTGTTGAGGCTGGGCCCGAGCGCGGCCACGAAGGCGAGCGACAGGATGAGGCTCGGGAACGACAGGAAAATATCCGTGATGCGCATCATCACCGTATCGAACTTGCCGCCGAGATAACCGGAGGCCGTGCCGACCAGCAGACCGACCGGACCGACGATGATCGACACCAGCGAGATGATGGTGAGAGTGATGCGCGCGCCCCACAGAAGGCGACTGTAAATATCGCGTCCAAGCTCGTCCGTGCCAAAGAAATGGCCGTTACCGGGCGGCTGCAGCGTCTTGGCGAGATCCTGCACGTAAGGATCATGCGTCGCAAGCCAGGGCGCGAAAATCGCCGCGATGACGAGAAGCAGCAATATCACCAGGCCGAAGGCCGATGTCGGGCTTTTCAGCAGGAAGACAATGATGTTCTTCAGCGCGTTCAAAGGCACGGGAAGACGCAAGGAAGTTTCTGCACGAGCCGTCATCAGCGGGTCCTCGGATCGAAAAAGCGGTAGAGAATGTCGGACAGGAGATTGAGCCCGATGAAGATGACGCCGACGATAAGAACGCAGGTCATCACGGCATTCATGTCGCCGATGATAAGATTGCTGGTGAGATATTGGCCGAAGCCCGGCCAGGCGAAGACGGTCTCGATAAGGACAGCGCCTTCCAGCAGTGAGCCGTAAGCAAGGGCAATGATGGTGACGAGCTGCACGCGGATATTGCCGAAAGCATGCAGCCACACCGTCTGGCGTTGCGACAGGCCTTTGACGCGCGCAGTCGTGACATATTCCTGGCCCAACTGGTCGAGCATGAAGCTGCGCGTCATACGGGTGATATAGGCCGACGATGAATAACCAAGCAGAGCGGCGGGCAGGATGAGGTGATTGATGGCCGACCAGAAGACTTCCATATCGCCCGCCAGCAGGCTGTCGATGAGGAGGAAGCCCGTTCGTTCCTCCACGAGACCGATATAGAACTGGTCCATGCGGCCACCGCCGCCGACAAGCCCGAGATGAGCGTAAAAAACGATCAGCGCAATCATACCGGTCCAGAAAATCGGCATGGAATGGCCGAACAGGCTGAGCACCCGGACCAAATGGTCCTGCCAGCGGTCTTTCTTGACGGCGGCATAAACCCCCATGGGAATCCCGAGGCCGGCACCGATCAGGATCGCGAAGGTGGCAAGCTCCATCGTCGCCGGCATGACGCGTATGATATCCTGGATGACGGGCTGGCCCGTGCGGATCGAGGTTCCGAAATCCCCGGTGAACACATCGCCGAGATAATAGATGAATTGTTGCCAGAGCGGACGCTCGAAACCGAGCGCATGGTAAACCTGCTCATATGTTTCGCGGGTCGCGTCCTCGCCGACGATGGCCCGCACCGGATCAGCGGGCATCAGGCGGCCGATGAAAAAGGTCAGCAGCAGCAATCCGAGCAGCGTGACCGCAATACTTCCGATCTGGCCGGACAGGCCATACAGCGAAAGGCGTCTTTTTGGCATGGTTCCTCCCTTGCCAGAAGTCGATTGCACAAAATAACAAAGGCGCAATCCTGTCTGACAACTATTCGCAAGTTGTCACAGGTGTGGAGAGCTGTCAAGCATATGCCGATAAAATTGGTCCTGCGGGAGGCTTGGAAGATGACTGAAGCAGGCAACAACGCTGCCTTTCAAGACCGAGATTTCATCCGAAATCCAGCGGTTCTTTGCTTTGCCGGAGAAAGGAATCACACATATTGCCGCGATGACAAAAGCCTGTATTCTTCGCTTCGAACTGCCTGTGGAGATGCCAGTCCGGCACCGGCACATGTCCTGCTTCAAGGGGGATGAAGAGATGGCGGAAATGACACTTCTGGCATTTGCGATAGTTGCCTTTATCGGTATTGCCACACCTGGCCCGACGGTTTTGCTGGCGCTTGCGAATGGCTCGCGTTTCGGGGTCCGCCGTGCCTTGACCGGCATGGCTGGTGCGGTGCTGTCAGATTTCGTCCTGATCGGCGCGGTTGCACTGGGATTGGGAGCATTGCTCGCCGCCTCGGAGTTCTGGTTCGGCGTCGTCAAATGGGTCGGCGTTTGTTATCTTGCCTTCCTGGGCGCCATGCTTTTGCGCTCCAGAGGCTCGCTTGATGGCGCTCTTCAATCGGCAGACACTTCCGGGGCCACTTCCGCCCGCTCGATTTTCCTCAAAAGCTTCCTTGTAGCCGTGACCAACCCCAAGGGATATCTGTTCTTTTCGGCTTTCCTGCCGCAATTCATCGATCCGGCAGCACCGCAGATCCAGCAATATGCGGTGCTTGCGCTGGTTTTTGCCGGCATCGATTTCATCGTCATGTTCGGATATGCCCTGCTGGGCTCGCAGGCCGTCAGACTGTTGCGGAAGTCAGGGGCGTTATGGCTCGACCGCATTTGCGGCGGCGCACTTTTGACGCTTGCCGCCTCTCTGGCTTTCTACCGACGGGCGAGCGCTTAACCTGCTGAGAAAGCTGAAATTTCCTAGTTATTCAGCGGCTGTACGGGAGCGCAAAAGCACCTTGTAGCGCTCAAGACTACCGCGCAGATGCGCCGCCATATATTGGCGGGCAGCATCGGCATCGCCTTCGATGATGGCGTCAACGATCTTCGCATGCTCCTCCTGGAGATGAAGATTGTAGTCCTTCGGACGGGAACCGGGCGCCGCCCCCTGTAATTCGCCACGCGGGATGATGCCGGAGCGGATGAGTTGAAGAAACTCGGGGAATCGCCTGTTCTGCGTCGCCTGTGCAATGGCCAGATGGAACTCGAAATCGGCATCCCGCGTCGGCAACCCGGCGGCGAGACAGTCGCCAACGCGCCGATGCGCATCGACAATCGACTCCACCTGCACGGCGGAACGGCGCGATGCCGCAAGCCCGGCGGACTCAACTTCGAAGACGGTGCGCAATTCCAGCAGTTCGATTACCGAGGAGATCCGCCCCACTGCGAGATCATTGAAAGGCACTTCCTTGGCCGGCTTCACCTCAATGGCAAAAACGCCCGCTCCCTTGCGGGCCTCTACGAGACCATCCGCGCGCAGAATGGCGATGGCCTCCCGCACCACGGTGCGGCTGACGGAATATTCACGTGTCAGCGCGCTCTCACTCGGGAGACGGTCGCCGGGACGGAACACGCCTTCAGACAAATCCCGCCGCAATGCGGAGCTGATTTTCGCCGCGAGCGATATTCCCGGCTTCGTGCTGCTCTCAACGTCCATTCCGGCCCACCTGTTTTAAACTTGTCTGGCATGTTAGCAAACACCCGCCACATTGCAAGGGCCGCGCTTCTCGCACTAACCTCGTTGCGAAGCGGCAATGTCGCAACAGCGGGATTTGCCCTCAGGCGGCCACCATGGCCGAACCGCTGGAAAAGCGGTTTCTGTACTCGCCCGGCGAGAGGCCGAGAATACGGTGAAATACACGACGGAAGGCAGCGGCATCCTCGTATCCCACCGACCAGGCAATCTGGTCTACCGAACGACGGGTGAATTCCAGCAGTTCCCGCGCCTTGCCGACACGAAGATGCTGGACATATTCGATAGGCTTCATACCGGTGGCGGCCTTGAAACGGCGAAGGAAGGTTCGCTCCTCAAGCCCGGCATGTGCGGCCATATCGGAGACACTGGTCGCCCGCCCGGCGCGCGCCTGCAGCCAGTGCTGTACCTTCAGGATCGGCTCGTCGCCATGCGTCAACCGCGGCGCAAAACTGCTGTAATGTCGCTGCTCCCGACCGGAGGGGTCGATCAGCAGGAATTTACCGGTCTCGATCATCACCGAAGGCCCAAGCAGCCGGTCAACAATGCGCAGACCAAGATCGGTCCATGCCATCAGCCCACCCGCCGTGATGATATCGCCGTCTTCGATGACGATCTTGTCTATCTCCAGGCGGATATCGGGAAAGCGCTCGCGAAACCGTTCCGCAAACAGCCAGTGGGTAGTGGCCGGCCGGCCGGCCAGAAGACCTGTCGCAGCGATGATGAAGGAACCGCCGCAACTGGCTGCCAGCGTCGCGCCCTGCGCATGCCGGTCCAGCAGCCAGCGAGCATAGGGCCCGGCCTCATCGATTTCGGCTGGCCCGGTCAGCCGGCCGGGTACGACGAAGATATTGGGATGCCCCGGCCTGCCCGGCTCGGTGTCATGACAACGGGAAAACTCACCGCCCTCACCCATGCTCCAGTGGCTGACGCGCAGTTTCGGCCCACCACGATCCTCTGAGAAGACCGACGCGATGGCAAAAAGATCGGTGATGCCGTGCACCATGGCGACCTGACAGTCCCGGTAGAGAACCAGACCGACTTCCAGCGCACTTCCCGCAACACCCGCCATGCCCCACATCCCCGTTTTGTCAGTTTCGGCTCGTTTTCTGTCAGAAGCGCCAATCCAGCCCCGGCTGTCTCCAGAGTATCTCTATTCCCACAGGACGCAAGCAAACCACCCGCAACAGGAGAGAGAGCCATGACAACGATAGTCACCAGAGACGGAACGCACATCTTCTACAAGGACTGGGGTTCGAAAGACGGCCAGCCCATCATCTTTTCCCACGGCTGGCCGCTCAGTGCCGATGCATGGGACGCGCAGATGGTATTCTTTGCCAATAACGGTTTCCGCACCATCGCCCATGATCGCCGCAGCCACGGCCGCTCCGACCAGGTCTGGCACAGCAACACCATGGATCAATATGCTGACGATCTGGCCGAGCTAATCGAACAGCTCGATCTTCACGACATCATTCTCGTCGGCCATTCCACCGGCGGCGGCGAGGTAACGCGCTATATCGGCCGCCATGGTACGGCCCGCGTCGCCAGGATCGCCCTCATCGGCGCAGTACCGCCGCTGATGCTGAAGACGGAAAGCAATGCCATCGGCCTGCCGATCGATGTTTTCGACGGCATCCGCAAGGGTACCTACGACAATCGCAGCCAGTTCTTCAGGGATCTGACCATTCCTTTCTACGGCTATAACCGTGAAGGTGCTGTGATTTCTGAAGGTATTCGCGACGAGTTCTGGCGGCAGGGCATGATGGGCGGCCTCAAGGGCCAGCTCGACAGCATCCGCGCCTTTTCGGAAAGCGATTTCCATCAGGACCTGAAGGCTTTCGACAAGCCAACGCTCGTACTGCACGGCGACGACGACCAGATCGTGCCGATCGGCGCTTCGGCGCTCTCCACGGTCAAGATCGTCAAACATGCGACCCTCAAGGTCTATGAGGGCGCCGACCATGGACTGACACAGACCCATCAGGACCGGTTCAACGCCGACCTTCTTGCTTTCATCAACGCCTGAAACCATCAGACAAAGGAAACACGGGACATGACACAGAATACGTTTCTCATCACCGGGGCGTCCGATGGCATTGGCGCTGTTTATGCCGAGCGCCTGGCAAAACGCGGCCACGATCTTATCCTCGTGGCGCGACGCGCCGAAAAGCTGAAGGCGCTGGCCGAGCGGCTGGAAAAGGATCACCAGATCGCTGTCGAGGTTCTGGCAGCAGACCTTTCACGGGCGGAAGACCTCGAAAGGGTAGAGGCACGGCTGCGCGAGGACCGGCGGATCACCGGTCTCGTCAACAATGCCGGTATTGCCGGAGACGGCGCTATCACGGAACTGGACCCGGCCCATGTCACGACGATGATCAATCTCAATATCCTTGCCGTCACCCGGCTTGCAGCGGCGATCGCACCGCGTCTTGCAGCAGATGGAAAGGGCACGATCATCAATATCACCTCGGTCACGGCCTTGATGCCGGCAGCATTTACCGCCGTTTATCCGGCGACCAAAGCCTTTGTGCTTGCCTTCACCGAGGCGCTGCACGCGCAGCTTTCCCCTTCCGGCGTTCGGGTTCAAGGTGTCCTGCCGGGCATCACCCGCACGGCCATCTGGGAAGAGGAACGTCTCGACGCCATTCCCGCCGCCATGGTCATGGATGCTCACGAGATGGTGGATGCAGCCCTGGCCGGTCTTGATCTGGGCGAGACGCTGACCATTCCTTCCCTGCCGGATACGGCAGACCTTGAAAATTTCCTTGCGGCCCGCGCTGCATTGAGGCCCAATCTATCGCATGCACATGCCGCCAGCCGGTATGGTGCAACCCAAACTGAATAGAGGGAGACGCATCATGATCCTCGGACTGACCATTCCCCAATTCACGACATTGCACGTTGCCTTGAGCCTCATAGGCATCGTAACCGGATTGATCGCCCTGCCCGCTTATGCGGCAGGGCGATGGATGCCGCGCATGATGGCGCTGTTTCTCGTCACCACGCTCGCCACAACGCTCACCGGCTTCCTGTTTCCAATCGGCAACTTCACACCGGCACTCGGCGTTGGCATCATCTCGACCATCATTCTGGCGGTCGCGCTGGTCGCGCTTTACGGATACGGTCTCAATGGCAGGGCGCGAACTGTTTATTCGATCACCGCCACGATGGGCCTTTATCTGAATATGTTCGTGCTGATCGTTCAGTCCTTTCTCAAGGTCGAGGCACTGAACGCACTGGCTCCGAACGGCAACGAACCACCATTCCTTGTCGCTCAACTCGCCCTGCTTGTTGCGGCAATCTGTCTTGGCTGGAAAGCGACGCGCCGCAAGCTTTTAGCCTGAAGCCAGCCCCCGCCCACACTCACCTGCGGGCTTCCCGGAAAAGCACACTTGCTCGATCCCCTTCGGGCAAGCTTGTGATTTCGTCGTGAACACAGGAAATCGCCACCTCTGAAATTTTCTCTTCCGTCTGTTGCCGCCGAACAATATACATTATATGATAACGTATATTAATTTAGAACAACAGGAGAAACCGATGAGTGCCGTGAGGATCAACGAACGTCTGACGGTCGCAGGCCAGCCGGATATCTCCGACTTTTCATCGCTTTCCGATCAGGGCTACAAAAGCATCATCAATGCCCGGCCGGATGGCGAAGAGCCCGGCCAGCCGGGCAATGAACATGAAAAAAGCGCCGCCAATGCTGCGGGTCTTGCCTACAGTTTCATTCCGGTCAATGGCCCGACTATTACCGAAGCCGATATTCGTGCCTTTCAGCAGACGATGACCGAGGCCAAAGGCCCCGTATTTGCCCATTGCAAGGGTGGAGCGCGAGCGCTGACCCTCTATGTGCTTGGCGAAGCGCTGGACGGGCGCATGAAACAAAGCGAGATCGCGACTTTCGGCCAACAGCATGGTTTCGATCTTTCCGGCGCCGTCCGCTGGCTGGAGCGGCAGGCTGCGGCAAAGCCGCACGTCAAGGCTTTCTTCGATCCGAGCACGTCGAGCGTGCAATATGTCGTTTCCGACCCCGCAACCCGGCGCTGTGCCATCATCGATCCGGTCTACGATTTCGACGAGAAATCGGGGGCGACCGGCACGGTGAATGCCGATGCCATTCTGGCCTATGTCAAGGCGCAAGGCCTGGCGGTGGAATGGGTTCTGGACACGCATCCGCATGCCGACCATTTTTCCGCCGCCCACTATCTCAGCCAAAGAACCGGCGCGAAAACGGCAATCGGCGCCAAGGTCACCGGTGTGCAGCGGCTGTGGCAGGAGAAATATAACTGGCCCGATCTTGAAACAGACGGCTCGCAATGGGACCGGCTGTTTGAAGCGGGAGACCGGTTCAACATCGGTTCGCTGGAAGCTCGCGTGCTGTTTTCACCCGGACATACGCTCGCCTCCGTGACCTACGTGGTGGGCGACGCCGCATTCGTGCATGACACTCTTTTCATGCCTGATTCCGGCACGGCGCGCGCCGATTTTCCAGGCGGCAGCGCCAGAGAACTCTGGGCATCCATTCAGGAGATTCTCGCCCTTCCCGACGAAACGCGGCTTTTCACCGGACACGACTATCAACCCGGTGGCCGCGCGCCCAAATGGGAAAGCACTGTTGGAGAACAGAAACGCGGCAATCCGCATCTGGCTGGCATGACAGAGGAAGGCTTCATCCAGCTGCGTGAGGCGCGGGATCGCACCTTGCCGATGCCGAAGCTCATTCTGCACGCCTTGCAGGTGAATATCCGTGGCGGCCGCCTGCCGGAGCCGGAGGCCAATGGCAAACGTTATCTGAAATTCCCGCTCGACGTGCTGGAGGGCAGCACATGGTAAAGGAAAACATGCGGAAACAGATACCTGATATCACCGAAATCCCGCTTGCCGAGATGGAGGAACGCGCAGTCGAGGTCGCCATACTCTTGAAGACACTTGCCCATCCCGCGCGGCTGATGCTCGCCTGCACGCTGGCGCAAGGGGAGTTTTCCGTTGGCGAGCTGGAAGCCAAGCTGGATATCCGCCAGCCCACACTTTCCCAGCAGCTTGGGGTTTTGCGTGAGGCGGGCGTTGTTGAAACGCGGCGCGAGGCCAAACAGATCTTTTACCGGTTAACCGAGGAGAAAGCGGCGCAGCTGATCGAGGCTCTCTATACCATCTTCTGTGCGCCGGAGGAAAACCCGTGACAGCCTATTGGCCCTCTCTCTTCGGCGGTATGCTGCTCGGCCTCGCGAGTATTATTCTGTTTCTCTTTAACGGCCGCATCGCCGGCATCAGCGGCATCCTGGGCAATGTGCTCGGCAAGGAACGGCGCTTGACGGATGTGGCCTTCGTCGCAGGTTTGCTGACAGGCCCGTATCTTTACGCCGCCGCATTCGGCCGCTTTCCCGCGCTCACCATATCTGCACCCTGGCCGCTGATCGTCATTGCTGGGCTGCTGGTGGGGTTCGGTACGCGCATGGGATCCGGCTGCACATCCGGCCATGGCATCATGGGTCTTGCGCGATTTTCCCGGCGCTCCATCACCGCCACTGCCATCTTCCTGATCACCGGTATCCTTGCCGCGACGATAACCGGAGCGCTGTCATGAAAAATCAGGTCATGGCGCGTTTCGTGGTGGCACTTGCGGCCGGGGCACTGTTCGGATTTGGCCTCTCCCTGTCCGGCATGATCGATCCTGCCCGCGTTTCAGGCTTTCTCGACGTGGCAAGCGGCCATTGGGACCCGAGCCTGATGTTCGTTCTCGGCGGTGCGGTTTTGGTCGCCGTGCCGGGCGTTCTGTTGTGCCGTTTCCTTGCCAAACCGATTCTCAGTGCGGAATTTCACCTTGCCGCCAAAACTCGGGTCGACGCGCCGTTGGTTGTGGGCTCGGCTATGTTCGGCGCAGGCTGGGGGTTTGCCGGTTTCTGCCCCGGCCCGGCAATATCGGCGCTTGCTCTCGGCCTAATGCCGGTCATTCTCTTCGTTTGCGCCATGATCGCCGGCATGCTCGTTCACGACCGAATCTACGCCAAACGGTAGGCATTTCCGCCTCGCCTGGACATGCGCGAGAGCAGCAGGCTCTCGCGCATCGTCGCCGGATTACAGGTCAATCAGGCTTTTGCCTGTCATTTCCGCAGGCAGCGGCACATTCATCAATTGCAGCAGCGTGGGAGCGACATCGGCAAGGATACCGTCATGCAGCTTCGCGCCTTCAGGTCCGCCGAACAGGATCACCGGTACCGGATTGGTGGTGTGCGCGGTGTGCGGGCCACCGGTTACCGGGTCAACCATGGTTTCACAATTACCGTGGTCGGCAATCACCAGCATGGCGCCGCCAACCTTTTCCAGAGCGGCAACGACTGCGGCGAGCCCCCGGTCCACGGCTTCGCAAGCCTTGATCGCGGCTTGCAGATCGCCGGTATGGCCCACCATGTCGGGATTGGCGTAATTGGTGACGATGAGATCGTAACCCTTGCCGATCGCCTCGACGAATTTCTCCGTCACCTCAGGCGCGCTCATTTCCGGCTGCAGATCGTAGGTCGCAACCTTCGGAGACTTCGGCATGAAGCGGTCTTCGCCCACTTCAGGTTCTTCCTTGCCACCATTCAGGAAGAAAGTGACATGCGGATATTTTTCCGTCTCGGCCAGTCGGAACTGCCGCAGACCCTGCTTGGCAACCCAGGCGCCCAACGTATTTTCGATATCGCGCTTAGGGTAAGCCGTCGTCATGAAGGTCGCATGTTTGGTGGAATATTCCACCATGCCAAGCAGCGCCGAAAGCACTGGCTTTTCACGGACAAACCCGTCGAAATCATCCGCACCGATGGCAAGCAGGATTTCACGAGCGCGGTCGGCACGGAAATTCAGGCAGAAGAGACCGTCGCCGGATTTGAAGCCTTCGTAACCATCGATGACCGTTGGCAGGATGAATTCATCCGTAACATCATTTTTGTAGCTTGCGGCAACGGCGCTCACCGCGTCCGGCGCATGTTCGCCCCGGCCGAGAACCATGGCGTCATAGGCCTTTTCAACACGCTCCCAGCGATTATCGCGGTCCATCGCATAATAACGGCCGATCACCGTGCCAATGCTGGCGCCTTGCGGCAGGCTTGCCGCAAATGCGGCGACGAAGCTCTCTGCGGACTGCGGCGCGACATCGCGACCATCGGTGATGGCGTGCACGACGACCTTCAAACCCAGATCGGTCAGCAGCTTCACCGCCGCCCGACCGTGGACGATGTGGCCGTGAACGCCGCCATCGGAGACGACGCACATCACATGCGCCACGCCGCCCGCAGCCTTCACCTTGGCGGCGAAATCGAGCATCGCAGCGTTCCTGAAAAAGCTGCCGTCTTCGATAGCCAGATCGATCTGGCCAAGATCCATGGCGACGATGCGACCGGCGCCGATATTGGTGTGTCCAACTTCCGAATTGCCCATTTGCCCGGTGGGCAGACCGACATTCGGGCCGAAGGTGGTCAGCCGCGCATTCGGGCAGGTGGCGAAAAGCCTATCCATGGTGGGCGTGTTTGCCAGTACCGGCGCATTGCTGGACGTGTCCTCGCTCAGTCCCCAGCCATCGAGAATAGTCAGGACAACGGGTTTGGGAGTGCTCATGAAAGGACCTTCTTCTTCATTCGGTTGCCGACGAACAGCGAAGCGCTGGGCACCGGAGCGCCCCCGTCCGCCACTATGATCATGATGAGAAAACACGCTTCTCGTTCTTTCTCTTCTATACTCGAAGATCGCGAACGCAAGCCTATACCGACACCGAAACAGTTCCGTGAAGCTGAAGTGCTTCACGGAAGAAAATCCTTTTCGAACGAAGCTCAGCCGTCGATGAAGATCAGCGCCGGCTTTTCCAGCAGCGCCTTGATAGCCTGAATGAAGACGGCGGCATCCCAGCCGTCTACGACCCGGTGATCGAAGCTGGAGGAGAGGTTCATCATTTTGCGCGGCACGAAACCGCTGCCATCCCAGACCGGTCGGGTCACGATCTTGTTCACGCCGATGATCGCCACCTCCGGGTGATTGATGATGGGCGTCGAAACGATACCGCCAAGGGGGCCGAGCGAGCTGATGGTGATGGTGGACCCCGTCAACTCGTCCCGTTGCGCGGCGCCGGTGCGCGACGCCTCGGCCACGCGCATAACTTCAGCAGCACAATCCCAAAGGCCGAGCGCTTCCGTGTGGCGAACGACCGGGACCATCAGCCCCGTAGGTGTCTGCGTGGCTATGCCGATATGCACCGCTTCGTAGTGACTGACGACCCCTTTTTCGTCATCGAAGGTGGCATTCATGCCGGGATGATCGGCGACCGTTTTCACAAGTGCGCGCATCAGGAACGGCAGGATCGTCAGTTTCGGCTGTCCTGACCGGCGGTTGCCATTCATGGTCGTGCGCAAATCCTCCAGATCGGTCACGTCGATTTCCTCGACATAGGTGATGTGGGGAATGCGGGAGACGGAAAGCGTCATCTTCTCGGCGATCTTGCGCCTCAGCCCTGTCACCTTCACCTCTTCGACAGCGCTATCGCGGGAAGCTATCGGCGCAGCGGGCCGCTCAGATTGCGACCGTGCGGTCAGAAATGTATCGAGATCGGCGTGGGTGATATGCCCGTCCGGCCCTGTTCCCCTCACTTGTCCGAGATCGATATCGAGATCGTCGGCGCGCTGGCGAACGGCTGGCGACGCCAGAGGTTTATGGTGTTCCACCTCAGGGGAAGGCGGCGCATCCTGTATTTCGCGGGCGGGCTGGATTTCAGCCGCTGGCGGCTCTTCCGTCATGTCGGATGGCGCTTCCGGCTCGGTCACATCCGCGGGGGCAGCAGCAACAGCGGAGGCATTGGTTTCGATGCGCACCAGCGGCGCCTTAACCGCCACCGTATCACCCACCTCCGCTGCCAACCATGTGACGACGCCCGCAACCGGCGATGGGATTTCAACCGTCGCCTTGTCGGTCATCACAGCGGCCAGCACCATATCCTCGTGCACGGGATCGCCGGGTTTGACATTCCATTCCACCAGTTCGGCTTCCGCAACACCTTCGCCGACATCAGGCATAGTGATAACAAATTCCGCCATCTTCAGGCCTCCATGACTTCGACGAGAGCGCGCCCGACGCGGGCCGGCCCCGGAAAATAATCCCACTCCTGCGCGTGGGGATAAGGCGTATCCCAACCAGCCACACGGACGACCGGTGCTTCCAGATGATAGAAGCAGTGTTCCTGCACCAGCGACACGACTTCCGCGCCGAAGCCTGACGTGAGCGTTGCCTCATGCACCATGACGCAGCGGCCGGTCTTGGCAACGGACTTCACGATGGTGTCCAGATCGAGTGGCAAAAGGCTGCGCAGATCGATGATCTCGGCATCCACGCCCGTTTCTTCCGCTGCGGCGAGCGCAACATGCACCATGGTGCCGTAAGCGATGACAGTGACATCCTGCCCGGCGCGGCGGATTTCGGCCTTGCCGATCGGAATGGTGTAATGCCCTTCCGGCACCTCGCCCATCTCGTGCTTCGACCATGGCGTTACCGGCCGGTCGTGATGGCCGTCGAAGGGACCGTTATAAAGCCGCTTCGGCTCCAGAAACATCACCGGATCCGGGTCTTCGATCGAGGCGATCAGCAACCCCTTGGCGTCGTAAGGATTGGAGGGAACCACCACCTTTAGCCCGCAGACATGGGTAAAAAGCGCCTCCGGGCTCTGACTATGCGTCTGCCCGCCAAAAATGCCGCCGCCGGTCGGCATGCGCAGGACTATGGGGCAGGTGAAATCGCCATTGGAGCGATAACGAATGCGCGCCGCTTCCTGGGTGATCTGGTCATAGGCCGGGTACATGTAATCCGCGAACTGGATTTCGACGCAGGGGCGCAGGCCATAAGCGGCCATGCCGATGGCCGTGCCGACAATACCGGATTCGCTGATCGGCGCGTCGAAACAGCGGGTCTTGCCATATTTGCCCTGCAAGCCCTGCGTCGCACGAAACACGCCGCCGAAATAGCCCACATCCTCACCGAAAACCACCACATCGTCGCTGCGCTCCATGGACACATCCATGGCGCTGCGGACGGCTTCGATCATCGTCATTCTTGTCATGTCTCACCACCCTGCCTTCTGGCGCTGGCGGGCGAGATGCGGCGGCATCTCGGCGTAAACGCCCTCGAAAATATCCTTCTTTGGCGGCTTACGGCCCTCATGCAGCGTACCGTGGCTTTCCGCCTCACGCTGCGCCTCAAGCACCTCGTCGGCAATTTCCGCTTCCGCCTGCCGGTGCCGCTCCTCCGACCAGACGCCGCGCAGGATGAGATGTTTCTTCAACCGCAGAACCGGGTCACCCAGTGGCCATGCCTCGGACTCGGTCTTGGGGCGATAGGCGCTCGGATCGTCGGAAGTGGAATGCGCACCGACACGGTAGGTCACATATTCGATCAGCGTCGGTCCGAGATTGCGCCGCGCCCGCTCCACCGCCCAGCGTGCCACGGCATAAACGGCGAGATAATCGTTGCCGTCGACCCGGAGCGCCGGAATGCCGAAGCCCAGGCCTCTGGCCGCAAAGGTGCCGGAACCGCCGCGCGCGATACCCTGAAAGGTGGAAATGGCCCATTGGTTGTTGACGATGTTGAGTATGACCGGCGCCTTGTAGGTGGAGGCGAAGACCAGCGCCGAGTGGAAATCCGATTCCGCCGTTGAGCCGTCACCGATCCATGCTGCCGCGATCTTCGTATCGCCCTTGATGGCAGATGCCATCGCCCAGCCGACCGCCTGCACATATTGCGTGGCAAGATTGCCGGACACGGTGAAGAAGCCATGCTCCTTCGAGGAGTAAAGAACCGGCAATTGCCGCCCATGCAGCGGGTCCAGTTCGTTGGAATAGATCTGGTTCATCATGGTGACGAGCGGGTAATCGTCGGCGATCAGCAGACCCGCCTGCCGGTAGGTCGGGAAATTCATGTCGCCTTTGGAGAGCGCCTTGCGGAAGGCGCAACTGACCGCTTCCTCACCCAGATGCTGCATGTAAAAGGAGGTCTTGCCCTGCCGCTGTGCCATCAGCATGCGGGCATCGAAAGCCCGCAGCCGCATCATGTTCTTCAGGCCGACGAGCAAATCCTCATCCGAAAGCAGCCCGGCCCACGGGCCGACAGCCTCACCCTGATGATTGAGGACGCGGATGATGGAATAGGCCAGATCGCGCATGTCTTCAGGTGCTGCGTCCACCTCCGGGCGTGGCACGGAGCCGGCCTTGGGTATCTTCACATTGGAGAAATCCGGCTGGTCGCCTGGCCGCACCGCTGGTTCGGGAACATGCAGGCTGAGATGCGTGGTTTCGGTAATATCCATTCTACTCCTCCCATCGCCATCTCCTCCAGACGACGAAACAATTTTCAGAGGTTTCGCGCGATGACCATGCGCTGGACATCGCTGGTTCCCTCGTAAATCTGGCAGATGCGCACATCGCGATAGATCCGTTCCACCGGATAATCCGCCATGTAGCCGTAACCGCCGTGAATCTGGATGGCGTCCGAGCAGACACGCTCCGCCATTTCCGAGGCAAAGAGCTTGGCCATCGAGGCCTCCGAGAGGCAGGGCTCGCCCGCTTCCTTCAGCGCCGCCGCATGCAGCACCAGTTGCCGCGCCGCCGTTATGCGCGTTGCCATATCCGCAAGCCTGAACGCCACGGCCTGATGCTCGATGATGGCTTGCCCGAAGGCCTTGCGCTCGCGGGCATAATCCCGCGCCGCCTCGAAAGCCGCCTGCGCCATGCCAACCGCCTGTGCGGCAATGCCGATACGACCGCCTTCCAGATTGGCGAGCGCGATGCGATACCCCTGCCCCTCTTCACCGAGCCGCAATTCGGCTGGGACCGCCATGTCGGTAAAGGCAATCTGGCAGGTATCCGAAGAATGCAGACCGAGTTTTTCCTCGATCCTGATTACCTCGTAACCGGGCGTATCTGTCGGCACGATGAAGGCCGTGATACCTTTTTTGCCGGCAGCCGGATCGGTGATGGCAAAAACGATGATGACATCGCCGTTCTTGCCCGACGTGATGAACTGTTTTGCGCCGTCGATGATATAGCGGTCGCCATCGCGCCGCGCTTTTGTCTTCAGATTGGAGGCGTCGGAACCGGCCTGCGGTTCGGTCAGCGCAAAACCGCCGATCCATTCGCCGGAGGCGAGCTTGGGGAGGAAGCGCTGCTTCTGCTCTGCCGTGCCGAATTTCAGGATCGGCACGCAGCCAACCGAATTGTGGACGCTCATGATGGTGGAACAGGCGCCGTCACCGGCAGCGATTTCCTCCAGCGCCAGGGCGTAGGCGACAGCACCGGTTTCCGACCCGCCATAGTCCTCCGAGACCAGCATGCCGAGAAAGCCGAGTTCACCCATTTCTTTCAGCTCGTCTTTCGGGAACCGGCTTTCCCGGTCGCGCGCGGAAGCGCCGGGGGTGAGCCGCTCGCGGGCGAAATCGCGGGCCATGTCCCTGATCTGTTGCTGGGCTTCGTTCAGGATCATCTCCGCCTCCCTTCAGTGCCGCTCGACCGCAAGCGCAGTCGCCTCGCCGCCGCCGATGCAGACGGCGGCAACGCCGCGTTTCAGTCCGTGACGCTGCAAAGCGGCCAGCAACGTGACGACGATGCGTGCACCGGAAGCCCCGATGGGATGGCCGAGCGCGCAGGCGCCGCCATGCACATTCACCTTCTCATGTGGCAGATCGAGATCACGCATGGCCGCCATCACCACAACCGCGAAAGCCTCGTTGATTTCGAACAGATCGACATCCTTCGCCGACCAGCCGGTTTTTTCGAACAGCTTTGTCATCGCGCCGATGGGAGCCGTCGGATATCTGGCAGGTGCATCCGCATGGGATGCCTGACCGATAATGGTCGCCAGCGGTGAAAGGCCTCGTCTTTCCGCTTCGGAACGGCGCGTGACAACGAGAGCGGCTGCGCCATCCGAAATAGAACTGGAATTCGCCGCCGTCACCGTTCCGCCGTCGCGAAAGGCGGGCTTCAGCTGCGGTATCTTTTCCGGCTTTGCCTTCCCCGGCAACTCGTCCACGCCATCATCGCCAACAGGCGCGATTTCCGCTTCGAACGCACCTTCCTCTATGGCGCGTCGCGCCCGTTCCAGTGAGGCGAGCGCAAAATCATCCTGCATCGCGCGAGTGAATTGATACTCTTGCGCGCAATCTTCAGCAAAAGTCCCCATCAGCCTGCCCTTGTCATAGGCGTCTTCGAGACCGTCGAGAAACATGTGGTCGGTGAGCTTGCCGTGGCCAAGACGATAGCCGTTGCGGGCGCGGTCCAGCAGATAAGGGGCGTTGCTCATGCTTTCCATGCCACCTGCAAGCACGATGGAAGAGCTTCCCGCCGCAAGCTGGTCATGTGCCAGCATGATCGCTTTCATGCCCGAGCCACACATCTTGTTGATTGTTGTTGCGCCAACCGAGTTGGGAATGGCGGCGGCAATCGCTGCCTGTCTGGCAGGAGCCTGTCCCTGCCCGGCTGAGAGCACGCAGCCCATCAGCACATCGTCAATGTCAGCGGAAGAAATTGCAGCACGTTCGACGGCCGCGCGGATTGCCGCCGCCCCAAGATCGGACGCCGCCACCGATTTGAATTCGCCCTGGAACCCACCCATAGCAGTACGGGCGGCCCCGACGATAACGACAGGGTCATGCACAGCCAAATTCACCTCCCTTGGCCATCCTCCCACCGAGAGAACGACCGTCATCGCAATCTCCTCCAGACCGCGACTGACGTGAACGCTATCACTATCTCGAATTCATTTCAAAGCTATTTTGATTGACAGTTTTTTGATTGGCGATATCTTTGATCCAACAATTAGTCATATCATAGAGCAAATGATCCATGATTGAGCTCGACAGTTTCGACCAGAAGATTCTCCATGTGCTTGGCGATGACGGGCGTGTGAGCTGGCGCGATCTGGCAGCCCGGATCGGGCTTTCCTTCACGCCGACACTGCGCCGCGTGCGCAAGCTGGAAGAAGAAGGCATCATTCGCGGTTATACCGCCGTGTTCGATGAGAACCGGCTGCTCGGCAATATGGGCGTCTTCATTTCCGTCACGCTGGAACGGCAGATAAAGGAAGCGCTGACGACGTTCGAGCACCATGTCGCCTCCATTCCGGAAGTGGTGGGCGGCTACCAGACGAGCGGCAGTTCCGACTATCTCATTCATGCCATGGTGCGGGATCTACCGCATTATCAGCAGCTTCTGGATTTCCTGACCACGGTTCCCGGTGTGTCGCGCATCCAGTCCAATTTCGCCATCAAGACATTCGTGCGCCGTTCCGCCGCCTTCACCGGAGGTGACGCGCCATAAATGAGAGTTGCCAGCACGGAGGAGGTGCTGGCCGCTGACGAGAGGGACGGAGACAAATGGCCGTCCGGAGGAGGAGACGCGATGAGTTTGAACCTCGCCGCCATTTTCGATGCCGATCTCGGCCCGGAAATCGCAGCATTGCGCGACAGCGCAAGAGCATTCGCAGACGATGAAATAGCGCCGCTCGCAGCAGAAATCGATCGCAACGATCAGTTTCCGCGCCAGCTCTGGCCGCGGATGGGTGAACTCGGTCTGCACGGTATTACCGTTTCGGAGGAATTCGGCGGTGCTGACATGGGCTATCTCGCTCATTGCGTGGCGATGGAGGAGATAAGCCGCGCTTCCGCGTCCATCGGCCTGTCCTATGGCGCCCATTCCAACCTCTGCATCAACCAGATTCATCGCTGGGGAACGGAAGAGCAGAAGCGGCGATATCTGCCGAAGCTGGTGTCGGGCGAGCATGTCGGTTCGCTCGCCATGAGCGAGACGGAGGCCGGCTCGGATGTCGTCTCGATGCGGCTGAAGGCGGAACGTAAGGGCGACGTCTATGTGCTGAACGGCACAAAGATGTGGATCACCAACGGTCACGAGGCAGACACGCTGGTTGTCTACGCCAAGACGGACATGTCCGCCGGTGCGCGTGGCATCACGGCCTTTCTGATCGAAAAAGGCTTCAAGGGTTTTCGCCCCGCACAAAAACTCGACAAGCTTGGCATGCGCGGCTCACCCACCTCCGAACTGGTGTTTACGGATTGCGAGGTCCCGGAGGAAAACCTCCTCGGGCGCTTGAACGACGGCGTGACGGTGCTGATGAGCGGGCTTGATTACGAGCGCGCGGTGCTGGCTGCCGGCCCTGTTGGCATCATGCAGGCGGCTATCGATCTGGTGCTACCCTATGCGCGCGAGCGCAAGCAATTCGGCAAGCCGATCGGCGAATTCCAGCTGGTGCAGGGAAAGCTTGCCGATATCTATTCGGCCATGAACGCCTCCCGCGCCTATGTCTATGCCGTGGCGCGCGCCTGCGACAATGGCCGCATCACAAGGCAGGATGCGGCAGGTGCGATCCTGTTTGCCGCCGAGCGGGCGACGCGAGTTGCACTGGATGCAATCCAGCTTCTCGGCGGTTCCGGCTATGTCAATGAAAGTCCGGCCGGGCGGCTGCTTCGGGACGCCAAGCTTTATGAAATCGGCGCGGGCACCAGCGAAATCCGCCGGATGCTGATCGGCCGCGAACTGGTCAAAGGCAATGGGTGAGGAATGCGATGAAGCTTACATCCAGTCTGAACCGCGATCCTACCTTTTCCGCCAACGTCACCTTCATGTCGGGCCTGGTGGATGACCTGCGGCAGCATGTCGAAAAAATCTCCAAGGGCGGCGGCGACAAGGCGCGCGAACGGCATCTGTCACGCGGCAAATTGCTTGCGCGCGACCGGATAGAAGCACTGCTCGATCCCGGGAGTCCGTTTCTCGAATTCTCGCAATTCGCAGCATACGAGGTCTACGACGAACCCGTTCCGGCCGCCGGCATCGTCACCGGCATCGGCCGGGTCGCAGGCCGTGAATGCGTCATCGTGGCCAATGACGCGACGGTGAAAGGCGGCACCTATTATCCGCTGACGGTCAAGAAACATCTGCGCGCGCAAGAGATCGCTGCCGACAACCACCTGCCCTGCATTTATCTGGTCGATTCCGGCGGTGCGAACCTTCCCAATCAGGACGAGGTTTTTCCCGACCGCGATCATTTCGGCCGCATCTTTTACAATCAGGCCAATATGTCGGCGGCAGGCATCGCCCAGATCGCAGTCGTGATGGGAAGCTGTACGGCTGGTGGGGCCTATGTGCCGGCTATGAGCGACCAGTCCGTGATCGTCAAAAATCAGGGCACGATCTTCCTCGGCGGTCCGCCGCTGGTGAAGGCCGCAACGGGCGAAGTGGTGAGTGCGGAAGAACTGGGTGGCGCGGATGTGCATTCGCGGCAATCCGGCGTGACTGATCACTATGCCCACGATGACCGCCACGCGCTTTCGCTGACCCGAAGGATCGTCTCCACCCTCAACCGCCGCAAACGCGTGGAGCTGGATATTCGCGAACCCGCAGAACCGCTTTATCCATCGGAGGAGCTTTACGGCATCGTGCCCACCGATACGCGCAAGCCTTTCGAGGTGCGCGAGATCATCGCGCGTCTGGTGGATGGCTCCGAATTCGACGAGTTCAAGGCGCTTTATGGCACGACGCTTGTGTGCGGTTTCGCCCATATCCACGGTTATCCCGTCGGCATCGTCGCCAATAACGGCATTCTGTTTTCGGAATCGGCGCTGAAGGGCGCGCATTTCATCGAACTCTGCTGCCAGCGCGGCATTCCCCTGGTTTTCCTGCAGAACATAACCGGCTTCATGGTCGGCAAGGCCTATGAGGCCGATGGTATCGCCAAGGATGGCGCCAAGCTCGTTACGGCCGTTGCATCGGCTAAAGTGCCGAAATTCACCGTCATTATCGGCGGCTCCTTCGGTGCGGGCAATTACGGCATGTGCGGGCGCGCCTATTCGCCGCGCTTTTTGTGGATGTGGCCGAATGCGCGCATTTCCGTCATGGGCGGCGAGCAGGCGGCATCCGTTCTGGCGCAAATCCGGCGCGACGGCATCGAGGCGGATGGCCGCCACTGGTCCAAGGAGGGCGAGGAGGCGTTCAAACAGCCGATCCGGGAAAAATACGAGCGGGAAGGTCACCCCTATTATGCCAGTGCAAGGCTGTGGGACGATGGCATCATCGACCCGAAGGACACCCGCCTCGTGCTCGGCCTTGGCCTGTCGGCCGCGCTGAACGCGCCGATTGAACCCACCCGTTTCGGCATATTCAGGATGTGAGGCGACGATGTTCTCAAAAATACTGATCGCCAACCGCGGCGAAATCGCCTGCCGGATCATCCGCACCGCCCGCAAGATGGGCATCCGCACCGTCGCGGTCTATTCGGATGCCGACCGCGACGCCATGCATGTGGCGCTGGCCGACGAGGCCATTGCGATCGGTCCTGCACCTGCCCGCTCGTCGTATCTCGATGCTGAAAAGATCATCGCCGCCGCACAGGCAAGCGGCGCGCAAGCCATTCATCCCGGTTACGGTTTTCTCTCGGAGAATGCCGGTTTCGCCGAAGCCTGCGCCTCTGCCGGCATCATTTTCATCGGCCCGACACCCGATGCCATCCGCGCCATGGGCGGAAAAAGCGAGGCGAAGGCGCTTATGGCGCAGGCGGGCGTTCCCGTGGTGCCCGGCTATCACGGCGAGGATCAGGCCGACGAAAAGCTTGCCGGCGAGGCAGAAGCCATCGGCTATCCGGTTTTACTCAAGGCTTCAGCTGGCGGCGGTGGCAAGGGCATGCGCATTGTCCGTGAAAAGCGTGAATTTGCGGCAGAGCTCGCCGGCGCAAAACGCGAAGCGCTCGCCGCCTTCGGCAATGACCGTATGCTGATCGAGAAATATCTGGAACGGCCGCGACATGTGGAGGTGCAGGTCTTTGCCGATGGCCATGGCAATTGTCTTTCGCTTTTCGAGCGCGATTGCTCGATCCAGCGCCGGCACCAGAAAGTCATAGAGGAGGCCCCTGCCCCCGGCCTGCCCGATACGCTCAGGCAACGCATGTACAACGCGGCGGTCGCCGCCGCCCGCGCCATCGACTATCGCGGGGCAGGAACGGTGGAGTTCCTGCTCGACCCGTCCGGCGCGTTCTATTTCATGGAAATGAACACGAGGCTTCAGGTCGAGCATCCGGTCACGGAATATATTACCGGGCTCGATCTGGTCGAATGGCAGATCCGTGTTGCGAATGGAGAGGCGCTGCCGGACGACTGGGGCAATCTGCGCATCAACGGCCATGCCATCGAGGCACGGATTTACGCCGAAGACCCGGCGCATGATTTTCTGCCGTCAATTGGCACGGTCAGCCACCTCGCCTTTCCGGAAGAAGGACCTCACCTTAGGATAGATAGCGGCATACGCACCGGCGACGCCATCAGCGTGCACTATGATCCGATGATCGCCAAGCTGATCGTCTGGGACTACGACCGTCCGTCTGCCGTGCGGCGTCTGCGTCTTGCACTTGAAAAACTGGCGATTTGCGGCGTCACCAGCAATGCCGCCTTTCTGACACGGCTTGCGGGGCTGGACGCTTTCGCCGCCGCCGAACTCGATACCGGCTTCATAGCCCGCAACGAAGCGGCGCTTTTTGCCCCCGGAGCCACGAGCGAGAACGAAATAGCTTTGGCCACGCTCGGCCTGCTTCTCTCACGCCGGAACGGGGCCAAGCCGCAGGCCGATCCTTATAGCCCTTGGAACAATACGAACTCTTTCCGCCTCAATGCGCCAGCGAGGGAAACCTTGCGTTTCGTCCTGGATCAACAGCCGGTCGATGTCGCCGTTACACATGAGCCAGATGGTTTTTCACTGGAGATCGGCACGCGGGCAATCCGCGCTCATGGCAGCATCTCACAAGACGGCGCACTGCGGGCGACCGTCGATGGCAGGCAAAGGCAGTGCCGTTTCTTTGCCAGCGATAACGGCCACGCGCTTTTTCTGGATGGCGAGCACTATCGCATCAGCCAGCCCGACCCGGTCGATGTAGCGGATACCTCCAACCATACCGGCGGTCTGGAAGCCCCGATGCCCGGCGTCATCCGCGCCATTCTAAGCCAGCAGGGCGCAGCGGTTGAGGCCGGTGACGCGCTTGTGGTGATGGAGGCGATGAAAATGGAGCACACTATCCGTGCGCCAGCAAAAGGCACCGTCACCGCCATCAACTGCGCCGAAGGTAATATGGTCGAAGCCGGCGCCATGCTGGTGGATTTCGAACCGGAGGGCGCATGAGATGGCCTTGCCCAAAACCGTCAAGATCGTCGAGGTCGGCGCACGTGATGGCCTGCAAAACGAAACTGCTGAGGTTCCCACCGCCATCAAGATCAGGTTGATCGAGCGGCTGGCTGCGGCCGGATTGGCGGCGGTGGAGGCGGGAGCCTTCGTTTCGCCAAAAAAAGTTCCGCAAATGGCAGGGTCGAAGGAGGTGCTTCTAGGCCTCAAACGACATCCCAATACCGCCTATCCGGCGCTCGTTCCTAATATCAAGGGTTTCGAGGCCGCCGTTGAAGCCGGTGTGACGGAGATAGCCGTTTTCGTGTCCGCATCCGAAGGCTTCAGCCAGCACAATATCGCCTGTTCGCGCGCCGAAAGCCTCGAGCGCCTGCGCGATGTTTCGGAGGCAGCGGCCAGCCGTAACATCCGCATGCGCGGCTATGTCTCCTGCATCGCCGGTTGCCCCTATGACGGCGCGGTCGCACCCGAAGATGTGGCGGCGATGGCCGAAGCGCTTGTCGCCATGGGATGCTACGAAATCTCGCTCGGCGATACGATTGGTGTCGGCACTGCCGGGCAAATCCGCAAGCTCATACAACATGTATCGACCCGCATCCCGTGCGAAAAACTCGCCATGCATTTCCACGACACCTATGGCCAGGGCGTCGCCAATGTGTTGGCTTCGCTTGAGGAAGGTATTTGTGTGTTCGACAGTTCCGTGGCCGGGCTCGGCGGTTGCCCCTTTGCGCCGGGCGCAAGCGGCAATGTCGCCACCGAAGACGTTGTTTATCTGCTGCACGGGCTTGGCATCAAAACCGGCATCGACCTGATGGCGGTGGCGAGAACGGGAGACTGGATAAGTCGACATCTCGGCAGGGCAAATGCGTCACGCGCCGGTAAGGCACTTCTTGCCGTAAAGATGGAGGATAATGCACATGGTGGGTGAGTTGTTGAGCGAGAAGCGCAAGGACGTTCTGTGGCTGACGCTTAACCGGCCGGACGTCCACAACGCCATGAACGCCGCGATGACGGACGGCTTGACGCATGCGATCCGGACGGCCTCCAGCGACGGCGACCTGCGTGCCGTGGTGATAACGGCGGCGGGCGACCGTAGCTTCTGCTCAGGGGCCGATCTGAAGGAAAGCGCTGGTGGCATGTTCCTCTCGCGAGACGGAACGAACCCCATCGCCAATGTGATGCGCGCTATCGAGACCTGCAACAAAATCGTCATCGCCCGCGTCAATGGCCGGGTGCTGGCGGGTGGGCTAGGCCTTATCGCGGCCTGCGATCTCGCTTATGCCGCCGATCATGCTGAGTTCGGCCTGCCGGAAGTTCGCGTCGGGCTTTTCCCGGCCATGGTGGCGGCGAAACTTCTGGCCAAAATACCGCTGAGCCGCCTCCACGAAATGGCCTATCTGGGGCAACCGGTCACCGCCGCAGAAGCCGAAGGGATCGGCCTCATCAACCGCACGGCGCCACATGCCGAACTCGATGGCGTGATCGAGGGGGTACTCGCCCGCTTGCGGCAGAACGCGCCGGGCGCAGTCTCCGCCGGAAAGGCAGCGCTGCTGACGATGCGCGACATGCCGGCCAGTGAACGGCTCGCCTTTGCCGAAAGCGTCATCGCGAAGATCAGCAGCAGCGAGGAGGCGCGCGAAGGCAGAGACGCCTTCGCTGGAAAACGCCCGCCGCTCTGGGCTGGCGGGTCCTGAACCACCGCTCAAGGTCTTAATCGATATAATGCCCGCAGCCGCGTTGACCCCGTTCGGCAAATCGAGTTCTATCCACCACCTTTCGCCGGAGGGCGATCGGGGAGCTGGAGGAGAACCTATGCGCCTTGTAAAAACCGTCGCCGAGTTGCGCGGTCTGACCGCCAAGTTTCGTCGCGATGGCAAGACCGTCGGCTTCGTGCCGACCATGGGTTTTTTGCATATCGGCCATCTGACGCTGGTTGCCAGGGCGAAAGCGGAGAACGACGTGACGGTGGTCTCGATCTTCGTCAATCCGCTGCAATTTGGAGCCAATGAGGATCTTGCCCGTTACCCCCGCGATCTCGCCCGCGATAGCGCGCTGCTGGAAGAGGCAGGTGTCGACATTCTTTTCGCACCCGAGGTTACGGAGATGTATCCGCGCCCGATGCAGACCGTGGTGGATGTGCCGGAACTGGGAAGCCAGTTGGAAGGTGCGGTACGGCCGGGGCATTTTGCCGGGGTTACGACTGTTGTCACCAAGCTTTTTAATCTCGTGCA
Source organism: Rhizobium sp. SJZ105 (assembly GCF_007828365.1). Lineage (NCBI taxonomy): Bacteria > Pseudomonadati > Pseudomonadota > Alphaproteobacteria > Hyphomicrobiales > Rhizobiaceae > Rhizobium > Rhizobium sp. SJZ105. Next base: position 354,738 of record NZ_VIUP01000002.1, read on the forward strand.
GCCGGGTGCCGCCTATTTCGGTGAAAAGGACTACCAGCAGGTAACGCTGATCCGGCGCATGGTGGACGATCTCGCCCAGCCAGTCCGCGTCGTTCCCGTCGCCACCGTACGTGAGGCGGATGGGCTCGCCTGCTCCTCGCGCAATGTCTACCTGAGCCTTGAAGAGCGTGCCGCCGCCGTAATTGTGCCGCGCGCGCTTGATGAGGCCGAGCGGCTGTACGATGAGGGCTGCGACGACCCGGCCACTTTAGAAGCGGCGATAGAAAAATTCATCGCCAAGGAGAAGCTGGCGTTGCCCGAAGTCGTGGCGGTGCGCGATCCCGACACGCTGGCCCCCGTGGTTTCGCTGCAGGCGGGGCCTGTGCTGGTGGCACTGTTCGTGCGGGTCGGCAACACCCGCCTTCTCGACAACCGCGTCATCGGACGTGATAAAACCGGCAAACAGGAGGCTGCACGATGAGCACGCACGCGAAACAGAAGCGGCTGACGACAGCCTCCATCAAGCAAATGAAAGGCGGTGCGCGCATCGTCTGCCTCACCGCCTATACGACGCCGATTGCCCGCCTGCTCGATCCGCATTGCGACCTGCTGCTGGTTGGCGATTCAGTCGGCATGGTACTTTATGGCATGGACACGACGGTCGGCGTCACCCTGGATATGATGATCGCCCACGGCCGCGCCGTCATGCGTGGTGTGGAACACGCCTGCGTCATCGTCGATCTCCCCTTCGGGACCTATCAGGAATCAAAGGAACAGGCGTTCCGCAACGCAGTGCGACTGATGCAGGAAACCGGCTGTGATGGCGTGAAGCTGGAAGGCGGTGAGGAAATGGCCGAAACCATCGCCTTTCTCGTGGCGCGCGGCATTCCGGTGTTCGGCCATGTCGGGCTGATGCCGCAGCTGGTCCACACCGCCGGAGGTTTTCGCTCTCTTGGGCATTCAGATGCGGAAACGCAGAAAATCTGGCGCGATGCGATTGCGGTCGATCAGGCCAGTGCTTTCGCCATTGTCGTGGAAGGTACCGTCGAGCCGCTTGCGCGCGAATTGACCGAAAAACTCTCCGTCCCGACTGTCGGCATCGGCGCATCACCGGCCTGCGATGGGCAGGTGCTGGTTTCCGACGACATGCTCGGTCTCTTCACCGATTTCAAACCGAAATTCGTCAAACGTTTCGCCGATCTGGGTGCGACCGTTTCACAGGCAGCGGCAGGTTATGCCGAAGAGGTGCGCTCCGGTGCGTTTCCGGGGCCGGAGCATACGTTTCAGGTCCGCAGGCAATCGCCTTCCGGGGAGTGAGGGAACGGCGCAGAGGAGTTGGTGAGGTGGTGACGGACACCTTCACCTTCGTCACGCTCGGGCTTGTCCCGAGCATCTGCTACCTATCTATTTTGTGAAATGTCGGCAGATCCTCGGCACAAGGCCGAGGATGACGTCGCGTTTGCGGCAAGGTTTGTAAGTAGGCTCGGCTTCTCCGCCTATCCCCTCAAACCCCAACCCCTAAACAATCCCGCCGCTGCCGCCGACCGAAGCCGGGCGTTCCGCCGCAACCCGTTTGCGATAACCACTCGCCCGGTAGGTGGCAACAGGATCGATCGCGCCGCCCGCCAACTGCCTTGCTTTAGCGAGAACCGGCTCGACATCGGTGCGATAGGCCCGTTTCAGCGTATCGGAGGCCATCAACGCATCGTTGTCTTGCTGGTAGCCATCCAAAGCCGCGCGATCCACCAGCAGCGCCTGCGCATAGGCGCGGCGGATTTCGTTGGCACTGGAAATCAGGCTTTCGATTGGGTCGGTCACATTGTGCGACTGGTCGATCATATGGGCGGGATGGAAGCCCTTCACGCCACGATGTTCGGCATCTACCAGCTCGTTGAAGACGAGGAACAGGCGGTAAGGCTCGATGGAGCCGGCATCCAGATCGTCATCGCCATATTTCGAATCGTTGAAGTGGAAGCCACCGAGCTTGCCGAACTGGATGAGCCGGGAGACGATCATCTCGATATTGGTGTTCGGCGCATGGTGACCGAGATCAACGAGGCAGAACGCCTTTTCACCGAGCGTATTGGCGATGAGGTAGTTGGTGCCCCAATCCTGCACGACGGTGGAATAGAAAGCAGGCTCGAACATCTTGTGTTCGGAAAAGATGCGCCAGTCATCCGGCAGCGCCTTGTAGATATCGGCCATGGCCGCGAGATAGCGCTCGAAACTTCTGGTGAAATTGCTCTGGCCGGGGAAGTTGGAACCATCGCCCACCCACACCGTCAGCGCCTTGGAACCAATGGCTTTACCGATCTCGATACATTCGATGTTGTGCTCCACGGCTTGGCCCCGCGTTGCGGCATCGGTGTGGCTGAGCGAACCGTATTTGTAGGAATGGCTCTGATCCGGTGCATCCGAGAAGGTATTGGAATTCATGGCGTCGAAGCCGAGACCTAGCGTGTCGGCATGGTCCTTCAAACGCTTCGGGTCCTGCTTGTCCCACGGAATATGCAGGGAGACATTCGGGGTCGCCCGTGTCAGCTGGTTGATGACGGCGCAATCATCCAGCTTGTCAAAAATGCCGCGGGGCTCACCTTCGCCCGGAAAGCGGGCGAAACGGGTGCCGCCGGTGCCGACACCCCAGGATGGAACAGCGACGAAGAATTCCGCGACCTTGGCGGTGACAGCATCGATATCGATGTTGCGGCGCGCAAGCTGGTTGCCCAGCGCATCGTAGTCGTCCTTCAGCGCGGCGGCGCGCTTGTCGTTTTCGGCCGCGATCACATCGGCGGCGATTTTGGTGTCGGTCATCTCTTCCTCCCCGGAATCGGTCCAGTGCATGCTCGATCATCGCCCCCTCCGTCATTCCGGCATTCAGCCGGGATGACGGAGGTGAGACGTGCCGAAATTCCTACCGCGTAAAGCTCTGCGCATTGCCGGCATCGACATTGATGATATTGCCGGTTGATTTGGCCGACGCGTCGGACGCCAGGAAGTAGATCGCTTCGGCGATGTCTTCCGGGAACACATTGAGCTTCAGCATAGAGCGCTTGCGGTAATGTTCCTCCAGATCGGTCACCTCGATCTTCGACGAGGCCGCGCGCTGCTCGCGCCACTCGCCGTTCCAGATCTTCGAACCGCGCAGAACGGCATCGGGATTGACGGTGTTGACGCGAATGCCGGCTTCCGCCCCTTCCAGAGCAAGGCAACGGGCAAGATGGATTTCAGCCGCCTTGGCCGTGCAATAGGCAGAAGCATTGGGCGAAGAGGCAAGACCGTTTTTAGAGGCGACGAACACCACGTTGCCGCCGAGATTTTGACGCCTGAGTAGCCGGAATGCTTCTCGCGACACGAGGAAATAACCCGTCGCGAGAATATCGATATTCTTGTTCCACATGGCAAGCGTCGTGTCTTCCACCGGTGCAGACGAGGCGATGCCGGCATTGGAGACGAGAATATCCACGCCGCCAAATTCCACGCTCGCTTCCGCAAATGCGGAAATGACCGCGTCTTCCTGCGTCACATCCAGCTTGACGCTGCGCACCGCATCAGCACTGTAGCGCTTCGCGAAATCGCCCTTGGCCGCCTCCAGCGCCGCCTCGTCAATATCGGCGAGAACAACGCAGGCGCCCTCCGCTGCCAGCCTTTCCGCCGTCGCCCGGCCGATGCCGCCGGCGCCACCGGTGACAAAGGCCACGCGTCCGGCAAGGCTTTTCGGCTTCGGCATGCGCTGCAGCTTTGCCTCTTCCAGCAGCCAATATTCGATATCGAAGGCTTCCTGTTCGGGTAGGCCCTGATATTCGGACACGGTGGAAGCGCCGCGCATGACGTTAATGGCGTTGACGTAAAATTCACCGGCGATACGTGCGGTTGCCTTGTCCTTGGCGAAGGACAGCATGCCGACACCGGGGATCAGGAAAATCACCGGGTTCGGGTCGCGCATATCAGGCGAATTATCATGGCGGCACGCCTCATAATATCTGACGTAGTCGGCGCGGTAGGCCTCCAGCGCCTTGTCGAGACCGGCTGTCAGCGCATCCACATCGGGATTTGCCGTATCGAGATCGAGGATCAGCGGGCGGATTTTCGTGCGCAGGAAATGATCCGGGCAGGAGGTGCCGAGATTTCCGAGCGGCTTCAGATCCTTCGAATTGACGAATTCCAGAACCGCGTCCTGATCATCGAAATGGCCGAGCTTGCGCTCCTCGCGGCCGATCCGACCACGGATTTCCGGCATCAACCGTGCTGCAATCGCGCGGCGTTCGGCAAGTGGCAGGCTCCTGGCAACGGCACCGCCGAAAATCGTCTTGCCTTCGGTCTTGGCCGCAAACCATTCGATCGCCTTGTTGATAATGGCGAGCGTCAGTTCGTAACATGTCTTGGCGTCGTTATCCCAGGTGAACAGACCGTGGCTTTCCAGCACAACGCCCTTGGCCTCGGGGTTGGCTTTTACGAAAGCCTCGAGATCGAGACCCAGTTGGAAACCGGGACGGCGCCAGGGAAGCCAGCCGATGTCATCGCCAAAGATCTGCTGCGTCAGTTCTTTCGAATTTTTGGAGGCGGCAATCGCGATGATCGCATCCGGATGCATGTGATCGACATGATCAAAAGGCACGAAACCGTGCAGCGGCGTATCGATGGAGGCGGCGCGTGGGTTGAGGTTGAAAGTGCAATGCGGCAGGAAGCCGACCATGCGGTCCTCATCCTCGACACCCTTGTAAATGCCCTTTAGCGCTTCCAGCTTGTCGAGATAAAGCGTCGCAAAACCATCGAGCTTGATGGTACCGACATCGCCGCCGGACCCTTTAACCCACATGACGCGGACTTTCTCGCCCGTCAGCGGATCGGTTTCGAGCACCTTCGCGGATGTGTTTCCGCCGCCGTAATTGGTGATGCGCTTGTCGGCGCCAAGCAGATTGGAGCGATAAAGCAGCTTGCCAGGCTCATCGAGCGTTTTGGCATAGGCATCGTCCCAACGGCTTTCGAGAAGGCGGGATTTTCCCGTCATGTCTTCCTCCCAAGTCAAGTCTGCATTCGCGGTGCCGATATCGGCCCGCCTCCGTTGACGGCAGATATCGCGCATACAAAAGCATAATGTCAATCAAAAACGATCATAAATTTTCATGCTGCAGCGCGATATTGATTAATTTGATCGTTCTTGATTGACAACGTAAAGAGATTGCGAATAATCACAATCAGGAGGACCACATGCACGAACGCGAACGCCATCGCATCATCTTAAGCGCCACACAGGAAAAAGCTGTCGTGACGGTGCAGGATATTGCCGAACTGACGGATGCGTCGGAAGCAACGATCCGCCGGGATATCGCGTCCCTGCATGTTCAGGGAAAGTTACGACGCGTGCGTGGCGGTGCCGAAGCGGTGCATCCACCGCAGTTGGGCAATCTGGCCGCGCGACCGTTCCGCGTGTCCGAATCGGTCAACATCGACAAGAAACGCGCAATTGCGCGCAAGGCGGTTGATCTCTGTAATGACGGTGATGCGATCATCCTGAATGGTGGGACGACCACATTCCAGATGGTGCACTACATGGCGGCGCGCCGGCTGCAGGTGATGACCAATTCCTTCGCGATTGCGGAGCATCTGGTCAAACATTCCAAATGCAATGTCAGCGTGCCGGGTGGCGCGATCTATCGCGATCAAAGCCTCATCCTGTCGCCCTTCGAAAACGATGCCATCCGCAATTTTTACGCAAGACGAATTTTTCTCGGCGCGCAGGGCATCGGCGCACTCGGCATCATGGAATCGGACGCGCTGGTGATCCAGAGCGAGCAGAAGCTGATGCGGCAGGCGGAAGAGCTGATCGTGATGGTCGATTCCTCGAAATTCAAAAAACGATCCAGCCTGATTTTATGCCCACTCGAAAACGTCTCGACCATCATCACCGATGACGGGATTTCGGATGAGGCGGCGCGGATGGTTGAAAATGCCGGCGTCGAATTGCTGATCGCCGGCGCAGCGGGGGATGGCAAGATAGCCAACCCGCCTGATGAGGAGGATTCCTCTTCGGTCGCTTGAGGAAGCACCGAAGAGAGGAACAGGTTCAAAAACGGGAGGAAAAGGAACATGAAACTTACACGCAGAACATTGACGAGCGTCCTGGCACTTAGCGCGGCGCTCTCCGTCGCGGGTCTTGGCGGCGTTGCCCAGGCAGCCGATGTGAAGATCGCGCTGGTGGTCAAATCACTTGGCAACGGCTTTTTCGAAGCCGCCAACAAGGGCGCGCAGGAGGCTGCAAAAGACCTCGGTGGCGTCGAGATCATCTATACGGGCCCGACCAGCACCACTGCGGAAGGCCAGATCGAGGTCATCAATTCGCTGATCGCGCAGGGCGTGGATGCCATCGCTATTTCCGCCAATGACCCGGACGCCGTAGTTCCGGCGCTGAAAAAGGCGGCGCAGCGCGGCATCAAGGTCATCTCTTGGGATTCCGGCGTGGCACCTGAAGGCCGCATTCTGCAGCTCAACCCCTCGTCCAACGCGCTGATCGGCAAGATGTGCCTGCAGCTTGCCGCATCGCACCTGGAAGGCGGCAAGGGCGATTTCGCCATCCTTTCGGCCACCACCACCTCCACGAACCAGAATATCTGGATCGATGAGATGAAGAAGCAGCTGAAGGACTTCCCCGGCCTCAACCTCGTTACCACCGTTTATGGTGACGACCTTGCCGACAAGAGCTACCGCGAAGCACAGGGCCTGCTTTCCTCCCATCCTGATGTGAAGGTCATCGTCGCACCGACGACGGTTGGCGTTCTTGCGGCCTCTCAGGCCGTGAAGGATGCGGGCAAGATCGGCAAGGTCTTTGTGACGGGCCTTGGCCTGCCCTCGGAGATGGCTGGCGCCATCAAATCAGGCGCAACCAAGGAATTCGCCATCTGGAACCCGATCGACCTCGGTTATTCCGCCACCCAGATTGCCTACCGCCTTGTGAAGGGTGAAGCAGACGGCAAACCGGGCTCGGAAATCGAAGCCGGCCGCATGGGCAAGATCAAGGTCGGCGAAAATAGCGAAGCGGCCATGGCCGATCCCTTCATTTATGACGCCAAGAACATCGATCAGTTCTCGAAGATTTTCTGATCTGAATAATTTCCGGCAGTGCGGAGGCTAACCCCCTCTGTCCTGCCGGGCATCTCCCCCTCAAGGGGGGGAGATCGATATGCCGCACCCGCTCGTTCCATAGGCAGGGTGTATCCGCTTGCCGATCTCCCCCCTCTTGGGGGGACATGCCCGGCAGGGCAGAGGGGGGGTGCCTCTCGCCGCTACACTCAAAACCAACCGGTAAGACGGAATGATGCGTGCTGAAACCAAAATCTTAGACGTTACCGAGACTTCCAGCGCGACGCCCATTCTGGAAATGCGCGGCATCAGCCAGATATTCCCCGGCGTGAAGGCGCTGGATGGCGTCGATATCGCGCTTTATCCCGGCAAGGTCACGGCGCTGATCGGCGAGAACGGTGCTGGAAAATCCACGCTCGTCAAAATTCTCACCGGAATCTACCGCCCGAATGAAGGGGAAATCCTTCTCGATGGCCGGCCTGTCACCTTTCACGGCGCACAGGATGCCATCGATGCCGGCGTGACCGCCATTCATCAGGAAACCGTGCTGTTCGACGAGCTTTCCGTGGGCGAAAACATCTTCCTCGGTCATGCGCCCAAAGGCCGTTTCGGCCTCATTGACTGGAAGACCATCAATTCGCGCGCCGGGGTCCTGCTTGAACAGCTCGAAAGCACCATCGATCCGTCCATTCGGCTAAAGGACCTTTCCATCGCGCAGCGCCACCTCGTGGCAATCGCCAGAGCGCTTTCCGTCGAGGCACGTATCGTCATCATGGACGAACCGACAGCCGCCCTTTCCCGCAAGGAAATCGATGATCTGTTCCGCATCGTTGAAAACCTGAAGCGGCAGGGCAAGGCCATCCTCTTCATCAGCCACAAGTTCGATGAAGTATATGAAATCGCTGAAAATTACGCCGTATTCCGGGACGGAAAGATGGTCGGCGCGGGCAATCTTGCGGCCACCTCGCAGGATGAGATCGTGCGCCTGATGGTTGGCCGCGACGTCACGAACGCCTTTCCCAAGCAGGCGGTCGCGCTCGGTCCGACGGTTCTTTCGGTGCAAAATTATTCACACCAGACGGAATTTCGCGATATTTCTCTCGATCTGCGCAAAGGCGAAATTCTTGGCCTTTATGGGCTGATCGGCGCCGGGCGGTCGGAACTGTGCCAGTCGCTTTTCGGAATCACGCGCCCAGCCTCAGGACAGATTACCCTCAACGGCGAACCGCTCGTCATCCGTTCGCCGGAGGATGCGATCCGCGCCGGTATCGTTTATGTGCCGGAAGAGCGTGGACGGCATGGGCTGGCGCTGGACATGCCGATCTACCAGAACATGTCGTTGCCCTCTCTTGCCCGCACCTCTCGCAAGGGCTTTCTCGCCGCCGCAAACGAATTTGCTCTGGCGCGCAAATATGCCTCACGCCTCGACCTGCGCGCCGCCGCCCTGTCCGTGCCCGTCGGCACGCTTTCCGGCGGCAACCAGCAGAAGGTGGTGATCGGCAAATGGCTCGCCACGCAGCCGAAAGTCATTATTCTCGATGAACCCACCAAGGGCATCGATATCGGCTCCAAGGCCGCCGTGCACGGCTTCATCAGCGAGCTGGCGGCCGAAGGTCTCTCCATCATCATGATTTCATCTGAACTTCCCGAAATTCTCGGCATGTCCGACCGCGCCATCGTCATGCGCGAAGGCCTGATGGCAGGTCAGTTCGAACGCGCCGATTTTTCTCCGGAAAAGCTGGTGCGCGCCGCCACCGGCAACGCCTGAGAGGGGCAAAACCATGCAACGTTTTCTCAAAAATCGCGAATGGCTGCTGGCGGGCATCATCGTCATCATGATCGCAGGCTTTGCGCTGCGCGCGCCCGGTTTCGGTAAGCCGGCCAATCTCGTCAATATCTTCAACGATACCTCCATCCTCATCATCCTGGCGCTTGGCCAGATGGCGGTCATTCTCACCAAATCCATCGATCTTTCGGTTGCCGCCAACCTCGCCTTCACCGGCATGGCAGTGGCGATGACCAATGCCGCCTTCCCGGGAATTCCACTGCCGCTTCTCATCGCCATGGCGGTCGGCATCGGCGCGTTTCTGGGATCGATCAACGGCATTCTCGTCTGGTGGCTCGGCATTCCGCCCATCGTCGTCACGCTCGGCACGCTCACCATCTATCGCGGCATGGCCTTCGTGCTGTCGGGCGGCGGCTGGGTGAATGCGCACCAGCTTTCGCCGACTTTTCTCAACGTGCCGCGCACCATGATTCTCGGCATGCCGGTTTTATCTTGGGTCGCCATCCTCATCATCGCCGGCGCCTGGCTGGTGCTCAGCCGGACCTCTTTCGGCCGCTCCGCCTACGCTTCCGGCGGTAATCCGGGCGCTGCGGTCTATGCCGGCATCGATGTCGGCCGCACACGCTTTCTGGCTTTCGTTCTGTCGGGTGCACTGGCAGGACTTGCAAGCTATCTCTGGGTGTCGCGTTATGCCGTTGCCTATGTGGATATCGCAGCCGGTTTCGAACTCGATAGCGTGGCGGCAAATGTGATTGGCGGCATCTCCATTGCCGGCGGCATTGGCTCGGTGGCAGGCGCTGTGCTCGGCGCACTGTTTCTCGGCGTCATCAAGAACGCCCTGCCCGTCATCGGCATTTCTCCCTTCGCGCAAATGGCGATTTCCGGCGTGGTTATCGTGCTCGCCGTCGTCTTCAACGCCCGCGCCGAAGCTCGAAAAGGGCGCATCATCCTGCGCGACCGGGCGGCAAGCGATCAGGCCAAGGAGGCCGCAGCATGAGTACGAATTCTCAACCGGCGCAGAAACCGCGCATCATTCCAGACAAGCTCGGCACGCCGTTGCGCCGTCTCCTGGCAAGCTGGGAAGTGCTACTGCTCGGCGTCGCGATCCTCATCTTCATCGCCAATTCGTTTGCCTCGCCCTATTTCCTCAATGCCTGGAACCTGTCCGACGCGACCTTTAACTTCACCGAAAAGGCGATCATCGCCTTTGCGATGGCGCTTCTGATCATCGCTGGCGAGATTGATCTATCAGTCGCCGCCATCATCGCTCTCGCCTCCACCGCAATGGGTGCGGCGGTGCAGATGGGTGTCGGCACGCCGGGGCTCGTCGCCATCGGCATCGGAACCGGGCTACTCTGCGGGGCGTTCAACGGCTTTCTCGTCGCTGGCCTCAAACTGCCATCCATCGTCGTCACCATCGGTACGATGAGCCTGTTTCGCGGTATTTCCTATATGGTGCTGGGTGATCAGGCCTATGGCAAATATCCGGCGGATTTCGCCTATTTCGGTCAGGGTTACGTGTACTCGGTCATCTCCTTCGAATTCGTGCTGTTCCTCGCCATGGCCGTCATCTTCGCCATTCTGCTGCACGCCACCAATTTCGGCCGGCAGGTCTACGTGATCGGCAACAATCCGTTTGCCGCCCGTTTTTCCGGTATTCCCGTCGAGCGGGTGAAATTCATCCTCTTCCTTTTGACCGGCCTGATGAGCGGCATCGCCGCCGTCTGCCTCACCTCGCGGCTCGGTTCCACCCGCCCCTCGATTGCTCAAGGCTGGGAGCTTGAAGTCGTGACCATGGTGGTGCTCGGCGGCGTGTCCATTCTCGGCGGCTCCGGCACCATTGCAGGTGTCGTCATCGCTGCCTTCGTCATGGGCCTCGTCACCTTCGGCCTCGGTCTTCTGAACGTGCCTGGCATCGTCATGTCGATCTTCGTCGGCCTGCTTTTGATCATCACCATCGCCATACCCATCGTTGTGCGCCGCCTTCGCGCCATCAGAGGCTAAGCCATGCCGGAATTAGAAAAACACGCTTTCAAGATGAAACTCTTCGCCGGCAAGCAAGCCGAATATAGACGGCGCCATGACGAGATATGGCCGGAACTGGTTGCTCTACTGCACGAAGCGGGTGTGAGCGACTATTCAATCCACCTCGACCCGGAAACCGACATCCTGTTCGGCGTGCTGACCCGCCCGAAGAACCACGGCATGGCAGCATTGCCCGAGCATCCCGTGATGAAGAAATGGTGGGCGCATATGGCTGACATCATGGAAAGCAACCCCGATAATTCGCCTGTCGCGACTGACCTTGTGACGGTGTTCCACCTGCCATGAATGACATGACAAAGCCACGTCGCGTCGCGGTCATCGATATAGGCAAGACCAATGCCAAGGTCGTTGTCATTGACACCCGAAGCGGCGAAGAGATAACCGGTGACAGGCGTTCCAACCCTGTCCTTCGTGACGGCATCTATCCGCATTACGATGTGGAGATGCTCTGGAGCTTCATTCTCACCTCTCTGCGGCGGTTCGCGGAAGAGCCGGGTTTCGACGCGATTTCCATCACGACCCATGGCGCGTCTGCCGCACTTCTTGACGAAAACGGCGACCTTGCCATGCCTGTGCTGGATTACGAGCACAGCTACCCCGCAAGCGTTGCGGAAGCCTATCTCCGCATCAGGCCAGATTTTGCTGAAACCGGCTCGCCCTCGCTTCCAGCCGGATTGAACCTTGGCGCACAAATCCATTTCCAGAAAACCGCCTTTCCGCAGGAATTCGCTGGGGTGCGCAGCATCGTCACCTACGCGCAATATTGGGCGGGGCGGCTGACCGGCGTTCAGGCCACCGAGACGACCTCGCTCGGTTGCCATACGGATTTGTGGAATCCGCGGCTGAAGGCGTTTTCATCGCTGGTCGAGCGCTTGGGCATTGCGCAATTGATGGCGCCGGTGCGCTCCGCCTTCGATGTACTCGCGCCAGTCCGCGAATCGGTGGCGCTGGAAACCGGGCTTTCGGCGGATATATCGGTCTATTGCGGCATCCATGATTCCAACGCCTCGCTCCTGCCGCATCTGCTGCGGCGGCAGGGTGATTTTTCGGTCGTCTCCACCGGCACCTGGGTGGTGAATTTCGCCATCGGCGGTACGGCGGAGACGCTGGATCCCGCCCGTGATACGCTTTTGAATGTCGATGCCCTCGGGCGTCCCGTTCCCTCCTCCCGCTTCATGGGCGGCAGGGAATATGAAATGCTGACGCAACAATTCGGGCCTGCTCCGGACGAAGAAACCGAAGCCGCTCTCGGCGGCGTGCTCACCAGAGGCATGATGCTGTTGCCCAGCGTCGTCAGCGGTTCCGGCCCCTTCCCCGGCAAAACAGCGCGCTGGATTGCCGACGACAATGCCACTGTTGCTGAACGGCACGCGGCAGCGGCGCTTTATCTCGCCCTGATGACGGAGTTCAGCCTATCGCTCATCGGGCAGAAAGGCCCGATACTGGTCGAAGGGCCATTCGCCAGCAATGCGCTTTATCTCAAGGCGCTGGCAGGTTTTGCCGAAACTGAGGTCATCGCCGTCAGCGGTTCCACAGGCACCAGTGCCGGGGCAGCACTCCTCACCGGTATCAAACCACTTGCCGGTCGCGAGCGCCATTTCGCTCCCGATGCCATTGCAGGGCTTCCCGCCTATCGCAGCGAATGGCAGGCCCGTCTGGCTTGACGCAGGACGACAAAATGCGGCCGGGTATCCAGCCGCATTCCGTTTTGCAAAAGGATCAAGCCTTGATGAAGGCCAGGAGATCGGCGTTGAGCACGTCTGCATTGATGGTCAGCATGCCGTGCGAGAAGCCGGGATAGGTCTTCAGCGTACCGTTTTTCAGGAGCTTCACCGATTTCAGCGCAGAGTCCGCAATCGGCACGATCTGGTCATCTTCACCGTGCAGCACGAGTGTAGGCACGCTGATGGCCTTCAGGTCTTCGGTCTGGTCGGTTTCCGAGAATGCCTTGATGCCATCGTAATGCGCCTTGGCACTGCCCATCATACCCTGCCGCCACCAGTTCTGGATCACGCCTTCCTGAACGGTCGCTCCATCGCGGTTGAAGCCGTAGAACGGGCCGGAGGGCACATCGCGGAAGAACTGCGCGCGGTTTGCGGCAATTGCTGAACGGAAGCCGTCAAAAACCTCCATCGGCAGGCCCTCGGGGTTGGCCTCGGTCTTGAGCATCAGCGGCGGCACGGCGGAAACCAGAACGGCCTTCGCGACGCGGCCTGCGGGTTCACCGTGTCTGGCAACATAACGCGCCACTTCGCCACCGCCGGTGGAATGGCCGATATGCACGGCGTTTTTCAAGTCCAGCGCTTCCGCAACGGCAAAGGCGTCTGCGGCATAATGGTCCATATCGTGACCTTCGGAAACCTGCGCGGAGCGGCCGTGACCACGGCGATCATGGGCGACGACACGATACCCTTTCGAGAGGAAAAACAGCATCTGTCCATCCCAGTCGTCGGAGCTGAGTGGCCAGCCGTGGTGAAACACGATGGGCTGAGCATCCTTCGGGCCCCAGTCCTTGTAGAAGATGTCTGTTCCATCTGTCGTCTTAACAAAGCCCATGATCGTTTCTCCTTCGGTTGCGTTGGCATCTTCCGGTGCGATCTATGTTGTGCGCCGGTTTGATGGAGGGATGATGACGCAGGAAAACATCCGCAACAATTGCAACAATAATTCTGAATGAATTGCTGATCTGGCAATAATGGCCGTGCCGCCCGCTGTCTTACGCCCCGGTACCGGCGCTAAACGGCACCGCGACCGAAAAGTTGCGACAGAAGACGCAAACGGATTGAAATAACCAACCGGATAAGTTGCGTTTTAAATTGTAATCAACGGCGGAAGGGCGCGGTCGCGACTGCACACCGCCGGAAACGAAACTCGCTAAGTTGTTCGAACTCTCAATCCACGTCGGGATCGTATTCCCTCGGGCTGACGTCCTTGGAAAACAACACGCAAGGGCCGCGTGAACCGCGCGGATCATAGGCGTATCCCTTGGCGGTCAGTGCCTGCATGATGTCGCGAACACCTTCGAGGCCATAAAGGTGATCGTGCAGCTCGACGAATATCCGCTCCACGCCAGCAAGCTCGGCATTGCCGAGCAGATCGCGTTCCGCGCCCTCGATATCCATCACGAGCGCCGTGATGCCCCGGCTGGCGACAAACGCATCGATATTCTCGGACGAGATTTCGATGCGCCTTTCATAAGGACCCTGATTTTCGTCCATGGACGACATCCAGAGATCCTTGCGGACATAGAATGGATAGGTACGCGGCTCGTCGGCCGTGAGAAGTCCTTGGGAAAACACGACATTGCCACGGCAATTTGCCTTGATCACCCGTTCCGCCAGTGCCGCTGTGGACGGATTGGCCTCGAATGCCCAAACGGAAACATCCTGAATACCGGCAATGATCGAGGTTATGATGCCGATGCCGGACCCCAGTTCCAATACGCGGTCGCCGGGCTTGATGGCTTTCAGGACGCTGCGGGCCTCTTTCGCCTCATAGCTGCCGTCGGTCAGCGCCTGCCATATGACGGGCGATACCTCATCGGAAGAAAGAGGCAGGGCTACTCCATGCACATCCAGAATTTCCATATTTCCCAAGCCCTTTCTCAAAACCCGGTCTCGTCAACAGAACGATCCCGCATAGACCGCGAATGCTCTACAGTATCGGTGCGACAACCGGTACTGGTTTTCGCCGTCAATGATGTATCCCACTGAAATTTAACATGGCTTGCCCTGTTCGAAAGCAAACCCGTTCAAACGGAACTCCAGGCCACAAGCTCCTTGGCCGGCAACGGCCTGCTGATCAGATAGCCCTGTACCAGATCGCATCCCAGACGTTTGACCAGCTCATATTGCTCCTCCGTCTCGATGCCTTCGGCGATGGTGGTCATTCGGAGGCTGCGCCCGACGCCGACCACGAATTCGACGATCGCCAGCGCGTCGCGGTCGCTGGTGATATCGCGCAGGAATGACCGGTCGATCTTGATCTTGTCGAACGGCACGCCGCGCAAATTCGCAAGCGAGGAGTAACCGGTGCCGAAATCGTCCATGGCGATCTGGATGCCGACGGCCTTCAGCCGCGTCAGCGTGTTGATCGTCTGGTCGCTCTTGTTCAGCAGGATCGATTCGGTGATCTCAAGCTCGAGCCGGCTCGGCTCCAGCCCGCTTTTATCAAGGGCACCCATCACGTTCTGAATGAGGTTGGTACTGTGGAACTGAACCGGCGAGAGATTGACCGCCACCTTCATGTCCTCATCCCATCGCATCGCCTCGCGGCAGGCAGTCTCCATCACCCATTTTCCGAGCGAATGGATAAGGCCGGTTCGTTCCGCAACGGGAATGAACACGCTGGGCGGAACATCGCCGCGCACTGGATGTTTCCAGCGCAAAAGTGCCTCGAAGCCACAAAGCTTGCGGGTCTGCGTCGCCACCTGCGGCTGGTAATAGACCTCCATCTCGTCGTTCTGCAGCGCCGTCTGCAGATCGGCCTCGAAGGATTTCTTTTCGGTCAGCTGCTTTTGCATGCGGACCTTGAAAACACTCGCCCGGCCAGGGCCGATGGCCTTGGCTTCATAAAGCGCCAGATCCGCGCGCTTGAACAATTCATCCGCATCGACGGTACCATGCGATATGGCGATGCCGATGCAGGTGCCGATTTTCACCTCCTGCTCGCCGAGCTGGTAGGTCCGGCTGATCTGCTCGATAAGCTTGGAGGCGAGACGGCGCGCCGTGTCCTCATTGAGATCATCGGACACGACAGCGAATTCATCGCCGCCAAGGCGGCAAACCATGTCGTAATCACCGCCGATCCCCGAAAGGCGCTGTGCCACGGCCTGAAGCAAGGCGTCGCCCGAATCGTGGCCAAGCGTGTCGTTGACGTCCTTGAACCCATCGAGATCAAGCAGAAGAATGGCCGTCGTTCCATTGCCGCCGAAAGAGCGGCGCAACCGCTCGATAAGTTCCTGCCGGAACAGCGAGCGGTTCGGAAGGCCCGTCAGCGCATCATGATAGGCATCATGCTCAAGCCGGACGTTCTTGGCCTGCAATTCAAGCGTGGCGGCGCGCAGGTCGTCCGTCAGCCCGCGCATGCTTTTCTGCGCGCGGTTCAACAGATCGTTCTGACGAAGCAGCAATATCACCAGCGCGATGCCGCACAGGATTAACCCGCCTGCAAGCGCGGTGTAGACGATATGCAGCTTGCGCACGTC
This sequence comes from Rhizobium sp. SJZ105, assembly GCF_007828365.1. NCBI lineage: Bacteria > Pseudomonadati > Pseudomonadota > Alphaproteobacteria > Hyphomicrobiales > Rhizobiaceae > Rhizobium > Rhizobium sp. SJZ105. The sequence goes on from NZ_VIUP01000002.1 coordinate 370,832, forward strand.
TTCATGGGCCGTATCGATCAGATTGACGTCATAGGCGACCGACGACGAAGCCAGCGTCGTCATCGGCGCATCGAGCGAGCTCATCTCGGAGAGCAGATCCGGAACATCCCTTGGCTCCAGGGTGTTCATCTGCTGTTCCAGGCGGGCCAGAACCGCGTCAAGGCGGGTTACGAGATCCCGCCATTGCTGTTTTTCATTGATGAAAGCGCCGAGGTTACCCTGCTTCAAGAGCTCCAGGCGGCTTAGCATGATGTCCATGCGCAGCTGCAATTCGTCCCGGTCTATGACACCGGGACTGAGCGCAAAAACGGCCAATTTGTTCTGAAGGCGGAGATACTCCGCCACGGTCTGACTGACCGCCCACGAATCGTTATAGCGGGCAAATTTCTGCAGAGCGGTCTGACGCTCGGCAATGACGAAAGCGATATAGCCCGTTGCCAGGACGAAGCAACAGATGATCACCGCCACAAGTTTTCGCAAACGGCACCTTTATTCCACTATCAATTTGGCAACTTGCCATGCGGACCGCGAATAATAGGTCTGCTTCTGCAATTCCGGGTCGCTATCATAGGGATAGATGACAAACAGCGGACCCTTTTCGCGAACTGTCATGTAGTTGCCATCCAGCTTGATCGCGAGGATAACGTTAAATTTCTTAAAATCCTCAACCGGTATGGTGCTCACATAATCGTTGAGTGCAACTGCCGTTACGCTGGTGCCTTTTGCACCGACGAGATCCATCAACTTTGCCAGTGACACGCCGTCAAAACGAACGCGGCCATCGTGCCAGGGCGTCGTGGTCTCCACCGTCACCATGCCCAATCCCTCCAGCATGTCGCGATCGAATACCGCAGCGCCATCGGCATTGGTGTTGGTGATGTTTCCGGAGATGGTCAATATCGGCTTGCCTTGCGGCTTGGCGATTGTCCCGGCCTCGGCACAGGAAAGCCACATGAGCGACAGAAACGCACTGAGAAGTACCCGGGCGAAACTCATACTCTTTCTCCATCTAGCGTTCAGGTCGAGGGGTTTACGCCAACCTCTGAGGGTCAAGGGAACCGACGCTCGCAATATATATCAGGAATGAATGTTATATCCTTAGTGAGATTTTATCCGTATTTTCTCTAGGTTTTGAGTAAACCGTTTGGATAATTTTTCCGTCTTATTGTACTTTTTTACACTTCACGCCCTGTTATGACGCAAGCAACACTACAAGTTACGTCTTCGTATCAATCCGTCTGGTGCGACAAAGGCCAAATTGCGGCATATGCGTGATTGCTTAACAACAGCAACACATGATTCGCGCGTATCGGACAAGACCAATGCGCGTTCGGCATCCGCCTGCCTGTCAGGCAGGAAAGCCGAGAGACAAGTTTCGCATCACAGAAAAATCATGGCGATTGCCAGAGCGAACGGTTGAAACATACCGTACGCAACTTAATATAAGAGCTGTCATTTCCGTTTCCGGCATTTTCAGCTTCCTCTTGCCGGAAATGCCCAGACGCCCGTTCCGCGCAGCGCAAGCGGCGATACCGGATATATTCCGGTCAGGAAAATTCTGTTCACGTCTCCGGGCTGGACGGCACCCTGCCGTATCGGCCGCATCATGAAGGTAGTCCCTATGCACACCTATCCCGACATCAAACTTCTCATTGATGGCGAATGGCGAGACGCCGTTTCCGGCAAGACGATCGCCGTATCCGACCCTGCGACCGACGAAATCATCGGCGCGATCGCTCATGCCGAAAAGGCGGACCTCGATCTGGCACTTGCCGCCGCCGAGCGTGGCTTCAAGGTCTGGCGCGACACCTCGCCCTTCGAGCGTTCCAAGATCATGCGCAGGGCAGCCGATATCCTGCGCGAGCGCAAGGACAAGATCGCCTATATAATGACCCGCGAGCAGGGCAAGCCGCTGTCGCAATCGGCAACCGAAATCATGGGCGCCGCCGATACCATCGACTGGTTCGCCGAGGAAGCACGTCGCACCTACGGCCAGGTCATCCCGGCGCGCGCAACCGGCGTTTCCCAGCTTGCCATCAAGCTGCCGGTTGGTCCCGTCGCGGCGTTTACGCCATGGAACTTCCCGATCAACCAGATCGTCCGCAAGCTTTCGGCTGCCCTTGCCACGGGCTGCTCCATCATCGTCAAGGCCCCGGAAGAAACACCGGCATCGCCGGCGGAACTGATCCGAGCGTTTGTGGATGCGGGCGTGCCGGCGGGTGTCATCGGTCTCGTTTACGGCGTGCCATCCGAGATTTCGGAATATCTGATCCCGCATCCGGTCATCCGCAAGATTTCCTTCACCGGCTCCACGCCGATCGGCAAACATCTGGCAGCCCTTGCCGGCAAGCACATGAAGCGCGCCACGATGGAACTCGGCGGTCATGCGCCAGTGATGATCTTTGACGATGCCGATATCGAAAAAGCGATCGAGGTGACCTCGCTTGCCAAGTTCCGCAATGCCGGTCAGGTCTGCGTCGCTCCCACCCGCTTCCTCGTGCAGGACGGTGTGGCGGATCGCTTCCTTGAAGGTTTCGTGGAAGCCACGAAGGCGATCAAGGTCGGCAACGGCCTGGAAGAAGGTGTCGTCATGGGGCCGCTCGCCAATGAGCGCCGCATCCCAGCGCTGGAAGGCCTGATCAACGACGCCGTTTCCCATGGCGCGGAACTGAAGACCGGTGGCCGCCGCATCGGCAACAAGGGCAACTTCTTCGAGCCCACGGTGCTCGCCAACGTGCCAGTGACAGCAAAGATCATGAACGACGAGCCCTTCGGTCCCGTCGCCATCATCAACCGCTTCTCGACATTCGATGATGCCATCAACGAAGCGAACCGCCTGCCTTTTGGCCTCGCATCCTACGCCTTTACCAGCTCGGTCAAGACAGCGCATGCGCTCGGCCACCAGGTCGAGGCGGGCATGCTGACCATCAACCACAACGGCCTTGCGCTTCCCGAAGTCCCCTTCGGCGGCGTCAAGGATTCCGGTTATGGCACGGAGGGCGGTTCGGAGGCGGTTCAGGCCTATCTGGAGACGAAATTCGTCAGCCAGATGAGCTGAAGCTTTGGATGCAAGCTCAGGGCGGATGACAATATCCGCCCTGAACCTGAATTTGGCGAACCCGGAATCTCCACGCATCGTCACTCCGGACTAGATCCGGGGTCCAGCGCGGTCAAGTCACTGATCGCAAAAGACTATTCGCCGCGCAGGCGCCCAGTGGCCGGATGCCGGATGCCGGATGCCGGATCAAGCCCGGAATGACGGAGTGAAAGGCCTTCGTCAATCTGTGAAGAAGCAAGATCTGCTATGTCTTTTCTTCGGTAGTAGCGCCTTCCCTTGCCTCCGTCCTCATCATGTCCTAAAAGAACAAAAAGTGAACTTTGAGAGGCCCTATGAGCGAGACAGCGGCACCCGCGTTGAAGGAAATCTTCAACCACGAAAAACTGCGACACATCGCCGATCAGACCAAAGCCGTTCATGCGCCTTTCGATGTTCCCGCCTTCATGGCGCTTGCCACGACAAATCTCGAAGCGCTGGGCATCATGCAGCGCATGCGGCAGGTGGCGACCAGCCTGCACGCCACGCTTCCCGGCGACTTTGCCCGCAACATCGAAATTCTGACAGCCGCAGCACCCGGGATAGGCAACGGTTTCGCGTCCATTTCGCTGCCAGAATATGTGGCGCTTTACGGTCTCGACGATTTCGATCTTTCCATGCAGGCGCTGCAATATTTCACCCGTTTCGGCTCCTCGGAATTTGCCATCCGCCATTTCCTGCAAAGGGATCTGGCCCGAACACTTGCCGTGATGGAAACATGGTCGCGACATGACAACGAACATGTGCGAAGGCTGGCGAGCGAAGGCTGCCGGCCGCGCCTGCCTTGGTCGTTTCAGCTCAAAGCCCTGATCGATGATCCCTCACCGGTCACCGCGATCCTCGATGCCATGAAAGCTGACGAGGCGCTTTACGTGCGCAAATCCGTCGCCAATCATCTGAACGACATCACCAAGGACAATGCCGCTTTCGTGCTGGCGCTCATCGACACATGGCCGAAGGAAAACCCGCATACACGCTGGATCGTGCGGCAGGCCTTGCGCACTCTGGTCAAGAAAGGCGACGCTGCCGCACTCGCCCATTTGGGCGCCCATAAGGAGGCTCAGATCGCACTTTCGGCGTTTCAGGTTTCTCCTGAAAAGGTCGCTCTTGGTAATCCAGTGCGGATTTCAGCTTCTTTCACCTCGACGGCAGAAAGCCCGCAGAAACTGGTGATCGATTATGCCGTGCATTACGTGAAAAAGAGCGGTGACGCCTCCGCGAAAGTCTTCAAGTGGAAAGAAATCGAGTTGCAGCCGGGCGAAACGTGCGCGCTCTCGATAAGCCGCGCCATGCGCGATTTCACCACCCGCAAGCACTATGCGGGTGTTCACAAGGTTGACCTGATGGTCAATGGCAGGCTGGCGGCCGAGGCCTTTTTCGAACTGCTGATATGAGGCTGGCGAGAGCGTCCCTCAAGCCGCCGGGAAAATCTTCGCACGGCGGATGATGACGGAACCGCGATCGCCTGCCGCGACATCATTTTCCGGCGGCACGTCGAATTCCAGGAGATCGCCGCCATCTGTGCTGGCAATCACCCGCCGCTCGCCTGCCCTGTCGAGAACCCGCGAAACCGAGGCTGGAATGCCCTCGTGCAGATCTTCCCATTCCAGGTCGGAGGGACGGGCATAGATCTCAACGGCGCCATCCGCCTGACCGTAGGAGAAGGGCAGTTCGTTGTCACCGACATAGACCTTGCCGCCGCGCGCCACGCCGGACACACGGTTGGCATCGCCGAGAAAGCGCATGACGAAGGCGCTGTTCGGCTGGCGGCACACTTCCTTCGGCGTGCCCTGTTGCACGATCTCGCCCTGATTGAGGATGACGACGCGGTCAGCGAGATCCAGTGCCTCTTCCTGATCATGTGTCACGAAAATCGTGGTAATGCCCAGCGCGCCGTGAATTTCACGCAGCCAGCGGCGTAGGTCGCGGCGCACATTGGCATCCAGCGCGCCGAAGGGCTCATCCAGTAGAAGCACTTTGGGATCGACCGAAAGCGCACGGGCCAGCGCCACACGCTGCCGCTGCCCACCGGAAATCTGCGCCGGGAACCGGTCGCCCAGACCGTCAAGCTTGACCAGGTTCAACAGTTCCCCGACCCGCGCATCGATCGCCGCTTTGTCGCGCTTCACCTTCGACACCTTCATGCCGAACGCGATGTTTTCATGCAGCGTCATATGCGGAAAAAGTGCGTAGTGCTGGAACACGAAACCGACGCCGCGATCGCGCACCGGAATATTGGTGGCGTCTTCGTCTCCAAAAAAGATGCGGCCGCCATCGCTATATTCGAGACCGGCGACCATGCGCAAAATCGTGGTTTTGCCTGAACCCGAGGGGCCGAGCAGCGCCAGAAGCTCGCCACTTTCAATATCGAGCGAAACATCGCGCACCGCGCGGAATGTATCGAAGGTCTTCACCACATTTTCGAGGCGGATTTTCATGGGTATCAGGTCTCCGTGGCGATGGCGGCACCGCCGTTGGTCTTCTTGGCCCCGCGCCCCGCACCGCGCCCTTCCAGCGCCACCTTGGCGATGATGGTGATGACGGCGAGCAGAGCGAGGATGGAGGCCGACGCAAAGGCGCCGGCCGTCTGGTAATCATGGTAGAGCAGCTCGATATGCAGCGGCAGCGTGTTGGTCTGGCCGCGAATATTACCTGACACGATCGACACCGCGCCAAATTCACCCATGACGCGGGCGTTGCACAGAACGACGCCGTAGAGCAGCGCCCATTTGATATTCGGTAGCGTCACCGAAAAGAAGGTGCGCCAGCCGGATGCGCCAAGCGAGGTGGCCGCCTCCTCCAGATCGCGGCCCTGCGCCTGCATCAATGGGATCAGCTCGCGCGCCACGAAGGGTGCCGTGACGAACATCGACGCGATGACGATGCCGGGTAGTGCAAAGAGTATCTTGATATTGTGCGCATCGAGGAACGGCCCAAACAGCCCCTGCAGCCCATAAACGAAGAGATAGGCGACACCGGCGACGATCGGCGAGATGGAGAAGGGTATCTCGATCAGCACCAGCAGGAAGCGCCGGCCGGGAAAATCGAATTTGGTGATCGCCCATGCGGCCGCGACGCCGAAGGCCGTGTTGATCGGCACCGCAATCAGCGCCGTCAGCACCGTCAGCATGATGGCGTGGCGGGTATCGGGGTGGGTGATGGTGGCTGAGTAAACCTTCCAGCCCTGCGAAAAAGCCTCGACACCGATGATGGTCAGAGGAGCGACAACCAGGAACGCGCCGATGACGAGCACAAAAGCAATCAGGCTGCGGCGAACCCAGGGTGCATCACCAACGCGTGGCGGCTTGCGGCGGGAAGAAAACGCGCTCATGTCTCAGCTCCTCACCGTATAACGAAGCGCACGCGCCTGGAGGTAATTGGTCACCGCCAGCATCACGAAGGCCGCGATGAGCAGCACCGAGGCGATGGCGGCGGCGGCCTGATAATCATATTCCTCAAGCCGGATGAAGATCAGCAGTGCGGTGATTTCCGTCGAGAACGGCTGGTTGCCGGCAATAAAGATGATTGCCCCAAACTCGCCGAGGCTGCGTGCGAAGGACAGCGAAAGACCAGCCAGCAGAGCGGGTGTCAAAAGCGGCAGGATGACCTTGCGGAAGATTTCGAGATCGGAACCGCCGAGCGATTGCGCCGCCTCCTCCAATGCCGGATCGAGGTCTTCGAGCACCGGCTGCACGGTGCGCACGATGAAGGGTAGACTGGTAAAGGCCATCGCCACCATGATGCCGAGCGGCGTATAGGCAACCTTGATGCCGAATTGCGCAAGCACCGAGCCGAACCAGCCGTTACCCGCAAACAGCGTCGTCAGCGCAATGCCGGCAACGGCGGTGGGAAGCGCAAAAGGCAGATCGACAATGGCATCGACAAGGCGCCAGCCGGGGAAACGGTAACGCGTCAGCACCCAGGCGAGCGCCAGTCCGAAAACGACGTTGAACAAGGTCGCGGCGAGAGCGCAGAGCACCGTGACGCGATAGCTCGCAACAGCGCGCGGCGAAGAGATAATGGCCCAATATTCGGCTGGCCCGAGGCTCGCCGCCTTGAACACCAGCGCCGAGAGCGGCAGAAGCACGATGATGGCGACGTAAGTGAGGGTAACGCCGAGGGACAATTTAAGCCCCGGCAGAACATTCCGCTTCAAACCCCGCCCCCATTTCATCATAAAGCGACCCGGCAGTTTCCCGCCGGGTCTTTTACCTGTTGCATATCGTCGTGATTAACGGCTGCCGTAGAGCGTATCAAGCGTCGCGCCGGACGCAAAATGCTCTTTCTGGATTTTATTCCAGCCGCCGAAGACGTCATTGACGTTGACGAGGCGAATGGCCGGGAACTTGTCCTTGAACTCGCCGACAACCTTTTCGTTGTGAACGCGATGGCCGAATTCGGCAGCAATGCGCTGGCCCTCTTCGGTGTAGAGGAAATCGAGGTAGCTCTTCGCCAGATCGCGCGAGCCGCGCTTGTCGACCACCTTGTCCACCACAGCGACCGGGAATTCGGCGAGCAGGCTGACGGAAGGCACCACGCCCTCAACCTTGTCGGCGCCATATTGCTTGGCAATGCCGCGGGTCTCAGCTTCGAAGGTGATCAGCACGTCGCCGATTTCACGTTCCACAAAGGTGGTGGTGGCGGCGCGGCCTCCGGTGTCGAAAACAGGGGTGTTGTCGAAGATTTTCTTGACGAATTCCTGAACCTTCTTCTCGTCGCCGTTGAACTTCTCCTTGGCATAGGCCGTGGCGGCGAGATAGGTGTAACGGGCGTTACCCGAGGTCTTCGGATTGGGGAAAACCACCTTCACGTCGTCACGGGCAAGATCGTCCCAGTCTTTGATGTGCTTGGGATTACCGGCACGCACGAGAAAGGACGGGAAAGAATAGAACGGCGAGGCGTCGTTCGCAAAATCCTTCTGCCAGTCGGCGGAAACGAAACCCTGCTTCACCAGAAAATCGACATCCGTTACCTGGTTGAAGGTGACGACATCGGCTTCCAGACCCTCAACGATGGCACGCGCCTGCTTGGAGGTGCCGGCGTGCGACTGATCAACCGTGATACCCGGATGCAGCTTGATGAAAGCCTCGTTCTCGGCTGCGAAAACCTCACGGGCAACATCGTAGGAGGCGTTGAGAATGGTGGTCGGAGACTGCGCCTGCGCCGCACCTGCAAAAAGAGCGGCAATGGCAGTGCCGATGATGAGAAGACGTTTCATGAATACCCCCGGAAAATCGAATGGTCGTCAACATAACGGGGGGCGACAACGCCTGCGAGCAACAGCCGTGCGTTAAGCAGAAGCGTATTAGAAATTTCACCCAAGCAACATCAATTCGAAAGGTGATGATTTCATATATGTCCGCAAGCCGGATTTCTTTTGCGTTGCGCAATCTAAAGGCGGTGCTCGGGAAAGAGATTACCGGAATGTTTGGTAAAATATGGCAGAAGGTCTTCTTCACGCACCTCTTCCAGCTGTGCCGGTCGCCAGCGCGGATTGCGGTCCTTGTCGACCAGGGCCGCACGCACGCCCTCATAAAAATCATGACCCCGCAATATCTCCGTGCCGGCGGCAAATTCCCGTTCGAGGCATTCGATGAGGCTGGCGCTTTCCCGCCCCAGGCGCAGCAGCTTCAGGGTTAGTTTGAGACTGGTAGGGGAGCGTTTTTTGAGAATTTCCAGAGTCTCGCGCGAAAACGTATCGTCACGCTCCGAAAGTGCTGCGAAAATCTCCTCGACCGTGTCGAAACGGAATGCCGCGTCGATGATCTCACGGTGTGCCGACAGGACCCCCTCACCAGCTTCGACGGCATAAGTTCCGATTACCGCCTCGACACCATCAGGATCGAGCGCTTGTGATAGATTCTGCACCAAATCTGTAAGGCGCGCAGAAGGGACGAAATAATCGGCAAAACCGGCATAGATCGCATCGGCAGCAGTGACCGCATTGCCTGTCAGCCCCAGCCAGGTGCCACATTCGCCCGGCGCTCTGGGCAAAAGCCAGGAACCGCCGACGTCAGGGAAATAGCCGATACCGGTTTCCGGCATGGCAAGCTTCGTCCGCTCGGTGACGATGCGGTGGCTGGCATGGGCGGAAATGCCGACGCCGCCACCCATGACGATGCCGTCCATCAACGCGACATAAGGTTTACCAAAGCGGGCAATGTGATAATTCAGCGGAAACTCTTCGCGCCAGAAATCCAGCACCTGCGGATCGCCCGCTTTGCCGAGATCGTGAATGATCCGAACGTCACCCCCCGCACAGAGCCCCCTGTCGCCTTCTCCTGTCAGCACCACGCAGGAAACGTCAGGATCATCCTCGAAACGGTGAAGCGCCTGAAGCATGGCACGAACCATCGGCAGCGTCAGGCTGTTGATGGCTTTCGGACGGTTCAGGTGGATGATACCGGCCCCTACCCGTCTCTCGATGACGACCTGCGTCTCCGCTTCCGTTGCAACTTCCAAGGTCGCCTCCTCCGCTACCGTTCACCAGCCCATCTTGGAGGTCCGGGCGCGATCACGCAACGTTGATCTTGTCCTTCAGGAACGTCTTTCGCTCAAACCGCTTTCACCCGCGTAAAATGCCTGAAATCCGCTTTCGCAATGCAGCATGTTTGCTTGACGCCCGGAAAATCATGGCATGTAATGGAGTTTGAAATGCCGGCATTGATTCCTGTCGAGCGTGTGCCGGACCAAGCGGAATGTCGCCTTGTCAAAGGCGTTGTCAACAGCAACGGGAGACGAGCATGCAGGTTTCGGAACAAGAGTGGATCAGCAAACGGGCCTATACACTTTGGGAAAAGGAAGGCCATCCTCATGGCCGTGACGCGGACCATTGGGAACAGGCAAAGCATGAATTTTCGCTGCTGAAGACGTCGGAGGCGACAAAGCCTGCCCAGCGCAAGAAAGCAGTGCCGAAGACCGCTGCTGCGGAGCCGGAGGCAGAAGCCCCCGCAAAACCCAAGGCCCGTGCACGCAAGGCAGCAACCGCGAAATAAAAGTACTCTCGTGATAATATGAACCGGCAAATGAAAAGCCCGACGAAATCTCGCCGGGCTTTGTCTGTTTATCGCGGATCGCAACCGGGATCACCGACCCGGCAACCGCCCTGAAAGTTTTCCGAGGCGGGCGCGCGGCGTGGATCATCCCACTGGCGGCGCTCCGGACGACGCTGGCCTTCGTCCTGATTCGGCTGGCGATCGCGATTGCGGTCGCGATTTTCTTCCTCGAACCGCGGGCGGTCACCATCTCGACGCGGCCTGTCCTGATTTCCATCGCCCCGGTTTCTGTCACCCTGGTTCCAGTCGCCGTAACGGCGCTCCCAGCGGCCATCATTCGGTCCACCGCCCTGACGCGGATCGCGCCATTCATCCCGGCGGCCATCACGCCATTCGTCGCGCGGACGCGGGCGTTCCCAGTCACCGCGCGGCGGCGGAGGCGCAGCATTCCAGTAACCGCCTGATGGCGGCGGACGACGCCAGCGGTCACGCTCGCGGTAGAAGTCACGGTCACGATAATAACGGTCCCAATAACGACCGGCTTCGAAGGTGATCACGGGAACGCCGAGATCGCGGTAATAACGCGGCTCAACGTAGACCCGGTTCTGCCTGAACGTCGTCTGGATGTAACGACCGGCGACCCAACCACGACCGCTGACGAAAGAGACGTCGCACCACGGCGTATCGGACAGGCAGCCATGAACCGTCAATGGTGCGCCGACCGGGATCACGACCACGGCCGGATAGGCTGTGCTCGGACCGGAGCGCATATTCACATTCGCGGTGGCAAAGCCGCGAGTCGCAGCTTCGGCAAGGGCCGGCGCGGCGAGCATGGCCACCAGCGCAATTGCGCCAAACAGTTTTTTCTTCACTTACTTCTCCTCAAGCAAAAGCCCGCTTTGCCCTTGTCGGCGTCCATCGATTTCGATGGACGAGCATGCGTTCCACATACTGCCATGGCTGGAAAATACGCCGTGTTCCATGAACGCAGCATGAAACAAATCGCAGCCCGTTTCAGTTCCACCTGCGGCAATGAAGCACCCGGGAATTTGCCGACGGAATGTGCCGCCGGTCTTGACTTCGGGGATCAATCATCCGACTTCAATGCAACAGCAATATGGAGCAGAACCATGAGCGAAACCGCACAGACGACCGTCGACCAGAGCGAAGTGGATCGCTTCTCCGCGATGGCTGCGGAATGGTGGAGCCCGACGGGCAAGTTCCGGCCGCTGCACAAATTCAACCCGGTGCGGCTTGAATATATCCGCAACCGCATCTGCGATAATTTCGGCCGCGACCCGAAGGCGCACCGCCCGCTTGAAGGGCTGCGTGTGCTGGATATCGGCTGCGGCGGCGGCCTGCTTTCCGAACCCGTGGCGCGCATGGGCGCGGACGTGGTGGGCGCCGACCCTTCAGAAAAGAATATCGGCATTGCCTCCACCCACGCCCGTGAAAGCGGTGTCAGCGTCGACTACCGCGCCGTAACCGCCGAACAGTTGCTGGAGGCGGGCGAAACCTTCGACGTCGTCCTCAACATGGAAGTGGTCGAGCATGTGGCCAATGTCGATCTCTTCGTCACCACCTGCGCGAAAATGGTGCGTCCCGGCGGACTGATGTTCGCCGCCACCATCAACCGCACGCTGAAAGCCCGCGCGCTCGCGATCTTTGCCGCCGAAAACGTATTGCGCTGGCTGCCGCGCGGCACCCACCAATATGAGAAGCTGGTTCGCCCGGATGAGCTTGAACGGCCGCTGGTGGCCAGCGGCATGGATATCGTCCACCGTACCGGCGTCTTCTACAACGTATTGCAGGACCGCTGGAACCTCTCGCCGGACATGGAAGTCAACTACATGATGCTGGCGAAAAGACCGGGATAAATTGGCATTCAGACCGGAAACGCCTGCACCTGAACAAGCAAGTCCCGCTGCCCGGCCGCGTTTCTCTCGCCAATCTCCCTAACCTTCGCACGGTCGATTGCAAGGGGAGTGCCATCGGGGCCGAAAGGCCTTTTGAAATTGAAGGCGCGTGGGGATGGGCCATGGTCGTGCAGATGTTCAAACCTTGCGACAGCCTCTGACCATTGCGGTTGATGCGCTGCCTCGACCCACCACAGCACGAGCGATGGCCACTGTTGTGGAACGTTCCAGTTTCGACCGTGTTTCAATGCCTCGGCATGTACTCCGGAATAGGAGTAAGCCATCAGCGATTCGATGTCGCACCAGAGAGAAAATGAGGAAACGCCGCTGGCCGCGCCGCTTTCTTTCAAAAACCGCGGAAATACCTGCTCACCCCAACTTGCAGGATCAGATTCTCCCTCATAACCGGATCGTGCAACAAAACCTTCGGCACGTTCGGCGGCAAGGAAATTCAACGGCTCGCGTCGTGCAAATCCTGCAACAAGCGGATCGTCATAGGACGCAATCTGTATTCCAAAGTTATAGACTGCAATCCGCATAGGGAAACTCAATTCACATCATCGGGCAGCACCGGCAACGGTGCAATCTCGATGCCCTCGTCAATCAGGGCCTTCGCGTCCTGGGCAGACGCGTGGCCGATGATGCCGCGTTCGTCGGCCTCGCCATAGTGGATCTTGCGGGCTTCTTCGGGAAATTTATCGCCGACATCTTCCGCATTTGCGCGGATATTGGCGACCGCTTCGCGGATTTTTGCGAGCGCCTCTTTTCTGGCCGCGTCCATGGCGAGCGTCTGGCGTTCGTCTTTTTTGCGGGCGGTGGAGACCGAAGGCGCCATCAGAAGTTTGGAAACCTGCGGGGAATTGCACATCGGGCAGGACAGGAAGCCGCGCTGCAACTGATTGTCGAAATCGTCGCTTCCGGAAAACCAGCCTTCGAACTCATGGCCCTTTTCACAGGCCAACGCATAACGGATCACGCCGCCTCACCTCCAGCAGGAATAACCGTGTCCAGTCCGAACTCGCGGGCATTGCGCAGATTGGGGATTTTCCCGCGCGCGGCAGCCACGAGAGACGTGTCGATCTCTGCGAAAATGATCTCTTCCCCGGCGCCACCGGCCATTGCCAGCACCTTGCCCCAGGGGTCGATGATGATGGAATGGCCGAACGTGACCCGCCCGTCCTCATGCAGGCCGGCCTGTGCGGCGGCAATGACGAAAGCGCCGTTTTCAATGGCGCGGGCACGCAGCAGAATTTCCCAGTGGGCTTCCCCTGTCTGGCGGGTGAAGGCGGCCGGAACCGTCAGAACCTCGGCGCCGGCGAGTGCCTCCGCCCGGAAAAGCTGCGGGAAGCGCACATCGTAGCAGATCGCAAAGCCGAATTTCCCCAGTGGCAGCTCAGCAACGCGAGCGACAGCGCCGGGTTCGTAAGCCGCACTTTCGCGCCAGCTTTCGCCATTGTCGAGATCGACATCGAACATATGGATCTTGTCATAGCTGCAGATACGCGAACCGTCAGGCGCAAACAGAAAACCGCGATTGGCAATCTTGCCATCCGGGCGGGCAATCGCTGTCGAGCCGACATGGACATGGATGCCGAGTTCGCGTGCCAGCCGCGCGGCGGTCGCAACGATGATATCGCCATCGTCGTCACGCAGCTGGGCGCGAAGCGCCTGCCTGTCCTTCTGGAGAGCGCCGGTCATTTCCGGCGTCTGAACATAGACAGCGCCCGCAGCCGCAGCAACACGTACCAGGCGCTCCATATCGGCGGCATTTTTCACCGTATCGACACCCGAGCGCATCTGAATGGCGGCAGCCTTGAAAATCATCACGTCCTCCGTATCGAAAATCGAGCCGATTAAGCGGCAAGCATAACGTCGAGTTTGCCAGCACGCTCCAGTGCATGTAGATCGTCGCAACCGCCGATATGCTGGCCGTTGATGAAGATTTGCGGGAAGGTCGTTCCGCCGGATTTCTCGATCATTTCCTGCCGGTACTCCGGCGTCGTCGTCGCGTTATATTCGGCGTAATCGACGCCCTTGCTGTCCAGCAACGCCTTGGCGCGCGCGCAATAACCACAAAAATCCCGTGTATAGATCGTTACCGGTGCCATGTATTTCGAAGCCTCGCAAACGTGTGCTGAAACGCACGATATCCTCGTTTCATTCAGGCTTCATATAGGACCGGAAATGGCCATTGCAAAGGTCAAAACGGTCACATCCGTAGCACCCGCCTTCCGCAAGACGCGACTTGCCGCGCCCACCGTCGCACCAGTGGTATAAACATCATCCACCAGCACCACTCGCTTGCCATAAACATCGGCTTTTCGGCCGGGCGCTATTGCAAAAGCACCCCGCACATTGTCCTGCCGGGCAAGCGCTGAAAGCCCCACCTGCCGCTCGGTCGGCTTCACGCGCAACAGCGTGCCGGCAAGCAGCGGTTTGCCGGTGGCCTTGGCCAGATGCCGTGCGAGCTCAGCGGACTGGTTGAAACGGCGACGCCAGAAGCGGTGGCGATGCAGCGGAACCGGCAAGATACAGTCGCAGCTATCAACCGTTCCGTCGCTTGCCCGCAGCATCCACAGCGCCATGAAACGCGCAAGATCGGTCCGGTCCTGATATTTCAGCCGGTGTACGAGTTTACGCGCGGTTCCCTCATGGCTGGCAACAGCACGCAAACGGTCGAAAGGCGGTGGGTCGGCGATGGCTTGTGCGCTCACAATACCCGCGCCGTGATCCCGGGCGAAGGGGATACCCAGAACCTCGCAAAAAGGCCGATCGATAAAGGCCACATCCCGCCAGCAATCCGCACACAGGGCACCCTCGCCGCCGGTCATGCGGGAACACCCTGCGCAAGTGGGAGGATAGACCATGCGGAAGGCCGAGTGCAACACGCTGCGTGCCGCCATCGACACCGTCGCGGACTTCGACAGCAATCCCGAAAACAAATCTTCACCAGCGCCCATGAGGTTGACTTTAGCGCCGAACGGGTGCCTTTGCGAGAGAGATATGTTTCGGCCTCTGACCGGAAAAACAATGCCCGAAGCGGCATGACAGCAACGATGCGGCCCGCCGATCCCAAAGGCGCTACAGGCCGAGCAGGCACGACGATGGATATTCTCTTTGACCAGGCCCTGATCGAACAAAATCGCCGCCGGGCGTGGAACCGGCGTGACGACAAGGCCCTGTTTCTTCTCGACATGGCCGCCGACGAGTTTGCCGACAGGCTCGCCATCGTCGAGCGCCGTTTCGAGACCGCAATCGAACTGCACGGCGGGACGGGCATCACCGCCCGGCGTGTGACTGAGACGGGCAAGGTGGAATCCATCCGCCGTATCGAGACGGATACCTCCTTTGCGACGGATGGGAATCTGCCGCAGGTGGCCTCCATGGAGCATCTGCCGCTCGAAGAAGCCTCCGCCAATCTCATTGTTTCCCCGCTTGCCCTCCACCTCACCAACGACACCCCCGGTGCGTTGATCCAGATAAGGCGGGCGTTAAAGCCGGACGGGCTGTTTCTCGGAGCCATTCCCGGCAGCGGCACATTGCAGGAACTGCGCGACGTGCTGTTGACAGCAGAAGCCGAGTTGACCGGCGGCGCCAGCCCGCGCGTCATTCCCTTTGCCGATGTGCGCGATGTTGGCGCACTGTTGCAGCGTGCCGGTTTTGCGCTTCCCGTCACCGACGCGGAAACTTATACGGTGCGTTACGACTCGATTTTTCCGCTGATGCGCGATCTGCGCGCCATGGGCATGGCCAATCCGCTGGCAAGCCGCAGCAGAAAACCGCTCAATCGCGCTTTTTTCCTGCGGGCAGCGGAGCTTTACGCCGAACGTTATTCCGATCCGGACGGGCGGATCAGAGCCACGTTTTCCATCATCTATGTCTCAGGCTGGGCACCGCACGAGAGCCAGCAGAAACCGCTGAAACCTGGTTCCGCCAAAATGCGCCTTGCCGATGCCTTGAAGACGACCGAAGTCAAGCTTTCCTGATAGGCGTAGCGCAGGCCTCAGATGTTGGCAAAAGTATCGGCGAGGAACTGGAATACAGCATTGATGTTGCTGCCGATGGTGGCTCCGCCACCGATGATGGTGGCGGAAATAACGCCGACGATCAGGCCGTATTCGACTGCGGTCGCGCCGTTTTCGTCTTTAAAGAAACGAATAAAACAATGCAGCACGGGATATTCTCCATCCGCCATCCGGTGATTACGCTAACCGGCATTATATATTGCTAAAATCGAATTTATACTATGCCACGGGCATGAGGAATCCGTTACCGATGATGGTAAACGATCAGCAACCGCTCTCGCTGCTATAGCCCGTCACGACACAGGGCATCTCGGGCATCGGCTGGGTTATGCTGCGGCGGATGGAATAGGTCTTGCCGGCATCGGTCTTCTTGATGGAGCCGGTGCTTATCATGTCGTAATTGTCGGAGAACTGCGCGACGCGCGTTGATGATTTTCCGGCAAGCATGGGGGTGACTATCAAGGAAAGAGCAATCACAGCCGTCCCGAAAAGCAGCGCGACATTAAGAACGCCGGTGCGACGGGATTTGTTGGAGTAAGACTGACGACCTTCCACCGTCTTCCAGAAATCCTCGTTCATAGCCAACCTCATACGCGCAGTTTACCGCTTCTTTAGCTTAACAATCTGCCAGAGGGTGCTGAACGATCTGTTAACACAGCCTCGTTTTGGCACGGTAAAGCGGAGTTACGGGATGTTTTCAACAGGCTGCGCGAGGGGATGGAACCCGCCAGGTAGGTCGCTTTAAAGCAAATCCTGAAGGAAGGGGATGAGCGGCTCGTCGGCCGGCGGCATCGGATAATCACGCAGAGCCTGCGGCTTTACCCATTTAATTGCCTGTCCTTCGCGCCCATGGGCCATGCCTTCATAACGACGGCACACGTAAAGCGGCATCAGCAGGTGAAAAGTCTCGTAGGTATGGCTGGCGAACGTCAGCGGCGCAAGGCAGGCTATCTTGGTCTTGATACCCAGCTCCTCGTCCAGCTCGCGGACAAGGGTCTCCTCCGGTGTTTCGCCTTGTTCCACCTTGCCGCCTGGAAATTCCCACAGGCCGGCAAGCGACTTGCCCTCAGGTCGTTGCGCCAGAAGAATACGGCCGTCCTGATCGAGAAGGGCGCAGGCGGCAACCAGCAGGATTTTTTTGCCCGCTTCGCTCATTCTTCACCAGCCTTGCGCCAGTAGCGATAGGAATAGGCCTCGGTGAAGCCGAATTTTTCATAAAGTGCAATCGCGGGCGCATTTGTGGAGACGACCTGCAACCAGGCGCTTTTGGCGCCGCTGATGCGGGCCCAGCGCAGTGCTGACGCCAGCAGCTGCGTGCCGAGGCCCTTTTTCCGCTGCGACTTCTCGACATCGAGGGAAAGAATGCCGGCAAGATCGTTATCCTGCACGCAGATAACGGTGGCAAGTGCGCTGCCCCCTGCTTCTTCGTTGATGAACAGGCCAAGGGTCGGCTTGATCGAACTGAGGATTTCAGCGATCGCCGGGCGCAGGGTCGGGTCGCCATCGCTGACCTTGATGCTCGCCTCGACAAAACGGCCAATATCGTGGCTCGGCAGGCTGACCAGCGTTTCCGGCAGTTCCATGCCAGCGAGATCGGCCGTCATGACCTTGACCTCCTCAACCATGGACCAGCCGTCCTTTACCAGAAAATCCTTGAGCTGCGGCGGCATCAGCGTCGTTTCGCGCACCACCAGCGGACGGCCGAAATCCTCGAAGCGCTTGCGCGCCTTTTCCAGCCGCACCGCGCAGTTTCCATAATCGGAAGGATCGAGCGGCACCACGCAATTGATGCGTTTGGATGGATGCGACCCCGTCAGGCGGATTTGCCAGCTACCGTCATAAATCACCGACGAGGCCGGCCATGCCCGAAAGCTGACTGCTTCCAGACGGCGAACCAGCGGCAGATTGACGATTTTATTGTCCTGCATTCTCTTCGGCTCCAACGGTCAGCTCCGGTAGTCGCCGTTGATCGCAACATATTCCTTGGTCAGGTCGCACGTCCATACGGTGGCCTTGCCCTCACCGAGACCGATGTCAACCTTCACCGGGATGTCTTCCAGCCGCATCACGGCGGTGGTTTCCGCTTCCGAATAATCCGGATCGCGTTCGCCATTGACGGCAACGCGCACGCCGCCGAACCAGATGGCAAGGCGATCACGGTCGGCCATTTCACCGGATTTGCCCACAGCCATGACGACGCGACCCCAATTTGCATCTTCGCCGGCAACCGCGGTCTTCACCAGCGGTGAGTTGGCAATCGAAAGGGCGATCTTCTTGGCAGCGACATCGTTTTCCGCGCCGGTAACGGTGACTTCGACCATCTTGCGTGCGCCTTCGCCATCGCGAACCACCTGCAGGGCCAGATCTTTCAGGAGATCGTTCAAGGCGGCGCGGAAGGAGGAAAGCCGCTCGTCATCGGCGCGCGTCACCTTGACCTGACCGTCCTCAGCCGCCGCACCTGTCGCAAACAACATCAGCGTATCGGAGGTGGAGGTGTCGCTGTCAACAGTCACGGAATTGAAGGTCGGGCCGACACCGGCGGAAAGCAGTGATTGCAGCGCGGCCGGATCAATATCGGCATCCGTAACCACGAAAGAAAGCATCGTCGCCATATCGGGCGCGATCATGCCGGCACCCTTGGCGATACCGTTGATGGTGACCACGACACCGCCGATTTCGGCCGTGCGGGTCGCGACCTTGGGATAAGTGTCGGTCGTCATGATTGCCTTGGCGGCTTCCTGCCAGAAATCGGCTTCGGCCATGCCCTGCATGTCGCCCAGAACCCCGGCGAACTTGGTGGCATCAAGCGGCTCGCCGATTACGCCGGTCGATGCCAGAAACACTTCATTTTCAGAGCAGCCGACTGCAGCGGCTGCGGATTTCGCCGTCAATTCGGTCGCGGCCTTGCCTTTGACGCCGGTAAAGGCGTTTGCGTTACCGGAATTGACCACCACGGCGCGCGCCACGCCACCGCCGAGATTGGCGCGGCAGAAATCAACGGGGGCCGAGGGGCATTTCGATTTTGTGAAAACGCCAGCCACGCTTGCCGGCTTGTCGAACACCATCAACAGAACGTCGGTCCGGTTCTTGTACTTGATGCCGGCGGCAGCCGTCGCCATGCGAACACCACGCAGCGCGGGCATGTCGGGATAGGATTTCGGAGCGAGCGGGGAAACGGCAACGGACATGGGAAAGCGCCTGAGATTCTGGAAACGGGGAAGGTTTGAAAGTGCCTGAGATGAAGCGGGGCGGCCTGTGGCCGCCCCGTAACATGGTTTTATTACTGCTGCGGCTGTGCCTGCTGTTCCTTCGTGGCTTCGTCGTAGCCCTTCTTCAGCGTCTCATCCATGATTTCGATCTTCTGGTCAGCCTTTGCCTTCTCGATGAGGGCAACGTACTTGTCACGCATGACAAGCTGACGAACCTGCGGCTCGACCTGCTCGAAAGCCGGCGGCGGTGCGATGCGCTTGTCTTCCAGCTTGATGACGTGGAAGCCGAACTGCGTCTTGACAGGCGTCTTGGTGTAGGCGCCCTTTTCGAGACCGAAAGCGGCCTCTTCGAATTCCGGAACCATGCGGCCCTTACCGAACCAGCCGAGATCGCCGCCATCATCCTTGTTGGAGTCGGTCGACTTTTCCTTGGCAAGTGCTGCGAAATCCTTGCCCGCATCAAGCTGCTTGATGACGTCCTTGGCTTCGTCTTCGCTTGCAACCAGAATATGGGCTGCCTTGATTTCTTCTTCCTTCGGCAAGGCTGCGACTTCCTTGTCGTAGCGCGCCTTCACCTCTTCATTGGTGACAGCGTCAACCACATGCTTGCGGAAATAGGCGTTGTGCAGCTCACGGTCCTGAATGAACTCCATGCGCTTCTTGAAGTCTTCGGTCTTTTCCAGACCTTCGGCGCTGGCATTCTTCACGAGAAGCTTGACGTCGATCGCGCCGGAAAGGGCTGCGACCTTTTTCTGCTCGTCGGGAAGCTGTGCGAGCTGCGGATCGAGATTGCCCATGGCAAGGTCGAGTTCGGACTGGTGGATTTCCAGATCGCCAACCTTGGCGACAACCTTGTCTTCCTGTGCAAAGGCAGGAAACTGGAGGCCGAGCGTGGCCACAATCACCGCAGCCGCAATTTTATTATAGCGCAACATTTTGAACCTTTCGGGGACAATGCCGGCTCCAGACATGGTTTCCGGCTCTGAAAAAACTTCCAAACACCGGATTGTGGCCATTCTGTAACGGGCAGAACCGTTGACATCATTTGCCCCCCCTCTTATCTGTCACGCAACCTCGCGTCCAGATACGTTGAAGGGCGAAGTCCGTCATTTGTTGCCGAAATCGGCGTGATGGAAAAAACCGCCTGCGAAAACGGAATTTCAGAAAGGGCCAGTAAGATGGTCAGCCTCGGCGGAATAGCCCGCAAATTGTTCGGTTCGGCAAATGAACGCCGCGTCCGCTCCTATAAAAGCAAGATCGCAGCCATCAATGCGCTGGAGGAAGCCACCAAGGCTCTTTCCGACGACGCGCTGGCGGCAAAGACGGCGGAGTTCCGCCAGCAGCTTGCGGACGGCAAATCGCTGGACGATCTGCTGATCCCGGCTTTTGCCGTCGCCCGCGAGGCGTCGCGCCGTGTTCTACACATGCGACCCTTTGATGTGCAGCTGACCGGTGCCATGATCCTGCACCAGGGCGCCATCGCCGAAATGAAGACCGGTGAAGGCAAGACGCTGGTGGCGACCCTTGCAGTCTACCTCAATGCGCTGGCCGGCAAGGGCGTGCATGTCGTTACCGTCAACGACTACCTCGCCCAGCGCGACGCGGCCACGATGAGCAAGCTCTACCGTTTCCTCGGTCTGACGACCGGTGTGATCGTGCACGGGCTAGATGACGACCAACGCCGCGAGGCCTATGGCTGCGACATCACCTACGCCACGAATAACGAGCTTGGCTTCGATTATCTGCGCGACAACATGAAATATGATCGCGCCCAGATGGTGCAGCGCGGCCACAACTACGCAATCGTCGACGAAGTGGACAGCATTCTGGTCGATGAGGCGCGCACGCCGCTTATCATCTCCGGCCCGCTGGACGACCGCTCCGATCTCTATAACACCATCGACGCCTTCATTCCGCTTCTGTCGCCGGAAGATTACGAAATCGATGAGAAGCAGCGTTCGGCCAACTTCTCCGAAGACGGCACCGAGAAGCTCGAAAACCTGCTGCGGCAGGCGGGCCTGCTAAAGGGCGAATCGCTTTACGACATCGAAAACGTCGCCATCGTTCACCACATCAACAATGCGCTGAAGGCCCACAAGCTCTTCACCCGCGACAAGGACTACATCGTCCGCAACGACGAGATCGTCATCATCGACGAATTCACCGGCCGCATGATGCCGGGCCGCCGTTATTCCGAAGGCCAGCACCAGGCGCTGGAAGCCAAGGAAAAGGTGCAGATCCAGCCGGAAAACCAGACGCTGTCTTCCGTCACCTTCCAGAACTACTTCCGCATGTATGCAAAGCTTGCCGGCATGACCGGTACGGCGTCGACGGAAGCGGAAGAGTTCGGCAACATCTACGGTCTCGACGTCATCGAGGTGCCGACCAACCTGCCGATCCAGCGTATCGACGAGGACGACGAGGTTTATCGTACCGGCGAAGAGAAGTTCCTTGCCATCATCGCCGAGATCAAGGCGGCGCACGATCGTGGTCAGCCGGTTCTCGTAGGCACGACCTCCATCGAGAAGTCCGAGCTTCTGGCCCACATGCTGCGCCAGTCCGGCTTTACCGATTTCCAGGTTCTGAACGCCCGTTACCACGAGCAGGAAGCCTATATCGTTTCGCAGGCCGGTGTTCCCGGTGCGGTCACCATCGCCACCAACATGGCCGGTCGTGGTACGGACATCCAGCTCGGCGGCAACGTCGAGATGCGTCTGGAGCGCGAGCTGGAAGGCATGGAGCCGGGTCCGGAGCGTGATGCGAAGGAAGCGGCCATCCGCGCAGAGATCAAGGTGCTCAAGGAAAAGGCGCTTGCCGCTGGCGGTCTCTACGTCATCGCGACCGAGCGACACGAAAGCCGCCGTATCGACAACCAGCTGCGTGGCCGTTCCGGCCGTCAGGGCGACCCCGGTCGCTCGAAATTCTATCTGTCGCTTCAGGACGACCTGATGCGCATCTTCGGTTCCGAGCGCATGGACAGCATGCTGCAGAAGCTCGGCCTGAAGGACGGCGAGGCCATCGTCCATCCGTGGATCAACAAGGCGCTGGAACGCGCCCAGAAGAAGGTCGAAGCTCGTAACTTCGAGACCCGCAAGAACCTGCTGAAATATGACGACGTGCTGAACGACCAGCGCAAGGTCATCTTCGAGCAGCGCCTCGAGCTGATGGAATCCGACAATATCGGTGAAACCGCAGCCGACATGCGCCACGAAGTGATCGAAGCGCTCGTCACCAAGCATATTCCTGAAAATGCCTATGCCGAACAGTGGGATATCGCCGGTCTCAAGGCCGGTATCGCCCAGTTCCTGAACCTCGACCTGCCGGTGGAGGAATGGGCGAAGGAAGAAGGCATCGCCGAGGACGACATTCTTCAGCGCGTTACCGAGGCCGCGGACAAATACGCCGCTGAACGTGCGGAACGTTTCGGCCCAGAGATCATGACCTATGTCGAGCGCTCGGTCGTGCTTCAGACAATCGACCATCTGTGGCGCGAACACATCGTCAACCTCGATCACCTTCGGTCCGTCGTCGGTTTCCGCGGTTACGCCCAGCGCGATCCATTGCAGGAATACAAGGCGGAAGCCTTCGAGCTGTTCCAGTCGCTGCTTACCAACCTGCGTGAAGCCGTCACCGCCCAGCTGATGCGCGTGGAACTGGTGCAGCAGGAACCGCAGCAGCCTGAGCTGCCGGAAATGACCGCGCATCACCTCGACCCCGTCACCGGGGAAGATGAGATGGCGCAGGGCGTGCCGGTCGCTTTCGTACCGGCCGAGGACCGCGACCCGAACAACCCCGCCACCTGGGGCCGTATCGGCCGCAACGAAATGTGCCCCTGCGGCTCGGGCAAGAAGTACAAGCACTGCCACGGCGTTTACGAACAGGCGTAAAAGGCCAGGGCTTTATGCCAGAAATCGATCGCCCGTAACCTGCGTTACGGGCGATTTTGTTTGGGCAGGATCATTGCTGCTGGTCGGGGTGTTGACTGGTATCGGCACTTTCCATATGGGAGCCGGATCATCCTGCGGAAACTGCTTTCATGGCCCCTCGCGATCTTGCCGCCTATATTTTTCTCGCGATTACGTGGGGCGTGTCTTTCCTGCTGCTTCTACATGTCGTCGCAGCCTTCGGCTGGATTGGCGCAGTCACGCTTCGCTCGCTCATAACCGCTGTAGCACTCTTTCTCATTGCGCGTGCGGCACGCCGGAAGCTTGCATTCTCCGCAAGCTGGCGCGCTTTCGCAATCGTCGGCGCAACGACGGTCGCCGGGCAACTAATCGGCCTGTCCTACGCGACGCCTCAGATCGGCACTGCGATGGCAGCCATATTGGTGGCGACCATTCCGCTTTTTTCAATGCTAATCTCGCAGATTTGGGGTCTGGAACGCCTGACGCGGCAGGGTATTGCAGGTCTCGTCATCGGCTTTGCCGGCATCGTCCTGCTCGTTGGTTTTCCCGCCGTTCCTGTCACATCCGGCTTTGTCATTGGCTGTGCTGCCGCTGTCGCCGCCTGCATCTGTGCCGCCTATGGCAGCAATTTTGCGAGCCTGCACCTCAAGGGGGTTGGATCCTGGGAAATAACCATCGGTTCCTTCCTGACAGGCGGCCTGATGACCCTGCCGCTTCTTTTCGCGGTGCCCTTGCCCGGAACGCCCGATCTCGTCGATTACGGTTATCTTCTGATACAGGCGGTCGTCATGAGCGGCCTGACCTACATCACCTATTTCAAGCTGGTCTCCTCGATCGGCGCAACGAAGGCGATCAGCGTGGAATTTGCCGTCACCGTTGTGGCGGTGCTTGTTGGCGCCCTGGTGCTCGACGAACCCCTGTCGCTTCCCCAGCTGTTCGGTGCCGGCATCATCATTCTGGGCTGCGCACTGGTGCTTGACCTCATGCCCAAGAAAAAGGCCCCGCCCACCCCGTCGGGTGCATGAAGGGTTTATTAGCGTTTTCCACCAATAGTCGTGTTGATCGTTACGGATCAAGCGGGATCGCGTTCGTCACGCGAGGGGAAAATGCAACCGGGCAAATCAGACTATGAGCATTATTGGGACCCGTTGCGGGCACTCCTCATGCTGCTCGGCATACCCTATCACGCCTCCCTGCTCTACAGCTATGCTTTGCCCTGGGACATCAAGGATTTCGAGACCAGCCCAGTCCTGACCGCGCTTGGGGCAGCGCTCGTCACCTTCCGCATGCCTTCGTTTTTTCTGGTGGCCGGCTATTTTTCCACCATGGTCATCGGCAGGAAGGGCAAGATGCCATGGCTCAGACAGCGCTTCCTTCGCCTTGGCGTCCCTTTCATCGTGGCCGTGCTCCTGCTTGGGCCATCGCAGCTTTTCCTGCTGAAACTGGCAGGTATCGCCAAAGGTGATATTCCCGCCGACCGGCTGCTCGCGAACCTGCCGGATTTGCTGCTTCCGGGTGAGCAATGGATCATGCATCTATGGTTCCTACCCGCCCTTATCGCCTATTCGGGTCTGCTTGCCGGCCTGCTATTTCTGGCGGGGCGCCCGCCCCTCGCCTATGCAAGAGACTGGTTCGGCAGGATGCGGGGTCAATATCCAGCCGCGTTTTTCGCAGCGCTCTGCGCCTTCCCTGTTTTATGGGAGCTGACGGTTTACGGTTCGGGCCTGCTTGCTGGCAAAAATGGGAACAGCCTTCTCGTTCTCTATGAACGGGCCTCCGACCCTTACGCACGTTACGTACCGTTCTTCCTTATCGGGGCTTTGCTTCATCGCGACCGGGCTCTTTTTCACCGCTTCCGCCAGACGGGCATCCTCACGGGCGTCATCGCGTTTGCCGGGATCGCGGCAGCGGTTATGCTGCGGTTGGAATATCCTTTTTCGAACTCGGCCCTGCTGGTACTCGTCTCCGCAATCGCCGCCGTGGCGGCAAGCCGTCTGCTGATCGACATCGCCTGCCGCTTTTTCGACCGGCCAAGCCGGCTTGCCAGGAGAATGACCGACGCTTCCTTCACCATCTACCTGGTTCACCACCCGCTGATTTATGCCTTCGGCACCCTCTTCATCCTGATCTCGCTGCCGCCGATCCTGGAATTCGCCATCATCGTCGTCGCCACCACGATAACGGCCTATCTGCTGCATCAGGCGATACGCCGTAGTCCGCTTGCCCTTTTTCTCTTCAACGGGATCCGCAAACCGAGGCAGGTGGCCAATATCGGCACACAGGTGCCTGTCTCCCAAACCCTTCGTTAATGATAAGGTGCTTATAATCCAGTTGCCTACTCAACTGGAAATGATGGCGTGTGGATTATGGCTATCCTCAACACGGCGGAAAAAGCCTTACCCGCAGGCCTGCGCGCTAAACTGGCGCCGCTGGGGGCAAAAATCGCCGTCGTCGTTTCCGGCAGAGACGATGTCTCCCGGGCCCAGCGCATGGCGCTCGTCGCCTTTGCGGTGCGCATCATTAGCGCCGGTATCGCTTTCATCTCCCAGATCATCCTTGCCCGCCTGATGGGCGAATTCGAATATGGCCTGTTCGCCTTTGTCTGGGTTCTGGTCATCCTGTTCGGCAACCTCTCCTGTCTCGGCTTTCACACCACCGTCATCCGCTTTTTGCCCGGCTACCGCCTGGAGGATGCCCATGACAAGATCATGGGTCTAACCTCGACAGCGCGCCTCTTCGCCATGCTTTCGGCCAGCGCGCTTGCATTTTTCGGTTTCGTCTTCCTGTATTTCTTCGGCGAGCGCATCTCCTCCTATTACCTCATTCCGGTTTCGCTGGCGCTTTTCACCCTGCCGATGGTGGCGCTTGGCGATGTGCTGAACGGGACAGCTCGTGCCAACGGCTGGGCGGTTTCAGCCCTCAGCCCCACCTATATCATCCGCCCGGTGCTGATCCTGCTGTTCATGCTGGTGGCGATCCTTCTCGGCGCGGAAAAAACCGCAACGACAGCGATGCTTGCGGCCCTTTTGGCCACCTATGTCACCACGCTTTTCCACTTCGTGTTCATGAACCGCCGGCTCAACCGGCATTTCCGCAGCGCTGCCCGCAGGGTGCATTTCCGTCCGTGGATACGGTTTGCCTTTCCGATGTTCCTGATCGACGGCATCGGTTTTTTGATGACCAATTCAGATGTAGTAATCGTCGGTCTATATCTGCCGCCGGATCAGGTCGGCATCTATTTTGCCGCGGCAAAAACCATCGTGCTGATGCAATTCGTGTTTTTTTCAGTGCAGGCGGCTGCGGCCCCACGTCTGGCCGCGCTCATTGCTGCCAATGACAGGCAGGGGCTGGCCGGGTTCGCCAGCCAGGCGGCGCGCTGGGCCTTCTGGCCATCGCTTGCCGTTGGCTGTCTCGTGCTTCTGGCAGGGCCGTTTCTGCTGTCCCTGTTCGGTCCCGGCTTCGTACAGGGTTACAAGCTGATGTTCTTCCTCTTTGCCGGCTTCCTCGCAAAAGCACTGATCGGCCCGGGAGAAACGCTGCTGAATATGGCCGGCAAACAAAAATTGTGCGTAGCTCTTTATATTATTATCTTCGGTTGTAACATTATACTCAACATGGTGTTGATTCCGGTCTATGGTCTGACTGGCGCTGCGGCAGCTGTGGCGATAGCAATGTGCATAGAAGCTGTGCTATTGCATATTGCCATTCGCCGCACACTCGGGATCGTCCTTTTTGCCTTCAACGATCCCCGGGCGGGTCAAGACACTGGGAAGGCGGTGTAACGATAAGCATGTCCAGCGACCCAAAGAATCCGGATTTTCAGGACCCGCGCATCGCTGCGCTGATGGCGTCTACGGAGCGTGACCGCCCCGTGGCCGACAGCAGCCGTCGCGTGGGACGCGACGGCCGCGAATTCTGCATCTATCCTGGCCGGCTCGGTTACGACATGCAGGAAGAACTCGACTTCCTGTCCAACCGCGTCATGGAGGCAAATGTCTTCTTCACAGGGCGGCTTCTTGCACCCGCCATGCCGCGTATCGATGACAAGTCCGTGCGCTTCGCCCTTATTCGCGACGAGAACGGCGCTAGAAGCCGCATGCGCTTTCTGATGCCCTTCACCGTGGAAAAGCCGGGTTTTTCCATCGGTCCCTCCATCATCCGTGGCTGGGCCAACCCCTTCGGCCCTCTCGGCACGCCGCTGGTCGATACCGAAGGTGCCGCAGAGACGCTCGACAATCTTTTCGATGCGCTTTCCGACCGGGAAATGCGCCTGCCGAATGTTCTGGTACTGCCGGATGTACGGCTTGAAGGGCCTTTTGCCCGGATGTTCAAGGCCATAGCAATCAGCCGCAACCTGCCGGTGACGACGACTGGTAACTATCAGCGGCCGATGCTGGAGAGCCTTCTGGACGGCGAAGCCTATCTGCGTAATTCACTTGCGCCGCATCATTTGCGGGAGATGCGCAGGCAGTGGCGACAGCTCGAAAAACTCGGGGCCCTTTCCTACACCGTTACCCGGCAACCGAAGGACATACGCTACCGCATGGAGGAATTCCTGGCGCTGGAAGCGAGTGGCTGGAAAGGCCGCAAACGCAGCGCGCTGGTGAACGACCGCTATCGCGCCGCCTTCGCCCGCGAGGCAATCACAAATCTGGCTGAAGCGGATGCGGTGCGCATTCACACCATCGATCTCAATGGCAGCGCCATCGCCTCCATGATCGTCTTCATGACGGCTGGCGAGGCCTATACGTGGAAGACCGCCTTTGACGAATCCTATTCGCGGTTTTCACCCGGCAAACTTCTGGTGCAGAAACTGACCGACTGGCAGTTGGACGACGCCAATATTCTGCGCAGCGACAGCTGCGCAGTGCCCGATCATCCGATCATGAGCCGCTTCTGGCAGGAACGGCAGGAAATGGGCACTCTTGTCGTCGGGCTTGCGCAGAACAGCGACCGTGACGTGCGACAGGTTTCCACGCAGGTGGACATGTATCGCAACACCCGCAACCTCGCCCGCAGCCTGCGCCAGAAAATCCTCTCCTTCGGGCGCAAGAACAGCTAATCCCGAAGGATGCCGCAGCATCCTTCGGTTTGGTATCGGACTATCCACGGGGCTGACGCAGCGTCAGCGCGAGGCCGTCCGGATCATTTTGCACAATTGGGTCAGTGCGGCGTCATATCCGCCGCCGAGAATATCGACACAACGACGGGCAAGCTTGATCTGCTCGTTTCGCGACATGTCGTTATAGGCCTGTATGGCATTGCGCATGCCACCGGGCGATACCGGCCCCGTGTTGCCGGGGTTTCCAGGATTGCCCTGATTACCGGGGTTCCCCGGATTGCCTGGCGAGCTGGAGCCGCCGATGCCAAGCCCGACACCAAGGCCAAGATCGCTCGATCCGCCCACATTCGCACCAACATTGGCATTGATGCCGCTGGAGCCGCCAACCGAAGCATTGGCGCCCGCACTGACACCGCTCGAGCCGCCGACGGATGCGTTGACATCCGCATTGACCCCGCTACTGCCACCGACCGACGCGTTGACATCCGCGCCCAGTCCGCCACTGCTTCTGCCGCCGACATCAGCGCTGGCATTGACGCCATTGCTGCCACCAACGGAAGCGTCGACACCAAGCCCACCGCTGCCATTGCCGCCCACACTGGCATTCACCCCGTTCTCACCGCCAATCCCGATATCCAGCGCGTGGGCGTTGACCGGTAAAATCAGACAGGCAGACAGTAACAAATTGCGAGAAAGCGCCCTCATAATTTCCTCCTATGAGTTCTGGCTTCTCCCGCCCCGCGTGGAAACTCCACGCAAACATCATAATTCAATTAGCAATTGTGTATATTCTAATTTATTAGTGGTATCTAATATTGCTTTAACGCCACAACCGTCGGTGTACCGATACGGGACGGACAAACGCCACTCTCCTTTCATTCCCCGCCCGGTAAAAGCTCTGAAATGAAGGCTGCAAACGCACGTCATTAGACAGGAAAAATCAGCTTTGGGGTTGCACGCATGCCATTGACCGTGATAGACGCTGTGGCATTACCACCGTTGCCCCAATGGCGGAATTGGTAGACGCGCCGCACTCAAAATGCGGTTCCGCAAGGAGTGCTGGTTCGATCCCGGCTTGGGGTACCATTTTTTAGAAATCATATTGATTTTCTTAGGTTTTCCACTCTTAAATGTCTGAGAAGCTCGCACCACTTGAAAAAGTTGGATACTTTTGTTCTGTTTTTGGTCAATCGCCGCTGTCGTCTACAGCTTGATCCATCAGCTTCATGGCGCTCTTTGCAAGCACTTTCTGGCGCACCGCTTTGGTGTAGCGGATAACCTCTTTCGACGCAGTGTGTCAGTGACGGCCACAATCTGATGCTCGTTGCTACACGATCCGCAAACCATGCGGCCGCCGCTTTTCTCAGGCTGTGCGCGCTACAATACTGTAGGTTTGCCACATTGCATCTTTTCCGAAACCAGTTCCCAAAGCCGTTTGACGTGAATGGCCTGCTGAGCTCCGTGATGAGTAAAGTCAGATCGCCGTAAGGGCCGGCCTCGATTGCCTTAACGAGATTAGAATGCAAAGGCATTTCTAGCTTGCGAGGCTTTCTCTTTCAATTCTTCTCCTCGGTGAAATGAGGTCATCCTTTCGTTATGCGCTGTTTTCCGAACAGTACAATGTCGATGCGGCGCTAGCAGGTATATGATGGTCTTTTGCAGCAATAACGAATTCTCGCCTGTGCCATTGCGATCAAGACCGCATATACGCCAATAATAAATTGGAATACAGCATCGAGACGGCGCCACCGCCGTCGTTAGATTATTAAGATTCCTGATTTATACTTACGTAAGCTGCATCTAGCAGATCAAATATTAGTCCAAAATGGGCAAAATCCTGCGCGGCCCCGTTCGCTATCACCCAGTCGGCAAGGTTCCGCTTTTCGTCCGGGTTAACCTCCCAACGCTCGGGCTCTTCAACTGCGTTCCCCCTTACGACTTTCTGAAACGCAGGTGACACATCGATGAATGCAGGGCTTGCTTGTTTAGCTCTTTCGATGAGTTCGTCAGCGAAAAGATTTTCCATGCCTTTGGAAATACGATGCCCCTGCTGAGGCGCAACCAAGCGAGAGACACCCGGCTTGCTGCTTGCAGCTTTGTTAACGTCGCAGTCGTAGAGAAGTGTGACACGACGGTTAGTGAGTCGAGCTATGTTTGTGTCAAAGTGCTTCCATATCTTATCTAGCCCGCCAAAACCGTTCGCGTCGAGGAGCCGAAATTTCTCAATGGATTCCTGCCGATCAAGTAGCTCAGCTGCCTTCGCTAAATAATCGATGTCAATCGATCCCTCAGCGAACAAGATCGGCGTTTGGCTTTGGGTGATTGCAGTTCTGACATCACTGTCGAAGACGGCGGTTTCCTTGAAATGCCGATAAGCAAGCTCAAATTCCGAGAACCGCTCTACGCTAATAGGGTTTGCATGGGGAAGTTCGACTAGAGCGAATCCATCGTTACCCAGCGATTTCTCCATACCCATAATGAATAGCGGCGAGTGCGTTGTAATGACAAATTGCACCTTCGGAAACAGCAAAAGCAGCTGTGGTAAGATCCTGTGCTGCAAATCTGTGTGCAGGTGAACGTCAATCTCATCTATAACAACTATTCCTTTTATCTCCTGAAGCCCAGTAAAACCGCCCTCTAAAAGGTCGCAGTCGCGTATAACCGTGAGAAAAATATTGAGGAGCGCAGTCTGGCCTGTAGAAAGGCTGAAAAGGTTGCTCGAAAGCGGCGTCTGATTTTGTGAGATGGAGATGCTTCTTCCCCCACGCGATCCGACCCCCCATTTGATCGGACCTTCCGCGCCTAAAAGGCGAAGAAGGAACTCTTCAATTGCTTTACGAAGTTGAGTTGCTGGTCCGTTAGTCTCAACTAGTAACGGTACAGCAACGCCTAGCGCCGGTATATTACGAGCTTGGCGCTCAATCGCGAAGCTATCGTAGATTATGTCGAGCAACCAATTTTGATTGTCTTGCAACGGCGAAAAATTGATGATCTGACGACCGGAGACACCTTGGATGCGCTTTGCCACGCGATAGGTCGCTGTACTCTTCAGGTTGTCGATGTTAAGCCATGCTGGCTCTTCAAACCTGTTGGGAGGGAAGTACAGCATCACGGATCGCGAAAGCTTTTGCCGCACCTCTCCCTCTCGGTCATCAAAGTTTGTAGTGAAGATTGACGCGCCATCGTTGGGCATTTGTGCCCAGTTAGCGTCTGCGGGGGTATATCCTTTAATATCCTCGAATTGCTGACGCGGGTATAACGCCTGAATCTCCCCTTGAACGAGTCCATCATCAAAATGGATATAAGAGCGGAAGAAATCTTTGCCATGAGTGATGTAGGTCGGGCTCCGCAGTTTATATACTTTGCCTTGTTCGACCTCGGTATCAGTAAATGCCGCGCCTTTCGCAGCGACCATCGCGTTCACTATATGAGAGATAAGAATACTCTTTCCTGCGCCATTCTGTCCAACAAAGACAACGGGTTTTGGATTCCCGTCCTCCTTGAAGGGCAAGTGGAAATCTGCAAATTCGATCGGACCGTTATTCTCTAACTCAATGCGCCTCAGATACATTTCCCATCCCCATCTTATGGCTGCATAATGTCTGCTCGATACACAACTGTGAAGAGTATGGTGGCGGGATACGCAGAAAATTTATCGGCACGACAGCTATTCAGACAAGTCTAAAGAGCAAAGAAACCCGAGCCCACTAACTCAACCGTTAGAGAAGCTGCTCACCCACCAGAGGATACGAAGCTGTGACCTTTGGAATTGAAACAACCCGGATCTGTTGATTGGACAATTTGTCAAAAAAGCTCTGGAAGAGTGTTTAAAAATCAGTCCAAAAATAATATAAGTCGCTGATTAAAATAAAAACAACGGCTTGAATTTGGAATGCCATTTCCAATAGCTGCATTGATTTTCTTCTTTTTATCCGGATCCTCTCAAAAGACCCGTCGATTGTTTCATGATCGTCAAGACGCTCACGAAACTTTGCTCATTCGCCCCTCGAATATTACCGGGCTTTCATTTGCCAGATGCAAAGGACTGGATTAGACGAATCCGGGAATACACCGTTGAACCGGCGACTTAATTTCGCCATCACGCCCGCCTTTTTGAAAGCCCGTTCGGGATATCTGCTTCTTCGTGAAGTTTGGGGAAAACATTATGGCCACTGCAACAACCGCCGACAACAGCCGCACGCTCGCCGCTCTTGGCGTAACGGCGGGAATGATCTTTACTGTCGGCTCCGCCCTCGGTTTCCAGCATATTGGCGGTTATACGCCCTGCGCATTGTGCCTTTTGCAGCGCGATCCCTATTACTACGCCATTCCGTTGGGTATTCTGGCCATAGCGACCAGCATCTTCAAGCTGCCGGTTCAGATCACGCGGCTGCTTCTCGCCCTCATTGGCGTGGCGATGCTGATCGGCGCCGGGCTTGGTGTTTATCACGCTGGTGTGGAATGGGGTTTCTGGGCGGGGCCTATCACCTGCGCCACGGGTGCGCCATCCATCACCACCAATGCCGGTGACCTGCTTGGCAATCTGAATGCCATCAAGGCACCCTCCTGCAACGACGCTGCACTTCGGGTGCTCGGCCTTTCGTTTGCCGGCTGGAATGTCATTGCAAGCGTTGCGCTTGCGGCCGTTGCCTTTTTTGGCGCGAGCCGGAAAAGCCGTTAAACGGAAAAGCCGCGTTGCAGTCCTCAGGATCAGGGCTGCAGCTCGGTATCCCAGTAAAGATAGTCCATCCAGCTTTCGTGCAGGTAGTTGGGCGGGAACAGCCGCCCGTTATTGTGCAAGTCCTGAACCGTCGGCTGGAAAGGCTTCTGCGCCGGGAACATGCCCGCCTGCTTGGGAAGCTTGCTGCCTTTTCTAAGATTGCAGGGAGAGCAGGCCGCCACGACATTGTGCCACGTGGTTTCGCCGCCATGGGCGCGGGGAATCACGTGATCGAAGGTCAGGTCGTCCCGCGTGCCACAATACTGGCATTCGAACTTGTCCCGAAGGAACACGTTGAAGCGTGTGAAGGCGGGGTTGCGGGTGGGCTGGACATAGGTCTTGAGGCTGACGACGCTCGGCAACCGCATGGAAAAGCTGGGTGACGACACCGCGTGATCATATTCTGCAATGATGTTCACACGGTCTAGAAAGACGGCCTTGATCGCGTCCTGCCAGGACCATAACGACAAGGGATAATAACTCAGTGGCCTGTAGTCTGCGTTCAGAACGAGCGCCGGCAGGGCCTGTGGTGAAACTGCAATCGTCAAGGGCTTCTCCTGATCGATTCGGCATCTGCACTTGTATATTAGGTCCGTTGTTACAGGATTGTGAAGCCCATAAATGCAGCGGAGAAGAGCTTAATTTTTCAGCTCTAAAAACGTCTTTTTTGCGTTCCGGACAATCGGGCGGCGAGATAGTCGTCTGGCCACTATCTGGTGATGCGCCCCAGCGGTACCGAAGCGATTCGCCTGCCGACGAACGCTATATTCGTTCTCACCCTCAATGCGAGATCAGTGATATAGTCAACGCGACAAACGATTGGGAAAGCAGAATGCGTATCTGTCGTTCTGTCGAGGGAAGGAAACGGCCATGATCTTGCGCAGGCACCAAACGGCAGCGTTATGGAAGGGCCTGGCGGCTGGCGCCTTTGGCGTGCTTATGGTCCTGCCCGCTTCCGCTTCTGCCCAGCAATATCAGAATTTCGAAGTCACGCCGGATGGCCGTGGCGGTGCGCAGGGAACGATCGGCGGGCGCAATTTCGAGGTCTACCGCAATTACGACCGGCCGCCGGCAAGTCGGAGCAACTCAACCGATACGCGGCGTGAGTACCGAAACGCTGTGCCACAGCAGACATGTATCATAGATGCCGAGGGCCGCACCCGCTGCAAGTAAGCGCCATCGCACCGGTTTCCCGCTACTCTATCTCGCTTTAATAAAATTGGATTTCGCTAAAAAGCAATCTATCGACTTAAACGGCCCGCAACGAAGGGTCGCTATGTTGCCATGCACAAGAGACAACAACCGGGCAGAGGCAGAGACATGGCGAAGAGACAAATCCGTCTGGCAAAGACTTTGGCAGTTGCCGTCAGCGTGGCGGCAAGCATCGCGACAATGGCATCGGCCGCCCCGCTTGCGGGCCTGGCGCAGAACCCGACCGCATCGCGCCCCGGCCTGTTCATGACGACAAGCCGCCCGACAATTGCCCCAATCGCCTTCGCAAAATTTTGCGACGACGCCGCCGACCAATGTGTCCGGATTGGTGATCGCGACACGGTCGAACTGACCAAGCAGAAGCGCACGGAACTCCAGCGCATCAACGCCGAGATCAACACATCGATAGTCTATACAAGCGAAGCGGACGGACAGGACGAATGGAATCTGAACCCCGCAAGCGGTGACTGTGACGACTACGCGGTGACCAAGCGGCAACGCCTTCTGCGCGCCGGCTGGCCCTCGGGCGCCCTGCGCATTGCCACCGCCCGCACCCCCACCGGCATAGGCCACGCCGTTCTGGTCGTCAGCACCAGCCAGGGCGATCTGGTGCTGGACAACCGCACCAACGTCGTCAAACCTTGGAAAGCGGTTGACCTGAAATGGATCAAGATCCAGTCACACGAAAACCCGCGTGTCTGGCTGAAACTCTAGGTCTATCGCGCACAGGATAGTCATCTTCGAACAGGAAGGGGGCGCTCCGTTCCTCTTCAATTGCCGCGGCGCGCCTTGCGAAAATCGACACCGGCTTTCGCAATTCCCTGCCCCGGATAGCTTTGTCCGACAGGGCTTTGGCGGATGCCGCAGCCGTTGCATGGACCCGGGTTTTACGGGCTCTGTGGCATTGGCTTTCAACACTCTTGACCTCGTGCAAGAGAGACAGTATCGGCATCTATGCCTAAAGTGCTAAACTGGATTCGCGGTCGTAAACAGCCAGCCCCCCGCGACGACCGGAGGCGGCGCAGAATAGACCTCGGCGACAAATCTCCGTCTTTTCCGATCTATGCCATTGGCGACGTCCATGGCAGCCTCGATCTGCTTTTGCAGGCGGAACAGAAAATCCTTGCCGATCTCGCAAGCAATCCATCCCCCGCTCTGGTTATTCTTCTGGGCGACTATGTCGATCGTGGCCGGGATTCGTGCGGTGTTCTCCAGCATCTGCTGCAACCACCGCCGGCGCCCCTGCGCCGCATCTCGCTTTGCGGCAATCACGAACAGCTCTTCAGCGATTTCCTCGAAAATCCGCAAGACAACATGCACTGGCTGGATTTCGGCGGCCGCCAGACGCTTTTGTCCTACGGGGTCGATATCAGCTACTTCATGAACAACGGCCGTCTGCGGCTCCAGCCGTTCAGGGATGCGCTGATTGGCGCGATCCCGCAGGCCCATCGGCAACTTCTAGTCAGCCTGCCTATCTGCGTCCGCATGGGACCCTATTTTTTCGTTCATGCCGGCCTTAAACCCGGGGTGCCGCTTGAGGCGCAGACCGATGAGGACATGTTGTGGATCAGGGAACCCTTCCTGTCGGAAGGGGCGGGACTGGACCTTCTCATCATCCACGGCCATACGCCGGCGCCGGAACCACAGACAGGTCCGCAACGGATCGGCATCGACACCGGAGCGTTTACGACGGGCAGGCTTACCATTCTAAAGCTGACGGATGCGGGGCCACGACTTATTGCCTGATGGCTTGCCATCGTTGGATCAGGTTGCACCAGCCAGACGCATCACAATCGCGATTTATTTGCCCTTCAGAATATTGCCGAGCACCGTCATTTGCCGGCGGTTCCATTCGACAGCGTCAAGGAACGCATTGTTTCCCAATTCCTGCCGCTGCTCCCGACTGGAAGAGAGCCGCACAATGGCATTGGCAAAGGCCTGATGATCTCCGTCTTCAACGACAATCACGCCACCACGATATCCTTCTGAAAGCCCCCTCACACCCGTCTGGGTGCTGATCGTTGGGACACCCGCAGCCAGAGCATCAAGCAGTTTTATATTGATGCCCGTGCCAAGCGTGATTGGATTGATGGAAAGTGGCGCGCGTGTGAACGCATCCTTCAAGTTCTCCACCCGGCCAAGCTTGAGAACCCCCTCCATGTCCTCGACCTTGCCACATATGCTACCTGCCAGCACCAGGCGAATGTCCGGACGGGCCGCCCTCACCAAAGGCAGGACATTGTGAAGGAAACTATTGAGAGAAATGACGTTCGCGTCGTTGCCTGAACCGAGAAACAGAAAATCAGCGGAAGTGAAGTCTTCCACTCTCTGGCCGAGATCCAGAATATGGCTCACCGTTT
Organism: Rhizobium sp. SJZ105; assembly: GCF_007828365.1. Lineage (NCBI taxonomy): Bacteria > Pseudomonadati > Pseudomonadota > Alphaproteobacteria > Hyphomicrobiales > Rhizobiaceae > Rhizobium > Rhizobium sp. SJZ105. The sequence goes on from NZ_VIUP01000002.1 coordinate 407,330, forward strand.
CAACCGCCGGCGGCTCTCCTGCCAGCCGCTGCTTGAACGAACGTTCCTCTTCTTCCTGTATGGCGACAACGACATCGGCGCGGCGGAATGCCTTGCATTCCACGTCCGGCGGAACCGAGAACCAGTACCCAAATCTGTTGGCCGTGTTCACGAACGCCTTGTGACGATCGGCGAAGGAATCGTGCGTGTCGAGAATGCGAAGCACATCATCCGGCAGCCCAAGAAAAGCTCTCGAATGAAAGGCATATTCGACGATAACGGCGTTGATCCCGAGTCGACGCTGAAGATCCAGGACCTGCCTGCCTATTTCCGGATAATAGAACTCGTCGAGGTAATTGTAGAAACCGCTGTCGCGGCCAAGGAGCCGTTGAATTTTCCGACGGGTTCGAAATGCGGTCAACCCAATCTCGAACCTGAAGTCGTCGATGAGCCGTGCTGCAAACCCGCATGTTTCCCTGGACACGACGTGCATATGCCCGGCCCCAAACTCGACCTCATGGGCCGCGGGATCGAAATCAGCTATCATCGGAGTATCGACATAGACGAAATGCACTTCATGTCCGAGGCTACGCACGGCGCGTGTCAGCTGGAGAATCCTGTTCCGCGCACCCTCGTTTGCGGGAACGGCAGGGAATACGGAAACAAAAGCGACTTTCATGAAAATGACTCAAGGCTGCTTGGCGAAGGTCTCGAACACCTGAAAATTCCTTTTGGAAAGGTCCAGAATTTCAGGCAGTTTCTTCCCGACTTTTTCGCGAATCTCATCGGCCTGATCCACAAAATTGATCAAGGCATTCTTGATGCCATCATCCGTATGGAACTTGGCGGGCGAAAGCAGCTCAGCCGCGGAGAGACCGAAATGCTGGTACAGCCCTTCGAACTTGCCTTGATACGCAATGCATATCACAGGAACGCCCTTGCCCAGCGCAGCGATCGCAAGATGCATGCGTCCGCTGACGAGGCCATCAAGTTTACCGGCAACGCCTTTTAAAACCGGGGCTGGCCATCTGCCATCCAGATATCGAACCCTATCCGTCTGTGAAGATGGAGCAAGCTCGGTAATGGCCTTGAGGCAGGCCTGATCGCCCACGTCTTTCCGGTAGTCATGCGGAATGACCAGCCAGCAGACCGGTCTTGCATCGGCAACGAACTCCAGTGCTTCGGCCCCGCGCCTGATGATCGCCGCGATCTGCGCGTTATCCGCATTCTTGAACAGCATGGGATGCAGGTTGAAGCCCATGACCCTGTATCCCTCGGCGCGCTTTCGCGCGATCCACGAGATCGTATCTTCATCGGGTTCCGATGGGACAAGGCTAAATGCAGAATCGGAAACCAGTGCCGCCTTGGCCGTGGCAAAGGCGTTCAGACGCTCGAGGGAAACAACGTCACGCACATTGAGCGACACCCCCGGATGAAGGGAGCTGTAGAACTTCGCCAAAGCGGGGTGCGGCGTTTCATTAAAACTGAAACCGAGGATAACGTTTTTGATCCCGGCAGCGGCAGCCAGATCAGCGCTTGCCAGAAGTTTTGCGCTGACCAGCGGATGATAATAGCCATCCATCACGTCGGCACCCACAACGACGATGCAATCGTACTTCCGCACCGAAAATTGCTGGGCAAGGGCCTGGATGAAGTCAGGCTTTCCAAAGATATCGACGGTAACAAAGCCTCTCTGCAAAGCAGAGTCGCCAAAATTCGTTCCGTCGACGAGGATGTCTATCTCGACATCGGGATTGCTCGCACGCGCATTCTGCACGGTCGCCGTGATCATCGCGTCATCGCCGGCGGAACCGAACAGGGTGATGGGATCACCAGCCACGATCAAAAGCCGGTTCAGCCGATCTCCGACATTGATAGGCTTGATACTGTGCTTCAGCTCTTGCAGATCATTGAAGAGTTGCTGGACCGCATTATCCAGATTGCGCCGCTCGTTATATTGCACCAGCTTCCGACGCAGTGGTGCAGGGAGTATTTTTTTCACGAGCTTGCGCATTTTCTTTCCTTTCGAGAACCGATTTTGCTCATGATGAGGGCGATGGCGGACCGGGCCTCGCTTCTCGCGGTCAGAGCCAAAAGCAACAGATATGCGACGCCAAACATACCACCGAGCAGGATGCCGGATACGAGGTCGCCCGCACCCAGCATTTTAACTTCAGGTCGCATCCACTGAACGAGCAGGAAGCAGAGACCGCTGGAACCGAAGCTTGGCAAAAGCAGGAGGAGAATTCTCCACAGCTTGATGCCGAGTTCCCGGGCGACAAAATAAAATGTGAAAGGCGTCGAAGTGAGCTGCCCGAAGACAAACACGATGACGATTTCCCGGATGTTTTCCGTCGGGACAAGCAATATCAACAGGATGGTAGAGATTGCCTTGACCGTCCCGGCAATCAGCACCTTGTCCGGCCTGCCGCGTGCGGACAGAAACGGGCCGTTTTGAAACTGGACGCATTGCAATGCACCAAGTAGCAGCAGCGGCCGCGCAACCGCGTCGGCACCCTGCCATTGCGCGCCGAACAGGACGTTGCAGATCTCTGGCGCCAACGCAGCCGAGAGCACGAAGATCGGTGTCGAAAAGATCGACGATATGGTGATGGATTGCTTGTACAGTTCCGCCATGCGCTCCCGCTCGTGCGATATGCGGGACAGCACCGTCAACGAAACATCATATAGCGCCGCCTGAAGCAGCTGCATGAGAAGCTGATAGAGCCTGCTGCCGACGGTGTAGAGCCCAAAGAGGGCAACCCCGTAACGCCCCAGGATCATGACGTCGATCAGCCGCGTGGCTCCGAAATCCACGATGCGCAAACCGAGAGCCGACGAGCCGAAGCGAAGCAATTCGAAAAAAGTGTCGGGCTTGAGCGTGGTGCCCGGAAGCCAGTGCGGTTTGCGCCAGAGCCAGATCAGCGTCACAATGGTTGCAACATAAGTCTGAACGACGAGGCTCCAGACGCCCAGGCCCATGATGGCGAAAGCAATCGCAACGCCACCGCCGATAATATTCGAAATGAAGGTTCTTATTGCCAGCGGCTTGAACGCGAGCGCACGCCGATAATTGACTTCCTGAAAAAGCGAGGCGGTATTCAGCGGCAGCAATATACAGATTGCCACGATGATCGGTGCCAGCCCTTCCACCTCGAACCAGCTTTCCAGTCTGGGCGACAGCAGACAAACAACGATGACAAACACCGTTGCCAGCGCAACGGACACATAAAATGGCAGATTGACGTCGCTTGGCTCCAGATTTCGTTTCTGCACGATCGCATCTGCGAAACCGAACTCCGACAGCATCTGGATGAGCATCAGAACCAGGCCCGCCGTGGCGACCATGCCGTAGTCGGTGGGGCTGAGGAACCGGGCAAGAACGATGAAAAGAATGGAGGTAAAAAGCTTTCCACCCCAGTTCTGGACGATGGACCAGAAAACGCCTGTTATCGCGGCGCTGCCTATCGAACTTTGCTCCGCCATCAACCTGCCGCCTGCAAAGCCGGTCGTGACAGCCCGACCACCGCAGCGGCCAGAAAACGATCGAAGTCCAGCTTGGGGAAACGGACTTTGCCGATATTGCTTTCTACCATGTGCTCTTTCCTTGGAAGAAACGCTTGCAACGGACCCGGTCCGTTGCCGGTCTAAGATGCGCGTAAGGTTCGGCTTTCCCTGCTTTTCGCCAGCACGTCCTCGTAGAGCTTCACATAGTTCTCACCCACCCGGCGCGAGGTGGATTCCTCGACGATATTTCCGAAATCGGCCTCCGTCGGCAATTGCTCGCGCGAAAGCGTCAACACCCGGCGAATGCGTGCGGCAAGGTCCGTGGCGTTGCCCGGTTCGAACAGCCAGTCGTGGTTAGTCTCGCCGATCAGTTCTGGAATGCCGCCCGAGGCCGCGCCGATGACCGGCACCCCCATCGCGTAAGCCTCGTAGATGGTGCGCGGCGAAGGTTCAGCCCAGAAGGAGGGAACGATGAGCACATCGATCTCTTCGAAGAATTCCTTCGGCTTTGCCCAGCCGACGAACTCGATCGGCAGGTCGCCGGCCTGGGCCTTGAAGCGTTCGATGGAATCGTCCATCGCATGGCCGGCAACAAGACAGCGCCAGTTACCGTGGCCGATTTCCCTGAAGGCATCGACCATGTTGCCGACACCCTTTTCCGTGTTGATGCGGCCGATATAGCCGAAGGTCATCGGCTTGCCGGTTCGGTCGATCTGCCTGCGTGCGACCGGGTCGCCCTCCGGAACCGTGCAGGAATAAAAGATCACACGGCGCATGCTTTCCGGCAGGTGATGGAAAAGCCCGTGATCGACATGGGTTTTAAGGATTTCCGTGCCAACGCTTGCCACCGCGCCGATGTAGCGCTGCGTGAATTTCTTGGTGAAATTCACCACCTGACAGCCGAGATGGATGTGTTCGCAGGGCTTGCCGCCCTTGAACATGGCGGCGTTACCGCACAGAAGATCATATTCGCAGATCGTGTGGACGATCGGAATGTTGCGTTTATGCGCCGCCCGCCACACCAGCGTCGTCACATCCAGCAGCGAGTGCGTATTGAGAACATCCGGCTTGAAATCGTCAAGAACGGCTTCGAACTGCTTCTCGACGTTGAAATTCCATTGCTGCTTGATCTTCTGCATACGCCTTTGCTGCGGCGTATATTGTGGCCAGTCCTCCAGCCAGAAATCGTTATTGTGGAACATGCGGTAGACGCTGACGCCATTGCGCACCGTTTTGGGTTCGGCCTGCCGCTCTATGCAGGCGGCACCGACCTCATGCCCCATGGAGACGAGTTCCTCGGCAAGATGTTCGACCGAGCGTTCGCACCCGCCAACGATATGCGGCGGATAAAGGCTGCTGAGATGGAGAATTCGCATACGGATACGCTCTATTTCCTTATCGAAAATTTATGACTTCCGCTTGGCCTCGCCCATGTTCCTAGATACTCCGGGACCAATGAGACATGTGCAAAAAACACAAAAGGCAGAGCAGATTTAACGCTTGAAAATATGAATAACCAAAAATCCACTTTCAAAAAGCACGGGAACTGACGGCATTTCAAGTGCTTTTTTTCGCGGCGCGACAAAAGTCATGCCGTGTTGCGAAAAGAACCTGTCCCGTGTTAGCTTCATTCTCATATGAAAAAACGTACGGGCGGAAGCGGTGAATTCTGTTTTGTCCGCATATAATATCATTAATTTATATATTTATTTCATTTCAGAAACATGGATTTGATGGCGAATGAAGATGCCAAAAACTTCCAGGACAATCTGACATCTTGAGAGGCGCCGCCGATATGATCGCGGCTGCTTTTTATAATCTCGCCGGACCAGGAGACGCAGATGAACGGAAAACAGCCGGTCACCATGGGCCACCTGACACGGCGCGGCCTGCTTTCAGCTGCACCTTTCGCACTGGTTGCCGCCACGGGTGTGCGCCCCGCCTTCGCGCAGACTCAATCCGTTTTTTCGGCCGGAACGGAAGCCTTTTTGGACAGTGTGGGCGTGTGTGGCCATTTCGCCCGCACGAACGGCATTTATCCGGAAAGCTTCGAGCGCATCCTGCCTGAACTGGAAGCCCTTGGTGTGGGCCACCTGCGTGACGAGGGACTGATTACCGCAAGGGACAGCCGCAACAGCCCGGCTTTCCAGCGCCTGCGCAGGATTGTGGCGGCCAACGTTCGCCTCACGATCATCTGTTACGACAATCTCAACCCCTACGTCTCAACGCCACTGAACAGGATTGCCGATTTCTACGACTGGTGCGACGGCGGCATCGAAGTTTTCGAAGGCAGCAATGAACCGACGCTGACGAAAGACCCGGCCAATGCGCCGCGCATTTCGGCAGAGCATCAGGCTGCACTTTTTGCAACGATCCGCTCAACTCCGGCCGTGAGCAACATACCGCTTGTCGCGCCAAGCTATATCCAGGCGAATACGGCGCTGGCGCTAAACCTGCAGAACGTGTGCGACTTCGGCAATATTCACCCCTACGCCGGAATGGAACATCCCGAAACGACTGGGCCGGGGGCGCTCTCCAAATCTGTCGCGGCCTCGGCGCATATAGCAGCCGGCCGGCCGGTGCTCGCCACTGAGATCGGGTACCACACCTCACTGCAACCGAAGACCTTCCATTTTCCCGTCACCGAAGGCATCAAGGCGCGCTACATGCCGCGCACGCTCCTGTGGTCCTTCATCAGCGGCATCCGCCGGGCTTATATCTATGAAATGGTCTCCAGCTTTGCCGAAGACGAGACAAATCCGGAATCGTCCTTCGGCCTGCTGCGCCACGATCTGAGCCGGACCCCTGCGTACGGGGCCGTTCGTGCCCTTCTTGCGCTTTGCAAGGCAAGTCGACAAACAGAGCCAGCGGAACGCAGCCTCGCTTTCCTCAACGATGATTCCGAAAGGTTTTCCCTGCGCCTGACAAGACCAGACGGCGCGCTGCTCGCCCCGGTGTGGCTTGGCATACGCGGCTGGCAATGGCCGGCGCGGATCGAAAATCCGCCAGCCGAACGTGCAACGGCCTTTTCGGTAACCGGCCCGCATAGCCAAGTCATCGCGCACCGGTTCGGCGATGACGGTTCCGTAAGCCAGCGGGTGATCGCAAAGGAAGGTGGGCAATACCGGCTTTCCGTCAGCGACCAGCTTACGGTGCTGGAGGTTTTCTGAACGGCGTGCGGGCGAAAATTTCCGGCCGACAAATTTTATATATCGTGTCAGCCTATTGCATGATAGCCTTCTGAAATAGAGCACTTTTGCTCGCTGCTGCGAGCGCAAAATATTACTGTATAAATTTTTTCTTTTTATAGATGATGACGATGCAAAAAATTGAAAAAGCGCCTGTTTCCGGGGCGCAGCGTCTCGATATTCTTCAAATGATGCGCGCCCTGGCGGCAATCATGATTGTTGCGCTGCACGCGCAGGTGAACTGGGAGTTCTCGCTCGTCAACCTCCATCTCCTGAGGCTGGGTGCGGGCGTAGATCTGTTTTTCGTCATTTCCGGCTTTGTCATCGTTTATGCCTCCCGGCCGTATTTCGCAGCGGAGGGAGGGCGCTCGGCCTTTCTTGTGCGCCGGCTTCTCCGCATCCTTCCTCTTTACTGGTTCGTGTTGACCATGCGGCTCGCCATGGCCGCGGTCGCCGTTCTTCTCAGCGCCAAGGCCTTCCCGTCCTTGCAGGCCGTCCTAACCTCCTACCTCTTCATTCCCTATGACAGCATGGGTTATGGTGACGCTTATCCGTTTCCAATCATCGATCTGGGCTGGACGCTGAATTACGAGATGTTTTTTTATGTCGTATTCGCGGTTTTTATCTTCTTGCCGCTGGAACGCGCCGTGCTGACAACAGCGGCTGTGCTGCTCGCCGCAGTGCTCATCGGCTCCAACTTCAGTCTCGCCTTGCCGTTTAGTTTCTGGTTTCAGCCCATCATTCTGGAGTTCGTGGCGGGAATGTTGCTCGCCGTGCTTTTCCTGCGCGGCGTGCGCCTGCCGCCCTTGCTGGGGATTGCGGTGGCCCTTTGCGGCGTGGCGATCTGGACGCTTATCGATCTGAAAAGGTTCGAATTCCAATGCAATCCGGGCTGTTATTCCTATACCCGGCTGCTCGTTTTTGGCGGTGGCGCGATTTTCCTGATGGCCGCGGCAACCCTGACCAGGGGCATCTCCCTGCCCCGTTTTGCGCAGCCACTGGCGAAACTGGGCGATTCCTCCTACGCGCTTTACCTGCTGCACCCGTTCATCTTTCGGGCATTCCTAGTTGCTTCCGGCGGCATCACCTGGCCGCAGGAGTGGAAAAATGTCGTCTATCTCATCGTCGTCGCCAGCACCATCGCCATCGCCCACGCATTTCACGTCCTTGTCGAAACGCCCGCAAATATCTGGCTTCGTGACCGGCTGATAACACCCCGGCGAAAAGTCGCCGTGTCCTGACGCCCAGAGAAAAGTCCTCGTTTCTGCTGTTAAGTATACCCCGAAGTTCCGTTCACAAGTTTATTTTAGCACTTGATCGTTAGCTAGGGCTGTGCGATTTAAAAAGAAAATTTTAGATGTTGGATAACCATATTCAGCATTTCAGCTTACTTAAAATCTTATTTTTTAAAAATTTGGAGAGTTGTGATGTCCCGCCTTCGTATTGGCTCGACGCTCACTGGTGCGGTATTGATCACCAGCCTCGGTCTTTTTTCCGCAGTCGCCAACGCCCAGAACGTGGAACCAGCGCCGCCAGCTGCCGGGCAGCAGACGCCGCCGGTACAGACTGCGACAACTGGCACACCCGTGAAGGCCGCCGACGAAACCAACGCCGCATTTCTGGCTCGCGTTAACAGCTCCAATCCGGACACGGTTTCCCTTGCTGCCGCGGAACTGTTCAAGCAGTCTCCGACGCAGGCAACGGTCAAGGATCTGGCCGGCATCGCTTCCAGCACCGATGCGGCAAACGCCGACATCACTGGAAAGGTGACGAACGGCTTTCCGATCATTGCCGTTTCCACCAGCGCGGCGCAGTTCTCCGAACAGCTTTCTGGCCTGATCCTGAGCGACTCCAGCCAGTTGCCCACCATCGTCGCACTGGCCCAGAAGGTCGGCAACAAGGACTTCTCCGAAGTTGTCGGCGAAGGTCTGGCGCTCGCCTATTCTACGGCGATGCAGAGGGGCAACACGATACTTGCCGCCGCAATCCAGTTGCAGACCAAGGGTGTCGGCGTGCCCTCCGATCTTCTGATCGCCTTTAGCGAAAATGTTCAGGGAACGGCGGCCGGTCCGGCAGCGCCTGCGGCAGCTGCAGCTGCTGCCTCACCGATTGGTGGCGCCGGCTCTTCACCTGCAAGCGGCAACAGCATTGGCGGCTCGGGAGCGGCGGGCTCACCAGCCGGTACGGCACAGGCCGGCGGCGGAGCCGCACCGGTTGGCGGTGGCGGCAGCGGTGGCAGCACCGGCAGCGGCGGAACCACCACAACCAACAACTTCTTTGCCGCGCCCCTTTCAACCGGCAGCACCAGCACGCCAGTCAGCACAAGTCCCGTTTGAACCCGGTTTTGCCGCCCTTCCTGCGGGAATGGCGGCCGCCTGTCCTACCATGCAACCGAGACTTGGCGGGTGCCACGCCCCCCAAAAAGAGCGAGGCTGACAGTTGTTGCAAAGGCACGATCCCCTGACTATGGCCGATATCGACAAAAGCGGATTTACAGCTGACTTTATCGATATAGACGCCGTTCTTGCCACGGTCCGCCGACAGTGGCGCGTCGTCCTCGCGGCAGTCGCCATTGCCGGGACAATCGGTCTCGCTTATGCCGCGACGGCCGTTCCGATCTATTCAGCTTCGGCTACCCTTTTGATCGACCGCAACAACAGCCAGGTCGTCGAGCAGCTTTCGACAATCGGCGGCGTCGTGGAGGACGAGGCTTCCATTCTCAGCCAGGTCGAGGTCCTGCAATCGGAAACCATCGGGATTGCCGTCGTCGACAGTTTGAACCTGACGGAAAATCAGGAATTCAGGGCAAACCGCGCCTCGCTTCTGAGTTCGATATTCGGCACCGTCCGTTCGCTCGTTAACGTGTCGCAGTGGTTCTCGCCGGCAAAAGAGACCGTCATCGACGACGGCACGCTGAAGCGGGCGCTGTCGGACCGGCTGCTGGACGGTCTCAGCGTCAAGCGTATCGGCCGTACCTACGCGCTGGAACTGACCTACAACTCGACATCACCGGTTCTAGCCGCCCAGATCGTCAACGCGGTGGCGTCGGCCTATCTGGTGGACAAGCTGAACTCCAAATACGAGGCGACGAAGCGGGCCAGCGACTGGCTGTCCGACCGTATTGCCGAGTTGCGTCAGCGGGCACTCGACACCGACCTTGCCGTACAGAAATTTCGCGCCGAACACGGTTTGATCGAGACCGGCAATAACGGCCTGCTTTCCGATCAGCAACTGGCCGAATCCAACAGCGCGCTTATTCTGGCGCAGTCGGAAACAGCCAGGTCGCGAGCGCGGGTACAACGCATCGAACATATCCTTGCCACGGACGATGTCGACGCCGTCGTCACCGACATTCTCGAGAGCTCGGTCGCAAACGATCTGCGCAAGAAATATCTCGAATCCTCGAAGATCGAAACGGAAATCACCCGCAGGCTTGGCAGCAACCATGTTCAGGCGGTGCGTCTGCGCAACGAAATGCAGGAATACCGCCGGCTGATGTTCCAGGAAATCAGCCGTATTGCGCAAAGTTACAAGAGCGATCTGGAGGTTTCGGAAGCAAGAGAGAAATCACTTGCGGAGAGCGTTGCCAAGGCTACCAGCGTCAGCAACTCGGCCAGCCAGACCCAGGTTCAGCTTCGCGAATTGCAGCGTGAGGCGGAAACTTACAAGAACATGTATCAGACCTTCTTGCAGCGTTATCAGGAAGCGATGCAGCAGCAATCCTTCCCCGTAACGGAAGCACGCGTGATTTCGAGGGCAGTTCCGCCCAACATTCCAAGCAAACCGAACAAACCGCTACTTTTGGCGCTGTTCATGATCATGGGCGCCGCGGCCGGCGGCGGCATCGCCATGTTTCGCGAGTTCCGCGACCGTTTCTTCCGCACCGGAGAACAGGTTCGCGACGTTCTCGGGCTGGAATTTCTGGGCAACACCCCGCTCGTCCAGAGCAAGCCGGGCACGGATGTGTTGCCAAAGGGACAGGAGGGGCCGCCTACCGCCACACGCCCGTCCAGCGTTGCCCGCTACACTGTCGATCACCCGCTATCATCCTTCGCCGAAACGCTGCGCAGCACACGGCTTGCGATAGATCTCGGCATTCCCCCGAAAACCGGCGCGCGGGTGGTGGGCGTCGTATCGGCGTTGCCGAGCGAGGGCAAATCGACGATCTCCATCAATCTGGCTCAGCTTCTGGCCGGACAAGGAGCAAGGGTTCTTCTGCTGGATGCGGATATTCGCAACCCGGGCGCCACGCGCGCTTTGGGGCGCCATGCTGCAGAAGGCCTGCTCGAAGTGCTGTTAGAAGGCCGCAATATGCGGGATGTGCTGCTGCACGACGAAAAGACGCGGCTCGCTTTCTTGCCAACGGTCGTCAAGCAGCGCGTACCGCACTCCTCCGAGCTGCTGACATCGGCGCAAATGTACAAACTGCTGGCCGAAGCGAGCGGTCTCTTCGACTACATCATCGTCGACTTGCCGCCTCTCGGGCCGGTGGTGGATGCCCGCGCGATGGCCGGCCGGATCGACGGTTTCGTCTTCGTCACAGAATGGGGCAAAACCGCCCGCAGGGCGGTACGCAATACGATTGAAAACGAAGTCCAGATCCGCAAGAAGTGTCTCGGTGTCATCCTCAACAAGGTGGACACGGAAAAGCTGAAGCTTTACCGGGCTTACGGTTCAAGCGAATATTATCACGCGCGCTACACGCGATATTACCATGATTAGGCGGGACGGAATGGCGGGCCTGCGTAAATTCTTCGCGGTCGTGCCGGTTCTCATCCTTTCCGTGTTTGTTTTATCCGTCGCCGCACAGGCGTTTTCCGAAACCCGGCGGTTTTCCGATGTCGTCGCCTTGGCAAGAATTGCCGACGACAAAAGCGGCCTGGCGCACGATCTTCTGGCGAAGACGGTCGATGGGCTGCACCCCGTCGTTGCGGAGAAAATCTGCCGTTCGGATATAGTCAAGGCCGGGTTACGGCTCGTTCTCGCAGATCTCGATGCAAATGGCCAAGATGCGACGTCGGAGGCCGGTGCGGCGCGTCTCGGCTTTGCCGAAAGCTATATTCGTCACGCGCTCTCCTGTTTGCCTGCAAATGGCGATGTGTGGCTGCGCCTTGCTATGGTTCGTTCGCTGCGTAACGCCTCGCCAATGGAAATCGCCGTTCTGATGAATTTTTCCCAACTTTACGGGCCTGCAGACGCCAACCTGATACGCGGGCGCTTCGTGATGTGGCAGCAATTTCCAAAAGACACACTGCCTCAGGCCGATGCGGCCCGCAATGCGGACACGGCAATCGTCTGCGGGAAGGAGGGGGAAATCCTGCGATGGACCCTGCGGAAGATCTGTCCGCAGCAGCCGCAGGCCGGCATGAAACGTACCGTGCCGCTTCCGTGACATAGCGGCCCGCCTCGTCCTTCTACCTTAGACATCGTCGCAGCAACAGTTATTGCAAAGCCGAAAGCCAATGTCGTCCATCGAAGCCCAATCAGAACCGCTATCCTCATCGCCACCGCGACCGGTTGCGTTTCCAGACTATTTTCGGACGGCCGCCATAGTCATCTTCTGGGCTATCTTCCTGCTTGCGCTTCTCAATCGCGGCGCAACCGAAATCGAGAGCCGTATCGTCGTCACCGTTGCAATTTATTTGTTGCTCGTGCCCGCCATCCTGTTGTTCGGGCCGCCCCGGGCTGGTTCAAGCTTGGCACTTGTGGCGACCTGCCTTTTGCTGGGGGCACTCATCATCCAGATGTGGCTGCAATCATCTGTGCCGGGTATTGCTCCACCCAATCCCGCCTGGTCGACCGCCGCCATGTTTATGCAGTTCGCGCCCGACGCCACGGTTTCGCTCACCCCGGCGGATGATCGGCTCGGCCTGTTAAGCGCCGCCCTGCCCTTCGGCGCCTTCATGGCCGGCCTCGTCATTTTCGATACCGACGAGCGCGCGGCAAAAGCGCTGCGATGGTTCGCAATTGCCGGCGGATGGCTGGCACTGTTGTCAATCGTGCAATTTCTGCTTTTTCCAGAAACACTCGGCTTCATTCAGAAGCGCTTCTATCTCGGCAGCCTGACCGGCCTTTTCGTCAACCGTAATACCGCCGCCACCTTCTTCGGTCTCATTCTCCTGACCCTCGTCGTGATGCTGCACAAACGGCTGACGGCTCCAGACTGGGGAATGGTCAGGGCGCTGGTGGCAAATCGCCTGACCGTTCCAGTCGGCCAGAAACGCCTCATCCGCAAGGCCGCCTTCATCGGCGTGCTCACTGCCTTTTGCTTCATCGCCTTGATGCTGACCGGATCGCGCGCCGGCATCGCATCAAGCTTTGCGGCACTGAGTTTCCTCATTCTTCTGACCGTCTTCAACTCACCCATCAAAACAGGCCGCAACGCGGCTGCCCTGCGGCGCAAGCGGCGCGGCACGAAGCGCCGCGCGGCGATCGTGCTCGCCATTACGCTTGGCCTGTTCCTGCTCTTCGCCAATCGCGTGGCGCTTCGCATGGAAACGCGATTGGAAGACGACATGCGCTTCTGCTACATGCCGGGCATCGCGCGTGCCATTTCTGACAGCTGGCCTTGGGGAACCGGCCTTGCAAGCTTTACGGAAACCTATGCGCCCTATCACGCGGCGCAATGCGGGGTGGACGCCATCGTCACCCATGCCCACAATGTCTATGCCGAGGGACTGCTGACGCTCGGCCTCGCATTTCCATTTTATGCGGCTTTTTTCGTGCTCGTCCAACTCGCCATTTTTATTCGCGGGGCGCGCAAACGCAAAAACTACCGTTACGCCTCCCATCTCGGCCTTGCCGGGCTGCTGCTCGTCGCATTGCATTCGACACTCGATTTTTCGATGCAGATCCCCGGCTTCGCAATGGCTTACGCGGTATTCCTTGCGCCCGTCGTCACGCTTTGCCTGAACCCACCAGGGGTTGGACGGGACCGGTCGCGGCGGCGCGAACTATCTCCAACCGATCCCGCAATGCCGGCCTAGATCAGTCCGGATGGGCAGCAGCCTTCATTTCGCTGATGCGCAATAGTTGTAACGATTACAAACCACACAAAGACGCGAGAATTTGGGCATGCGGATATTGCAAATAACGTCGCTGTTTTCTCCGGACCGGGTCGGCGGCGCGGAGATATTCGTGGAAGACCTAGCGCGCGGGCTGGCGGAGAATGGACACACGGTAGCGGTGGCGGCGATTTCACGCAAACAACAGGCCGTGGAGCTGCGGGATGATTTCGCCGTTTACCGCCTCGGACATACCACGCCGTTTTTTATCGGGGACTGGGAACAGCAACCCGGATGGAAGCGAAAATACTACAAGATCGCCGTGCAGCTGGATCCGGGTCTCGTGCGCCGGCTTGCCCGCGTCATCGATGATTTCCGGCCTGACGTCGTCAACACCCATTCGCTGTCGGAGCTGACACCGCTGGTCTGGCCGATGATCCGCAAGCGCGGCATTCCGCTCGTCCATTCCCTGCACGATTTCACCAGCATGTGCACCAACGGCTCCCTGTTTCACGACGGGCACATCTGCGACGGCACCAGCAAAAAATGCCGCGCCTTCTCTTACCTGCACCGGCGTTGCCAATGCGCCATCGACGCTGTCGCCGGTGTCGGCCACGATATTGTCGAGCGCCATGTGCAGGCCGGCTTTTTCACCCATGTACCGGAAAGCCGCCGCACGGTCATCTGGAATGCCATCGCGCCGCCAGCTTCACAGACACAGCGCATTCCACGCGCGCCTGGGGACCCGCTTGTTTTCGGCTATCTGGGCCGCATCGAGGCGCCCAAGGGTGCAGATCTCCTGATCGAGTCGCTGCCGCTCCTGCCGCCGAAGGGCTGGCGACTGGTCATGGCGGGTCGCGCGCCGGGCGGCATCGAAGCCTACGAGCAAAAAACCGCCAACCTTCCGGTCGAATTTCCTGGCTACGTGGACGCCGATAGTTTCTTCGCCGGTATAGATTGTCTGATCGTTCCACCACTCTGGCCAGAGGCTTTCGGGCGCACGGTCGCTGAAGCTATTCTACGCGGTGTGCCGGTTCTCGGCGCCAATCTCGCCGGTGTCGCCGAACAGATCGGTCGGGACCGGCCGGAACGCCTTTTCACGCCGGGCAGCGCCGCCGAGCTTGCCGCCCGCATCACTAACGCGATGCGCAACCCCGCCATTCTCGCGGAAACACCGGAAACCAAAGCGCGCATTTCGCAGGGCGTCTCGCCCGAACGGGTAATCGGGGCATACGAAGCTCTGTATTCGGAGCTGCGCAGCGGCATCAGGGCATGAGCCGCAAGATTTCACCCCGGGGACATGACTTCTAGATGTCAGGTCTGTTCATGGAAAACCTGCGCATAGCTTTCCGCCGCCTTCTGCCATGAATACAGCTTGCGGTTTTCATAACCCGCCTGGCGAAGATCGCTTGCCAGATCCGGCTCCCGAAAAAGCCGCTCAAGTGCCGCGACAAGGCTGTCAGAGTCCGCGGGATCGAAGGTGAGTGCGCCCTTTCCGGCGATCTCCGGCGTTGCGGAACGGTTGGAGCAGACGACCGGACACCCCAGTTGCTGCGCCTCCAGCACCGGCAGGCAGAACCCTTCATATGTGGAAGGCACGCAAAGGCAGGTAGCGTGACGGTAGAGGTCTGCCAGTTGATGGTCGTCTATGCCGGAAAGCCGGATCAGTCGCGCCTTCAGCTCCGGATCATCGAGCACGCTGCCGATTTCCTCGGCATCGTCGCGGCCAACATGCACGACGTGCAAATCCGGCCTAACCTTGCCAATCACGGCAAAAGCCTTGCCCAGAAGCGAAAAGTTTTTATTCGACGTCGCGTTTCCGACCGCCAGTATGTAGGGCGCGGCAACTGGCGGCGGGCCTTTTAAACTCGCTAGATCGACATTCAGGGTGCTGTCAGAATAGATAGTCAGACTTTTCCCGGCAGCCGATGGATAAAACAGCGCCAGATCCTTCCGCGTCGCTTCCGATACGCAGGTGATCCGGTTCGAACCAGCCATCATCAGTCGAAAGATCAAATCCGTCGTCAACGTTGCCCGCCAGCCGATCTGTTCGGGGATGGTCTTGAAATAAAGATCGTGAACCAGTGTGACGCGCCGTTTGCCGCCGCGGGGACTTCCGAAGGGATCGGCGTTGAACAGCACATCGATGCCGAGCTTGCGGCAAAGTGCCGGTAACGTCATAGCCTGACGCAGCACATCAAACACCATGATACGCGGCCGCGGCGTCTCAATCAGCTGAAGGCGGCTTTCGCGCAGGTTTTCGGGCAGCTGTGCCCGCGTCCAGGGAGAGCGCAGGATGTAGTCGTCCCGCGTCTGATCCAGCAGCCGCTCCAGCAGGCTGAAGGTCACGCGGGCGACGCCGGAAGGTTTGCCGCCATACTGGCTCGGCATGTTTACGAGAATACGCATCCTGACCCTTCCGCTTGCCTGCACTTTCTGCCCGAATTGATCGCCAAGAGGCCCCTCACACTGCTTCCGACAGCAAAGTGGAAACGGACCGGCAGGTCTCCTCCAGCGAAAAACGCCGGCTCACATCCTCGCGGCCCTGCTGCGCCAGCCTTTCCGCCAGAGCCGGCTGCGACAGGATGCAGCCTAGTGCTGCCGCAAGCGCCGATGCGTCGCCCGGCGGCACCAGAAGACCCGTTTCGCCGTCCCTAATGATTTCGGTAACCCCACCACCGCGTGTAGCGACAACCGGCCGCCCGCACATCATGGCCTCCACCACCACCCGCCCGAACGGTTCGGCGACAACAGAGGTGTGGGCAACGGCATCCATCGATGCCATCAGCTCTGGTACATCCGACCGGAAACCGAGGAAGCGGACACGACCATCCAGACCGAGACGGGATGCCTGCTCGCGGATTCGCGTCTCATAGGCGTCCTGCCCGAATAGCGCTCCGCCAACGATGACGGCCTGAACGCCATCCATCGCCGCGATCGCGTCCAGAAAGACGTGCTGCCCCTTCCATTCGCTCAGCCGGCCGAACAATCCGACAAGCGGTTCAGGACCAAGGCCCAATTCCGTACGCAACCGCGCAGCTCTGCCGGGATCGTGGGCCACAGCTTTTGCGGGGTCGAAGCCGTTATAAACGATGCGGACCTTTTCTGCCTGCCCGCCGGCTTCAACGAAAGCCCGGCCGGTTTCCTGCGAATTGACGGCCACCAGCCTTGCAAAAAGACGCGCGAATGCCAGCGAGGCATGGCGATTGGCGGAGCTGAATGCGGGATCGGTGACTATATCGTGCAAAACCCAGACAAGTGGGCGGCGGCTGAGTTTCGCGGCAAGCGCGCAGACGAACAGCGCCTTCTGCGAATTGGCGCAGATCACGTCGTAATGTCTCGCCTGCTGGCTCAATTGCCAAGCAACGGCGACAACATCGGCCGCGCCACGCAGCATTGCGCCAAACGATGAATCACGGCGGATCGACAGCATTTTTTCGCCAGCGGATAACATGACCGGAGGCCTCCCGGCCGCTGCCAGATCATCAGCAGCACCACCGCCACTGAGAAAACACGCTCGCCAGGAATGCGGTCCGGCCTTGACGAGGTCCGTCAGAAAAAGCTCGGCGCCACCCTTCTCTCCTGTGTGACTGACAAATAGAGCGGATGTCATGACATCACCTGTGAAGTACCAGAGCACCCAAGTTGCCATT
This sequence comes from Rhizobium sp. SJZ105, assembly GCF_007828365.1. Taxonomy (NCBI): domain Bacteria; kingdom Pseudomonadati; phylum Pseudomonadota; class Alphaproteobacteria; order Hyphomicrobiales; family Rhizobiaceae; genus Rhizobium; species Rhizobium sp. SJZ105. Next base: position 424,661 of record NZ_VIUP01000002.1, read on the forward strand.
GCCCTAAATTGCGGGCATGAATGGACAGCCCGTGAAAATGACGAGTGCACTTGCCAACGGCAGGGATATTTTCACCGGCAATTTCAGTATAAGAACAACAATGCTTGATTGTGGTTAGAAAAAATAACATTCAAACCTTTATGCGGATAAAAATCCGATATACGTAAATTAAAAGAAAAATATTCTATCTATATATTTTAAAAGAAGTCGAAGAAAAATTCGTGACGTATAATTTTACTGCTTTTCGCCGTCCCGTTTCCTGCGTTTTGTCCCCCGGCCTTTCGGCGGAGTTATCCTAGGGCCAGGCCAGGAGAACGAATGATGACACCGCTCAAACGCAACATATGCATATATATGACCGGAACGGAAGAGGTGCCGGCATGATCGGCGTATCGCTCGGTATCACCCCCCGAAACATCCCCACCATGGTCCCTTCCCTGAACGCGCTCTCACCCTTGCGCGCGCGTTTGACTGCGGGTCAGAATGCCACGATCTTCGTGAATGGTGACAGCACCGCCTATGCCGATGCCGGACCATTCCAGCAGTTCGCCATGATGCTCGGCGATCTGCATGACACAAGGGTTGCGCTGCACCGCTGGGCAGAATGGCAGACAAACGCCCCCACCGGGCCAAAGGCCTATGCGGATTCGGTTACGCTGCGCGCAGGCATGGGACCAACGCTCACGGTCTATCTTGCGGCACTGCCCGGCGGCATGGCCGGTTACATGCTCGCGGACCAGCGCGCGGCGGCGTTGAAGATTCCGCGTCCCGACCTGTGCATCACGCATCATGGGCATAATATGCAGAGTTTCGAGACACCGGGTGGTATCCTAAGCTCCGGACGAGCCGCCCTGCTCGGACCGCTTGGCATGATGGAGTGGCAATGGCCGGGTGCCCCCCAACTCATCACCACCCAGAACCCCTGGCGCGATAGCACCGGTTACGACAAGGTCTATAATGCGATCCTTGACCTTGCCCGAGCGCACCCGGGCCTCACGCTGGTGGATACACACGCGTCATTTGTAGCGAGAGGCAAGGACCATGCGCTTTACCGCGACAACGTCCATCCGAACGATGCCGGATCTCAGCTCATCGCCCGAACCTTGTTCAGTTGTTATCTGGCATCGGCGCCCGATAACGTCTTTCAGACACCTTGTTGGCCGAAACTTCCCGCCGCCAATCTTATCGTCAACGGCGATTTCACCGATTGGACCGGGTCCGCTCCAGCGGGTTGGAATCTCACCGCGCCGGCCTCTGCCGGCAAAACCGCCGCAGTGACCTTTTCTCCGGCCTTCGCTTACAGCCTGGATCTGCGTGCAAACGGCAGCCAGTCAGCCGCGCTGTTTCGTTATTTCCGCAATGCAGAGGCAGCCGCGATGATTGGCAGAACCGTCTCCTTCGCGGTGCTTTACAAAAATAGCGAGGGGCAGCGTGCGCCCTATGTCACACTGATTACGAAAAGCGGCGGCGCGGTCCGGACGATAAGCTGCTCCGCCCTGCAATTCGGTGGTGCGAATGCCCTCGACAATAGCGGCTGGATGTGGGCCATAGCCAACGAGATCACCATCGACCCGGATATCAGCCCCAGCGGATACGGTTTCTATGTGAGGATCATGCCGGCATTCGGCATGAGCGCACCGGTTTCCAACGAACCGCTCTACATCCAGCGGGTGATCGCCGTTGAGGGCGCTCTACCAAAAGGCAATCTGAGCGACTGAAAACCTTAGAAAATTGTCTTGCGCGGCAACGTCATCAAGACCACTATTCATCGTCATCACCCTGTCGCCTCATGGTGATGACGTCCTCTCCCACAGGGCCGCACCAAGGTCCGCCAGTGAAGGATACAGGCCGGGAATGACCAGAAGCACAAATATGGCGGCATCGCATCAATCCCCGTTGCCGGGTTTCGTTTTGGCGATGCCTCTTTATCCTTCAAAAACCATACAGGTGCCCGGTCTCTTTCTGGCGATATTCGTTTTTTCCATTGGCTTTTTCATTCAATGCAATGTGCTGACCAGCAATCTGGGCCTGCGCTTCCTCAACATCACCGACATGCTTGTCCTGATGACGCTACCCGTTATTGCCCTGCTTTACATTCGCTGTCTGACGCCCTCGATCATCCTGCTTTATCTCGTTCCGCTAACCATTTTTTTTGCACTATCGGCTGTTTTTGCCGACGAACGTGGCGAAGGTGAATTTTACACCACCGCGATGGCATATTTTTACGCGGTCTATTTTCTGTTTTTTGCCTATATGCTGTTTAAGGAGAGCCTTCTCGAACTGTTCTGCTGGGGCATCTTCGCCGGCTTCATCGCGGTGACGATCCTGCTTTTTCTGGACATCGTCATTCACGACCAGCTCGCCTCCCTTGGCCTCTCTTTCATGTTCGATGAAACCGCCGTGCTGGCAGCTGCGGCAAAAGGCGAATTGAGCCCGTTGCTTTTGCGTGTCGAAAAAGCGGGTGGAATCTGGCCGGTGGGCAACACAGCCGGACCTGCCTTTGCGTTGGCGGGTGCGGCAGTCGCCTATCTTGCCGAAAGGCAAAAACGTCCCGCGCTGTTTGCCGTATTTTTGCTGGTCTATCTGGCCAGCTTCACACTTACTCTCAACCGGTCCGGAGTATTTGCGGTTCTTGCGATCGGGGTCTATTTCTACATCAGAAATTTTTCCATCAAAATGCTGCTCAGCACCTATTTTGGTTTTGCCTTGTCCGCCCTTGTCATCGCAGCTGTTTTGCCATTGGGCGCTTTCGATTTTGCAGAACAGATCTTTTCAAAACGGTTTCTAGAGGACAGCAACAGCAGCAACAATGCGCAGGAACGCTGGGATACGCTCACTGGCGGCTTTCAGGTGATGCTCCATCACCCTTTAGGCATTGGTTTTACCGCTCGATACGAAGAACTGTCGAGAATATCGAGGATCGGAACGCCGCATAATGGCTTTCTCGCCACGGCCTATGCATCCGGCATAGGATTTGGCCTTCTCAGCGCCTTTGCGCTTGTTTACGCGATCCTCCGGAAACGAAAAGTCGGTTTCTTCGCCTATTCGGCGATCGGAATCGTTATCGTCTATCAATTTGAAGAGCTGAATTTCAATCCCGTTTTCATGGCCTATATGGGGCTCGTACTCGCCTATACTTTCATTGATCTGGATTTCAGGTTCTTTCTGAAAAATACGATGATGAGGATGGCTGGAATGGCAGAAGAGGACGCTTTGGCGACGGCACGGCCGGCGTAAATTACGGTGAGGTTCTCTCGCTCCAAACCGCACATCCTTGCTGCCAAAATTTGTTCCGTTTTCAAGTGGGCGCTTTAGGTCACTTCGATGATTTCAATCTCTTTGCCACCCAGGCTGACAACATCACCGGCAGATTTTCCCATCAACACTCCTGCGACCGGGGAGACATAAGACATCGATCCAGTGGCCGGATCGGCTTCATCCTCGCCTACGATCCGGAACCGTTGCGTCCTCCCGTCATCACGGCTGAATGTTACCACGCTGCCGAAGGCAACGGTGCCATCAGCAGGAGGGCTCGGCATCAGCTGGGCGGTGCGAACGCGCTCCGCGAAATACCGAATGTCCCGCAGAGGATTGGCCGAAAGCCGACGTCTTTCATTGACGTCTTCGACGGCATTGGCCGTTTCGCAGGCTTCGCGCGCCAATTGCAGCTGCTGCTCCAGCGCTTTCAGCCCAGCCTCCGTCACCAGATTTGGATGAGGCGAAATCACCCGGTCCGGCAGAACCGTTTCGGCTGCGGTTTCGGCACTATCTTCCTTGGTAAAGGCTACACTCAATTCTGGCACTCCATTCCCATGAGATGCCGCTTTGAGCATCTCCCTTGCCGTCCAATCCTGCCACCGCCCATTGCAATGCTGCAATAGCGTGCACCACGGAAACCGCCCATGTACCCCTCATTTCTGGCTCTAACAGGAGGCTTTTCGCCCTGTTAGGGTATTGCCCAAGAGGAGTGAGAAAGCCAACGCTAACGGACAGGAGACGGTCAATGGCCCGGACAGTATTGAATGCGCTTGGAGACACACTCTACTACAGCGACAATTCCACCGGATTTTTTTCCGCCACGGGTTCCGGACCGCTGCTGACAGGCACTGCCGGCAATGATTCCATGTGGGGCGACAGTTCCGTCGATGTGACAATGGCGGGCGGCACGGGCGACGATATTTATTACCTCTATTCCAGTATCAACCGTGCCGTCGAAAATGCCGGGGAGGGTATCGACACCATCGACACCTGGATGAGTTATACCCTGCCCGACAATTTCGAAAACCTGCGGGTAACCGGAGATGGTCGTTATGCCTTCGGAAATGAGCTGGACAACATCATAACCGGCGGATCGGGCAGCCAGACCATTGATGGTGGGGGCGGTAACGACGTGCTGATCGGCGGTGGCGGTGCGGATACATTCGTTTTTACGAGCGGCAACGGCACCGATCTCATCATGGATTTCAGCGCCAACGACACGATCCGGCTTAACGGTTACGGCATCACATCCTTCGAGCAGCTCGTCAGCAATGCCACCCAACAGGGCGATAATCTCTGGCTGAACTTCGCCAACGGCGAGGCCGTCGTTCTTGCCGGAACGACCATCGACGATCTTCAGGCCGACCAGTTCGAGCTCAGCCTCGACCGATCATCCCTCACCCAGACCTTTGCCGACGAATTCGATGCACTTTCACTTCGCAGCGGCGATCAGGGGACTTGGGATGCCAAATATTGGTGGGCACCGGAAAAGGGAAGCTCGCTGACGACGAATGGCGAGGCGCAATGGTACATCAACCCCGCTTATGCCGGCACATCAGAGGTCAATCCCTTCAGCATCAACAACGGTGTCCTGACTATCACCGCCGCGGAAACCCCGCAATCGATCGCCAACGAGGTTGAGGGCTATGATTATACCTCGGGTATGCTGAACACCTATTCGTCGTTCAGCCAGACCTATGGTTATTTCGAAATGCGCGCCGACATGCCGACCGACCGGGGCGCTTGGCCGGCCTTCTGGCTTTTGCCTGAGGACGGCTCCTGGCCACCGGAACTCGATGTCGTGGAGATGCGTGGGCAAAACCCCAATACGCTGATCATGTCCACCCACTCCAATGCAACGGGAGAACAGACATCAGTCATAAACAATGTCAGCGTGCCGAGCACGGAAGGTTTCCACACATATGGCGTGTTGTGGGATGCGGAACATATTACCTGGTATTTCGACGACGTCGCCGTGGCGCAGACGGATACGCCTGATGACATGCACGACCCCATGTATATGGTCGTCAATCTTGCTGTCGGCGGCATGGCAGGAACGCCGTCGGCGGCTGATTTCAGCGACGGTTCGCAGATGATGATCGATTACATCAAAGCCTATTCGCTTTCCGACTGGGCCGCGTAACGAAAAACGCCGGCAGTTGCGTTCAGAACTGCCGGCGCCTCAGACCTCAGCCTGTCGGCTGGGCCTTGTTCAGTTCAGTCATTCAGCCGCGATCTGCATCCGCTCAGTGTAGAGCGACATGAGATGACGCGCCGTTTCAAGGCTCGCGGGCTGTTCGGCCCGGTAGCGGCGGCCGATTTCCATCATCAGCACAGTATCCGGCAGGAAGGTCAGCTCCGAGAAGATGCCCTGCCAGTCGATATCTCCCCAGCCGAGCGGCATATGCAGATCGCCGATGCCGAGAGCGGTATTTTCCTGGTCGAAATACGGCTGATAGAAGCCCTGCGGCCGGCCGAAGGAATCGTGCACATGCAGATGGCCGGCGACCGGCGCCATGGCGCGAAGCTGCTCGCGGAAATCGAGCCCGCGATAGGTGGATTCGAGATAGGCGTGGCTAAAGTCGATCAGCGCCACGACGTTATCATGGCCGATGGCCTTAACGGTCTGGGCCACCTCGGCAGGCGTCTGGCGATATTGGCCGGGTTCGGTGGAGAAGATATTCTCAAGCGCGACCCGCACGCCATAGGGCTTGCAGAATTCCGCCAGCTCGAAAAGCGCCTCCCGCTCACGGGCATCGGCATCGGCCCGCTCGGCGATCTGGTCGGCACGCAGGGCACCACCATGCTGAACGAGGATGCCCGCGCCGATGCGATCGCACAGGACGGCCAGCGCCTTGGCTGCATCTATCTGGTAGCGGCACGTTACCGGGTCCATGAAATTGGACGAAACAAGACCGTGCACCGTGTAACGGAAGTCGAATTCTTTGGCGAGCGCCACGAACCGTTGAGCGCGCTCCTCGATGATGCGACCGCCTGCGATCAGATCAAGGCTCGTTGCGGCGATTTCAACGGTGTCGCAGCCAATTTCGGCAAGCGCACGCAGATCGCTTTCGAGTGTGGCCAGTTCACCGTCGTCCGAGCTGGCGTTGAAGCCGGTTCCAATAAGATTGCTCATGTCATCATCTCCAGGGGTAAGGAAGGTCATGCGAGTTCAGGCTGCCGTACGGCGCGGCGCGCCGTATCGAACAGGTCCGGGCGGTCGATATTGACGTAGTCTACCCCGGCCAATGCGATCTCATTATGAAGGTTGGCATCATCGCCGCCATAATAAACCATGATTTCCAGACCCGCCTTGCGGCATGCCGCGACAAGGCCGGGCTTGCGCATCTGCGCAAGTGTGATCTCGATGATCGAGGCATGGTGAACAGCCGCAGCCAGCGAAGGCGACTTGGCGATATCGAGCGTCATCATCTTGCGGAATTCCGGCGCGGCGGCGGCCAGGCCCCGGCGCATTTCGTCGGAGAAAGAGAAAAAGAAGATGTCGCGCACCATGCCGAGGCTCCGTACCAGTGCCGCCACCTTGACGGGATCGCAATATTTCAGCTCGACATAGACGCCGCAGCGGCCGCGCAAATGGCTGAGATAGGCATCGAGCCGCGGTACAGACGCACCCTTGAAGTTTTCGCCGAACCAGCTGCCGGCATCCAACGCATCGATCTCGCTCGACAGCATGTGGCCGATGGGACCCGTGCCATCGGTGGTACGATCCAGCGTTTCGTCGTGAAAGACATAAAGCACGCCGTCCGCGCTCTCGCGCACGTCGAGCTCGATGTAATCCGCTCCCTGCTGTAAGGCGAGGTCGGCGGCGGCAAAGGTGTTTTCGGGCGCAAAATGGTTGGCGCCGCGATGGGAGACGATTTTAGGCATGGAAATTCCTGTCAGTTTACGGCTTCCGGTTCACGCGCCGGAATAGTCGAATGGTGGGAAAGATCGGCATGCAGCCCGGCGATGCGGTTACCGGCGGCATCGAACACGAGCGTCAGCGCCGATTTGCAGCTGATCCCGACACGATCTCCCGGCGCGTGGCGTATCGTCTCGCCATATTCGAGCGCGTGGATCATGCCTGCGGGCGTATCGATCGTGTAGAACACCTCGCGCCCCATGGGCTCGACGGTGGTAACCTGCCCCTCAAGCCGCGCCTCGGACGATGTGACGAGGGCGATATCTTCCGGGCGCAGGCCAAAGGTGACTTCGCCGTCACAGCGGCCATTGAGGTCGAGCAGGGCATCGCCAATCTGCAACTGCCCGCCCTGCGCCCATCCTTTCAAGAGATTCATTGGCGGCGTGCCGATGAAACCGGCCACGAACAGATTGTCGGGCCTGCGATAAAGATCATCGGGCGTGCCGATCTGGGCAATGGCGCCGTTGTTCATGCAAATGATCCTGTCCGCCATGGTGATCGCCTCGATCTGGTCATGGGTGACGATCAGCGTGGTGATCTTCAGGCGCTTCTGCAGGCTTTTCAGCTCGGCGCGCATGGTGATGCGCAGGGTCGCATCGAGATTGGAAAGCGGCTCGTCCAGTAGCAGGATGTTCGGTTCCTTGACCAGCGCGCGGGCAAGCGCCACACGCTGCTGCTGGCCGCCGGAAAGCTGCGAGGGCCGTCGGTCGAGCAACGCGCTGATCTGCACGAGGCTTGCCGCCTCCTCCACCCGTCGCGTTGCCTCCTCACGCGGAACATTCTTGAAACGCAACGGAAAGGCGATGTTCTGCCGCACCGTCAGGTTGGGATAAAGTGCATAGGACTGGAAGACGATGCCGACATTGCGGTCGCGCGCATCGATGCGATTGACGTTGTGGCCGTCGAAAGAAATCTGACCCGCGGTCGGCGCGTAGAGCCCGGCGAGCAGGAAAAGCGTAGTCGACTTTCCGCATCCGGACGGCCCGAGAACAGCGACGAATTCGCCGTCTTCGATGGAGAGGGTCATCGGTTGCAGAACGCGGGTGTCGCCCCAGCTTTTGGTGACATTGTCGAGGGTGATCCTGGCCATGGCGATTATCCTTTGATCCCGCCGAAACTCATCTGGGTGATGTATTTCTGCGTGAAGATGTAAATGATCAGCACAGGCAGCAGATAGATGATGCCTACGGCAGCGATCATGCCGTAATTCACGCCGGCGCTGTCCTGTGCCACGAAGAAGAGATAGAGGCTCATCGTCATCTGGCTTTTTTCGATGAGCAGGGTCTGGACGAAGACATATTCTTCCCAGCCACGCAGAAAGGTGAAGGTGGCAACCGCGATCAGCCCGCTTCTTACCTGCGGCAGAACCACCATGCGAAAGGCTTGGAAGCGGGTCGCGCCATCGGTGACGGCACTCATTTCGATGTCCCAGGGAACGTTGTCGAAAAAGCCCTTGAGAACAAAAATTGCAAACGGCAGCTCAAGCGCACTCATGACCAGCACGACGCCGAAGAGATTGTTGAGCAGGCCCATGTAATGCAGTTGCACGAAGATCGCGACGGTGAGCGCGAGCGCCGGAAAAGCATGCAGCAGCAAAAGCCCGCGCAGCACATTTTCACGCCCCGCAAAGGTGAAGCGCGACAGCGCATAGGCGGCCGGCGTGGCGACCAGCGCGACGATCAGCGTCTGGGAAGCGGCAAACAGCAGTGAACTGCGCATGGCGGTCCAGACGGATGGCATCAGCGCCATGCGCGTGGTGCCGGTTTTCTCGATATCGCGGCTCCAGAGGAAACTGTAGTTGTCGATAGTCAGATGCGGCAGCACCAGCACGAAGACGAGCGCCGCAACCACGGCACCAAATGCCAGCCATAGCAGCGCGGGATTGCGCAGGCGCGCGGAAAGAAGCGCAACTGCTATCGCCCCGCCATAGGCAAAAGCGGCGATTGCGCCGCTGCGCCACAGCACAAGTCGGCTGAGATTGTCGTCGGAAGTCGTGAGCGACTTCACCAGCAGCCACAGGTAGGGCAGGAGAACCGGCACCGAAACCACCGTCAGGAACACAAGAATGACGGGAACGAAACCGGCGCGATGGGCAAGGCTGCGCCTTTCAAGACGCGTCCAGTCCGGCTTCAGATCAAGGGCACGCCTGCTGTGGGCAGGTGAGTGGGTGTGGGCGAGCGTCATCACAGCACCTCGATTTTGGCGGGAGCAAAAGTCGAGCGCATATTGCTGATGCGCCATTGAATGAGGGTGATGGCAACGCCTATCGCCATCAGGCCAAGCGCAAGTGCAGCACCATAGGCATAGGCGCCGTTTTCGAAGGCGCGCCGGTAGATATAAAGCGGATAGGTCGTGGAATCGTAGACAGGCCCACCGCCGGTGATGAGCAGGATATATTCATAGGTCGTCATCAGTGAGAGCGCCTGATAGAGCGTGATGAAACGGATCGGTGACGAGAGCGCGGGTGCGACGACATGGCGAAGCACACCCCATTCGCTGGCGCCATCGACGCGCGCCGCATTGGCCAGATGCGACGGTATGGAGCGGATGGCCGATGTGAGGATGACCATGGCGAAAGACGCGCCGACGACACCGTTCGCCACCACTACCAGAAACAGCGGAAAGTCGTTGCGCAGGTTGAGAGCGGGTGCGCCGAGCGCGCCAAGAAACTGGTTGAGCAGGCCGGAAGACGTCGGATCGGCGATCCATATCCACAGCACGCCGTAAAGCACGGCGGGGCTCATGCGCGGCAGCAGCCAGAGGCCGCGAAAGAAGTTGCCTAGCCGGTCCGGTATCGCCGTGGTCGTAACGGCCAGAAGCGCGCCAAGCCCGATATTGAAGATGAACAGCGTTGCGCCGACATAGATCAGCGTCGTCAGCAACACCATCGGCAGGCGCACGTCGCGCTGAAACATGCGCTGGAAATTCTCGACCGTGAATTTGCCCACCCTCAGGTTTGCGCCCATGTCGGTAAAGGCGATCACCAGATTGACGACGATCGGGGCAAGAAAGAACAGGCCAAGCAAGGCGAGAGCCGGAGCCAGATAAAAGATCGGCCGGGCCGGGCGACGCGCCCGAAGCTGAAATTGAGACATTACGATATACCGGTGGGAACGCGGAAAAGCCGCCCGGCAGAACCGGGCGGCATGGTTTCGGGCAAACTCAGTTGCTTGCGGCGTCGCGGATTTCGATCTCCGCGCCAAATTGCAGCTCAAGCTCGTCGGCGATGAAATCGACCGCCTGCGCGGCCGTCATCTTGCCGGTCTCAACCGCTTGCAGACCACTGAACAGCACCTTGTTGTAGCTGCCGAACTTGGTGTGGTTGGGCACAAACTGCGCGTATTTCATCATCGGCGAAGCAGCGGAGAGTACCCAGTTATCGCGGTATTTCGGCATGGCCGTCTGGGCGTTGCTGATGGCCGTATGATAGGATGTCACGGCGTGTTCGTTGTTGAAATAGGGCAATGTCGCAAGCGCCACGAGATCGGCGGCGATATCGGCATTGGCACTCTTCGGATTGAGGGTGTAGAGCAGCGGGTGCGACAGGTTGGCCGGCTTGCCGCCTTTTTCGGCTGCCGGAGCGGAAATCCAGCCGATCTTGTTGAAATATCCCTTGCCGTCGGTCGGCCAGGTCGCGCCGTTCTTGTCCCCCACCTGCCAGGCAACCGCCCAGACACCCTGATGGAAGATGAAGGCCTTTTCCTGCTTGAAGGCCGTCTGGATCGCCTCCCAGCTCATGGCGGTATTGTCGACGGGCGTCACGCCTTCCTTGGCATTGCGCTCATACCAGCCGAGCGCCTTGGCCATTTCGGCCTTGGGGAACATCAGCTTGCCGGTCTTTTCGTCCATGAACTTCACGCCAAGGGACTGGAACACCATCAGATAGTCGATACCGACATTCGGGCGGTGCAGCATGCCGTATTGTGCGGCCTTGCCGTCTACCACTTCCTTCGACAGGGCCGTCAGATCGTCGAGCGTGAATTCGCCGGCGTCGACCTTGGCCGGAAGGCCTTCAATGAAGGCTTCGTCCTTGCCGATCTTGCGCAGCATGTCCTTGTTATAGAAGAACATGCGGATTTCCGCGTCCTGCGGAATGCCGTAAATCTTTCCGTCCGTCGCCTTGGCCGAATTCCACAGAACCGGCAGGATATCGCCATAGACCCAGGGAGCAGCGGCAATCTTGTCTTCCATCGGCATGGCATAGCCGTCCTGCGCGAACTGGCCGATCCATTCATGCGGTAGGATGTAGATATCCGGCCCCTGCCCCACCGAAAACGCCTTCAGCGTATCGAGCGCGAAGGAGTCCCAGCCCTGCACGGCGCTGTTGTTGATGTCGATGACGACGCGTTTGTCGACGCCTGCTGCCTTGAACTGCGCGTTCATGATGCCGGCGGCAGCTTCGATGTTGGTGACGCGACCGGGCGCATTCTTGTCGGCGAGCGTCCAGAGCTTGATGTTGATGTCTTCGGCAAAGGCGACAGCCGGCAAAAGCGCGCCGAGGGCAACCGTGGCCATCAGGGTGAGAGACTTGAACATGTGATCCATTCCCGTTGAAACTGATTATTTAATTAAGTTGCTTAATTAACAGCTTCATGACATTTCCCTAGGTAAAGCGCGGGAGAGTGAAACTTTGACTGAGAGACGGCAGGGCGGGTTGGCAGGCATTGGCGCAACACAGGGCGCGCTTCTGGGATATATCAGGCGCAAGGGTTCGGCCTCGCGGGTCGAACTTGCCGACTATTGCAGCATAACGCCGGCTGCCGTGAGCATGATGACGCGCAATCTGCTTGAGCGCGGTATCATCGAGGAAGGTGCACGCCGGCAGGAAGGCCGTGGCGCACCCCATATCGACCTCACGCTCAAAAAAACCGTCGGTTACGCCCTTGGTGTGCACGCCAACCGTTATTCGGTGATGTTGACGCTGTTGAATTTCGGCGGAGAGATCGTTGGAGAATTGCAGATGCGCGGCTCCTATGACGCGTTTTCCGATGTCCAACGGGCGCTTCAGGACGGATCCGAAGAACTACTGACGAAAAATGCGATCAACAGGAGCCAACTGATCGGCGCGGCCATTGCCATGCCGACCCGCTTTCGCAAGGAAGCCATGTCGCTCGATCTTGCCGAAGAGGTTATTTCCTGGGCCGGGTCTGACCTTTCCGCCATGCTGCGCGAGGCGCTGCGTTGTCCGGTGATCATAGAAAATGATGCCAATGCCGCAGCCATGGGTGAACTGACGCTTGGCAATGCGGACGGACACGAAAATTTCGCTTATCTCTATCTCTCCGAGGGGATCGGCGGCGGCATCATTATCAAAAATGAGCTTTATCGCGGTTATCTCGGCAATGCCGGCGAGATAGGCGCCTTGCGCGGCCGCAGCACTTCGCGACCCTCCTTCGAAGACCTGGCGGCATGGTGCGTGGAGCATGTGGGAGAAAAACCCTCGGGGCGCGCACCCGATATCTGGACGGATTACCTCTTGCGCAACTCCGCCGTGTTTGAGGCGTGGCTGGAACGGGCGGGACCGGAGGTTGCGCGCCTCGCCTTCGCTGTGAGCGCCGTTCTGGCGCCCACGGCAATCTTTGTCGGCGGCACCTTACCAAGGATCGTACGACAGCGGCTGGCGGAATGGCTGGATTACGAACGCTCGGACCCGTTCGACGGCGCAAAGGTGATACAGCCGAAAATCCAGCTGCCGGATGTGGTTGCGACAGACCCCGTGGCCTTCGGTGCGGCGGCGATGATCCTGCACGGCGTCGGAGAAGTGCGTTAAAGGCCGGAGCGCATGTCCGGGGGAGGCCTCAGCCGAGATTGGTCACCATGAAATAGATCAGCCAGCAATGCCCGATCACCAGCACGGCCCAGGCCCATTTAGCAAGCCTGATATCGACATCGATGACGGTATTGCTGATTTCCGCCACGCGAAAAGCCTCTTCCTCAACCCGGTTCTCCGGCGGGCGAGATTTCAGCGCCTTCCTAGAAACCGGCTCGCCCACGACATAAAGCCTGTCGTTCGCAACTGATGGACGCGGGCCGTCGTTGGCGCTCCCGTCAAGGGAAAGCACGTCGTCACCCGAGGCGCAACTCACCGCTAATAGCTGTGATGACACCCGCCTGTTACGCATGTTACCTCCATTGGGCATCACAAATCTTCCACACAATAAAAATAAAAAAAATTCACCTGCTGCTCCCGACAAAGCCTTGGCTTTACCGGGCAAATTTGCGATGCGCGCAATACGCGCCGCGCCAGTTGAACCCCTTCTCGCCCCACGCTTTTGCGCTCCCCCGGAAACGCATCGGCATCAGCCCTGCCATTAACGTGCCGGGCTTCCCGGCAAATCGTGCCTTCCCGCGTAAGGCCTTACCTCCCGCTGGATCAGGAAGACGGATTTCTCCACCGGCAGCGGTTCGGCTGTCCGGTAGCGATGAGACCGCTTGGAATATTCAAACCGGATCAGCCTGTCTTCGAACTTCACCGCCAGAACGCGATAGCCGTTGACGACCTCGTTCAGTATTTCCAGCTCTTCTCCCCACAGCCAGCCACCGTAAGAAGTGCCTTCGTTGGAGCGCAGCACGATCTCGAAAAAATGCCCGCCGGCCGCAAATGGCATGCGGAAAATAATATCGAGATTGTCTTCATCTTCGTCGTCGCATGCCGACAGTCTGGCATGGGCAACCTTCGCATGGGCCAGCGCCGAAACCGGATAGAACGGGCGCCCTTTGAACCACATGAACTCACACACCGCATAACCGACGTCGTCGGCACGCTGGTAAGGTTCAGTACGCGGCTCGAACGCCATGTAGCTTCCGTTAAACGCTATCAATTTCGAAAATTCCCGATGCCTGCCAGATGCATGATTGCTGTTTTCCGCCCGTCGCCCGCGCCTCTATTCACGACAATAGGCAAGCGGCGTCACACCAGCGTCAAATGGAACGCCAATGATGACTTTCAATTTCCCGGACACATTGTTAGATGGTGATTCATGAGGGAACGAAATTGGCTGGGAACGCTGAACTGATACCGATCCGGCTTTTTGGCACCCCGCGCTGCGATGCGGTGCGGCAAGCGTTTTTCCCGTCCAAGGGCTTTGCCCTCACTGCCGCCCTGATCCTTGCTCCCAACCAGTCCCTTTCCCGCCAGCAGGCCGCATCGCTGTTGTGGGAAAACGTCGAGCAAAAAAGGGCACTGGGCAATTTGCGGCAGCTGATCCTGCGCCTCCAGAAGCTGTCGAGCGATGACGATGCCATCCTTCTGACAGAAGGGAACGACCTGAAGGCCGGAAAGCTGGCGCAGCGGACCGACCTTGCGATCTTTCTTGCCGGCGCGAGAGCAGAAGATCCGATGCAGCGGCTGCAAGCCCTGCTCGAATTCGGCGGCGATCTGCTGGAGGGGCTGGAGGCTGGGCAGGACCACCTTTATCTCTGGCTGCTGTCTGAGCGACGCCGTCTCAAGGACCTGTTCTTTTCAAGCTATACACCGCTTCTGGAGGAGTTGACGCGGTTCGGCCGCGCCAGTTCGAACAACATCGCATCGCTTGCCGAATGCGCGCTGAAGATCGAGCCGGAGCGCGAGGAAACCTACCGCGCCGCCATGGCGGCCTATGCGCGGGTGGGAAACACCAGCGCCTGCGAGGGAATTTTCCAGCTTCTGATGGAACAGCTCCGCCAGGAGGACCGACCTCCGGAGGCCGAGACAGTGGCGCTTCGACGGCGGATACAAAGTCTGGCCTCGACGATAGTATCCCCCGCCGAACCGGATGAGGGTAGCCGCCGAAAACCGATGGCTAAACCACGCGTCGCCTTCAGCCGTCCGGTGCGGGTGGACGGGCTTGCGGTATCGCCGGTGATGAGTGCCTTTGTCGAGGATGTCGCCAATAGTCTCGTTCGATACCGGACCTTCACCGTTCTTTCGACGCACAGCACCTTTGTAGCGACACACGACCGGACCGACGACAGTTATGCAATGTTGCGGGCGGATTACCGCATCGTCTCCACGGTTTTCGACGATGCCCGCATGTCGGTAGCGCTGATCGAGGAAGCGACCGGAGAAATCGTCTGGTCGCTGGAGGTTGTGCTGACCGCGCGGCATATTCACGCCGCTTTTCGACTGCTGTCCAAACAGGTGGCCGCGGGGCTTGCCCGCGAGATCGAGCGGCTTCAGGTGGAACCAGACCGCAACCACAGCGGCGAGGCCTACCGGCAATTGCTGGAGGGCCAGCAGCTTCTGCGCGGCAAGTGCGACCTGCCGCTTCTTCGAAGAGCACGCTCGATGTTCCGCAAGGCGGTCGATCTGGATAACAGCATGGCGGTTGCCCGCGCCCGCGTGGCGCAGAGCCTGCAGCTGGAATGGCTGATGCTGGGCGGCAACGACCCCCACCTGCTGCACCGCGCCAAGGCGGAGGCAGACGCCTCAGTCGAAATCGATCCCGCTCTTGGCGTCGGCCACTGGATGTGCGCCGTCGTGGCGCTCTACCAGCGGGATTTCGACATATCCGCCGAAAGGTTCTTCGAAGCGGAGGCGCTTGCGCCCAACTCCGCCGACCTTTTGCTCCAGCATGCCGATGCGCTCGCGCATTTCGGCGATGCCGAAACCGCATGGGAAAAGTTTCAGCAAGCCATCGACCTCAATCCGCTCGCACCCGACATCTACTGGTGGGCGGGCGCCAGCATCGCGTTCAAGCGTGAGGATTACGGCACGGCAGTAGAACTGTGCGCGCGCATGGAAAATGACGAGCCGGCATTGCGCGTCTTGACCGCGAGCCACGCGCTCCACGGTGATTTGGACGCTGCCAGGGAAACCGGCAGCAGGCTTCAGGAAAACTATCCGGGTATGACGGCGAGGGAAATCAGCAGCCTGTCCCCAGACCGAGACCCGGTAGCGAATGAAAAATTCTATAACGCACTTCGATTAGCTGGGATCAAATAGGAGTTATTATGTCCTCGCACTTCTTTATTGTCGGAAAAAAGGGTTTCGGCGTTCTCTTCATTCGCACGGCGCCGCTCAGGGTTGCGTCCGTCTCGCATGAGACGATTGCCGCCTATGAAGCCAGCCATCCCGGTGTGGACGGTTACGCGCGCGTTGCTGCGGCGGCAAAATCCATGCTCGTTCGTCAGGACGGCCAGCCCGAAAACGAGCTGGATCAGGTACAGATCCAGGGCATCGAAGCCCTCGTCGCCGGCGGCGCTGTCGTTTCCGAGGCCGATTTCGCCTTTGTCGGCGAAGTGATCGACGCCGGCTGGGATTTCAACCGCATGGTGCAGGCACCGATCGAATCGGCCCTGAAGGCTGTTGGTCCGGCGGGTTCCGTCACCGGCGAGCTGTTCGACGCCATCCTTGCCGACGACACCAACGCGGCGCCTTGATTGCGGCCCCGCAGCCTTGACCGCTGACGGCGCACATATACCAGCGACAGCGGCTTTAGGGCATCCGGACGCTTCGTTCTTTGATCCCGAACTGCTTCGGCGGTTCGGGATTACCCGCGTCGGAGACGTGACCGGTCTCGATATTATCGGCATACCCGTCTGGTTCGCGACGCGGCCCAATTCACGCGGACTGTCTGTCTCCCAGGGCAAGGGGCTTGTCGCGGAGCAGGCACGGCTTTCCGCGATCATGGAAGCGATCGAAGGTGCCGTCGCCGAAGACACCCGCAAACATATCACCACTTTCGGCTCCATTCGTGAGATGCGGGACAAGGGCGCCCCTCTCGTTCCTTTCGAAACAATCGGCCGGGTCGACCCGGACACTCTTGATCTGCGAAACCAACGCGCCTGGGTGAAGGGAACATCCATACGCCAGCAGCTGGAGGTTTTTGCCCCCTATGAACTGGTGGGCATGGATTTTCGCACGGATTTCCCCTGGGACCGGCAGGCCTTTCTCATGAGTTCGCAAGGTCTTGCGGCGGGTTTCGACCATGACCACGCGGTTCTGCACGCCCTGCTCGAACTCATCGAAAACGACGCCTGCTTTCTCGTCGATACCTTCGAAACCCGCAATATCGCGCCGGAACCGGTCGTGTTGCCGATGGGTGTCGACGCATCCTTCGATGCTCTTGCTCAACACCTTTCACATATCGGACTGCCGCCCCGCTTCTTTGATCTCACCAATACGCTCGGCGTGCCTGTAGTCATGGCAAGCCTGCCACGGTCAATCCACGCGCAGGACGGACTTGCCACCCGCAGCGCTGCCGGCGCAGCGTGCCGGTTTGGCACCTATGACGCGGCAATTGCCGCGCTGCTGGAGGCGATCCAGTCGCGACTGACTGACATCAGCGGCGCAAGGGACGATCTCTCTCCTTTGCGCTACCAGCGGGATATGTTTGCGGCGGGACCGGCGGCATCCGAGGTGCGGCCGATGGACCGGATCCCGGCCAGTCTCGATTTTGCGATTAGCGATCCGGCTCTACCCCCGTGGCGTCAGCTTGCAGAGCATCTTTTTGCCGCCGGGATCGACGACATCTATGTCTTTGCGCTGGAAACGGGCGTATCCGGTCTGCATGTCGTCCGGGTTCTGGCAAGCGGCCTCACCCCTGCCGGTGGTGGCCTTCAACGTATATCGCAGCGGACGCTCGACCGGTTCCTGAACCTCGGAGGCCTTTGATGAAGCCGGTGGTTTTTGCGGGCCCGTCCATCCACGGCATCACACCCGCGCAGATTTCCGGCCTCGATCTTCGTGGCCCGGCTGCCTGCGGCGATATTTTCGACGCGGTAAAGCAGGGTGCCCGGACAATCGGGCTGATCGACGGCCTCTACGGTGACTGCGCCGCCGTGTGGCACAAGGAAATCCTGTTTGCACTGACAGGCGGCGTCACTGTTCTTGGTGCCGCCAGCATGGGCGCGCTAAGAGCGGCGGAATGCGCGGCCTTCGGCATGATCGGCATCGGCGAAATCTTTGAAGCCTATCGGGACGGGCTGCGTTTTTCCGACGCCGATGTGGCAGTCAGCCACGCGCCCGGCGAACTCGACTACCGCCCGCTGACAATCGCGCTTGTC
This sequence comes from Rhizobium sp. SJZ105, assembly GCF_007828365.1. NCBI lineage: Bacteria > Pseudomonadati > Pseudomonadota > Alphaproteobacteria > Hyphomicrobiales > Rhizobiaceae > Rhizobium > Rhizobium sp. SJZ105. Next base: position 442,827 of record NZ_VIUP01000002.1, read on the forward strand.
GATGCCGAAGCGACGCTCGAAGCGTGTCGCGCCGCTATCGCCCCAGAGGAACACGACGCCTTGCTGAACGCCGCCCGCAAGCTGCATTTTAACCGCAGGACATGGCGTGCAATGGCAACTGAGGCAAACCTCAACCTCGAGACCGCAAATTTTCTGGCCGGAAACGCGGTTTCCGCCAAACGCAACGATGCGGCCCGGCTTTTAGGCCTGCTTGGCAGCGGAGAATTGCCATCCCCGCCGCCGCAATCGTGGAAATTACAGAACACGGTATTTTTCCAGCAATTGGCCACGCGGAAGACGGCGGGAGAAAAAGCGTCTTGACCGCTGCCCCGCACCCATCTCTGCTGCCCGATTGCGGAGGGCTGATCCGGACAATCGCGCTTGCCTTGCCCGCCGCGTTTTTTGCGGGTGACAGGGCTGACGGGGGCGTATCTCCTCTCATCCCGATCGGAAACCTGCTTTCGGCTCTGCCTTCCGACGTCACGGCCCTTGTTCTTATCGATGGCCCCTGTCTCGCCTCCGCTGAAAGCTGGCTCAGCAGGCTGGCAGCCACCTGCACCGCAGAACTGTTGCCGCTCGATGCAACCAGCAGCGTTTCGCACCCGTGGATACAGGACGTGTTCCACGTTCGGACTGCTGATGGGATCGCAACCGAACTGCTTTGTGCATCGGAAAGCGCCATCACTGGCGAGCTCGCCAATCGTCTCGGGCTTGCCGCCAACGCTTCGCATGTCACTTTGCCGGGCGGTAACCAGCTAGTCGGGCCGGACTTTCGATTGGTGGGCCATTCCAGCCTGCAGGACGACAGGGGTATGGCAAACAATGCGGCAACCGAACGGCCGCAACAATGGCGGCGGGTTCAGGCAATCGACTACAGAACCGTGCGCAGTTTCGGATATCGGCCGGAAGACCTCGGCAATGCCTCGGCCTCAATCGCTCTTACCTTGGCAAACACGTCGCCTCCGGCGATCACCTTCGGAAAAATCCACCAATGCGGTTTCCACGTCGACCAGTTCGTTTCGGTCACAGGTCTAAGACGCGATGGCCACCCGCTATTGCTGGTTGCGGATCCGGTGGCCCATGAATGCAACGCCCGTAATGCGATGGATTTGAAACGAAAACTGGATGCCTCCGTTCTATTGCTGGCACAGCAGGGCTTCGCAATCCTGCGAAATCCCATTCCGGTTTTACCCGCCATCGACACCAAAAAATGCCTGCCTCGGCTTTATAACAACGTGCTTGTCGAAAATATCGTGCGCTCCGACCAAGAGAAGCCATTCGTCTGGGTTCCCCATTTCGGTGATGCGGAAACGCTCGACGGTTTCGACCGAGAGAACAGGAAAATTTGGGAAAGACTGGGCTTTCAAGCCATCGGCGTGGCAGGCTGGAGCCATTTTGCCAGCCGAAACGGGGCATTGCGATGTGCAACAAAGGTGATAAACCGTCAACCAGCACAGCATACCGACGGAAAACAGCCTTACTTTATCAGTAACACCTCACAATACCCGTGGAAATTGTGTTGAATGTCTACCTTCAACAATATTAATTGATAAATATCCAATTTAAGAACCTCACAACTGGAGGAGTTCATGATGCAGGCCAAACTACCCAGCCCGATCGATGTGCATGTGGGTACACAAATCCGAATGCGCCGCAAGTCGCTCGGCATGAGTCAAAGCGCGCTGGCGGGCCGGTTGGGCATTACCTTCCAGCAGGTCCAGAAATACGAAAAGGGTGCCAATCGCGTCGGCGCGTCCCGTTTGCAAGCCATTGCATCGGTTCTCGGCGTCGATGTCAGCTCTTTGTTCGCCAATGCGACGCCGGATGTCGGAAACGCCAATCCCGCCCTTGGCACGATCAATGCCATGCAGTCTTTCGTTGCGTCGAATGAAGGATTTTCGCTCAATCAGGCCTTTGCCCGAATCAAGAGCGCAACCGTGCGCAAGAGCATCGTTGCCCTCGTGACATCGCTTGCGGCTACCGAAGCGGCGGAAAATAACGGCGCGCCGGAAAACAAGAGCGACGATTGACGCAGGTGTGACGCTCGCGTGACGCTCGATGTGGTCGAAAATGAACAACGCGGGATCAACGCGTTTTCATACTGTCGACTGTCGAGAGGGAATCATGGTGGCGTCTACCGCAGCAATACTTGAAGAGGACAATGCAGACGAGATTCTGGCGCTCGGGCGGATGGTTTCCTATCTTTGCCAGCGCTCCAAATCTCTGGAACTGGGGATGTCGACCTATTTCCTAGAAATGGCATTGCTGTCGCTGGCCCAGGACATCAATCAGCATGGCTCGCTACCGGCCGGCGCAGAAATGAACGGCAGCAGTTTCGCACACGCCGAACTCCATTAAAACACCGCTTTTTAACGACCGCGTCTGCAATTGCGCAGAGCCGCAGACATTTTTCGTCTGCGGTTCCGGCTGGGCTGAAACACACCGGACGCATATATTTTTTAGTCAACTCCAAGAACTTTTGTTCCCAGCATTTGTCGAGGCCCGGTTTTTACCGGGCCTCGATTTGTAGTGGAAGTAAAGACGACAGAATTCTGTCGTCAGGCAACGACCGCGCCCGGACCGGCCACAGCACCTGATGGCACCTTGCCCAGAATAATCATGCCGAGGACCTCGTCCTTCGTCACATCTTCCGTGCGGGCATGGCCGACCATCTTGCCGTTTTTCATGACGAACACCCGGTCGGCGAGATCGAAGACGTCATGGATATCGTGGCTGATTAGGAAGATGCCGATGCCCTGCCGTTTCAGTTCCTTGACGAGATCGCCGACCTGTGCCGTTTCCTGCGGCCCGAGTGCTGCCGTCGGTTCGTCCATGATGAGGATGCGGGCATCGAACAGAATGGCGCGGGCGATTGCCACGGACTGCCGCTGGCCACCGGAAAGCGCCTTCACCGGCTCCTTGAACCGCCGGAAATTGGGGTTGAGACGCCCCATGACCTCGCGGGCCGAAGCTTCCATGGCGACATCATCCAATGTTCCCCATTTCGTCTTCAGCTCGCGGCCGAGATAAAGATTGGCCGCCGCATCGACATTATCCGCCACCGCCAGCGTCTGGTAGATGGTTTCGATGCCGTATTTCTTGGCGTCGCGGGGATTGCGGATATCCGCATCCTCGCCGTTGATGAGGATTTCGCCCCCATCCCGCCGGTATGCACCGGACAATATCTTGATGAGCGTCGATTTGCCGGCGCCGTTGTGGCCAAGAAGGGCCACCACCTCACCTGGGAAAAGATCGACAGAGGCGTTTTCCACCGCATGGATACCACCGAAGGAAATGGAAATATTGCGCATTTCCACGAGGGGCGTGACTTGTTCCGTCATTGGGGTTCTCCTCGGTTCTTACTTGGCGCGGGCGCGGTAGATGGTGTCGAGCCAGACGGCGACGACCAGAACCACACCGACGACGATGCGCTGAAAGGGCGTATCGATGCCCACAAGCACCATGCCGGATTGCAGCGATTGCATGACGAGCGCGCCGAGCATCGCGCCCGCTATGGTGCCGACGCCGCCGGCGAGCGACGTGCCGCCGATGACCGCCGCCGCGATCGTATAAAGTTCATCCAATTCACCCTGAGCATTGGTGGCCGCGTTGAGGCGGGCAGTCGAGATTGCCGCCGCGATGGCGCAGAGAACGCCCATCAGCGTGAAAATCTTCACCGTGACCCAGCGGGTCTTGATGCCGGCGAGCTCCGCCGCTTCCGGGTTGCCGCCGATGGCGAAAACATAACGCCCGAAGCGAAGCCTCGTCGCGATGAAGGTCATGACAGCACCGACGGCAAGCGCCATCAGCACCGGAATGGCAATGCCGTGCGGAATGAACAGGCCACCATCCGGCCAGGTAATGCCATTGGCATCGGCATAGTTGCGGGCAATGTTGACCGGCCAGGGATAGCTGTTGACGACAGCTACGAAACCGACGACGACGACGCAGCCAAGTGCCACCAGGAAATATTCCGCCCAGACGGGCCGCAGCGGAAAACCGAAACGGCGACGCTGGTGGCGGGAATTCAGGATTGCCGCAACAATGGCGACGCAGGCGACAATGGCTGCGATCCAGCTCCATGTCGCGCCGATCGAGCCGCTGGTGCCGCCACCCATCAGGCGGAAGGTGGAATCCATCGGCGCCACGGTGCGGCCGCTGGTGACGAACCATGTGCCACCGCGCCAGACCAGCAGACCACCAAGCGTGACGATGAAGGACGGCACGTTCAGGAAGGCGATGATCGAGCCCTGCAGCATGCCGATCGCTCCACCGACGAGAATGCCGACCAGAAGCGTGACGATCCATGTCGCCCAATGTTCAAAGCCGAGGAGCTGCGGCAGGATTTCCGCTTGCATGACACCCATGATCATGCCGGAAAAACCGAGGATCGACCCGACCGACAGATCGATGTTGCGGGTAACGATGACAAGCACCATGCCTGTCGCCATCACCGCGACCGAAGCGGTCTGGACGGAGAGGTTCCAGAGGTTTCTCGGCGTCAGGAACAGCCCGCCCGAAAGAATATGGAAACCGATCCAGATCAGAAGAAGCGCGCCGACCATGCCGAGCAGCCGGGTATCAAGCTCCGTGGCACTGATGAAACGCGAAATCGAGCCCGTCTTTTCCGTCTTGGGGGACGCTGTGGAATTGGATTGTGTCATGTCGGCCATGGACTGCCGGTCCTCCTTACATCTGAAAGGCGCCGCGCCACGTATCAGTGGCGCGGCGCCCAAACATCAACCTAGCGGTCTCAGTTGCAGGCCTTGACGGATCCGGCCTTTACACCCTGGCAGGCCGTTTCCTTCTTGATCCAGCCGGCGTCGATGACGACGTTCAGATTGTCCTTGGTAATGGCGATGGGCTTGAGGAAGACTGACTGCATCGTCACTTTTTTCGGACCGCCATCAAAAGCGGCAACGCCCTTGATTTCCGTCATCTTCTTGCCGCCCGCAAGTTCCAGCGCGATGCCGGCAGCTTCCTTGCCGAGTTCGCGGCTATCCTTCCAGACAGATACCGTCTGCGTGCCGAGCGCTACGCGGTTGAGCGCGGCGAAGTCCGCATCCTGACCGGATACAGGAACAGAACCTGCGAGGCCCTGCGCGGCAAGAGCGGCAATTGCGCCACCGGCCGTTCCGTCGTTCGAGGCGACGACCGCATCGACCTTGTTGTTATTCTTGGTCAGGAACTGCTCCATGTTCTTCTGGGCATTTTCCGGCTTCCAGCCATCGGTATAGGCTTCGCCGACATTCTTGATCTTGCCCGCGTCGACAGCGGCCTTCAGAACTTCCTGCTGTCCGGCAAAAAGAAAGTCCGCATTCGGATCGGAAGACGAACCCTTGATGAAGACGTAGTTGCCTTCCGGCTTGACCTTGAAGACTTCGGCGGCCTGAAGGCGACCGACTTCCTTGTTGTCGAAAGTGATGTAGAAGGCGTTCTTGTTTTCGATCAGGCGGTCGTAACCCACCACCGGAATACCTTCAGCGACGGCCTTTTCAACGGCCGGGCCAATCGCGTCGCTGTCCTGCGCAAGAATGATCAACGCATTGGCGCCCTGGGAAATCAGCGATTCCACGTCAGTCAGCTGTTTTGCGGCGGACGACTGCGCATCGGCGGAAATATACTTCGCACCGGCCTTGTCGAGAGCTGCCTTGATTGCCGCCTCATCCGTCTTCCAGCGCTCTTCCTGGAAATTGGACCAGGAAACGCCAACGACGAGATCAGCAGCAATGGCTGCGGTGTGCAGGGAAACGAGTACAGCTGTACCCGCCAAAAGCTTGGCAAACGAATTCATGATGTCCTCCCGGTAAGGGCGAAGCCTGCACCTCCATGCAGGGAAAACGCCCGGAAAAAGCTGTCGGGCTCTGTGATTTCACAATTTTCTCGACAGTCGAGAAAATTAATGTCAGAGATTTCCCATGCTGTCAACAACGGCTGCGGGCAGCATCCGGGTGCCTTGATCTTGCTCGTGGCGTGCGCCATCAGAGGGGATAAGCACGACAGGAAAAAGCCGTTCAGGGAGCATACCCCAGCCCATGTCCGCCATTGCAAGCACGGAACTGGTGCGCCAGAAAAACAGCCTGTCGGTGATGGCAGCGCTGCGCCTTCATGGCAGCCTCTCCCATACGGACATGTCCTCCTTCACCGGGCTTGCCTCCGCCACCGTTTCCGCAATCACCATGGAACTCGAGCGGGCCGGCCTCATCCTGCGCAAAGAGCAGCTAGCCGCCGCAGGGCGTGGGCGGCCGCGCATCCTCTTTGGGCCTGATGGTGCTTTCTGCCACGTCGCCATCGTCATCATTTCGTCCGACAGCGTGCAATATTCGTTGGTCGACTATGCCGGCAAGCTGGTGGACCGCTTCACCGAGCAGAGGATCACGGCTGAAAAAGGGTCATTCGGCGGCTCGATCCTCTCCGGCCTTGCACGGCTTGCGGACCGTTCGCGCATCGACCGGCACGACATTCTTCAGGTGTCGATCAGCAGCAAGGGGCTTGTGGACGCGGCAGCGGCGGTGCTCGTCTGGTCACCGGTGCTCGGCACCGAAAAGATAGATTTCCAGCAGCTCATTTCTCAGGACGGCCGCATCCGCGTGACGCTGAACAACGAAACGCTGCTGGCCGCAAAAGCCATCTGGATACAGGAGCAGGCAAAGGACGGCCCGAAACCGGAGGCACTTGTCACCTTGTCGCTCGGCCACAGCATTGGCCTCGGCATTGCCCGCGCCGCGGGTGGCGGGATAGAGGTTAGCGCCCCCAATTTCGGACATATGCTGCATCTGGCCGATGGCGCCCTCTGCCGCTGCGGCACCAGAGGCTGTATCGAGGCCTATTCAGGGTTTTATGCAATCCTGCGTTCGGCATTCGAGGCCCCGCCGCAGGCGGAACCGGCAAAATTCGTGCCGATTGCCGAAGTGGACAAGATCGCCGCTTCCGCCCGCGCCGGCGGGCGCATGGCGCGGCTTGCCTTCCGCACAGCCGGGCTTGCACTCGGCAACGGCCTTTCACGTCTGTTCAGCCTGCACGGCCATATGCCGGTCTTCATCACTGGCCCCGGCACACGCTACTTCGATCTTCTGGAAATCGGCCTTCACGATGGCCTTGCGCAATCGCAGTCGGTACGCTTCGGCGGAATGCCAAAAATCGGCATCGCGCCCAACGAACCGGAACTGGTGTTCGAAGGGCATATGGAACACGCTCTGTCCGCCGCCGACGACTATATATTGAGCGCCGATGGCCCTGAAAGAGCGGCAAGGAACTCGGGGAACTGACGGGACAACTCGTAAAAGCTCAGGCCTGCTCCGTCACGGCTTCGCCCTTTTCCTTGACACCAGTCAGCGTGGAAACGAATTCATCCAGAGCGGCAGCCTCGTCCCTGCTCAACCGCAGGCCCTGTTTAGTGCGCCGCCAGAGAATATCCTCGGCTGCAAAGGCCCATTCGTGTTCCACCAGCCAGCGCACTTCGCATTCGTAAAGTGTGCCGCCGAAATGCCGGCCGAGGCCGGAAACATCGGTGGCGACACCGAGCAGTTCCGCAGCCTTCGTGCCGTAGTTTCTGATGAGCCGCTCGGCATGGCGTCCATCAAGGAATGGGTAACGGGAGACAAGCGCCCTCACCTGGGCGTCATATCTCTCCGCCCCGAAGTCACCGCCCGGCAGATACGATCCCGCCGTCCAGGGATTGCCCTTTTCTCCGATGGCTGCGCCGATCTTTTCCAGAGCATGTTCCGCCAGCCGCCGGTAGGTGGTCAGCTTGCCTCCGAAGATATTGAGCAGCGGCGCTTCGCCCTCTGCCTCTTCAACCTTCAGCACATAGTCGCGTGTGGCTTCCTGCGCCTTTGAAGCGCCATCATCGAAAAGCGGGCGCACGCCGGAATAGGTCCAGACGATATCATCCGGCTTCACCGGCTCGCTGAAGTATTCGCTGGCGGCATTGCAGAGATAGGAAATCTCCTCCTCGGAGATGCGCACCTTGGCCGGATCGCCCTTGTAGTCGCGGTCCGTGGTGCCGATCAGCGTAAAATCTTGCTCATAGGGAATGGCGAAGATGATGCGGTTGTCCGGGTTCTGGAAGAAATAGGCGCGCGGATCGGAAAACTTCCTGCGCACGATAATGTGGCTGCCCTGCACGAGACGAACATTGTGCACATCGTTGCGCCCGAACACGCCGGACAGCACGTTATCCACCCATGGGCCAGCGGCATTCACCAGCATGCGCGCTCTGTGCGTGGCTGAACGGCCGGTCTTTTCGTCCAGCGTCTCGATAAGCCACACGCCGCCTTCGCGCCGTGCGGAAACGACCCGCGTGCGGTTCATGATCGTCGCACCGCGATCCGCCGCGTCACGCGCATTCAGAACCACGAAACGGGCATCGTCCACCCAGCCGTCGGAATATTCGAAAGCCTTGGCAAAGACCGGCTTCAGAGGTTTGCCTGCCGGGTCTTGCCGAAGATCGACCGTGCGCGTCGGCGGCAAAAGCTTGCGGCCGCCGAGGTTGTCATAAAGAAAGAGGCCAAGCCGGACCATCCATGCCGGACGCACGCCGCCTTTCTGGAGCGGCAGGACGAAGCGCATGGGCCAGATGACGTGCGGGGCCATGGCCCACAGAATTTCACGCTCCATCAAGGCTTCGCGCACCAGACGAAACTCATAATGTTCGAGATAACGCAGGCCGCCATGGATGAGCTTGGTGGCTGCCGAAGACGTACCGGAGGCAAAATCGCCCTTTTCCGCAAGCGCCACGGAATAGCCCCTACCCACGGCATCGCGGGCAATGCCGCAACCATTCACGCCACCGCCGATGACAAAAAGATCGAATATGTTTTCGCCGGACATAGAGCCTCCCAAGACAGCGCCGGGGACCATTTCCCCCTACGTTGAAAGATTATCGTCATAAAAACGAAAACAAAACGAATGTCAAAAGAAAATAAACGAAACCCATGTTTCTAGCACAAGCGAACGGCAACTGCCGCCGGTGAATCACTTCGCCAGCGTGTTTCGGGATGTCGGTACGGGGTCTGTGTTTCAGACGTGTGTCGGAGTGACCTGCTCAAGCTCGTAAAGCACGCCGCCCATATCCTTTGGATGCAGGAAGAGAACGGGATTGCCATGCGCGCCGATCTTCGGCTCGCCATCACCTAAAATGCGGATGCCTTTTTGGACGAGATCGTCTCGCACGGCCAGAATATCCGGCACCTCAAAGCACAGATGATGCGTGCCGCCACCCGGATTTCTTTCGAGGAAGGCGGTAATCGGGGAGTTCTCTCCAAGCGGATGAAGAAGTTCGATCTTGGTATTGTCAGCCTGAACGAAAACCACTGTCACGCCGTGTTCGGGCAGGGATTGCGGCTCGGAAACTTGAGCGCCAAGCGCCCTGTATCGCGAAACCGCGGCATTAAGATCGGGCACGGCAAGGGCGACGTGGTTCAATCTTCCGAACATGGCCGTACTCCTCTCACGCGTTGCGCCGGATGCCTTCCAGCAGATCGAGAACCTTGTTGGCCGCATCCATGACATTGGTGCCGGGTCCGAAAATTGCCGAAACGCCGTGGTCGAGCAGGAACTGGTAATCCTGGCGCGGGATGACGCCGCCGACGACGACGATGATGTCCTGGGCACCCTTCTGCTTGAGCGCCTCCACAAGCTGCGGCGCGAGCGTCTTGTGGCCTGCGGCAAGCGACGACATGCCGACCACATGCACCTTGTTCTGAACCGCAAGATCGGCTGCCTCGGCAGGCGTCTGGAACAGCGGCCCGGCCAGCACATCGAAACCGATATCACCAAAGGCCGACGCGATAACCTTCGCGCCGCGATCATGCCCGTCCTGCCCGAGCTTTGCGACCATGATGCGCGGTTTGACGCCGAGCCGTTCTGCCACGCCGGAAAGCCGCGTAGCGAGCGTGGCAAGCTCCGGCTCGTCCTTGTAGGCCTCGCCGTAAATATCCTCCACCACTTCCGGCACGGCAACGTAATCGCCGAAGACGGCACGCAGCGCATCGGAAATCTCGCCGACGGTGGCGCGGGCGCGGGCGGCGACGACTGCCGCCTCGAGAATATTACCCTTGCCGCTGCGGGCAATCTCAGACAATGCCGCCAGCGCCTTCGAGACGTCCCCGCCGTCGCGGCGACGTTTGGTGTCCTCAAGGCGGCGGATTTGCGCGGCGCGTACGGCGGCGTTGTCGATATCGAGAACGTCGATATCCTCCTCGGTTTCCAGACGGTAGCGGTTGACGCCGACGATGACTTCCTCGCCCTTGTCCACGGCCGCCTGCCGACGCGTGGCCGCTTCCTCGATCAATCTTTTGGGCAGGCCTTCGGCCACCGCTTTGGTCATGCCACCAAGCGCCTCCACCTCCTCAATCAGCGCCCAGGCTTTTTGCGCCAGTTCATCCGTCAGGCTTTCGACGTAGTAGGAACCGGCCAGCGGATCGACGACCTTGGTGACGCCGGTTTCATGCTGGAGAATAAGCTGGGTGTTGCGGGCGATACGGGCGGAAAATTCTGTCGGCAGGGCAATGGCTTCATCAAAGGAATTGGTGTGCAGCGATTGTGTGCCGCCCAGCACGGCGGACATGGCCTCGAAAGCGGTACGGACAATGTTATTGTAAGGGTCCTGTTCCTGAAGAGACACACCGGATGTCTGGCAATGGGTGCGCAGCATGAGCGACGACGCCTTTTGCGGCTTGAACTCTTCCATGATGCGCGACCAGAGGAAGCGGGCGGCGCGCAGCTTTGCGGCCTCCATGAAGAAATTCATGCCGATGGCAAAAAAGAACGACAGGCGGCCGGCGAAATCATCGACATTCAGTCCCTTGGCAAGGGCGGCCCGCACATATTCCCGCCCATCCGCCAGCGTGAAGGCAAGCTCCTGCACCAGCGTGGCACCTGCCTCCTGCATGTGATAGCCGGATATCGAAATGGAGTTGAATTTCGGCATCTCCTTCGCCGTATATTCAATGATATCAGCAATGATACGCATCGAAGGCTCGGGCGGGTAGATATAGGTGTTGCGGACCATGAACTCCTTGAGAATGTCGTTCTGGATGGTGCCGGAAAGTGCGGCACGCGAGACACCCTGCTCTTCCCCCGCAACGATGAAATTGGCGAGCACCGGAATGACGGCCCCGTTCATGGTCATGGAGACGGAGACCTTTTCGAGCAGTATGCCATCGAACAGGATTTTCATGTCCTCGACGCTGTCGATCGCTACGCCCGCCTTACCGACATCGCCTTCAACGCGCGAGTGGTCGCTGTCATATCCGCGATGAGTGGCAAGATCGAAGGCGACCGAAACACCCTGCTGGCCGGCGGCGAGCGCCTTGCGGTAAAAGGCGTTGGAAGCTTCGGCAGTCGAAAACCCGGCATATTGGCGGATCGTCCATGGCCGCCCGGCATACATGGTGGCGCGCGGGCCGCGCGTGAAGGGTGCAAAGCCCGGCAGGCCATCGAGATGTGAAGCCTTTTTCAGGTCATCGGCCGTGTAAAGCGGTTTGACGTCAATGCCTTCGGGCGTATGCCAGACGAGTGCATCCGGTGAACGCTTCAGCTCTTTTTCGGCAAGCTGCAGCCAATCCCGCACCGTTTTTTCACCCGACATGCATATCTCCCCTTCTGCATTTCATTTTCAGTACTGTGACTGGTGATCGTGACCGAAATCCAGCCTACCCCGTAACCCGCTCCGCCCCTCATCCGTTCCTCAAAAACGGTATCAAGCCCTATTCAAATTCGAGGATGACCTCATCCACGGCGAGGCTATCGCCCGGCTTTGCCGACACTTTGGCGACCCGGCCGCGTTTTTCCGCACGCAGGATGTTCTCCATCTTCATTGCCTCCACCGTCGCCAGCGCCTGACCGGCTTCCACCTCGTCCCCCTCGCCAACCGAGATCCCGGTGATGACGCCCGGCATCGGGCAGAGCAACAGTTTCGACGTATCGGGCGGCAGCTTTTCCGGCATCAGCAGCGCCAGTTCCGCCACGCGCGGGCTGCGCACATGGGCGAGAACATCCATGCCGCGCCAGCGCAGGCGAACCGCCGCACCGGCAAGATCGACCTTGGCGGCGATCACCTCGCCCGCCACCGTGAACAGGCCAAGGCTGCGGCCGGGAAGCCAGCCGGTAGCGACTGTCAGCGCAGCACCATCCTCAAAACGGATTGCCATGCCTTCAGCACCGGTCTCCACGCTGACGCTTCGACGGGATCGACCAAGCGAAACCACCCAGTCCTGACCGACAATGCGACGATGATTGCCAATGGTACCGGAAATTTCGACCGCACGGTTTTGAAGCCGCTGGTGGATAACGGTGGCGATGGCTGCGAGCTTGCGCGCGGAGGCCTCATCGGGTTCGACCCCGGAAAAGCCCTCCGGAAATTCCTCGGCGATAAAACCCGTCGTCAAACGGCCGGCCCGAAAACGCTCGTGCTGCATGACAGCCGAGAGGAACGGCAGATTGTGGCCGATGCCCTCCACTTCGAAACGATCCAGCGCCTGCCCCATGGCATCGATAGCGGTTTCACGATCCTTTGCCCAGCTACAAAGCTTGGCGATCATCGGATCGTAATACATCGAGATTTCACCGCCTTCGAAGACGCCGGTATCGTTGCGGATCACGGTGCCGTTTTCCTGCTCGCCCTCTTGCGGCGGGCGATACCGTGTCAACCGGCCGATGGAGGGCAAGAAATTACGATACGGGTCTTCGGCATAAAGCCGGCTTTCGATTGCCCAGCCGTTCAACTTTATATCGGTCTGCCCGAAGGACAGCTTTTCGCCTGATGCCACGCGGATCATCTGCTCGACAAGATCAATGCCTGTGACGAGTTCCGTTACCGGATGTTCCACCTGCAGGCGCGTATTCATTTCCAAAAAGTAGAAATTGCGCTCGCCATCGACGATGAATTCCACCGTTCCGGCCGAATGGTAACCGACTGCTCTCGACAGAGCCACGGCCTGCTCGCCCATGGCCTTGCGCGTTGCCTCATCAAGAAAGGGCGATGGCGCTTCCTCGATGACCTTCTGGTTGCGGCGCTGGATCGAGCACTCTCGCTCGCCAAGGTAAAGGATATTGCCGTGTTGATCGCCCAGCACCTGAATTTCGATATGGCGCGGCTGGGTGACGAATTTCTCGATGAAGATGCGATCGTCCCCAAAGGAAGATTTCGCCTCGTTTTTTGACGACTGGAAACCCTCGCGCGCCTCCGCATCGTTAAAGGCGATGCGCATGCCCTTTCCGCCGCCGCCGGCCGAGGCCTTGATCATCACGGGATAACCGATCTCGGAGGCGATCCTCACCGCCTCATCTGCATCCCCAATCAGCCCCATATGGCCGGGCACGGTGGAAACACCGGCTTCCGCCGCTAGCTTCTTGGAGGTGATCTTGTCGCCCATGGCCTGGATAGCGCCGACCGGCGGGCCGATGAAGATCACACCCGCCTTCTCCAGCGCCTCGGCAAAGGCAGCGTTCTCCGACAGGAAGCCATAGCCGGGATGCACCGCATCAGCCCCGGTCTTCTCGATCGCAGCAAGGATTTTATCGATGACGATATAGGACTGCGACGAGGGCGCCGGACCGATATGAACGGCCTCATCCGCCATCTTCACATGCAAAGCATTGGCATCAGCATCCGAATAGACGGCAACCGTCGCAATGCCCATCTTCTTCGCCGTCTTGATGACCCGGCAGGCGATCTCGCCGCGATTGGCGATGAGAATTTTCTTGATCATTTGCCATCGCCTTCCAAAGTATGATTCTCAATCAGCGTCAGATACGCAGCGGGAACAGCATCGGTCAGCCAGACACCATTGTCGGCTTGAAAAAAGCTGTGGCCAGCGGCAAACATCCGACTGGCATCAACCATTAGGATGGCGGGTTTTCCGTGCCGCTGGCCGACCGCATGTGCCGTCACGCTGTCTGCCGAAAGGTGAACCTGCTGCCGGCTGCCCGGTCGCAATCCTTCCTGCAGGATAGCATCTAGGAAACGTGTCGCAGTACCATGGAAAAGCTGCGGCGGTGGTTCTAAAGGAGCGCTACCAAGATCGACCTTTACTGAATGCCCCTGCGCGGCCCGGATGCGGTGCCCATCTTCCGAAAGGGTGAAACGCATCTTGTCGCTTTCGGTAACGACCGCACGCAGACCGGCCTCGTCGAGCAGCGTGCCACTCGCATTTGCTTTTGCCAATAGATCTCCGACATCCGCCCAACCCTGAGCATCCAAGGTAAGCCCGATGCTTTCGGGCGCATGTCGCAGAACATAGCTCAGGAATTTGCTGGTGGCCGTCGACATTGAATTTCATTCCCTATTGGCGGATGACAGCACACTCAAATCTCGAAAAAGTTCTCGAAGGATTCCGGGAAATTCTGCCGGGCGACGCGCTCGTCGATGACAAGCATCGCCTGGTAGGAAAGCGGATCGAAATTCTTTTCCGCCGGCAAGACCTCGCGGCCGAACAGCAGGCTGAGGCGGGCCGCGTCGAGATTACCGCGCTCGAACGGCTCGGGACCAAAATGGTGCCAGAGCGAGTGCAGGAAGGCCGCATCGATGCGGTGTTCCTTGGAATCGTCCCGCGCCCTTCGAGGTATCATCTTGATGGGCGTTACCCCTTTTGGATTGGCGCGGCGGATGGTGAACTGGATGCCCGTGCTCGGCATGCCGGAGGGAAATCCCTTGTGTTTGGTCATTTCGGGCAGGTTCGCCATCTTTTGTCCTTCCAGAAGCATTTCCATTAAAAGCAGGTCCGCTTTTACGTCCGGATATGCGTAAATTCAAATAATTAGAGCGCTTTCATGGTCCTATTAAAACCAGAAGCGCTCTAGTCTTTTCGTTATGCCTTGCCGATTTTGTCCTGCGTCTTCTGCTCGAAGTCGGAGGCATCGTGGCGTTCGTGCAATTGTTCGGACGGATCGCCCGAAGTTTTGTTGACGATCACGCCGCGCTTGACCGCAGGTCGTTCGCCGATTTCAAGCGTCCAGCGCATAAGGTTCTTATAACCGGCCGCTTCAAGGAAAGCACCGGCATCGCCATAAGCCTGGCCGAGCGCGATCTTGCCATACCAGGGCCAGACGGCCATGTCGGCAATCGTATATTCCGAGCCCGCCAGATAACGGTTGTCGGCCAGATGACGGTCAAGCACGTCAAGCTGGCGTTTAACCTCCATGGCGTAACGGTCGATAGCATATTTGATCTTGATCGGGGCGTAGGCGTAGAAATGGCCGAAACCGCCGCCGAGGAAGGGGGCGGAACCCATCTGCCAGAACAGCCAGTTCAGCGCCTGCGTGCGGGCATTGCCCTCTTTCGGCAGGAAAGCGCCGAATTTTTCCGCGAGATAGACGAGGATCGAGCCGCTCTCGAAAACCCGGGTCGGCTCGGGCGTCGAATGATCCATCAGCGCCGGGATCTTGGAGTTCGGATTGACGCCGACAAAACCGGAGCCGAACTGGTCGCCTTCGCCGATCTTGATCAGCCAGGCATCATATTCGGCGCCCTTGTGGCCAGCGGCCAGCAATTCTTCCAGCATGATCGAGACCTTCTGGCCATTCGGCGTTGCCAGCGAATAAAGCTGCAACGGATGTTTGCCGACCGGCAATTCCTTGTCATGGGTGGGACCGGCGATCGGGCGATTGATATTGGCGAACTGGCCGCCATTACCCTTGTCCCAGGTCCAGACCTTGGGCACTTCATATCCGGCGGGAAAATTATCTGCGGAGGAGTTCTCGGCCATAAAAATCAGTCCTTGTGCGTTTCGGGAGGGCACCGAAGGTCGGGCGCCTGAACATCATTATAGTAAGGTGGCCAAAGTATTTTTCCAGTCCCAGGGCAGGTCAGAGCGGAATGGTATCGTGCTTTTTCCAGCGGGTTTCGACGTTCTTGCCCCGCAGCGAGGCAAAAGCACGAGCGATGCGGCGGCGCGAGGAATGCGGCATGATGACCTCATCGATGAAACCACGCTCTGCCGCCACGAAGGGATTGGCGAAACGCTCCTCATATTCCCTTGTGCGCGCGGCGATCTTGTCCGGATCGGAAAGCTCCGAGCGATAGAGGATTTCCGCTGCCCCTTTTGCGCCCATGACAGCGATTTCCGCAGTCGGCCAGGCATAGTTCACATCAGCGCCGATATGTTTGGATGCCATCACGTCATAAGCGCCGCCATAGGCCTTGCGGGTAATCAGCGTCACCATCGGAACCGTCGCCTCGGAATAGGCAAACAGCAGTTTCGCGCCGTGCTTGATGACGCCGCCATATTCCTGCGCCGTTCCGGGCAGGAAACCGGGCACATCCACCAGTGTCAGCAGGGGAATGTTGAAGGCATCGCAGAAGCGCACGAAGCGGGCGGCCTTGCGTGAGCTGTCAATATCTAGACACCCGGCCAGCACCATCGGCTGGTTTGCGACGACGCCTACCGTCTGGCCTTCCAGACGCATGAAACCGGTGATGATGTTTCTGGCAAACGCCTCCTGCAACTCGAAGAAATCGCCCTCGTCTGCGAGCGCATGGATCAGTTCCTTCATATCGTATGGCTTGTTCGAACTGTCGGGGATCAGCGTATCGAGGCGCGCTTCCAGCCGTGCGGGATCGTCATGAAAAGGCCGGACTGGCGGTTTTGCCCGATTATTCAGCGGCAGGAAATCGAAAAGCAGGCGCACATGCTCAAGTGTCTCGATGTCGTTTTCATAGGCGCCATCGGCAACGGAGGATTTTTTGGTGTGTGTGGAGGCGCCACCCAGCTCTTCCGCCGTGACGATCTCGTTGGTTACGGTCTTCACCACATCCGGCCCGGTTACGAACATGTAGGAGGTATCGCGCACCATGAAGATGAAGTCGGTCATGGCAGGCGAATAAACGGCACCACCGGCACACGGCCCCATGATGACAGAGATTTGAGGCACGACACCGGAGGCGATGACGTTGCGCTTGAAAACGTCGGCATAACCGCCGAGCGAAGCAACACCTTCCTGAATGCGCGCGCCGCCACTGTCGTTGAGGCCAATCACGGGCGCGCCGTTGCGCACGGCCATATCCATGATCTTGCAGATTTTCTGGGCATGGGTTTCCGACAGCGAACCGCCGAGCACGGTAAAATCCTGGCTGAAAACATAGACCTGCCGGCCGTTGATGGTGCCCCAGCCGGTAACGACGCCATCGCCCGCCACCTTTTGTTCGGCCATGCCGAAATCCACCGCCCGGTGGGTAACGTACATGTCGTACTCTTCGAAGGAACCTTCATCCAGCAACACATCGATGCGCTCGCGCGCCGTCAGCTTGCCCTTGGCATGCTGCGCCTCAATGCGCTTGACGCCGCCGCCGAGCCGCGCTTCGTCGCGGCGCGTCTGCAATTGCTCCAGAATGCTGGGCATGTTTCCTCCATGCGTTTCCTCAAAATCAATAGCTTAGAAAACATTCGCCTAGAAGCCTTGATCGTGCGCGTATGCGTGGCATAAATATTTGCAATATTTACTTTTGCAAAGTTGCAACATGGCTATGGAAAAGCTCTTCATCGGCCGCAAGGTCCGCGGCCTTCGCGAAAACGCCCGCGCCACGCAGGCGCAGTTTGCCGAACGGCTCGGCATTTCGGCCAGTTATCTGAACCAAATCGAAAACAATCAGCGACCCGTTTCCGCCAGCGTTCTGGTGACGCTGGTGGAAAAATTCCAGCTCGACGTAACGGAGCTGGCAACCGGCGAAAACGACCGGCTGGTTTCCGCTGTGCGCGAGGCCCTGAAAGACCCGCTGTTCCTGAATTACGAGCCCGGGCTGCAGGAGCTGAAGCTGATTGCGCAGAACGCACCGGGTTTTGCCCATGCGCTTTTGCGCGCCCACCAGGCCTACCGGCAAAACAGCGAGCAGCTGGTGCAGCTGGATGACAGGCTGGGGCGGGGAACCGCGCAGGTGGAGAGAACACCTTACGAAGAGGTCCGCGATTTCTTTCACTTCGTCGACAATTACGTTGCCGAGATCGATCTTCTGGCGGAAGAACTTGCATACGAACTGGAGATAGAGGGCGGCGAGACCTACGGCATTCTCGCGGCCCATCTACGCAGCCGCTTCGGTGTCCATATCACCAGAACGGAGGCGGCGGGCGGATTGATCCGGCATTTCGATCCGGCCGGCAAAACGCTGGCGCTCAGTTCCTACATGGCAGCACCGACCCGCTGTTTTCAGCTTGCGCTTCAGATCGCCCAGCTTCATGCGGGAGCAACCGTGGACAGAGTGCTAGCCGGCGCCGGTTTCCGTAGCGCCGAAGCCGCGGAAATCTGTCGCATCGGACTTCACAACTATTTCGCCGCCGCGCTGATCCTGCCATATAGGCAATTTCACCGGGCCGCGCAGGAATTGCGCCACGATCTGGAACTTCTGGCCGTGCGCTTCGGCGCGAGCCTTGAACAGGTGGCCCACAGGCTCAGCACTTTGCAACGCCCTGGTCAGAAAGGCGTACCGATCTTTTTCGCCAAGATCGACCGGGCTGGCAACATCACCAAACGCCACAGCGCCACAAGGCTGCAATTTGCCCGTTTCGGCGCGGCCTGTCCGCTCTGGAACATTCATCAGGCCTTCGAAAGCTCCGACAGGATAGTACGCCAGCTGGCGGAAACACCTGACGGCGTGCGCTATCTTTCCATCGCCACACAGATCGAAAAAGCCGGCGCCGGTTTCAACACGGACAGGCCACGCTATGCCATCGCGCTCGGCTGCGAAATTTCCCATGCGCAGAATTTCGTCTATGCCGATACACTCGATCTCGCCAATACCGCCTCCTTCAAGCCCATCGGCGTTTCCTGCCGGGTCTGCGAAAGGGTCGATTGCGTGCAGCGCGCCGTACCGCCGCTAAAACGCAAACTACATGTCGATCATCTCTCACGCGGGGCCTTGCCCTACCGGATCGCAGACTTCTAGCGCCGCGCGGCCATGTCAGGGCAGCGGCACCATCGCGCGCCGCATGATATTTGCATAGTAGCCCCAGAACAGCCGGGCGGCGACGGAGCGCCAGGGCGTCCAGAGTTCCGCCCGCGCCGCCAGCCATTTCGCATCCGGCCGTGCCTCGAGCGAAAGCGCGTGGCCCACCGCAGCCCGCAGCGCCACATCGCCAACCGGAAAAATATCGGGGTGGCCGCCGCAGAACATCAGATATACTTCCGCCGTCCACGGACCAATGCCGCGAAGCGCCACCAGCTCCGAAAGGGCCACATCTGCTTCCTTGCGACTGACGGCATCAAGATCGATGCGGCCATCCGCAACCGCGTGCGCCAACCCTTCCAGCGTTGTTGCCTTGGCCCGGGAAAGGCCGAAAGTGGCGCGCAATTCTTCCGGCACCGCCAGATAGTTTTCCGCCGTCACCGCCCCGCCCGTGCCGGCAAGGATACGCACCCATATGGCGTTGGCGCTGGCGCGCGACACCATCTGCGACACGACGATATGGGCAAGGCCCGCAAAGCCGGGCTCGTGAATACGCAACTCCAGCGGACCGGCTTTTTCGATAATAAGGCTAAGAGCCGGATCGAGGCGGGCAAGATCCGCCAGACCTTCGCTGATATCGTCGAGGCCCCTGATGATTTTCATGTCTGCACAGCCCATATTCACGTTGGCCCGGCACCGGGTGGCGAGGCGCTTCAAAACATGTCAGAAGAAACCATGCCTTCGCCCGTCCGTCAAAAACCGGTTTATCGTTTTGCGCCCAGCCCCAATGGCGCCCTGCATCTGGGCCATGCGCTTTCCGCTTTTCTGAACCACGACATGGTGCGGGAAAACAGTGGCCATTTTCTGCTGCGCATCGAAGATATCGACCAGACGCGCTGCACTCCGGAGCTGGAGCAGGCGATCTATGATGATCTTGGCTGGCTGGGACTGGAATGGGAAAAGCCGGTGCGGCGGCAATCGGAGCACTTCGATGAGTATCGCACAGCACTCGACAGGCTGGTCGAGGCCGACCTCGCCTATCCCGCCTTCTTAAGCCGGGGTGAGACGAAAGCCATTGTCAGGGCCTTTGAGGCAGAGGGAAGGCTCTGGCCGCGCGATCCCGACGGCGCGCCGCTTTACCCCGCAATAGATCGGCAAAGGCCGCAGGCGGAACGGGCCGAACTTCTGGCATCAGGCAGGCAACACGCCTGGCGGCTCGACATGGAAAAGGCGGTCCGCACCTTGCACAGCAAGCTGTTCTGGCGCGAGAGCGGCGACGGGCAGACCGGGGAAATCGAAGCTTTGCCGGCGCTCTGGGGCGATGTGGTGCTGTCGCGCTCCGACGCCCCCTCCAGCTATCATCTGTCCGTTGTGGTGGATGACGCGCTGCAAGGCATCACCCATGTGGTGCGCGGCATGGATCTGTTTAACGCAACCGCCATTCACCGGCTGCTGCAACAATTGCTGGACCTGCCGCCACCCGCCTATCACCACCACCGACTGATTTTGGGTGCTGATGGACGCAAGCTCTCGAAAAGCGAAGGCAGCACCGGCCTTGCAGCGCTTCGGGCGGAAGGAAAAACGCCGTCAGATATCCGCCGGCTTGTCGGGCTCCTCTAGCACCTGCTCGCGGCGCGCACTGTTGCCGGCGATATTGCGGCGGATGATCTGCCGGACCTTGTATTTCATCAGAGCGGCATTCACTTCCGCGCCCAGCATGAAGATGACACCCACCATGTAAAGAAACACCAGAACCACCATCACCGAGGCCAGACCGGCGTAGGTGGCGGCATAATTGGCGAAGGTGGAGAGGTAATAGGCAAAGATCGCCGCGCCGATGACCCAGAAGATCATTGTCAGCAGAATGCCGGGCCAGACATCCCAGATGCGGCGTTTGCCGGCCGGAAGCCACAGATGCGCCGCCACCAGCCCGACCGTCAGCACGACGATGGTGCCGTAAAGTCCGAGGCTGGAAACCGTGTTCAGCGCATCCGTCAGCCAGGGAAACCGCTGCTCGGCAAAGGACGTTGCGACCGGCACCGCAACAAGCACGATGCTGATGCCGGTAAAGACCACCACTGCGATCAACACATACAGCAGACTGAGAAGACGGGTGATGTACCACCAGCGCGTTTCCGTGACGCGATAGGCGCGGTTGAGCGAGATTCGGAGCGCCTCGACGCCGTTGGAGGCAAAATATGCGGCCGCCAGCACCGAAATCGTCAGCAGTCCGCCGCGCGGAATGGTCAGGACCTGCTGCACCTGCGCGGCAAGCGGACCTGCGATCGCTTCCGGCCAGGTGTCAAAAATCAGATGCACCGCCGTCTCGGAAAACTGGTCAGCCCCCAGAAAACCGGCCAAAGCCGTGCCGAAAATCAGGAACGGGAACAGCGCCAGCAGGATGGAAAGCGCCATGTGGCTCGCCATCGCCCAGCCGTCATCCTCGGCAAAATGAGAATAGGCATCGAAGGCAACCTTGCCTGCCAGGCGCACTGCGGCAACCATGTCGCCTCCATTCATCGGCATTTCATTTGTAACTTCGCCCCGAATATGGGAAGTCAGCTCTACTTTGTACAGCGCACAAGCCCGCCTTTCGGTTCCCGCAGGCATACAGATTTTGCGCAATACAATTTTCACAGGCCGGACCATCGGGCCAGCGCAACATTCGGCTTTCCGGAGCGGCATAGATGCCTGAAAAACCCGTCATCATAATTACCGGATGTTCCTCGGGCATCGGAGCCCATTGTGCCGGCGCGCTTCACCGCGACGGCTGGAGGGTGTTTGCCACCGTGCGTCGCATCGTCGATATGGCCGCGCTCGAAAATCAGGGCATAGAAACCCTGATCATGGACTATACCAAGCCCGAAACCATCGCGGCTCTCGTGGATACGGTTGCGGCCAGAACCGGAGGCCGCATCGATGCGCTGTTCAACAACGGCGCCTATGGACAGCCGGGTGCTGTGGAGGATCTGCCGGTGGAAGCACTGCGGCAGCAATTCGAAACCAACGTCTTCGGCTGGCACGATCTGACGCGGCGGGTCATTCCCTTCATGCGCCAGCGCGGTTCAGGGCGCATCGTGCATTGCTCCTCCATTCTCGGCCTCGTTCCCTATCGTTATCGCGGCGCCTATACCGCATCGAAATTCGCCATCGAGGGCCTTGGCGTCACGCTGCGCATGGAACTTCAGGACAGCGGCATCCATGTGAGCATGATCGAACCGGGGCCGATCACGTCGAAATTCACCACGACGGCGCTTGCCCACGTCAGGGACAAGATCGATCTGGAAAACTCGGCCCATGCTGTGGAATACAAGCGTCAGCTGGCGAGGATGGATGGGTCCGGCCCGGTCAACCGCCACAAGCTTGGCCCCGATGCCGTTTACGCCGTGCTGAAACACGCCCTGACCGCCGCAAAGCCAAAACCGCATTATCCCGTCACCGTTCCCGCCAAACAGGGGCTGTTGCTGAAACGGCTCTTGCCTGCCGGACTGTTCTATCGTCTGCTGCGCAGATTCGATTGAGGAGGAGTACCCCCTAAATGTCCGGCTTCACCACTGTTCTGGCCCTTATCGTCATGGGCCTCGTTGTCATCGTGCTGATACGAGGCCTTTTCAACATGCTGAAGGGCCAAGACGCCAACCGTTCCAACAAGTTGATGCAGCTTCGCCTTCTGTTGCAGGCCATCGCCATCGTGCTCATCATGCTGACCCTTTGGCTCACCGGCGGCGGACGCTGACATGGTGAAACTGAACAAGATCTACACCCGCACCGGCGACAAGGGCACGACGGCGCTGGTGTCCGGTCCCCGCCGCCTGAAGCACGATCTTCGCGTCGAGGCCTATGGCACGGTGGACGAAACGAATTCGGCGATCGGCGTGGCGCGGCTGCATACCGCCAATACTGATATTGCCAGCATGGAAAAGCTGGATGCCATGCTGTTCCGCATCCAGAACGACATGTTCGACCTCGGCGCGGATCTCGCGACCCCGGAAACCGGCGAGCCGCCGGCCTACGAACCGCTGCGCATTGTCGAGAGCCAGGTCACGCGGCTGGAAAACGAAATCGACGACCTCAACTCCGCAATTGACCCCCTGACCTCCTTCGTGCTGCCGGGCGGCAATGCGGCGGCGGCCAATCTGCATCTGGCGCGCACGATCTGCCGACGCGCGGAACGGCTCATGGTGGAGCTCTCGGTTGCTGAAAACGAGATCGTCAGCCCGGAAGCGCTGAAATATGTCAATCGCCTGTCCGACTTCCTGTTCGTTGCCGCCCGTTTTGCCAATGACATGGGCAAGGCTGACATATTGTGGATTCCCGGCAAGAACCGCTAAAGCCTATCTCTCGCACAAACGAAGGGCGTTCGATGTTCATACCGCTGCACGATGCGAATTCCCTCAAACATATCCGGCTGCAATATGTCACGATCGGCCTGATCGTGGTCAACGTGCTGGTATGGCTATTTACCGGCGTGCTTGCCAGTGACGTCCAGGCCAATGCCGCAGCGCTCGGCCTCGGTTTCATCCCGGCTGTGGTGTTCGACTACGCTTACCTGGAGCCGGCCTTACAGGTGGTGCCGGATAACCTGACCGTCGTCACCTATGCGTTCCTGCATCTGGATTTCTTGCACATGGCAGGCAACATGCTGTTTCTGTGGGTCTTCGGCGACAACGTTGAGGACGCGCTCGGCCACTTCCGTTTCCTTATCTTTTACATCGCCTGCGCCATAGCCGGCGCGCTGTTGCACGGCTTTGTCGCACCCATGTCGGAAGGGCCGCTTATCGGTGCATCAGGCGCTGTTTCCGGCGTCGTCGCGGCCTATTTTCTCCTGCATCCCAAGGTGCGCGTCTGGGTTCTGGTGTTCATGCGCATTCCGTTGCCCTTGCCTGCCTTCATTCCGCTGGCGTTATGGATCGGACAGCAATTTCTGATGCTGGCACTTGGCCTTGAGGAAAATGTTTCCTGGGGGGCACATGTGGGCGGCATATTGGCCGGGGCTGTGATGGTAATTTTCATGCGCCGGCCGGACGTTCCCCTGTTCGACCGCACGATTGTTCCGCCAAGGGCGGCGCAGTTCAAGAATCCGTCGCAAACGGCGGGGTTGTCGCAAATCGAACGGGGCTATGACGGGAGCAGATGAGCCGTTGACGAAGAGATAAATTATTTACGTTAACGTCAACGTAAGGTATGCCTTGCGTGCATGTGATAATGAACATTGCTCCGTTGTATTTGCGGGAAAAATGCTTATCCATGTCGCCAACCTGTTTTTGGAGGTCCGCGCGGTCTTGTCGCCTCGCGGACAGGAGTTTGAGGAAAACCGCCGATGAAGATCCTTGTCCCTGTCAAACGAGTTGTTGATTACAACGTCAAGATCCGCGTGAAGTCGGATGGTTCGGGCGTTGAACTCGCGAATGTGAAGATGTCGATGAACCCGTTCGACGAAATCTCGGTGGAAGAGGCTCTGCGGCTGAAAGAAGCCGGCAAGGCTGAAGAAGTCGTGGTCGTGTCGATCGGGCCTGCCAAGGCGGAAGAGACGCTGCGCACGGCGCTCGCCATGGGTGCCGACCGCGCCATCCTGATCGAGACCGACGAGACGGTCGAACCGCTAGCCGTCGCCAAGCTTTTGAAGGGCGTGGCGGAAGCCGAGCAGCCCGGCCTCGTCATCGTCGGCAAGCAGGCGATCGACGACGACAGTAACCAGACCGGTCAGATGCTGGCCGCCCTTCTCGGCTGGGGCCAGGGCACCTTCGCCTCCAAGGTCGTACCGTCTGATGGCAAGGTCGCTGTGACGCGTGAAGTCGATGGCGGCCTGCAGACGGTCGA
Organism: Rhizobium sp. SJZ105; assembly: GCF_007828365.1. Lineage (NCBI taxonomy): Bacteria > Pseudomonadati > Pseudomonadota > Alphaproteobacteria > Hyphomicrobiales > Rhizobiaceae > Rhizobium > Rhizobium sp. SJZ105. The sequence continues at coordinate 467,527 of NZ_VIUP01000002.1, forward strand.
ACTGAAACTTCCCGCTGTCGTGACCACCGATCTTCGTCTGAACGAGCCGCGTTATGCCTCGCTGCCGAACATCATGAAGGCAAAGAAGAAGCCGCTCGACAAGAAGACCCCGGCCGATTTCGGCGTCGATGTCACGCCGCGTCTGAAGGTGTTGAAGACCGAGGAGCCCGCAGGCCGCAAGGCCGGCATCAGGGTCGGCTCGGTGGCTGAGCTGGTCGAAAAGCTCAAAGCCGACGGCGTCCTCTAAGGTTTCGGAAAAGGGAGATTACAACATGGCCATTCTTCTTCTGGCAGAACACGACAACGCAACCCTTTCCGACCTGACGGCGAAGACGCTGACGGCGGCAACGCAGATTGGCGGCGACGTCCACGTGCTCGTTGCCGGCTCCGGTGCGAAGGGTGCCGCCGACGCGGCGGCGAAACTGTCCGGCGTTGCCAAGGTACTGCTTGCCGACGACGCATCCTATGCCAACGCGCTCGCCGAGCCGCTGGCGGCGCTGATCGTCTCGCTGAGCCCTTCCTATGACGTCATCATCGCACCGGCGACCGCTTCGGCCAAGAATGTCGCCCCGCGCGTCGCAGCCCTTCTCGATGTGGCCCAGGTCTCTGAAATCATCGAGGTCGTCAGCCCGGATACTTTCAAACGTCCGATCTATGCCGGCAACGCCATCCAGACGGTGCAGGCAAGCGACGCCAAGAAGGTCATTACCGTGCGCCCCACCGCGTTTGCGGCAGCCGCTGAAGGCGGTTCGGCACCGGTGGAAACCATCGGCGCTGCCGAGAACCCCGGCGTTTCTGTCTTTGTGTCCGACGCGCTCGCCTCTTCCGATCGTCCGGAACTGACCTCTGCGAAGATCATCATCTCGGGCGGTCGCGCACTCGGCTCCTCGGAAAAGTTCCGCGAAGTGATCCTGCCGGTTGCCGACAAGCTCGGTGCAGCCGTCGGCGCATCGCGCGCAGCCGTCGATGCGGGTTATGCACCGAACGACTGGCAGGTCGGTCAGACCGGCAAGGTCGTGGCACCGCAGCTTTACATCGCTGCCGGCATTTCGGGCGCCATCCAGCATCTGGCCGGCATGAAGGACTCGAAGGTCATCGTAGCCATCAACAAGGACGAGGAAGCGCCGATCTTCCAGGTTGCCGATTACGGCCTCGTCGCAGACCTGTTCGAGGCTCTGCCGGAACTCCAGAAGGCTCTGTGATTTTAAGCCTTTAGCCAAAGGCGGCGCGTTTTTTGAACGCGCCGCCTTCTCTTTTTCGGCGATATGCGTAACATCGCCGCAAATGACGCAGATGAAATCCCATGAGGAGACCAGCATATGACCGCCCCCTTTAAAAACATCGGTATCATCGGAGCCGGTCAAATGGGTTGCGGCATCGCGCATGTTTCCGCCTTGGCCGGTTACAAGGTGCACATTTACGATCTTTCCAAGGACGGCATCGAAGCCGGCCTTGCAACGATCAACGGCAATCTTGCCCGTCAGGTCACCAACGGCAAGCTCTCCGACGACGCCCGCAAAGATGCGCTCGCGCTCATCAGCGGTTCGACTGACGTCAACGATCTGGCGCCCATGGATCTGGTCATTGAGGCTGCTACCGAAAACGAGGAAATCAAACGCAAGATCTATGCGCAGATCTGCCCGGTACTGAAGCCCGAAGCGCTTTTGGCCACCAACACGTCTTCGCTCTCCATCACTCGCCTTGCGTCCGCGACCGATCGCCCCGAACAGTTCATGGGCATCCACTTCATGAACCCGGTGCCTGTGATGAAGCTGGTGGAGCTGGTGCGCGGTATCGCCACCAACGAAAAGACCTTCGATGCGGCGAAGGACTATGTGCGGACGCTGGAAAAGGCGATCACCGTCGCCGAGGATTTCCCCGCCTTCATCGTCAACCGCATCCTGCTGCCGATGATCAACGAGGCGATCTACACGCTCTATGAGGGCGTCGGTTCGGTGGAAGCAATCGACACCGCCATGCGGCTCGGCGCCAACCATCCGATGGGACCGTTGCAGCTTGCCGACTTCATCGGTCTCGACACCTGTTTGTCGATCATGCAGGTGCTGCATGACGGGCTGGCCGACAGCAAATACCGCCCCTGCCCGCTGCTGGTGAAATATGTCGAGGCCGGCTGGCTCGGCCGCAAATCTGGTCGCGGTTTTTACGATTACCGTGGCGAGACACCTGTTCCGACGCGCTAAGGCGCAAGAGATATTCCTCGGATATCATTCGAGGTGACGGGAGGAAAATCCCTCCCGCACTGGACAATTATTTAGCCTTCACTGCCGATACCAACGCCTTGGCATCTTCGCTGTCCCAGGCTGCCGGACCGTTCATGGCGGCAATCAGGCAGCCTTTTTCGTCCAGAAGAAGCGTGGCGGGAAGGCCGAAAGCCAGCCCTTCCTTTTTCAGAACATTGAAGACGCCCATGGAGCTGTCGCGGTAAAGTTTCAGCGCGTCGATCTTGTATTCGTCAATGAAGGCTTTCGGTTTTTCGTCCGCGCCGGTGTCGATATTGACCGCAACAACCTCAAAGCCATCGCTGCCCTTTTCCTTCTCCAGTGCGTTTAGCGCAGGCATTTCCTCCCGGCATGGCACGCACCAGGTGGCCCACAGATTGAGGAGAACCGCCTTGCCCTTGAGATCGGCAAGCGACATGTCCGACCCTTGCGGACCCTTGAAAGACAGCGGGATGACGCGCGGCGTATCCGTGGCCGACATGGCCGCCACCTGGCCCTTCAGAAGGGGTTTCAGCGAGGCGATGCGGTTTGCCGCACCTTCACATAAACCGGCCTCGGCAACCGCTGCCCCTTGAACCGGGCTCTCAGACCCAATATGCCTGAACCAGACCGCACCCGCGCCGAACACGACACCGGCAACGGCAGCAATTGCAACCAATCTGGCGGAAGGAAGCCTGAACGGCCTTTTTTCTGTCATCGAATACTCCAGGGCACGCAGAACATGGCTGACGGCACAGATCAGAAATCCTCCAACCAGATGTGGGGCGGACGTTTCGCTTCCGGGCCATCAGCCATCATGGAAGAGATAAATGCCTCCATCGGCTTCGACAAGAAGCTTTATGCCCAGGACATCCGCGGCTCTATAGCGCATGCCACCATGCTGGCGGAAAAAGGCATTATTTCGCAGGAAGATAAAGACAAGATCGTTCACGGCCTGAACACGATCCTGTCAGAAATCGAGGCCGGCAGCTTCGAATTCTCGCGCAAGCTCGAAGACATTCACATGAACATCGAGGCGCGACTTGCCACCCTCATCGGCACGGCGGCAGGGCGGCTGCACACCGCCCGCTCGCGCAACGACCAGGTGGCGCTTGATTTCCGCCTCTGGGTCAAGGAAGAGCTGCAGAAGACGGAAGGCATGCTGACCGCGCTCATCTCCGCCTTCCTCGACCGCGCCGAGGAAAATGCCGATACGGTCATGCCCGGCTTCACCCATCTGCAGACGGCCCAGCCCGTCACCTTCGGCCATCATTGCATGGCCTATGTGGAAATGTTCGGCCGTGACCGCGCCCGCGTGCGTCACGCGATCGAACATCTGGATGAAAGCCCGATCGGTGCAGCAGCGCTGGCCGGCACCGGTTATCCTATCGACCGCCACATGACGGCAAAGGCGCTCGGCTTCCGCGAGCCGACCCGCAACTCCATCGACACCGTTTCCGACCGCGATTTCGCACTGGAGTTCCTGTCGATCGCCTCAATCTGCGCCACGCACCTGTCGCGCCTCGCCGAAGAAATCGTCATCTGGTCGACGCCGCAATTCGGCTTTATCCGCCTGTCCGATGCCTTTTCCACCGGCTCGTCGATCATGCCGCAGAAGAAGAACCCCGACGCCGCCGAACTGGTGCGCGCCAAGACCGGCCGCATCAACGGCTCGCTGGTGGCGCTTCTGACTGTGATGAAGGGCCTGCCACTCGCCTATTCCAAGGACATGCAGGAAGACAAGGAACAGGTTTTCGATGCCGCCGAAAGCCTGGAACTGGCCATCGCCGCCATGACCGGCATGATCCGCGACCTTGAGGTGCGCAAGGACCGCATGCGTGCGGCCGCCGGTTCGGGCTATTCCACCGCCACCGATCTTGCTGACTGGCTGGTGCGCGAGGCAGGCCTGCCCTTCCGCGACGCCCACCATGTGACCGGAAATGCGGTGGCACTGGCGGAAAAGAAAGGCTGCGATCTGGCCGATCTTTCGCTGGAAGACCTGCAGGCGATCCATCCGGCCATTACAAGCGGCGTTTTCGACGTCCTTTCAGTCGAGGCATCGGTTGCCAGCCGCACCAGCTTCGGCGGCACGGCTCCTTCCGAGGTCAAGAAGCAGATCGCCTGGTGGCGTGGACGCAACTAACGCATCGGACCGAAAAGTGTGAAGCGGTTTTCGGAAAATCCGATGCGCAGACAAATTAAAATGGGCGGCGGAAACGATTCCATTTTTCTCCGCCGCCCTCATAAATCTGCGTTACGCTGCGATCACAAGAAACAGGGTGCACAAGCGCCCTGTTTTTCGTTATCAGAGAAGCACATATTTCCTTTGGACAGGCTCATGCTTTCAAAAACCGCGCGCAATCTCATCGTTCCCATCAGCATGACGCTCGCCGTCAGTCTTGCTCTCAGTGCCTGCGGGCGAAAAGGCGATATCGATCCGCCGAGCACGCCGGTCGAAATGCGCAACAAGCGCAATGCCGACGGAACCGAGACGAAGCCGGCAACGGCGGAGCGGCCGTTCATCCTCGACAAGCTTCTCTGACGGGAAAAAGCCTGTGAACCATTTTGGCTATATCGACGGCGTGCTTCACGCCGAAAACGTGCCCGTGCCTCAGATCGCCAAGGCGGTCGGCACGCCGTTCTATGTCTATTCGACCGCGACGCTGGAGCGCCACTACAAGGTGTTCTCAGGCGCTTTCGCCGATGTGGACGCCATGGTCTGTTACGCCATGAAGGCCAATTCCAACCAGGCCGTTCTGAAGACGCTGGCAAAGCTTGGCGCGGGTATCGACGTGGTATCCGGCGGCGAATTGCGCCGCGCGCTTGGCGCCGGTGTACCGGCAAACCGCATCATGTTCTCCGGCGTCGGCAAGACGGTGGCGGAAATGGATTACGCGCTGGAAGCCGGCATCTACTGCTTCAACATCGAATCCGAGCCGGAGCTTGAGGTCCTCAACCTGCGCGCCGTCAAAGCCGGAAAAAGGGCGCATGTGTCCTTCCGCATCAATCCGGATGTGGATGCGCGCACTCATGCCAAGATTTCCACCGGCAAAAAAGAGAACAAGTTCGGCATTTCCTATGAGCGGGCGCGTGCGGTCTATGCCCATGCCGCCACGCTGCCCGGCATCGAAGTCACCGGCATCGACATGCATATCGGCAGCCAGATCACAGAATTGCAGCCCTTCGAGGATGCGTTCCGTTTGCTGCGCGAACTGGTGGAATCCCTGCGCACGGACGGGCACACGATCAGCCACGTCGATATCGGCGGCGGTCTCGGCATTCCCTACCGCGAGGACAATAATCCGCCGCCGCTGCCGGATGCCTATGCGCATATCGTCAAGAACGAGCTGAAGAGCCTCAACTGCAAGATCATCACCGAACCGGGACGCCTGATCGTCGGCAATGCCGGCATTCTGGTGACGGAAGTGATCTATGTAAAGGATGGCGGCGAAAAGAACTTCGTGATTGTCGATGGCGCGATGAACGACCTCATCCGCCCGACGCTTTACGAGGCCTATCACGGCATCCGCCCGGTCGTGCAGCCCGCGGTAGACGCCCCTCGCATCAAGGCCGATATCGTTGGCCCCGTCTGCGAAACGGGTGACTATCTGGCGCTGGACCGCGAGATGGCCGCACCGCAGCCGGGTGATCTGATTGCCGTCAGCTCCGCCGGTGCTTACGGCGCCGTGCAGGCAGGCACCTATAATTCGCGCCTGCTGGTGCCGGAAGTGCTGGTAAAGGGTGACAAGTTCCACGTCATCCGCCCGCGCGGAACCTATGAGGAGCTGATCGCTCTCGATTCAGTACCCGCCTGGCTCGATTGATCCGCCATATATCCGGCTTGGTCGATCACAATTGAGCGAAGCTGCCTAAAAAATGGGGGTGAGCATCCGCTTGCCCTCGTCTTCGCCACAAAGAATGTTATCCTTGCTTCTCATAATACAAGCAGCTCGCCGTTCCGGGAATGGCGTTTGACGTGGCCAGAACCGGGAGGACGGATTGATGACCACAGCCGGAGAGGACAGGACAGGCAGGAAGCGCCCAACCGGCGCATTCGCGCAGCGGCCGGATCTTGCCCGCCGGGTTGCGGCTAAACGCTTCTTCGCAAAAATCGTGTTGTTTTCGGAAAGAGTAGCACCGAAGACGCTGTGGCCGCTTTCCATCGCCGCCGCGTTTCTGGCGCTCGCATGGTTCGGACTTTACCGTCAGATGCCTGATTTCGTGCGGCTGGGCATCGTTTTCCTGCTGGTTTTCGGTTTCATCAGCACCATCCTGCCAATCGTCCGGCTGAAATGGCCGACAGACAACGACGCGTCCCGCCTTCTGGAAGAACGCAATGGTCTCGCTCACCAGCCAGTCGGCGTGCAGGAAGACGAACCGGCGTTGGACACCCCCATTTCCCGCGCCTTGTGGAAAGAACACCAGATCCGTATGGCGGAACGCATCGCCGCGCTGAATGCCGGCCTGCCGAAACCCGATATCGCCCGTTACGACCGCTCGGCACTACGCGCCATTCCCGCCCTTTTTCTGGTTGTCGCCTTCGGTTTTTCCTATTCCAATGGTGCAGGCACGATTGCAGATGCCTTCCGTAGCCGACCGGCAGCCGGTCCGCTCAATCCCGATATCCGTCTCGACGCCTGGGTCACGCCGCCCGCCTATACCGGCCGCGCCCCGATTTTTCTGACAGGGCGCGATGCGACAGGCCACGACGCGGTGTCCGTGCCACAATCCTCCAAACTGACGATCCGTATGACCGGTGGCGATGGCGGCGAGGAAGTGACCTTCGAGCCTGAGACCGCCGGCGCCCTGCAGAAGCTTGCCCCCGAAGCGGCACGCGCCGACAGCGCAAGTGGCGATGTGGCGGCACAGACAGAAAAACGCGCGCCGGATCAACCTGTTACGCCGCGCACCTTTGCGATGGATGTGACCGAAAGCGGCATGATCACCGCCAATGGCGAACAATGGGTGTTCAACGTCATTCCTGACCAGCCACCGACCATCGGCTTCGACAACATGCCGCGCCGCGCCGTCAATGGTGCGCTGGAGGTGGGTTTCACCGCCAAGGACGACTATGGCATCAAGGAAGCCCACGCCATCATCGAGCCGCTTGGCGTTGCGGAGGGTGCAACAGCACTTTACCCGCCGCCGGAATTCAAGCTCGACCTGCCGCGGCAGAACAACCGCGAGATCAAGGGGCTGACCAGCCGCAACCTGACCGAACATCCCATGGCAGGTAAGCGCGTGCGCATCACGCTGGTGGCAACAGACGGTGCCGGCCAGACCGGCCGCAGCCCCGCGCATGAAATGGTGCTGCCGGGCCGCAATTTCTCTGAACCGCTGGCGGCTTCGGTTGCGGAACAGCGGCAGATATTCTCGCTCGACACGCGCCAGATGCCAAAGGCGATCGCCTATAACGAGGCGGTTGGTCTGCGTCCGGAAGAAACCATTCCCAACACCACGCACTATCTCCTGCTGCAATCGGCGCAGACCCGGATGCGGCTCGCCTATAATGAGGAGATGCTGAAGAACACCGCCGATTATCTCTGGGAGATCGCGCTCGGCATCGAGGATGGTGATCTTTCGCAGGCGGAAAAACGCCTGCGTGATGCGCAGACAGCGCTTTCCGAGGCGCTTCAGCGCAATGCCTCCGATGAGGAAATCGCCAAGCTGATGCAGGAACTGCGTGAGGCGATGCAGCAGTTCATGAGCGAGCTTGCACAGCGCATGCAGAATGCGCCGCAAGCCAACATGAACCAGCAGGCACAAAACGTGTTGCGGCAGCGCGATCTGGAAAACATGATGAACCAGATCGAAAACCTCGCGCGCTCCGGCAACCGTGACGCAGCACAGGAAATGCTCTCGCAGCTGCAACGCATGATGAACAACCTGCAGGCGGGACGGCCGCAACGTCAGGGCCAGCAGGGGCAGCAGCAAAGCAGCAAGATGCGCCAGCAGATCGACAAGCTGGGTGAAATTCTGCAACAGCAGCAGAAGCTGATGGACGAGACCTTCAAGCTCGATCAGGCGCTGCGTGACCGCATGCAGCGCGGCGACCCGCAGGATGGCGGCGAAGGTCAGGACCCGCAGACGGGTGAAAACGGTGAATCACCGCAACAGGGCCAGCAGGGCCAGCAGGGCGAGAACGGCCAGCAAGGCGGACAGCCGAGCGAGCAGATGACGGCCGAACAATTGCGCGAGGCGCTGAAAAATCTGAGGGCGCAGCAGGACGCGCTCGGCAAGCAGCTGGGCGAATTGCAGCAGGGCCTTCGTGATCTCGGCATGGAGCCGGGCGAAAACTTCGGCAAGGCGCAGCAGGAAATGGAAGGCGCCGGCGAAGCACTCGGCAAAAGCCAGGGCGAACAGGCGGTCGAGGGTCAGGGCAATGCGCTGAACGCGCTGCGACAGGGCGCGCAGGATATGATGGGCCAGATCATGCAGGCCATGCGCCAGCAGGGACAGCAGCCCGGACAAGGGCAGGAAGGCATGGCGGGCCAAGGCGGACAGAACGGCCGCGATCCACTCGGCCGTCCGCGCAGCACAACCGGCCCCGATTTCGGCGACCAGGTGAAGGTGCCTGATGAGATCGACGTGCAGCGCGCCCGCGAAATTCTCGAGGCTATCCGCGAAAAGCTAGGCAACAACCCGCCGGGTGAAATCGAGCGGCGTTATCTGGAGCGGTTGCTGGATATACGGTGAGGATGGAGGCCGCCATTCCTAGCGATCGGGCCTGTTTAACCTCGCGCATTTTTGAGGAAAGGCCAGCTTATCAAACACTCAACGTCATCCTCGGCCTTGTCCCGAGCATGACGGCGGAGAGAGTTGACAACTCCGCAACAAAAAAGGCGGCCCAAAGGGCCGCCCTTTCTCAAATCTCTGTAGCCTTATCGCTCAGGCCGCAAGCGCCCGCGCAACGGCCTTGCGGATATCCGGAAGCGCAAAAGGTTTTGAAACCACGTCCACGATCTTTTCTGCCAGATCATCAGCACGTTCGCGCTGTTCGGCATAACCCGTCATCAACAGGATGCGCATGGCCGGGAAGCGTTCGGCGGCGCGGTGCGCCAGCTCGATGCCATCCATGACCGGCATGCGGATATCCGAAAGAAGGAGATCGAAATTGGTTTCCTGAAGCTTCTCCAGCCCCTGCTCGCCGTCTGCCGCCTCGTGGGTCTCGTGACCGTCGAGACGCAGCGCACGGGCAACGAAAGCCCGCAATGCATCCTCATCTTCGGTAATCAGAATCTTCGCCATTAATCATTGCTCCTGGGCATCATTTCCAGCCGTGAGCAACATCGCAGGCTCCTCTTTTCAAGAGGTAAACACCCAGGGTTTCGCTGGGTGAATGGTTAATGAGGCGTCTCCGGCATGTCCCATCCCGGCACGGCAGAAATCGTCAGGCGTCGCCCGTGACGACGCCTACGAAGGGTAGTTCGCGGAAGGCGTAAGCCACATCCATGCCGTAACCGACAACGAAATAATCGGGACATTCGAAACCGACATAGTCGGCCTCCAGATCTTCCTTGCGCTTGACCTTCTTGTCGAGCAGCACGGCGATGGTGACGTGACGGGCGCCGCGTTCGTAAAGCAGTTCCTTGGCGAAACGCAGCGTGCGGCCGGATTCGAGAATATCGTCGATCAGAAGAACATCGCGGTCCTTCACGTCGCTGTCGATATCCTTGACGATCTTCACCCCTTGCGAAACGGTGCCGGCACCGTAGCTCGAAAGCGTGATGAATTCGACTTCGGGGGCAAGGCCGCTGTCATGCAGCGCGCGGATGAGATCGGCCGCGAAAATGAACGATCCCTTGAGCACGGCGATGACCAGCAAATCCTTGGTCGGGCCGCTCGCTATATGCTTGGCCATGTCGCGATTGCGCTCGGCAATCTGCTCGGCGATGTAAAGCGGCTCAATGTTTTTTCCACGGACAACGGGCATTCTTTCTCCTGTGCTGCGCCTTGCCGATTTTACCTTTCAGTAAAAATACGAAGACCACGCGTTAGCACAGTCAACGTTCGGAAGCACCCGCTTCGACGAAGGAAAGCTTGATCTCAGGCGTTTTTCCACCGGGATGGCGCAACTTTGCCGAAAATCCGTGGCTGAAACCGGGCTGCATCTGCCTGACCGGCGGTTCGATGACCATGCTGGCGACCAGTTGCCCCTTGGCAACAAAGAGGTCGGCGCGAAGTGCCGGCACCTCTTCCAGAGCGGTACCGTTGTTCTCCACAATACCGTTGATGAGCAGGACATCCATGCCGCCAGCCTCCTGCGGCGTGATGGTGACATGGGAAATGGCAAGCGGGTTTGCGGCCGCAACGACCGGCTTTTCCGGCACGACCACCGACAGGCCGCCTGAGCAGATGAAAACAAAAATGACGAGCGCCGCAACCAGCGCCGAATAGGCATCCACAGACAGGCGCGACAATTTGCGGTCCACCCAGCCGATGAACGCGTAACCAAGAGCACTGGCGGTGACGGGCGGTTTTTCCATCTGCCGGCGCATCGCGCCGCGATTATCGTTTCCGGGCTGACGGACACGGTTTTCCTTGATGGTGACAAATTCCGCGTCTACCACATCGGGGCCGGTGTGGGTTGCCCGCGCCGTCCGGCGCACTGGCGCTTCCGGCATCAGGAGGTCGAAATCGAATGCCGCTTGCCGGCGAGATGAACGGAACATAGCCATAGAATTCCTTGGGTGAGGTTTTCCGGCCCGCAAAACTGGGCATTGCAACGAATCCTGCCAAGTTTTAAATTTAATTGGTTAATGCTTCGCAAAAACGGCTCGCATAGGCCATCGGAACCGGGTTAAACGGCGCATCCGGGCCTCACGCGCCAGCGGTTTGCGAACCACCACGAAACGAAGAGACTGGAAGTCCGTTGATCCATTTCGAAAATGTCGGGTTGCGTTACGGCATGGGCCCCGAAATCCTGAGGGACATGACCTTCGACATTCCCAAGGGTTCGTTCCAGTTTCTGACCGGCCCTTCCGGTGCCGGCAAAACCACGTTCCTGCGCCTGCTGCTGATGTCGCTGCAGCCCACACGCGGCAATATCCGCATGTTCAACCGCGATGTGTCGCGCATTCCGCGCAGCGAGTTACCCATGCTGCGCCGCCGCGTCGGGATCGTCTTTCAGGATTTCCGGCTGCTCGATCATCTGACGACCTATGAGAATGTCGCCCTGCCGCTGCGTGTGCGCGGCAAGGAAGAAAGCGCCTACCGCAACGACGTCATCGAGCTTCTGAAATGGGTCGGGCTTGGCGAGCGCATCAATGTGCTTCCGGCCATCCTCTCCGGTGGAGAAAAGCAACGCGCCGCCATTGCCCGTGCATTGATGGACCAGCCGGAAATCTTGCTGGCCGACGAGCCGACCGGCAACGTCGACCCGCCGATGGCCAAGCGCCTTCTCAACCTCTTTCTGGAGCTCAACCGGCTGGGTACCGCTGTGGTCATCGCCACCCATGATTTCGGCCTGATGGACCAGATCGACGCACGCCGGATGATCCTCACCGAAGGGCGGCTCGACATCTATGAATGAGATCAACCGCAAACAGTTAAGACCAGAGGCGACCGCACCGAAGCGGCCGCCGATGCGTATCCGCCCGATGGCACCCATTCTGCCGCCCTCTAACATTCAGGGCAATGCGCTGATGGTGGTGATCGCCATCATGGCCTTTCTCGCCTGCCTGACGCTTGGTGCCGTTTCCATGGTGCGTGCCACCGCCGCCACCTGGCAGAGCCAGATTTCCCGCGAAATCACCATTCAGATCAAACCCGAGGACGGGCTGGACATGAATGCAGCGCTCACCAAGGCACGTTCTCTGGCGCTCACCTTCGTCGGCACGCGGGATGGCACGATCCTCGATGATGCCGCCACCGCGCGTCTTCTGGAGCCGTGGCTCGGCAGTGGCCTCGATCTTTCCGAACTGCCGGTGCCGCGCCTCGTCGTGATTACCATCGATGAAAACCACCCGCCCGATTTTCAGGCCATGCGCGATATGCTGAAAGCTGAAATTCCACAGGCGTTTCTGGATGACCACCGTACATGGGTCGACAGGCTCGTCTCCATGGCCAGGACCACTGTCATGATCGGCGTCGGGGTCCTGATCCTCGTCTTCACCGCCATGGTGCTGACGGTGGTGTTTGCAACGCGCGGCGCGCTTTCCGGCAACCGGCACATCGTCGAGGTGCTGCATTTCGTCGGCGCCGAAAGCAGCTTCGTCGCGCGGGAATTCCAGAAGCACTTCCTGAAGATCAGCCTGAAAGGTGCGGCAGCGGGCAGCGCCCTCGCCGCGGCAGTTTTCCTTGCCGCCGGTTTCTGGCAATCGAGCACGGTTGCAACGCCGCAAAGCGATCAGGCAAGTGCGCTTTTCGGCTCCTTTTCCGTTGGCCTCAGTGGTTATATCGGCATCGCCACGACGATGATCATCATCGCGCTGCTCACCACGATCACCGCGCGTGTGACCGTCATCCGCACGATCGACGATATCGACCGCGTCCGTTCCGATCCGTCTAAAAGCGACGGTGTCGCATCGTGACGACGTCTCCCGGATCTCGCGAGGAAACTGCACCCTTCACACGCCGGATGTAACTTGCGGACGGTGGACAAAAATGCCTGTTCCTTGCCTTAATCGGCGAGTATTCAGGAGGAATGTTTGTGAGTCGGACGGACCATGATCAGGAGCAGACGACCACGCGACAGGCAAAAAAGGGCCTGTTGTCGCGGCGAAGTCGCCTGCGCCGTTTTATTCGCGGTCTCATCCTTCTTTGCGTCATTACTCTCGGGGCTTTTTCCGGCGGTTTTTTGTGGTTCGCAGATTCGGTCGCCTCCATGCGCCCGCCCGAAGGCGCCAAGGGCGACGCGATCATCGTTCTGACCGGTGGTTATCAGCGCATCGAACAGGCGGTCGGCCTGCTGCGGGACGGCGTTGGCAAGCGCCTTCTGATTTCCGGCGTCAATCCGGCCACCACCCGCACGCAAATCCGCAAGATGACGCAAGGCTCTTCGGACATGTTTTCCTGCTGCGTGGACATGGGCTACAAGGCCATAGACACCATCGGCAATGCCAACGAGGCGGCGAGCTGGATACGCGACCACGGTTATTCCTCCATCGTCGTCGTTACGAACAATTACCATATGCATCGCAGCCTGCATGAACTGCACAATGCCAGCCCGCAGACCCAATTCATCGCCTATCCCGTTATCAGCGCCGACCTTGCCCGCACCAACTGGTTCGCGGAGCCAGATGTGGTCCGGACCATGCTCTACGAATACATGAAATTCGTGATTGCAGCAGGACGCGACCTGACCGGGCTCGGCAAGGGCGACGGGTTGCGCAAGGCGGGCGCCGATCACCCCACGATCAAGGCGGCAACCTCCTCCCCGTGAATGGAAAGAACGGAGAGAACACGCTTGCTGCGGAGCCTTGTTTTCGTGTAGGCGTCTGGCATCGGCATCCGGCATCGAGGCGCGCCTGAGCTTCGGAACGGCTGCAACCCGGGAAGTCTGTCGATGCTCAAGCTGCGCTCTTTTCTTTTCAATACGCTGTTTTATCTCAATCTGATTGTCCGCATGATCGTGCTCACGCCGATCTATTTCATCCTGCCGCGCAGAATAGCCTATGAAATCCCCAAGAACTGGGCGCGATCCAACCATTGGCTGATGAAGACCATTGTCGGCACCACCTTCGAGATCGAGGGGCTGGAAAACATTCCCGAAACCGGCTGTATCTTCGCCCCCAAACACCAGTCCTTCTGGGACACCTATGCGCTGCTGCCCAACCTTCCCGATCCGGTCTATATTCTGAAGCGCGAGCTTTTGTGGATCCCGCTGTTCGGCTGGTATGCGATGAAGCAGCGCATGATCCCGGTCAACCGCGCCGCGCGCGGCAAGGTGATGCTGAAGGTCATGGAGCGGGCGAGAGAGGAGATGGCGGCTGGCCGCGAACTCATAATCTATCCCGAAGGCACGCGCCGGCCACCGGGCGCTGAGCCCGAATATCGTTATGGCATCGCACGTCTTTACCGCGAGCTCAAAGTCCCCGTCATTCCGGTCGCCATGCATCCCGGCCTCTTCTGGCCACGCCGCTCGACAATGCGTTATCCCGGCCATTTCAAGGTGCGGATCTTGCCGGCCATCGAGCCGGGACTGGACCCGGACGTGTTTTTCAAGACATTGATCGAGGTGACGGAAAAGGCGAGCGACGAGTTGCTGTTGGAGACCGCGCGCAACAATCCGCACCTGCCGCTGCCACCGACCGCCGTGAAGCGTATCGCAGAACTTCAGGGGCAAGACACTCCCGCCGGCTAAACCGCGATCGTGCCGACACTGGCGGCAATGCTTTCCAGCAGCGTGTCGCGAATACCCATATCCTGCAGATGCTGCACGGTATTGAAGACGTAATCGGTATTCGGGCCGGACCGGCCCGATGCGGCAGCCACGATCGTGGCCGCTTCCGCGACACCCAGACCACCAATATACTGCTCGTGGGCGGGATCGGCCACATAGGTCACGGCACTGCCGCGCGTGCCATCGGCGAGCGCAATGGCAACGACGCGTTCCTTGTAGACATTCGTTACCAGCTCGCGCTCGCGCAGATAGGCCATGACCGGACCATGGTCCGCTCCGCGCACGCGAAAGGCAACGCCGAGGCAGGAGCCGCCGCGCTCCAGACCGAGAACAAGGCCGGGCTTTTCCTCAGTGCCGCGGTACACATTTGAACTGATGCAGAGGGAGCGTCGATAACCGTGCAGCCGCGCCTGCTGCCTTTCCTCAAAGGCAAAGCCCGGGTTCCACATCAACGAACCGTAGCCAAAGACCCAAAAATCGTCCATATCCCAAGCCAAATCGAATTTATCTGAAGTCTGTTCATCGGAGATCAATATGGCATCGTCAAGCCAATCCGGCACGGTCAAAAAATTCCTCTGGCTTGGTATCGCCGTCGTGCTGGTTATCGGACTTTACACGGCCGGGTGGTTTTATGCCGCCGACAAGCTGAAGCAGACGGTTCTGAACGTCATCTCGCCTTCGCAGGCCAGAAACGTCAGCGGCGAATGCGGCGACATTGCCTTCAAGGGTTATCCGTTCCGCATCGGCCTTTTCTGCTCCAAGGTAACGGTGGACGACAAGCAGAATGGCGTTTCAGCCTCGTTCGGAGAATTGCGTTCCGCAGCGCAGGTCTACAATCCCGGCCACATTGTCTGGGAACTGGATGCACCGGCTGAAATCCGCACCGCGCATGGTCTGACGGTTTCTGCCGTCTGGCAGAACATGCAGTCGAGCATCGTCACCAAGCTTAGGGGTATCGACCGTACCTCGCTTGTCATTGACGGCCTGAAGGCTCAGGCGGTTTCCACCGTTACCGGCCAGACGATCGATTTCGATGCCGCCAAGACGGAAATGCATCTGCGCCAGAACGGCGCCGATCTAGACGGCGCGATAACGTTGACCGACTCGTCAACCGTCATCAAGGATTGGCCGCAACTTCTGCCGCGCCTCAACGCCATCGCCGATGTCACCCTTGCCGGCAAGGCGGGTATGGTAGACGGCAGCGATACGGCCGGGCTTTACGGTGCGAGCGGCGAGCTTCGCCGGCTGGTCGCTGATATCGGCGAAGGCCGCACCATGCGTATCAGCGGCCCTTTCTCCTTCGATAATGAGGGCTATCTCTCCGGCCAGTTCAAGCTGGAGATCGAAAAGCTTGACGCCTGGTCGGACAATGCCAAGCAGGCGTTTCCGCAGCTGCAATCCACCATCGATACCGCCCGCAAAATGCTCCGCGCACTCGCCGGCGGCGGCGACAGGGCGTCCGTCGACCTCGTGGTGGATCGCGGCCGCGCCACCGTCAGCGGTTTCATTCCGTTGGGGAAGATCCCGCCGATTTAACAGAGAGCTTTTGTAAAAAACACCTCAGCGGCATCCTGAATTTTTGAAAGATGCAGGATGCCGGCTTCTTTGTATCCATTGCGACGATGCCACATCTGCGGTTCCCGCTCGTCCTGCTGGCTGGACGTCATCACCAGTGAGGCACCCTGCTCACGCATCAGAGTTTCCCAAAAAACTGTAAGCGTTGCGCCGACGCCATGTCCCCGAAACTCGGGAACGACGCGGATCATGTCCATGTAGGGAATCTTGCCCCAGAACATCGAGAACCGCAGAAAACCGACTAGAATCGTATCTTCTTTCGCGACGAGACATTCGCGGCGTCCGACGCAACGCCGCAACCAATCCTCATCGATCCATTTGTCTTCCCGCAGCAGCCATTCGATATCGTCATCCGTCGCCGCCGATATCAATACCACTTCAGCGCCCTACTTCTTCTGATCCAGCGCGTGACGCCCAAAGTCAGGCGTATCGACGTCCTGACCGGCCTCGATGATGGAGCGGCGGATGGAGCGTGTGCGGGAAAACAGTTCGAACAGCTTGTCGCCCTCCCCCCAGCGGATCGCCCTTTGCAGCGAAGCAAGGTCTTCCGAGAACCGTGCCAGCATTTCGAGGATGGCATCCTTGTTGTGCAGGCAGACATCGCGCCACATGGTGGGGTCCGAGGCGGCGAGACGCGTGAAATCTCGGAAGCCGGAAGCGGAATATTTGATGACTTCCGACTCGGTTACCGTCTCCAGATCATCCGCCGTGCCGACGATGTTGTAGGCGATGATGTGCGGCAGATGCGAGACGATCGCCAGAACCTTGTCGTGGTGTTCGGCATCCATTTCATCGACGCGCGAACCGAGCGCCCGCCAGAAATCCTTGAGCCTTTCCAGCGCCTCCGCATCCGTGCCCGGCAGCGGCGTGAAGATGCACCAGCGCTCGCGGAAAAGACCGGAAAAACCGGCATCCGGGCCGGATTTTTCCGTACCCGCCAGCGGATGGCCGGGAATGAAATGCACATTGTCAGGCATATGCGGCGCCATCTGCGCGATGACAGAGGCCTTGGTAGAGCCGACATCGGTGACGATGGCGCCGGGCTTCAGATGCGGCGCCATCTGCTCGGCAACCGCCCCGGATGAACCGACCGGCACTGAAACGATGACAAGATCAGCATCCCTGACGGCCTGCGCGGCGGATGTCGTATACTCGCTTCCAAGCGCCAGTTCCTCTGCCCGCTTCAGCGTTTCCGCGCTGCGGGTGGAAATCGTGACATGCCGGGCAAGACCCAGTTCCTTGATGTCGCGCGCAATAGACGAGCCGATCAGGCCGATGCCAACAAGCGCGATGCGCTCAAACATGATCTCGCCCATTACGCCTGCCCCATGAACTCGGTGAGCGCGGCGATGACGCCAAGATTGGCTTCTTCCGAACCAACCGTCATACGCAAGGCATTGGGGAAACCGTAACCGCGCACGGCACGCAGGATATAACCGCGGCGGCTCAGGAAGTCGTCCGCATCTGGTGCACGCTTGCCATCCTGGTCCGGGAAATGGATGAGGACAAAGTTGGTGACTGATGGCGTGACCGTGAGGCCGAGACTAGTGAAGACCGTCGTGAGTTTTTCCAGCCAGAGCGTGTTGTGAGAGATCGCCTTTTCCAGGAATGCCTGATCGCGGATGGCCGCGGCACCCGCTGCGATCGCCGGCGCGCTCATGTTGAACGGACCACGCACCCGGTTCAGCGCATCGATGATGGCGGCCGGACCATACATCCAGCCGACGCGCAGTGCGGCCAGACCGTAAACCTTGGAGAAGGTGCGCGTCATCACCACGTTGCGGTTGCCAGACACCAGCTCGAGACCGGCCTCGTAGTCGTTCTTGCGTACATATTCGGCATAAGCCGCATCAAGCACGAGCACGACATGTTTCGGCAGACCAGCCTGAAGGCGGCGGATTTCCGCGACCGGAACATAGGTGCCGGTGGGATTGCCGGGATTGGCGATGAAAACCATCTTCGTCCTTGGCGTGACGGCGGCGAGAATGGCGTCCACATCGACGGCGCAATCCTTTTCCTTCACCGTCACCGGCGTTGCGCCCGCACCCATGATCTGGATCTTGTAGACGAGGAAACCGTGTTCGGTGATGATCGCCTCATCGCCCGTACCCAGATAGACGTGGCAGAGCAGCCCAAGAAGCTCATCCGAGCCGTTACCGCACATGATATTCGCTATGTTGAGGCCATGCACGTCTGCAATCGCCTGACGCAGCGCAATCGCCTGTCCGTCGGGATAGATTTCCAGATGGCTGGCGGTGGCGGCGAATGCCTCGATCGCCTTCGGGCTTGGCCCGAGCGGCGTTTCGTTGGAGGAGAGCTTATAAACCTTCGCGACGCCATCCACATGTTCCTTGCCGGGAACATAAGCGGCGATGTCCAGAATACCGGGACGCGGACGAGGTTGGCTAAGCTCTGCACTCATTTGATCGACCTTCGGAAATGCGCCGGGGACCCCGGCAAAAGCAATGCCGGAGGCATTAGACCGGAATGGCCCCTTTGTCGAGGGTCAGCGCGGCTTTCCGTGCTTTGCGGCGGTGCGGGTGGTGGGCACACCCTGAGGCGCCAGGACCGGCACGAAAACCCGGCGTGAGGCGCGCTGGGTAACGGGCAATCCCTGATAGAGACGTTTCTGTGCCTCAACCACGATAACGCCGGAAAACAGCGGCCAGAGCCTGCGGCCGGTAAGCTCAAGGTATCGGCGGAATTTCAGTACCGGGCGGCTGGTGGTGGGCGGAAAGAACAGCGCTTCGGCGCTTGCCCCCGGCGTAAAATTGGTCTCGCGCAGAAGCGCCGTCAACTGCCCGCGCGAATAGGGCCGGCCCGAGCCGAAAGGTGTGTGTTCCATGCGTGCCCAGACCCCACGCCTGTTCGGCACCACGATCACCAGACGCCCGCCGGGCGCCAGCACCCGCCAGAGTTCTTTCAGGGTTTCGCGCGGATTTTCGGCAAATTCCAGAGCATGCACCATCAACACCCGGTCTATCGACGAATCGGGTAGCGGCAGCTCCTCGTCAAACACCAGCGCCGTGGAGGAAAGCTCGCCTGCCGGCCAGTTCACCGCTCCCTGCCCCGCCGGCATGAAGGCAAAGGTGCGCTCCGTGTCATGACGGAACCGCTCCAGAAACGGCACGGCGTAACCGAGGCCGACCAGCCTTTCCTCCGGCAAAGGCGGCCAGAGCGATGAAAGCGCCATGGTGATCGCCTGCTCGGCCGAGCGGCCAAGCGGGGAATGATAGAATTCGCGCAGATCGACGATATCGGTGTTCATGGACGAGAATGTAGCATCAGGCGGTTGGACTTCAAGGCGTCTGCGCCTACATTGAAATTCAGGCGGACAAATGCGCCGGCTAAGGCCGGCAAATGGAGAGGACCACGATGAAACCTTTGGAAATAGACGTCTTTCTTTGCCGCAGTGATAATTTTGGCGTTCTGCTGCACGATCCAGAAAGCGGGGCGACCGCCGCGATCGATGCGCCGGAGGAAGGCCCCATCCTGCAGGCTCTTCATGGGCATGGCTGGAAGCTCACACATATCTTCACCACCCATCACCATCAGGACCATGTGGAAGCCAATCTGGCGCTGAAGGACAAATTCCAGTGCGAAATACATGGCCCACATGATGAGGCGATTGCGATCCCCGGTCTCGACCGTTCCCAGGCCGATGGCGACGAGTTCGAATTTGCAGGACGGCGCGTTCAGGTCATTGCCACACCCGGTCATACGGCGGGGCATATCTGCTACTACCTTCCCGATGACGGCCTGCTGTTTGCAGCCGATACGCTGTTCGCCATGGGTTGCGGTCGCCTGTTCGAACGTACGGCAACAGATATGTGGCACTCTTTCCAGAAGTTAATGGCGCTGCCGGATGACACGAAAGTCTATTTCGGCCACGAATATACACTTTCGAATGCCCGTTTCGCGCTCACCGTCGATCCTGATAACGCGGCTCTAATCGAGCGCGCCGAAAGCGTCGAAAAGGCGCGGCAGGCGAATGAATTCACCATTCCCACCACCATCGGGCTGGAAAAACAGACCAACCCTTATATGCGGGTGGCCGATGCCGGCATCCGCAGTCATCTTGGCCTTGAAGGCGCAACCGATGCCGAAGTCTTTGCCGAAATCCGCACACGCAAGGACAATTTCTGATGGGCGCCGATCTGTCTTCGGCAGCGATCATTCGCGAACTGGAACTGGAGCCGCACCCCGAGGGCGGCTTTTACCACCAGACATTTCGCGACAAGGCAGGTGGTGAGCGCGGCCATTCGACGGCGATCTATTATCTTCTGGAAAAGGGGACGCGCTCGCACTGGCATCGCGTCACCGATGCGGTGGAGGTCTGGCACTATTATGCCGGCGCTCCGATCACCCTGCATCTTTCCGAAGATGGCAGGGAGGTACAGACCTTTACCCTCGGCCCCGACATTCTGGAAGGCGAGCGCCCGCAGGTGATCGTGCCTGCCAATTGCTGGCAATCGGCCGAAAGCCTCGGCGACTTCACCCTCGTCGGCTGCACCGTCTCGCCGGGTTTCGCCTTTTCAAGCTTCGTGATGGCCGAACCCGGATGGTCGCCGGGCGATACCCCATAACTACATCAACCGCCATATTTGGTGGCGGTGATGTAGACTTGGCCTACCCGCGTCGGAATGACGGCGTAGACCGGGGCATAGACATCCATATTGTCGGATTTGGCGAACCATATCTCCATGGAAATGGATTTCAGGTATTCGATATCCTTGCGGCCCTGGCGATAACCCGACTTTGGCACGTAACGCGCCTTGCAGACCACGGCATCGCCGCTGAAGCCATTCGTCTTGAAGGGCTTGGTGCCGCTGGGGCTCAACACCAGATCCAGCCGCGATTCGCCGTCATAGATCGGCAGGCGCGACGGGCAGATGCGGCCGCCGGCGGGAATGATGAGGCCAGAGATTGGATCGAGGACGGAGCGCAGGTCGCCGTCCTTCACATTCACCCAATTGTCCGGCCGCGCCTTCGGCTCCGGTTTCACCGTCGTCGATGTGACGTTGCCGTTACGATAGACCACATCATAGGTCCGCACCCGCTTGCCATCCTTGTAAACAAGCGAATATGTATTCGCCTGCAGCCGATGGCCGCGTTTGGCACCCGAAATCGTCGTCTTGCCGGAAATATCCGCCAGAACGCTTGCAAGCCCTGCTGAGCTGAAGGAACCGGAAATCGAATAGTTCGGGCCGTTCATGCGAGTCGAAAAACTCGCCTTGGCAATTGGTAGAATACCGAGATTGATGCTGTATTCGCTTGTATGGCGGGCTTCGGCGGCGAGCGAGGGAGATACGCCTGCAAACGCCATTGTCACAGCCATGAAAATGCTTTTTCCTCTGGCAATCATTTGGATATCACCTTAAAAGAGGCGCGGAAGCGGCCTTATGGGGCGATCATATACGCCGACTTGTGGCAATAAAAAAGCGGATGCCGGTTGAAAACGCCGGAATTTCCTTTCATTTGCTCGCGAGCGGCTTGACTGTTAAGTCCCGTCTGACTATAGAACCGCAACTTTCCAATCATGGCCAGTTGGATTGCCACCACGGTTTTGCCGGTGGCGAGCCAGTGGTGAAACAGACAAACGAAATAGGTGTACCCATGTCCCGTGTATGCGAATTGACCGGCAAGGGCGTCCAGACGGGCAACAACGTCAGCCACGCCAACAACAAGACCAAGCGCCGGTTCCTTCCGAACCTCTGCCAGGTTACGTTGATCTCCGATGCTCTCGGCCAGCGTTTCCGCCTGCGTGTTTCCGCAGCAGCTCTGCGCTCCGTTGAACATCGTGGCGGCCTCGATGCCTTCCTTCTGAAGTCCGGCGAAAACGAACTGAGCATGCGCGCTCGTCTCCTGCGCCGCCAGATCGCCAAGAAGACGGCCGAAGCTGCTTAATTAGCGGTTTCGACATCACTGATATTCAGAAGGCTTGAATGGCTTTTGCCGCTCAAGCCTTTTGCTTGTTCTAATTCGGCTCCAACTGGTGGCATCACCCAGGATAAAAAAATGCCCTACCTGCGCTACACGCTCATTTACGTTGTGCTGATGACACTGGTGGTCGTCGCGTCCAATATTCTGGTGCAATACCCGCTTTCCGGATCGCTGTTCGGCGTCAATCTCGGCGATCTTTTGACCTGGGGTGCCTTTACCTATCCGGTCGCCTTCCTCGTCACAGACCTTACAAACCGCCAGTTCGGCCCGTCAGTCGCGCGCCGCGTCGTACTTGCCGGTTTTATTGTTGGTGTCACACTGTCCTTCTGGACCTCGATCCCGCGTATCGCCGTTGCCTCCGGCACCGCCTATCTGATTGGCCAGCTGCTCGATATTTCCGTATTCAACCGCCTGCGCCGCCAGCGCTGGTGGCACGCACCGCTTGCCGGCTCCATGCTGGGTTCGGTGCTGGATACCGCGCTGTTCTTCTCCATCGCCTTTGCTGCGAGTTTCTCCTTCGTCGGTCCCAACGATGCCTTCGCCATTGAAAATGCCCCCGTGCTCGGCATCTTCGCTCTGGAGGCACCGCGCTGGATTTCCTGGGCGCTCGGCGACCTGTCAGTGAAGATCCTCGTTGGCCTCGTGATGCTCCTGCCCTACGGCGCACTGATGAACACGCTGAAGCCGATGCCAAAGGTCGCCAAATCGGGCTGACACCATTGTCATCCAGGTTTAAGGCTGGGGTGGGAGCGTGGATCGAATCGCGCTTGCAAACCAGCCTACTGCGTTGCAGTCTGCGGTCCGTGGCACAGCTCAGAGGCAGGCAGATATGCAGATCAATGACGTTATCGATATTGTGGAGGCCGCCAGCGCCACGCTTTCAGGCTCCAGCTTCAACGACGTCAATCTGTCGGGTACGGTGTTCAACGACGTCAACCTCGCCGGAACCAGCTTCAACCAGATCAACTTTTCCGGCGCGTCATTTACCGACAGCAACATGTCCGGCTGGTCGATCGACGACGTTAATCTTTCCGGTCTGAAACTGAGCAACGCCAACCTGTCCGGCGCGCAGATAACAGGATGCCGAATGACAGGGATGAAGATCGACGGCATTCCCGTCGAGGATCTGATGGCTGCCTACAAGGCGGCGCAGCAGGTGTGAACCTTCACTCCACCAGCTTGAATTCCAACATCAGATTGCGCTGGAGAAATGAGTGATTGTCATCGGAAACGATGATGAGGCGCGTGGAACCATCAGGCCCCTTCACCACATCCATGCCTTCCATATTATCGATCTGGTAGACCATGCCTGCTTCCAGCAGGATTTCGCCATCCACCACCGCGCCCGGCCTGATATTGGCAGCCTTGATGCGGCGGATGCGCATCCCCACCCCTTCAGCGAAATTGAAGCGGCGCTCTAGAAGCAGCAGGTCGCCATCGGGCAGGAAAGCGCCGTCCGTCACGTCGAATGAGGGGTGATGGGTGACCGCGAATGTGCCCTTCAACGGGCCTTCCAGTATGGCGGCAAGAAGATTGCCGTCGGCATCGATGCTTTTCTCAGCCACCACGACAAGGGCACCGCCAAGCGGCGAATCGGCCGGCGAGACCGCAAGGGCCTCCATGCCGCCATTGTGGCGTAGTTCGCTGTTGGGAATGAGATGAGGCAGGCGGCTGAGCGGCTTTGAGGTCTCGAACCCCGGATCGGGATAGGCATCGATCCTGTGCCGCTGCTCGTAGCTGACGAATACCTTGCCATCCCGCAGCGCCAGACCTTCCGCATCCATTTCCATCTTGCGGGAAGGTTCACGGCCGCTGGCATCCAGCATGGCAGTGATACGCACGTCAGCCAACCCGGACAGCGCGCCCGACGGGCCGCGTGCGATCTTGCCCGTGAGCCAGTGGCCGGTATCCAGCACAGCAACGAATTCCTGCCCGTTTGGGCGAAAGCGGATGGAGGATATGGCACCGAATAGTTTTTCCGGCGTGCTCATCACCATGCCGCCGATAAATTCCAGCTTGCCGAAACGCTTGGCGCTGGTGCCAACCTCGAAGCCTGACAACAGACGAACGCTGACCGGAACATCGATGGTCGACGCGCCGATGGGAACCGGAACAAGCGCTGCGACCGCAAGAACTGCAGCCATCGCCAGCGATTTACAGGAAAGAAAAGCCCGGCCCCGCTTATCCCGCACGGCGAACCTTGCGGGACGAGCTGACGGTATTGGTATCCTCGAAGAGAGCAGCAAGCTGTTCGGTCATCGCGCCAGCCAGTTCGTCCGCATCCACGATCGTCACGGCACGACGGTAATAACGCGTCACATCATGGCCGATACCGATCGCCAGAAGCTCCACCGGCGAACGTGTCTCGATCTGTTCGATAACGGCGCGCAGGTGCCGCTCCAGATAATTGCCCGCATTGACCGACAGCGTCGAATCGTCCACCGGCGCACCGTCCGAAATCATCATCATGATCTTGCGCTGCTCGGGGCGGCCGATCAGGCGGTTATGCGCCCACATCAGCGCTTCGCCGTCAATGTTTTCCTTCAGCAGGCCTTCACGCATCATCAGGCCAAGATTGCGCCGTGCACGCCGCCAGGGTGCATCCGCCGACTTGTAGATGATATGGCGCAAATCATTGAGCCGACCCGGCGAGCCGGGTTTGCCGCTGGCCAGCCATTGCTCGCGCGACTGACCGCCCTTCCACGCCTTGGTGGTGAAGCCGAGAATCTCCACCTTCACACCCGACCGTTCCAGCGTACGCGCAAGAATATCGGCGCAGGTGGCCGCAACCGTGATCGGGCGGCCACGCATCGAACCCGAATTGTCGATGACGAGCGAAACCACCGTGTCGCGGAACTTGGTGTCGCGCTCCTTCTTGAAGGAGAGCGGCTGCATGGGATCGATGATAAGCCGCACGAGGCGAGCCGGATCGAGATAACCCTCTTCCAGATCGAAATCCCACGAACGGTTCTGCTGCGCCATCAGGCGGCGCTGCAGCCGGTTCGCCAGACGTCCGACGGCGCCCTGAAGATGGGCGAGCTGTTTGTCGAGAAACGCGCGCAGGCGGTCAAGCTCCGCCTCGTCGCACAGTTCCTCGGCGTGGATTTCCTCGTCGAATTCCTGGGTGAAGATGCGGTAGTCGACCTTCTCGTTGAAATCGTCGAAGGGGCTGTTGGGGCGGCGGGTCTCGCCGGGCGTCTCGGAATCCTCATCGAGATCGTCGGACATTTCCTCGTCCGACATCTCGGCGCCGTCCATCTCGCCTTCTTCCATCTCCTCCTGCGAGGCCTCGCTTTCATCAGCGGGCGTCGCATCGGAACCGGCTTCTTCCTCGACCTGTTCTTCTTCGGTCTCGTTGGTGCGCGGCTGCTCTTCGTCGGATTCTGCCTCCTGGCTTTCCGGCTCGTTATCGTCGTCGCCGAATTCCTCCGCCATCTGCATGGAGGTCAGCATCTTGCGCACCAGCCGCGAAAAAGCCTTCTGGTCGCCAATCACCTTGGAGAGGTCGCTCAAGTCGCCGGCGGCCTTGTCCTCGATGAAGTCGCGCCACAGGTCGAGAACCTTGCCGGCACTGGCCGGTGGCTTTTCGCCGGTCAGCTTCTCGCGCACCAAAAGGGCGACGGCTTCGGCAAGCGGTGCATCGTCCTTCGTGTTGATGCCCGAAAAATTCGCCTTGGCATATTTTTCCGTGTTCATCGCCTGAATGTTGGAGGCCATGCCCGGCATGCGCAGTGCACCGATGGATTCCACCCGCGCCTGCTCAACAGCGTCAAAGATCAACCGCGCCTCGGCACCCTGCGGCGACATCACCGCATGGGTGTCAGCGTCATGGCAGGCAAGGCGAAGCGCCATGGAATCGCCAAGGCCACGGGTGACGGCAATTTCCTGCGCGGTGGGTTTCTTGGAAATTTCCGGCAGGCGCATGCGCTCTCCGGCAAGGCCAGGCCGCTCATTGGCGAAAACGACCTCAACCTCTGCATCGCCGGCAACCGATCGCACACATCCGGCAATCGCCTGACGCAACGGTTCGGTATCGACCGCCGTACCCGGTTTTGCTCTGGAATTGTCGCCGCGCGCTGCCATTGTCTTTCCTGTCAGTTGTCGACGCTTCGGAGCCGCCCATCCAAGGATGCGCGGCCCGCCGGCGTCTTCAAGTCATCGGTGATGTTCTCCGGACAAGCCGGGGAAGATCAGGCGCTGAGAACGATGTTCGCAGCACTTTCCTTCAGCTCGACGCCGAAAGCCCGCTGATATTGTTCGGCAACCAGCGTGCGCTCCAGTTCGTCGCACTTGTTGAGGAAGGTCACGCGGAACGCAAAGGCGAGATCGCCAAAGATTTCCGCATTTTCCGCCCAGGTAATGACGGTACGCGGGCTCATGACCGTGGAAAGGTCGCCGTTGACGAAGGCCGAACGGGTAAGATCGGCCACACGCACCATCTTGGAGACGGTTTCGCGACCCTTCGGGTTGTTGAGGCTCTTTACCTTGGCGGCAATGATGTTCACTTCCTGCTCATGCGGCAGGTAGTTCAGCGTGGTGACGATGGACCAGCGGTCCATCTGCGCCTGGTTGATCTGCTGCGTGCCGTGGTAAAGGCCCGTCGTGTCGCCGAGGCCGACCGTGTTGGCGGTCGCAAAAATGCGGAAGGCGGGGTGAGGACGGATAACGCGGCTCTGGTCGAGCAGCGTCAGGCGGCCCGAGGATTCCAGCACGCGCTGGATGACGAACATCACGTCCGGGCGACCGGCATCGTATTCGTCGAAGACCAGCGCGACATTGTGCTGGTAGGCCCAGGGCAAAATGCCGTCCTTGAATTCGGTGACCTGCTTGCCGTCTTTAAGAACGATGGCGTCCTTGCCGACGAGGTCGATACGGCTGACGTGGCTGTCAAGATTGACGCGCACGCAGGGCCAGTTCAGGCGGGCAGCTACCTGCTCAATGTGGGTGGACTTGCCCGTGCCGTGAAAGCCGGAAACCATGACGCGTCGGTTGTGAGCAAAACCGGCAAGAATAGCGAGCGTCGTATCGCGGTCGAAAAGATAGTCGGGATCAAGGTCGGGCACATAGGCGTCGCCCTGCGAATAGGCGGGAACCCGCAGATCCGTATCAATGCCGAAAACCTCCCGCACGGACACCGTCGTGTCGGGCAGGTTGGAAATATCAAGGTCGATTTTGCTCATCACGTCTCCAAGGCGGGCGGCGGCCACCCGGCCACATCATCAATCAGGCGGTAAACACGAACGTTGGCTTAGCAGAAACCTGACTGCTTTAACAATTGATATGCTTGAACAACAGCCCGAAAACGTTCTTCCGAGCCGCGATCGCCACCATTAGCATCAGGATGGTGCTTTTTGACAAGCTCCTTATAGCGCCTTTTTATCTCTTCCTGCTTTGCACCCGCAGAAAGGCCGAGCGTATCGAAGGCTTTCGCCTCCAGCGTCTTCAACTTGCGGTCCTGCTGCAGGCGCTGGCCGCCGGCCTTTGCCCCGTTTGCAAAACCATTCGTGAAGCCAAAAGGATCGCGGATGCGGGCATTGGCCGCGCCCGCCGCGCCGGAACGCAGCGTGGAGTGCAGCGGGCTGTCGCGCGCAGTCTTGTTCACGCCAACCGTCCAGGTGGGACGATGGCCGGTGATCGCTTCCTTCTGGTAACGGGCGATCTCGGTGTCAGACAGGCCGGAGAAATAATTATAGCCCTTATTGTATTCCTTCACATGCTCGAAACAGAACAGGAAGAATTGCCCCTCGGCATTGCGGCCGACAGGTGCACGGTGAGCGCCCGGCTTGTCGCATCCGTCCCACTGGCAGGTCGGGGCCTGAACCTCAGGTTCCCTGTCCCTTTTTCTGCGTGTACGGATGCGGTCGAAATATTTCGAATCCAGTTTCATGATGCCCTGATTATGGGGTGCGAAAAGGCGCACAACAAGAATTGACAAAGCGGAATGTTGCAGGCTTTTAGGTAGCCCCTTTTAAAGACCAGCCAACAGGATTGGAGCCCATCGCATGTCCCTGCGAGAACGCATAGAAACAAAGCTTCGGCAGAGCTTTTCGCCGGAACGCCTGGTGGTGATCGATGAAAGCCAGATGCATGCCGGCCATCAGCCGGACATAACCGGCACCGGCGAGACGCATATGCGTGTTCAGATAGTGTCTGAAAGCTTCGCAGGCAAGTCACGCATTGAGCGCCACCGGGCGATCAATGCACTTTTGAAACCGGAACTCGACGCCGGGCTGCATGCCCTCGCCATCGAGGCGGCGGCGCCGGGGGAGCCGACGCGGTTCTAGGCAACGCGCGCCTTAAGCCTCAGCCGGGATGCTTTTCCGACAGGAAAGACTGCACCTCGGACGTCGCGACATCGTCGGCCACGAAGGACTGGCCGATGCCGTGAGTTAGGATGAAGGTGAGCTTGCCGCCCTTGACCTTCTTGTCCTGCGCAATTGCCGCCATCAGCATCTCGACCGGCGGCAGTTCACCTGGAATATCCTTCATTGACACTGGCAGACCAACCGCCTTGAGGTGCGCTTCGACGCGCGCGGCATCATCAGGGCTTGCAAGGTTGAGGCGGGCGGAAAACTGGTGCGCCAGCACCATGCCGATGGCGACACCTTCGCCGTGCACCAGCCGCTTGCTGTCATAATTCGTTGCTGCCTCCAGCGCGTGGCCGAATGTGTGGCCGAGGTTCAGAAGGGCGCGTACGCCGTTTTCCTTCTCGTCGGCCACCACCACATCGGCCTTCGCCTGGCAGCTTGTGGCAATCGCCTGGATGCGGGCGGGACCGCCGGTGCGGATTTCATCCCAGTTCTTTTCCAGCCAGAAGAAGAAGTCCGGCTTGTCGATCAAGCCGTATTTCACCACCTCGGCGTAACCGGCGCGGAATTCGCGCTCGCTCAGCGTATCGAGCACCGCCGTATCGGCCAGCACCAGATCGGGCTGATGGAAAACGCCGACAAGGTTCTTGCCTTGGCGGGTATTGATGCCCGTCTTGCCGCCGACGGAGGAATCCACCTGCGACAGAAGCGAGGTCGGTATCTGCACGAAACGCACGCCGCGACGCACGATGCCCGCCGCAAAACCGGCGAGATCGCCGATAACACCGCCGCCAAGTGCAATCACCGCATCGTTGCGCTCCACCCGTGCGGAGAGAACGGCATCGCAAACAGTGACCAGATGTTCGAAGCTCTTGGTCTTCTCGCCTGCGGGCAAGGTCAGCGAAACGGCTTCGATGCCATCCGTCTGCAGGCCGTCCATCAGGCCTTCGAGGTAAAGCGGTGCAACATGCTCGTCAGTGATGATAGCGGCACGCCTGCCCTTCAGCCGCGACGAAATCTCGCCGCCCGCCCTGCCGATCAGGCCCGGTCCGATCAGAATGTCGTAAGCGCGCTCACCGAGCGGCACATGGACAAGACGTTCGTCGGTGTGGATTTCGGAAGGCGTCATGATGCTCAGTCTTTCTGTTCAAGGCCGGCGATGGCGGCCAGCACTTCGGTCACGATGATCTCCTTGCGGACATCGCGGGATTCGATGGTCAGATCCGCTTCCGCATAGATCGGATACCGTTTCTCCATCAGGGCCGCCAGCGTGGCCTTGGGGTTTTCGGTCTTGAGAAGCGGGCGATGATCACGCTTGTTGACCCTTTCCCACAAAACCTCGATATCGGCCTTCAGCCACAGCGACACACTGCCGCGCGTGATGTGCCGGCGGGTATTGTCGTTGATGAAAGCGCCGCCGCCGGTAGAAATGACCTTGGGGCCACCGCGCAGCAGCCGCTTGACGACCCGCGTTTCCAGCGCCCGGAACTCCTCCTCGCCATAGGTGGCGAAAAGTTCGGCTATCGTCATGCGGGAAACACGCTCAATTTCGACATCCGTGTCGATGAAGGAGACCTTGAGCTGCTGGGCGACCATGCGACCGATCGCGGACTTTCCAGCCCCCATCAGTCCGACAAAGACGACGTTGCGCCCGGCGAGCTTGGCCCGCGCTTGCTCCCCGAGTGTGACCGGGACAGATAAATTCTTTTCATTCATAAAATTGAAAGCCCGTTTGGCATGGATATCTGCAAATGTTTACGAAGCGTCAAGCCAAATTGCTGACTGAATTGCGTTGAATCACATTCATCGCCGCATGCAGCAGCGGCGGACTACCGCTTTTTGATCTTGTCGCCGCTTTCGCTGCACCGCATATACATTCAGACTGCCACCCTCACGGAGCCGCCATGCCAACCCTCTTCCGCTTCACGATGATACTGGCAACCATCGCGGGGCTGATCTATGGCGGCATGGTGCTGCTGGTCATGTTCGTCAAGCCCAATGATCGCGAGGTGACGGTGCGCATTCCTTCCGAGCGGCTGAACCCGCCGTCGGCGGAGCCGGCAAGGCGCACCCCATGAGTAGCAAAGAGATGAGCGGGCGGGACGGCGCGCGGCTCGAAAGTTTTCTGGAAATGATGAGCGCCGAACGGGGTGCCGCCGCCAATACGCTCTCTTCTTACGAACGCGACCTTTCCGATCTGCGTGAATTTCTCGGTGGCCGAGGCCAGTCCTTGATGGAAGCCGCCACGGCAGACCTGTCGGCCTATCTGACCCATCTTTCCACTCAGGGCTTTGCAGCCACGTCGCAGGCAAGACGCCTGTCTTCCATGCGGCAATTCTACCGGTTCCTATATTCTGAAGGACTTCGCGGCGACGACCCGACCGGTACCATTGATGCGCCCAAGAAGGGCCTCACCCTGCCCAAGACGATGAGCGTCGCGGACGTGACAAAACTTCTTGGCATCGCTGCTGAAGAGGCCGCCTTAACCGGCCCCGGCCAGCTTGCCCGCATCCGCATGCATCTCCTGCTCGAACTTCTCTACGCGACCGGTATGCGCGTCAGCGAACTCGTTTCGCTGCCGGTCAAGGTTTTGCGCCAGGAGGGACGCTTCCTGATGATCCGCGGCAAGGGCAACAAGGACCGCATGGTGCTGCTGTCTCGCGCGGCCATCGACGCGATGGACAAATACGACGCGGCCAGGAAGTCGCTCGTACCTGAGAAAAGCAGGACGCCCGCGTCCCCCAAAAAGGCTGACAGTCCGGAAAGTCCGTGGCTGTTTCCTTCAAACAGCAAGGAAGGGCATCTGCCGCGACAGGTTTTCGCCCGCGACCTGAAGGACATTGCCATTCGAGCTGGCCTCAATCCCTCGGCGGTGTCACCGCATGTCCTGCGCCACGCCTTTGCCAGCCACCTTCTGCAGAACGGCGCCGACCTGCGCGCCGTGCAGGAACTGCTCGGCCATTCCGACATTTCCACGACACAAATCTATACACATGTGCTGGAAGAACGCCTGCAAGAGCTGGTACAAACACATCACCCCCTTGCCAAACAGGGCAAAAACCTTGATTAGAGCGACCGGAACCGCCGGATAATCCGGCTCAAACCTTGCGCAAAACGATCGGAAACGGATCTCATGCACAATTATCTCGACTTCGAAAAACCTATCTCGGACCTTGAAGGCAAGATCATCGAGCTGAAGAAGCTTGCCGATGAAGACGAGAGCATAGACACCTCGGAGGAGATCAATCGCCTGGAATCACGCGTCAATGACGCGATGCAGGACATCTATTCCAAGCTGAACGCCTGGCAGAAAACGCAGGTCGCGCGCCATCCGCAGCGCCCGCATTTCGTCGATTACGCCAAGGCGCTGTTCACGGATTTCACGCCGCTTGCAGGCGATCGCAAATTTTCCGAAGACGCTGCCATTCAGGCAGGCCTTGCCCGCTTTAATGGCCAGCCCGTCGCCATTATCGGCCAGGAAAAGGGCAATGACACCAAAAGCCGCCTGAAGCACAATTTCGGCAGCCCGCGTCCGGAAGGTTACCGCAAGGCGATCCGCGTGCTGGAACTGGCTGACCGCTTCTCGCTGCCGGTCGTGACCCTCATCGATACCGCTGGTGCCTATCCCGGTGTCGGCGCAGAAGAGCGCGGTCAGGCAGAAGCCATCGCCCGCTCGACGGAAATGTGCCTCAACGTCAAGGTGCCGATCGTCTCCGTCGTCATCGGCGAAGGCGGATCGGGCGGCGCAATCGCGATCGCCACGGGCAACCGCGTCTACATGCTCGAACATGCGATCTATTCGGTGATTTCGCCGGAAGGTGCCGCTTCCATTCTCTGGCGCGATTCGACCCGTGCCAAGGAGGCCGCGACCAACATGAAAATCACCTCGGAAGATCTGAAGTCGCTTGGCGTCATCGACGGCATCATTCCCGAGCCGATGGGCGGCGCGCATCGTGATCCGGCGGCCGTGATTGGTGCCACCGGCGACGTTATCGCCAAGGCGCTCGCCGATCTTTCGCAGCGCTCGGGCACGCAGCTGCGCGCCGAACGCCGCCAGAAATTCCTGGATATCGGCAGAAACCTTTAGAGCGTTTCCAGTAAAAGTGCGCAGCGGTTTACGTCCGGAAATGCGCAAAAAGAGGGAGTTAGATTTTTTGGTGGATCGAAAAGAAGCCAAAACAATCTAGCTCCAGCCTTATTTTCCTTGAATCTCGCCCCAACTCGGCCATAGTCCGGTCACATCAACAGATGTATCGGCGGCCGCAGGGGCGGGTCCGATTTGAGTTAAGAAGATGTAAACGGTTAATACCGTATTTAAAATACACGCGGGACGGTGTAGAACTCCGTCGCCCGTGCCATCGTCTTTCGGATCAGATCATGCGTTTGACACATTTTGCACTTCTTGCCTGCACCGCGCTCATTCTCAGCGGCTGCAACGATACGCTCGAAACCGTCGAACGCGACGTCTCCCACGTTAAAAACAAGGTTGATTACCCGCTTTCTCCGTCCATTCTTGCCGAGATCGACAAGAAGAACATGGATCGCACCTCGCCAATCATGATCCGCATCTTCAAGGAAGAAGGCGCGTTGGAAATCTGGAAGGCCAAGCGCGACAACCGCTTCGACAAGATTGCCGAATACCAGATTTGCGCCTGGTCCGGCAAACTCGGCCCCAAGGTGAAAGAGGGCGACCGGCAGGCGCCGGAAGGTTTCTACAACCTGACGCCCGCGCACCTCAATCCCAACTCTAAATATTACCTCGCCATCAACACCGGCTTTCCGAACCGCTACGATGCCGCCAACGGCCGCAACGGCACCAACCTGATGATCCATGGCGCCTGCTCGTCCTCCGGCTGCTATTCGATGACGGACGCGCAGATCCTTGAAATCTACGGTTTCGCCCGCGACGCCTTCAAGGGTGGCCAGAAGACCGTTCAGCTGCAGGCCTTTCCCTTCCGCATGACCGCGGAAAACATGGCCCGCCACCGCCAGAGCGAACATCTCGATTTCTGGAAGATGCTGAAGGTCGGTTACGACAATTTCGAAGTCACGAAACGCCCGCCGGAAGTGAATGTCTGCGAGAAGAAATATGTCTTCAACCAGCAGACCGAAGGCGGCACGTTCAACGCATCTGCGCAATGCCCGGCCATGAGCACGCCGCCGGCACTGGTGAGCGCGCTTTCGAGC
This sequence comes from Rhizobium sp. SJZ105, assembly GCF_007828365.1. Taxonomy (NCBI): domain Bacteria; kingdom Pseudomonadati; phylum Pseudomonadota; class Alphaproteobacteria; order Hyphomicrobiales; family Rhizobiaceae; genus Rhizobium; species Rhizobium sp. SJZ105. The sequence continues at coordinate 501,102 of NZ_VIUP01000002.1, forward strand.
TACGAAAAGACCTATGATCTCGCCTATGAAAAGGCGATGAAGAAATATGACGGCATGGCCTGGTACGACCCGAGCGAGGCGGAGCGCAAGGCGCTGGTTGCCGAAAAGCGCAAGGGCCGCGAACCCGCTTATGCTCCGACCGGCTCGGCGCTGAAGGCCGGCAAGCTGATGAAGGAAACGGAATATGCCGCACTGATGGAGAAGAAGGCGCAGCAGGTGACCTCGTCTTCGCCGGCGACCACCGCAACCGCGTCTTCTCTGCGGACGCCGCATCCTTCGGCGACCCAGCCCTCAGCTCCGCAATCGAACCCTGCCCCGGCGGCCCCGACAATGGTTGCCACTGCTACGCCTGCGGCTTCGGGGCCCGGTCAGAACGGAACTGCCGCCCAGGTCCCTGTGCCGACCATGAACCCGCTCGCTTTTTCCGCAGCACCGCCAGCGGAAGCGCCGGAAAAGAAGCCGTTCTGGAAGTTCTGGGCCAAGGAATGACCGACACGGCTGACATAGTTTTCGACTTGAGGGGGCTTAAATGCCCCCTTCCGGTTTTAAGAAGCCGTAAAAAACTCTCTGGCCTGCAGGCGGGCGATGTTCTTGTTGTAGAGACGACCGACCCGCTGGCGGTTATCGATATTGCCCATATGTGCAACCAGGATGGGCATAGCCTGGTTGAAACTACGACGTTGACCAAAGGACACCGATTCAGGATCGTGAAGGGAGCGTAATTACCCTCGCTGCCGAGAATACTCCACTCGATCTCCCCCTTGAGTGTGAGATACTCGACAAGGTAAAGGGTGCCCTGCCCACAGGTTTCAACCACAGTTTTGCGACCTAAAACCTTAACCCCGAAACCGCCAGCGGATTGTCCGTCATCGCCTGCCTGTCCGGACGGTCGATGCCCGGCGTGCCGGTGAACGCAGCAAACAGGTCCTGCACGAACGCCTCCGGCAAATCCTTGGTAATCAGCACCATGCGCGTGCGCTGGTCAGATGGGTCCGGCCATGCCGCGAGGCGCTCGGGTGTGTGGAAAATGTTCTGTACCCCGTGCAGCACAAGGGGTCGGTCCGGATTGTCCGACAGCTTGACGACGGCCTTCATCCGCAACAACTTTTCCCCATGCGCCGAACGCAGCAAGTCCACGAACATGTCGATTGCCATCGGGGCTATCGGCTGGTCGTGAATGATCGAGAAGGAACGGATCGACGCGTCGTGCCGGTTCACATCGTGGTGGTGATGGTGGCCATCGTGGTCGCCATGATGGTGGTGGTCATGATCGTGGTCGTGGTCGTGGTCGTGGTGATCGTGTTCCGCCTCTTCCCCCAGCCAGCGGCCGACATCGGCATTTTTGCTGCCGGGATCGTAAAGACCGTTATCCAGCAGTGCGGTAGCACTCCAATCCGCCCGATCACCATCCTCGATCGTCGCGCGCGGGTTTAGCGCCTGAAGGCGGGCCGTCAGCGTGGAAATTGTGGAAGCATCAGCAAGCGCGCGCTTCGTCATCACCAGCCGGTCGGCCACCGCCGCCTGCTTCACCGCTTCCTCGTGATTATCGAGTGTGGACAGGCCGTTCACGGCATCCACAACCGTAATGATGCCGTTCAGAACGAAATTCTGCGCAATCACTGGGTTGCCCATGACAGACTGCATGACGGGAGCGGGATCAGCAAGACCGGTGGTTTCGATCACGACCCGCTTCACCGGCTTCAGCTTGCCGGTCTGGATGCCGTCCATCAGTTCCGCCAGAGTATCCACCAGCTCGCCGCGAACGGTGCAGCAAAGGCAGCCTTCCGCCAGTTCGATGATGCCCTCGCCTGCACTTTCAACCAGCATATGGTCGATGCTGACATCGCCGAATTCATTGATGATGATCGCGGCGTCGCTCATATCGGGGTCTTTGAGAAGCCGGTTGAGCAGCGTCGATTTTCCGGCGCCGAGAAATCCGGTGATGATGGAAACCGGTATGCGATCGCGAGACATGTCTTGCCTGTATGTTGATGGCCGCTCCGGCAGATCGTTGGACGAGATTAGATCCGGAACCGCGCAATAATCACAAAAAATCGCCCGGGGCCTGAAGGCCACGAGCGACACTGTAATATCATAACAAACCGAAGCTGCGAATACAGATTCCGCGCAGCGTTCAGGCTTCGCGCGCGCCCTCATCCATAAAGAGTGCGGTTAGGCGAAATCAGAATGTCGGACGCGGGATCGGAATCGGCACGTTGGCCACTTGTCCCTTGGCGCTCGCACCCTTGGCGGTGTTGACCGCCACCGTCTCACTGCCGGGAATGAGACCCGCGAAAGAATATTCCGGCGGACGGGTCATTTCCGTAACGTAGGGCGAATGGATGACCATGCGGCCGGTCTCGTCGCGGCTTTCGCTGCGCACCTTGGCTGCCTTCGGATTGCAGATTTCGGCACTGACGTCGTTTACCTCGGCGGTATCGCCATAGGGTGCCAGCGAGGCGAGTGAAACGCCTTGGCCCGAGGGCGCCGTCAGTCCCATCTGCAGCAGATCAGCGGACTGGTCGGTTCGCCCGGCAAGGCTATCTGCCCCCAGCACCACAGTTATGACCGAACGGCCGTTGCGCACGGCGGAGGACACCTGGTTGAAACCGGATGCACAGATAAAGCCGGTCTTCATGCCATCTGCGCCATCAAAGCGGCCAACAAGCATATTGAAGTTGGCGTAGTCCTTCTTGCCGGTGGTGACACCTTCCAGCGAGAAATAATGGGCATATTCCGGGAATTCCCGCTTGATGATCAACGCCAGAAGCGCAAGGTCACGCGCCGTCGTATATTGGCCCTTGCCGGGCAGGCCGTTGGCGTTGATGTAACGGGTGGAGCTCATGCCCAGCCGCTGCGCCTGCGCATTCATCTGCGCCACGAAATTATCGCTGGTGCCGCCGATGGTTTCGGCAATCGCCACGGCGATATCATTGGCGGATTTGATGAGCAGCAGCTTCAGTGCGCTGTCCATCGTCAGCTTCTGGCCGGGCTTGAAATACATTTTCGAGGCCGGCTGGTCGGCGGCCTTCTTGCTCATCACCACTTCCGTCTGCGGGCTGAGCTTGCCGGCCTTCATCTGCGAAAAGGCGATATAGGCGGTCATCAGCTTGGTCAGCGAGGCCGGATACCACTTGCGGAACGCTTCCTGGTGGGAAATCACCTTGCCGGTTTTGACATCGACCACCATTTTCGGATTGGCATTCGCCACGGGTGCAGCGGCAACAAGGCCGGCGGTCATGATGGCAATGGCTGCGGAGAGCCGTCGGGCAGCGTTTGGCGATTTAAGATTCTGTGGCAAGGCTTATCCTCGAATTCCCGTCTTCAGTCAGGGAATGGCAATATTCACCATATATGTCCTAGCAATGGCAAAGTACATTGATTACGTCAATTATGCGGCGCACTATCCACCGCGGAGGATAGGCTTTTACGCCATGCCGCACCGATGAACCCAGGAATGAACGAATGCCGATTTTGAACAGAGCCGCCGAACTTCAGCAGGAAGTCAGCGAATGGCGGCGTCACCTGCATGAAAATCCCGAGATTTTATATGATGTCGACAACACCGCAGCTTTCGTTGCGGACAAGCTGAAATCTTTCGGCGTTGACGAAATCGTGACCGGTCTTGGCCGCACGGGCGTGGTCGGCATCATCAGAGGCAATATTCCGGGCAATCGCACCATCGGCTTTAGGGCGGATATGGATGCTCTTCCCATCCTTGAGGAAACCGGCAAACCCTGGGCTTCCAAAACCGCAGGCGCCATGCATGCCTGCGGCCACGACGGCCACACCGCCATGCTACTTGGCGCCGCCAAATATCTCGCGGAAACCCGCAATTTCGCCGGGTCCATCGCGGTCATCTTCCAGCCCGCCGAAGAAGGCGGTGCGGGTGCTCTCGCCATGGTCGAGGACGGCCTGATGGAGCGGTTCGGCATCGATGAGGTCTACGGCATGCACAATATGCCGGGTATTCCGCTCGGCTCGTTCGCCATCCGCAAGGGCGGCATCATGGCGGCACCGGACAAGTTCTCGATCACGGTCAAAGGTCGTGGCGGCCATGCAGCCCAGCCGCACCGCACGATCGACCCGATCACGATCGGCGCACAGATCGTCGGCAATCTGCAGATGATCGCCTCGCGCAATGCCGATCCGATCCGATCCGTGGTCGTGTCCGTCACCCGCTTTCATGCCGGCTCCAGCCACAACATCATTCCCAACGACGCGTTGATTGCCGGCACGGTTCGTAGTCTGGACGAGACGGTGCGTGATCTCGCGCAGGATCGCATAAAGCAGATGGCGGAAGGCATAGCGCTAGCAAATGGAGCGGAAGCCGAGGTCGTCTATGAGCGTTATTGCCCGGTGACCTTCAACCATGCGGACGAGACCGACCACGCCATCCGCGTCGCCCGCGATGTGGCTGGTGAAAAGAACGTCGACCCCGATGTCGACCCTTCCATGGCGGGCGAGGATTTTTCCTTCATGTTGAAGGAAAGGCCGGGTGCCTTCATCTTCATCGGCAACGGCGATTCGGCCGGCCTTCACAACCCTGGATACGATTTCAACGACGACGCCATCGCCTACGGCATTTCCTATTGGGTGAAACTTGCCGAGCAACGCCTGACGAACTGACTGCCGGGACGCAAAGAAAGCAGAGGAACAGGTCGACCGCGATAAAGAACGCGGTTGATCCGCCGGCTACGGCAGGTTAAAGAGCAATTCAGTGTCCACGTAGCTCAGCAGGATAGAGCACAGGATTCCTAAGACAAATTGGGGGTTGCGCCCAGAAACGACGCAATCGATCTGCTCAAAGTCGGGGAAAGCTTCGCTGGTCTTCCAGCATGCCAATCCCGAGCCAAGCTCCGGAGAAATCCGGTGAAGGTGTAGAGACTGGATGGGCAGCACCTAAAAGCCGAAAGGCTCACGGTGAAGGGACAGTCCAGACCACGAACGTCCTATCCAATGGAGATGGGCGGCGGCTAAAGCCGAAGTGGTATGAATCCTGGGGTCGGAGGTTCGAATCCTCTCGTGGACACCATTTTCCTGTAAATTCAGTTTAAAACAATAATATAAAAAAGAGCGGAATGTCGTGACCCGCTTCACTGCTCGCCATGCGGCTCTAGTCCTAGACAAACATAATAGCTGTCCCGTTTCGCTCAGCGTGCACACCGGCATATTCGAACGGCGAAGCATCGATTGGTCACGTTCGTTTTACCAATTAGCTCCGGTCTTTTGCGCGTTTGATCGCAAACACATCTCGTGCATCCACAAACAGCACCTATCTAAGATGCTCACACCCGATGAAGGAGACAGAATGATCAACGAATATGGCCCATACGTACAGATGGGAACGCTTGCAGAGCAGATGGCCACCCGATACCGGATGGACCCAAATCTCGCACTGGAACCGCACCTGTTGCACTATATGGAAGAAGTCGAGGTAAATATCGCTGCCGATAGCTTCGATCATGTTGGGTTCATGCACAAGATCCGCAGCCGGCTGGAAATGACACTGGCGAAGACCGTCGACCCTCGATGCCGAGAATTCCTGCATGCAGTTGTGGCCGCACTTCAGGAGCGTATCGATCGTCATTCACTCGACGTTGCGTGATCGCCGTTCCTCCTTCCACTTTGCATCAGGTCTCTGCAAATGAACTTCTATGACGCGGGCAAGAAGCTGCCTGCGACGCGGCGTTCAGCAGCGTGGTGCGCAAGCCGTCAAAAATTCACTCGATGAAAACGCGCACGCTCGAAGCGCGGCCATCGGCGTCGATCACGGTCAGCGTTGAAAACCCCTGCCCTTCCGGTCGCCATTCGCTGTTGCGGCGGAGCGAAGCATCCGGGAGAGGCCTGCCGTTGGCGAGCCAGCGGAAGGGCGCGCGGCCGCCTTGCAGCTTCAGCACTAGCGGCGAAATGCCTGACTGGCTGGAGAGCTCCACCCTAGCCCCTTCCGGTGGATAGACGATGCGCGGCGCGCTTTCGCGCCTTGAGGCCGAAAGCAGGCCGCTTGCGGTCAATGTGAAACGCCGCTGGTTGGCGGGAAGGTCGCTCACGGCCACCCGCGCGACGCCAGAAGGTGCAGCAGGCATTGGCGTGATCGCCACGCCGGATTTCTCGAAAGCCTCGAAGAGGATCGGGGCTGCCGTCGCATAACCGGCAATGCCCGGGACGGCGCCGTTATCGGCACGACCGACCCAGACGCCGATGACATGCCGCCCGTCATAACCTACCGACCAGGCATCACGGTAACCGTAGCTGGTGCCGGTCTTGTAGGCGATGCCGCGCTGCTTCATGCCGAGTGGCGGCAGCACACCGGACAGGATGTCGGAGACGTTCCAGATCGCAGCGTCGGCAAACAGCCGATCTCCGGCAAGCCGTTGCGGCGCGGAGCGCACACCGTCCCCCAGCCGCACAGGGTCGCCGCCGCCGGCAAGGCCCGCATAAAGCTGCACCAGATCAACCAGCGAAATACCAGCACCTCCTAGCGCAATGGCGAGCCCCGGCGCCTCGGTGGTGGGAAGCACGAGCTTCACGCCCGCGCGGCGGAAACGCACCATCAGCGCAGACGGGCTGACAGCATCCAGAAGCTTTACGGCGGGCACATTGAGCGACAGTTGCAGTGCCTGCCTGATGCTGACATCACCCTGATAGTGCATGTCGAAATTACGCGGGCGGTAACCGGAAAAATCCGCCGGGCGATCCTCGATGATAGTTTCCTGCCCGATGAGACCATTTTCAAAGGCAAGGCCATAGATGAACGGCTTGAGGGTGGAGCCCGGCGAGCGCACGGCGCGGCTCATCTCCACGAAACCGCGCCTTGCAGTATCGAGATAATCAGCCGAACCAACTTCAGCCAGAATATCACCGGTCTGCGCGTCGGCCATGACGATGGCGACTGAGACCTTTTCTGTCAGCTTTTCCGCTGCATGGCGGGCAACGGCTTCTAGTTCCCGCTGGATCGGCAATCTGAGCGTCGAGTGCGCCTCGGTGGCATTGGCAAACTTCACGCGTGCGGCAGCCGCCATGTGCGGTGCATAGGCCGGCAGATCGCGCCGGTTGGCGGGAACGGCTGCAAGGGTCGCCCGCTCTGCTTCGCCTTCACCTACCACGCGTTCCACGGCAAGGCGCTGCAAAACCCTCTCCCGCGCCTGCCTTGCCGCATCCGGAAAGCGGTCCGGTCGGCGTTTCTCCGGCAATTGCGGCAGCGCAACCAGAAGAGCCGCCTCCGCCGTGTCGAGCCGGGCGGGCTCCTTGCCAAACCAGGCGAGGCTTGCGGCACGAACACCCTCAAGATTGCCGCCATAAGGCGCGATATTCAGATAAAGATCGAGGATTTCCGCCTTGTCGAGCCGTCTTTCGATCTGGAGCGCGCGCAATCCCTGCAGAAACTTCGCCGAAAACGACCGGTCGGTGCGCGGTTCGATCAGCCGCGCCACCTGCATGGAAAGCGTCGAGGCGCCGGAGACGATCCGGCCGTTGCTTGCCAATTGCCAGGCGGAGCGCAGCAGCGCCCACGGGTCAATGCCGTGATGGTTGTAAAAACGCTGGTCCTCATAAGCGATCAGCATGCGCAGGAACTGCGGATCGACTTCTGCAGCGCTGGTTTTCAGCCGCCAGCGGCCATCAGGTGTCGCAAATGCGCGCAGCAACCGCCCGTCTTTATCCAGCACCTCGAAGGACCGCTGCTGCGCAGCCTCCAGCGGTGGTGGATAGGCCTTGTCCAGCGCATCGAGACCGAAGGCCGCACCGCCTACAAGCAGAGCGGCCGACACGATGCCGACGATGATCGCCTTTTTTCGCCTCATGGGGTTGCCGAACGCACCTCCATGCGGCCCGTTGCCGTGCGGGCGGAAAATTGCGGCCGGTACATATCCTCGACCGAGGCCGCCGGATGATCATAAGTGCCTGGGGTGACGGCCCGGACCACATAGGCCAGCGTGATTTCCGAACTGTCGCCAGCCGTGCGGTCGAAGGCCGCAACGAACCGGTCGTAGCGGAATTCGGTATGCGCAGCTTCGGTTTCCGGCAACCAGTCGAAATTCGAAAGGGCGGCAGAATTGACGAGGCTCGGATTGTCGATCTCAAAACCGGAAGGCAGAAGGTCAGTCACGAGAATGCGTGCTTGCCAGTCATTTTTAGGCGTGACATTCAGCACCGCCACATAACGCTCGTTCTGCACCACCTCGCTCGCGTTCACCTCCTCGCCATCCATGGAATAATAGGTACGGGTAATGGTGAAGCCCTCGCCACCGGCGGCAAGCGGTTGTGCCGGGGGCGCGACCGTGGTGACCACCGCCGTGACCGGATCAGCCGACGCGTTGGCGATCTTCAAGGGTGCCGCCAGCAATTCGTCGCCGCTCATCCGCTTGCCGAAACCACCGGTCTGCAAATCGCCGTTCACATCAAGACGGATATCCTTGTCCTCACCTTTGACGGCGCGGGCGGCAAGCAGCATCCATGCCTGTTCCTGGGTGCTGGTATAGGGTTTCTTTTCCCATTCCTTCGCCACGGCACCTGCAAGTTGCGGCACGACGGCAGGAACCGGACGGCTTTCCGCCGCAAGCGCCAGCGTCGCTGCGCCATCACGCAGGGCGGAACCGTAATCCGCCCTTGCGAAGCTAACCTTGGTGGCACGGCTCGCCATATCGAGCGAGGCACCGAACACAGTCTTCGCGCGTGCCTGATCTCCATAAAGCGAAAGGGCTGCGGCAACCTGCGCCTTGGCAAGCGGTGTGGGGAAATCGGCAAGCGCCGTATCCGCATAATATCTGAGATCGTTGATCGCCGCCTTGCGGTTGCGCGCCAGAACGTAAAGCGAATAGGCGATCTCGTTGCCGCGATCCTTGACGTTGCTATCGTAGGAAAGACCGTTTTGCAGGTTGCTCAAAGCCTGCACCATCGCCTGTTCGGGAACATCGTAACCCTGCTCGCGCGCACGGGTCAGGAAGTCGCTGATATAGGCATCCAGCCACAGATCTCCGTAACCGGGAGACCAGAGGCCGAAACTGCCGGAACTCGACTGGAAGGACAGCACCCGGTAGATCGCCTCCTGCACGCGGCGGCGGGTATCCGGGTCCTCGGCAATGCCGCTATCCTTGGTCATTTCCGAGAGATAAAGCAGCGGCAACGCGCGGCTCGTCGTCTGCTCGGCGCAGCCGTAAGGATATTTGTCGAGCATCATCACCAGCGCCGGAATATCGAAGGCTGGCGAGCGTGTGACGTTGACGGCGACGGACGAACCGAGAAGCATGCTATCGGCCAGAAGGTCGCCATTTATCGTCAGGCTGCTATTGGGCGCGATCTTGATTTCACGCCGCGTCGTGACCGGCAGAACGGCTGGACGCACGGGAACATTCAATACCTGCTCCAGCGAAAGACCGGCAGCATTGGAGACCTTGATGATGATTGCGCCATTGCCCGGCTGTTCGCCTGTCAACGGCACGGTCAGCGACGACTTGCCGCCCTTTTGCAGTGCCAGGGTCTGCGACATCTCACCCTGATCGACCGTAAGTGCCGTGTTGCTGGTCACATCCAGCCGGTAGTCGCCGGCCTCACCATCGGTATTGGCGATATCGAGCCGCAATTGCGAGACATCGCCGGGCGCGAGGAACTTCGGTGCACTGGCCGTCACCACCACGGGATCTCGAATGACGGCATCGGAGACCGCATGTCCCACGCCAGTCTTCGTCCAGGCGACAGCCATGATGCGGGCCGTGCCGTTGAACTGAGGAATATCGAAGCTCACCGTCGCCTTGCCGTCTGCGTCAAGTTCGACAGGTCCCGAGAAGAAGGCCACGAGCTTTTCGGTGGGCGGGCTGCCCTGCAGTGCTGCGCCCCCGCCATCACCGCCCGTTCTCAGGCGACCGGTGGCGCCAAGCGAGCCGTCGATCAGGCGGCCATAGAGGTCGCGGATTTCCAGCCCCAGCCGTCGCTGACCGAAATACCATTCATCCGGCTTCGGCGGTTCATAGCGGGTGAGGTTCAATATGCCGACATCCACAGCCGCGACGATGACATAGGCCTTTTCGCCCACGCCCGCGCCGGCGACACTGATCGGAATTTCAAGCGGCTGACGCGGCAGCGTCTTCTGCGGCGCGCCTAGCGTTACCGCAAGCTTGCGCTCGGCGGGATCGACGGCAAGCCACTTGATGCCTATGGCGCGCATCGGCATGCGGCTTTCCTGCGCATCGCCCGGACGGAACAGCGTGGCCGTCACATACGCCCCCGCGCCCCATTCCTCGGTAACGGGAATGTCGATCTCGCCGCCATCCTCACCGATCTCAGCATTCTGCACGGAAATCAGCTTTTCCGAACCTGACGTGACCATCAGCTGACCGGCAAAACGCGACGATACCTTGAGTTTTGCGGTATCGCCGATCTTGTAGTTTTGTTTGTCCAGCGCGATTTCCAGCGCATCCGGCGTCTCTGTCGAGCTTGCCTCGACGTAGAAACCAGCATCGAATTCGACGCTCGAAACCGGTGCGCCATTGCCGGCACCTTCCACTTCCAGCCTGTAGCGGCCCCAGGTGACAGGCACGGAAATCTCACCGCCATTGGCGTCGACGGAAACCGTGCCGGTTTCGGTCTGTTTGGTATATTCCACCGGTTCGTACCGCCAGGAGTTACCCTGACGATACCATTGATAGTTTCGCTCTACCTTGATGAGCTTCCAGCTGAGGCCACTCATCGCCTGTTTCGCGCCATCAGCTGTCACGCCGATAATGTGGAAACGGCCAACGGAATTCTGGGCGAGATCACCCGAAAACTGCGGTTTGATGCCGATGACAGGTGCTTGCGCCTTCACCGGCAGCGTCAGAGATCGTTCGACGGCGCGGCCACCGGCCTCGCGCATCCGAACGGTGATGTTGGCGGAAAGCAGCTGCGTGGTGGAAGGCAAATCCGTCAGATCGACATTGAAGCTTGCCTTGCCTTCTTCGTCCAGAGCCGGAAGATCGGCAAGCGCGGTGCGATTTTCCTCTTCGCTTTCCTCATCCGCTAGACCGAAGAAATAACCCTCGAAGTCGGTACTCGTCCGGGTCGGCTTGACGGCGACCTCACCTTCCAGCGTCAGGCCAGCTGCGGGCGCGCCGTAGAGATAACGGCCATCGACGTCGATTGCCGTTTCCGCGCCCGGCTCGATCTGTTTCACCTTGCTGGAGAGATCAAATTCGGTGCGATCAGGCACGAAATCATCGACCAGAAAGCTCTTTTCGCTGATCGCAGCCGTTTTCGGATCGGTATGAATGCGCAGCGTCCAGGTGCCGCGCATGGCATTCGCCTGCAAGGGCAGATCGACCGCATGGCCACCGAGCGCCTTGCCGTCGCTCACGAAACGCCGGTCCTCGACGCCATCAGGGCGCGAGAAGATGAAGGTTAGCGGCAGATCCTCGATCGCCTTGCCGTCAACATCACGGGCCAGCGCTGCCGCGTGCACGGTCTCGCCGGCGCGGTAGATGCCGCGCTCTGTCCAGCTGAACACGTCGATGGCGCCGGGGGCCGCGCGCCCAGTCACGCCACGGTCGGAAAGATCGAAACCGGCGCGCGTCATGTCCAGAAAGACGTAGTCCTTGTCGCCGTTGCGCGCTGTGAGGATGGCTGGCGCCTGCGCCGCTGTGCCACGCATCAGGCCTGCCGAAAATACTGCCCTGCCGTCTGCATCCGTCTTTGCCGTGCCGAGCACTTCGTTGTTCTTGGCGAGCAATTGCAAATCCACCCCGCCAAGCGGTGCGGCGCTGCCGAGTGAGCGCACGAATACGTTCAGGCCATCGGTGCCGGCATAGGTGGTGATGCCCGTATCGGAAACGAGGAACCACTGTGTGGCGCGCGAATCCCATGTCTCCGGTGCGGTGCCGGGCGGTACGGCGGTCAGCACATAGATGCCGGGCTTCCGCTCTGGCAAGGCTTCGTCCACCGGAAAGCTCGTCACTACATCCTTGTTGAGGTCCGGCTGAATGTCTATCGAACCTTGCCAGACCAGCTCGCCGATCTCGTTTTCAATACGGTCGGCGTTGTAACCGTCCATCTGCGTCAAAAACTGCGAGTTTGCCAAGACCGACGTGATGTTACGGTCGCCAATACGGTAAAGCTTCAGATCGGCCTTCTCGGCATTGACCGAAACGATGGGAATGCCGCGCCGCGCCGTGCCCGGCAGCACGAAGTTCTCGCCGGTGAAGCGGACGCTCGCTGCACGGTCACGCACGTAGATATCGAGATCGACCTGCTTTTCCAGCGGTTCTTCCACCAAGGACGGCAGGCCGGCGCGGAACGCAATCTTGTAACGCTGACCATGGGTCAGCCCCTCGACGCAAATCTCACTGCCCTTCGCCTCGATCGCCTTGGGTGCAGCACCATCCAATGTGACGAAAGAGGAATAATCGACACCGTTCTTCACCAGCGGTTCGGAAAACTGCACGCATGCGCGCGGGCTGACACTATCCGTATCAATCGTATTGTTGACGACGCGGAATCCCTGGCGCGTGCGCAGATCGGCATAGGCCGCCTTCGTCTGCGCATTATCGGAAAGTGTGAGGCTCTCCTTATAGGCATTAAGCGCCGCGCGATAATTCTGGGTCTTTTCGAAAGCCTGGGCCAGCCGGTTCAACGCCTCGGTGCGGGCACTGACCGTGCGGCTCAACTGATAGGCATTGATGGCAGCGGAAGCGGCCTGGCCGGCAATCGCGTAATTGTCGGTAACCTGCGCCGCCCTTTGCGAAAATTCGGCCCAGAGAGCACCGTCATCGGGCGAAATCGCAAGAGCCGCCTTGTAGGTTTCGATCGCGTCGGCTGCCGCCTGCTGCCTTGCCGTTTGCAGCAGGTTCTCCAGTCCCTGGCTCTCCTGCTCCGCGCTTGCCGCAAGGCCCGATTTCAGCCGGCGCGCTTCCTGCTGCAGGCTATCAGTCACGAAAGAAAGACGCTGCGGTGCACCGATATCGGCTTCAGCGACAACCTGCACGATCTTGCCGGCGACGGCACCTGGGAAGGCATTGAGCTGATTGAAATCCGATTTAAGGAAACACCATTGCACCTTGGGATTGTAGGTGAACGCCTTGCAGGCGGTATCGCCGACGCAAATCTCGCCGCACTGCTCAAGCGAGACATTCTGCTCGGTTCTGAGATCGAACCCGAAATAATCGCCATTTTTGGTGGTAACCACCTTGCGGGAAGGTTCCGCCGCCACAGCTGGAATAAAAGTAATGGCGGTTGAGACCGCAATCAACGAGATCCGGACGAGCGCGCGCAACGACATCAGTTTTCTCCCCGCAACAGACATGTCGGGCGGGACTCTGGTCAAATCCACGCACGGTTGTCAACGCATCATCGTCAATTTGCGACGTGACACTGTGGAGAGAGCGGCAGGCAGGGCTAACGCTAGTCTTCTAATTTGCGCGCTTCGGAAATCAGCATGATCGGCACCCCGTCGCGGATCGGGTAGGCGAGCCCTGCGCTTTCTGACACAAGCTCGTTGCGGGCGCGATCGTAGGAAAGACGTCCCTTCGTCAAGGGGCAGACCAGCAGCTCAAGCAGCTTGGGATCGGCATTGCTCATCCTGTCGTCCATGGCGGCGATCCTACTGCAGCACAGTACCGGCCTCGCCCGAGCCCTGGGCAAGAACGATCTCGGTGATGGCGATCAATGTTTCGGCCCGCGTCCTCAGGTCAGGCGCTTCCAGCAGCGCCTGCTTTTCGGCGGGACCAAAGGGAGACATCATGGAAAGCGAATTGACGAGGACACGATTGCCTGCGCGCTCCACGCTTTCCCAATCAGCTTCCAGCTGGTTCGCATCCAGAAACGCACGGAATACCCGCAGCAGATTTTCGCGGTCCACAGCGTCCTCATCATACTCGCCGGAAAGATCGGCGATGAAGGGCGCGTGCCGGAAACTGCGATAGGGTTTGCCCACATCGACCTCTTCCAGCAGGCGGAAGCGGCAGATGCCGGTGAGCGAAATGACATAACGCCCATCCCCGGTTTCCGAAAAGGAAGTGATGCGACCAAGACATCCGACAGCGCTCAAAGGACCACCATCATGCCCCCCCTCAATGACGTGAAGGGCCGGCTGCACCATGCCGATGACCCGGTGGCCGGCCAGTGCCATATCGATCATGGCGAGGTATCTAGGCTCGAAGACATTGAGCGGCAGGTGGCCTTCCGGCAAAAGCAACGCGCCCGACAATGGAAATACCGGCACAGTTTCCGGCAAATCATTGTTCTTCACATATCTCGCATTTCCGACATGCATGGGATCAAGCCCCCTGTTCACCGCTGCCCGGCCGGCGGATCAACCGCCATGGCCGGGATATGCCCGCATTACGAAAACAAGATCGCCGAAAGCTTCCGGCGCCCGGCCACACTTGCCGGATCCTTGAAGCCCCAGGCCTCGAAAAACTCCAGAAGCTGGCGGCGCGCGCCGTCATCATCAAAGGTTCTGTCCTTGCGCATGACATAGAGCAGATGATCCGCTGCCTCATCCCGCCGCCCTTGAGCATTGAGGACCTTGGCAAGCTTCACACGAGCCTCGTAATTATCGGGATCGAGCGCGAGATCACGTTCCAGCGCCACCGGGTCGCCAATCTTGCGGGCTTCTTCATATTGCGCGATCTTTTTCGAGACTAGCTGAATGCCAGCATCTGCGGCCACTTCCGCCGGCAGGGACGAGAGGAGTTCGCTTGCCCGTTCATATTGTCCAACGGCAATCATGCATTCGGCAATACCAGCGATTGCGGCGGCGTTTTCGGGATCGGCCTGCATAACCGCGCCGAACAATTGTGCCGCGCCATTATGATCGCCATCCGCCAGAAGCTGCTTTGCCTCTGCCAGAACCGCTTCGATCTCAGCCTTCGGATCACCCGCATCAGGTCCGGCGATCTTGTCGATGAACTGCTTGATCTGGCTTTCCGGTACCGCGCCCATGAAGCCATCCACCGGCCTGCCATCCAGGAAAGCGACGATAGCGGGAATGGACTGGATGCCGAGTTGTCCTGGAATAGACGGGTGATCGTCGATATTCAGTTTCACAAGCTTCACGCGGCCATTCGCCTCGTTTACTGCCTTTTCGAGAACCGGCGTCAGCTGCTTGCATGGGCCGCACCACGGTGCCCAGAAATCCACCAGAACCGGCTGGTGGCGCGATTCCTCGAGAACATCCTTGGAGAAGGCCGCCGTTGTGGTGTCCTTGATGTGTCCGGAAGACGCGCCGTTCAGCTCCCCGCTATATTGTGCGTTGCCGGACATCTGCCCGCCATAGGAACTGCCGTAAGGATTGTTCGTGCCGCTCATGCCGGTCTCCCGTAATCTCTGTCGTATTGTCTTGGTTGAAGCAAAGATCGTATCTCACTCGCTGACTTTCAAGACAAGCGGCGTGTGGCCGGTCGCCTCCAGGAAGCGAATGAGGTCTTTGTTTCCTATCGTCGTCGTCTGGTCGTTGGAAAGCGGGTGACCGTTGATAAGCTCGTTTTCCAGAAGATCGCTGTCGAGTACGAAGGTGACCTGCCCACCCGTGTCGTTGATGGCGCCGAAAACCGTGACAGATCCCGGCACGACACCCAGATATTCAAGCATTTTTTCCGGCCTGCCGAAGGATACGCGGCTTGCCGCGCCAATCGTCTTGTGAACGCTTTTCAGATCGACGACCGCGTTCTCCTCAACGGTCAGAACGAAATATTGATCCTTCTTGTCCTTCACAAAAAGGTTCTTCGTGTGGCCGCCCGGAATTAGATCACGCAATGACTGGGATTCGGCAACGGTGTAGACCGGCTCATGCTGTTTTGTCTTATGCTCGATGCCGAGCCCGTCCAGAAACGCGAACAAGTCCGCTGCCGTCTTCGGAGAATTTTCCGCCATATCCTGCCGCCTGCCTTTGCCGATTCCGATATCCTCTCCGTCATGATTAAGGGGGCAACCGCGGCTTGGCAACGCGTGAAAAAGCGACGGCGCGAAAATTCCCAATCATTTCCGCCGCTTGTCGCATTTCTCAAAGAAATTTTCGCGTTTTTGTCATTTCCCTGTTGCATTCCAAAATCGATTGAGCGATATAGCGCCCGTCGCCGCATTGCGGTGGCCCACGGTTCAGCGTACTACCCCGGACCGATGGA
Source organism: Rhizobium sp. SJZ105 (assembly GCF_007828365.1). Taxonomy (NCBI): domain Bacteria; kingdom Pseudomonadati; phylum Pseudomonadota; class Alphaproteobacteria; order Hyphomicrobiales; family Rhizobiaceae; genus Rhizobium; species Rhizobium sp. SJZ105. The sequence continues at coordinate 517,190 of NZ_VIUP01000002.1, forward strand.
TTTGAGCGGGTGTAGCTCAGGGGTAGAGCACAACCTTGCCAAGGTTGGGGTCGAGGGTTCAAATCCCTTCGCCCGCTCCAAAATTTCCCAGGACACAGTTACTTGCGTTATTTCGATTGCTTGTGAAGACACCGCTCCTGCTCTGTCGGCTTGTCGTGCATGATTTTTATCGGGCGACATGTAATCAGGCGGAACTTATGGCGAGGATATCCGTTCTTGACGCGAGGCTCCTAACCTCAGTTCCCCTCTGAATTGCCCGCCGCGAGCGGGCATTTTTTTGTCACCCCGTGAAAATACCATTTGGCACAGGGAACAGCTTCCGGGCGCATCGCGTTTTCCTGCGTTGTTCAAAGCGAGGGGATAGCTCATGTCGATAAATCTCAGACGAACTTATGCGGTTGCCGTATTTGCCGTCCTGTCCATCCCGGCTGCTTCTTTCGCTGCCGACATGATCACTTACGGAAGGGAAACGGCCCCGAAATACAAAGTGCACCATCATCCACGTGCCGTTGCAAATGTGTATGCTGCCGGCGCGCCCTTACGCTGCAACGAGAATATCGTGTCTTACCGCTCCCCTTACGAGCGGCATACGGAAGTGGTTACTCTCTGCCATCCGCCGCTAAACTGGCAAACAGAGTCTTCTACCGCAACAATATGGTCGCCTTGATCTTGTCATAATTCATTTGATGTGCTTTTGTTCGCTCGCCCTTGTGGGAGGGGGTAAAGGTTGAGACCCGCTGGCTGTTTCGATACGGCAAGCGGGTTTCCCTTTTTTTGGCGTCCGGCCAGCCACAGGTAGTGCGAGTGTACTTTGTCACCACTTACTGGAATCTCTGGGAATATCCGGGAATATGTGGGAACTGGCGAGAAAGCCTTATAAATCAGGGGCTTTCGCAGGAACTGACGATCACCAATCAAAACCGAGTTTGACAGACCTGCGCCGTGATCTGCGAACCGCTGTGGCAAAATCCGCGAAAACTCGAACGGTCCTCAACAACTCTTCAAGAATAGCTATAGCGGCCTTTTAAGACCCTTCAAAGCCCGGAAAACCGGCCTTTTGAAAATCTCGGCGGACTAAGCTGCCGCACTCAAACAGACATCAAAGAGCGCCCACTTTCCAATTCTAAGATGGAAGAAGCTGCCATGTTCGTCTGAAATGACAAATAACCTAGCAAAATCAACGCCGAAGCGAAAAAAGCCGCCCTCCAGAAGATGGAAGGCGGCTTTTTGCATTACCTGACCAGGCCAAATCGGGCGGGGCGTTCCGTTAAGCTCGCTCTCCAGTCACCATTGAAGCCGAAGGATGGTGCGATAACCGGCTCCGAAAACCAGAAATCCGTAAACGCTGCGATATCTGGCTCGCAAAACCAGTGAGCCTCGCCAGTGGCATCGATCGCCCACCAGCGGGCGTTTTTCGGGGCAATCTTCCAATCAACATCCACCATCTCAATTCTCCGCTCCGCGAATGGAACAACAACGAACTTATCAGTTGGCGCCATACCCTTTTACCTCACTTTTGGCGTTACCAATGTTCTTATTTTGTTCTCATTGAGAAATGAGTCAATGCCACCTTTAAGAGAATCTCGAATTATGCTCGACGAAGAAGAGAGAGCACTTGGCCGATCACGGAAAGATCATCTGCAATGTCTTCGCTGATGACTTCGGTGGGATAGCCGTTCTGCTCGTTGTCGGATCGCAGTTCAAGCGAACCGTCCATGCGCCAGTTTGCCCGCTTTACCTTGATGCCGGGGCCAACGCGGAAAACAAAAACCTCATCATCGACGATGTCGGTCTTGCTCTGATCGACGATCATGAATGCGCCGTCTGGAATGGTGGGCAACATGCTTTCGCCCTTCGCCTCAAGCATAATGCAGCTTTCGGGTTTCGCCCCGATGCTTTGGAGAAAAGCTCGGCTGAACGCCACCTCATTGTGGGAGCTGTCGTCCTTGGGGATCAAGCCTGAGCCAGCGGCGGCTTGAACATCGTAGCGCGGAATTTTCACCATATCCACGCCTTCAGTTATCGTCGCCGATTCAGAAAACATGTCACCTTGCCCGGTGACAATCCATAGGACACTGGCTCCGAAATTCTGTCGGTAGGCATCAAGGATCGATGCGGTAGGTTCTGTTTCCCCGCGCTCATATGAAGCCAGCGTATTTTTACTGACGCCGAGTTGCTCGGCGAACAAATCTCTTTCGGGATCGCCGAGCCTACGCCGCAAGTCTCGCAGACGCTCCGCGAGCGGCGTTTTCGGTTTCGCTTCAGGTCTAGCCAATAATTTCCCAGTTAAACCAATAATCCAGTTTACAAAACCGAATTTCTGGTTTAATCCTTTCTGTGTTCGCAGAATTAATAACCCCAAAAAAGGAGGCCGGTCAGGGCCTCCCTTCTGGAAGGAATCCTTTATGCACCGTGTCTCTGACGACGGCAAGGTTACCCTTGCCGAACGCAGGCGGCTGGAAGAAATTGCCCGGATTAAGGGCATGCTCATCGTTGCCAAAATTACGCTTGCCGAGATCGACAAGAAATATGGCCTGCCGACCGGCACGGCCGGTAACGCCGTTTACGAGCCTCATGTGGCTGGCGAACGCGCTATTGCAGCGGCCCTTGATACCCGGCCGCACCTTCTCTGGTTCTCCCGCTACCTGGCCGATGGTCGCAGGCTTAGCCCGCAGCCCTCGGAAAACTACCGGAACGGCCGTCGCGCCGTCGAGGCGGATCAGGCCGCAGCATGAAGCGTGGAACGGTTCGGGATTGCTGCTCTAGCCTGCCGCACATCGTGTGCAAGGCGCTCAATCGCCCCGGCTGTCAGACCCAATCTCTCGACCGCTCCACACCCCGACAATCGCCGATCAGCAGTCACCCCACAATGACGAAACCGCATGCCAATTTCGACACCCCGATTTTCATTCCGGCCCGCTCTCGCGTGTGCCGGTGGGCCGAAACCCTGCTGATTTTTAGTCCTGCGTTCGCAGGCGTTTCGGCCGTCTTTTTCACCTTCATCAAAAACTATGGAGCAGCTCAATGACCGCAGCAGTCCGCAACTACGTCGCCGTGCCTTTCTTTGACCGCGTCCCGCCACGCATCATGGACTTGGTCATCACCACTTTCGACAACATCGTCGAGCGCGGGCAGTCAGTTCGTGAGGCCTATTATTTCTTCGGCAACGCCGTGAAAAAGCGCAATCTCGAAGGGCCAACGTTTGACGACTTCGCCCACTGGCACGAACGCGTAAAAAACGGCCTGATCGATCGCCCGCATCCTTCCGACGTGCTTCTTTTCACGCCTTCGCCCTATCAGCCTTTGCCGAAAACAGCAGAAGAGGTCGCAGTCAAACATCCGCACGCGGTTGCCTGCGTCGTTGATCTTGAAGCCGTGGATACCGAACGTTTACGGCAGGCCCGCGCCATCGTAAAGGCCGCCTACGAATTCAACCAGGCCAAGCTGGCGGCCGGTTACGCCCCCGCATCCATCCTGCTCGATGACACCATCCTGCAGGAAGCCCTGCAAGAAGTCCTCTCTGCAGAGGCGAGCTCCACCGTCATGGACGCGGATGTCCACATGACACCCGGAAACAAGCTGGTCGATCTCCTTCTTGGCGAAGGCGACGAAGATATCGACGCCAAGCTTGTCGATTGCCTCACCATGGACATGCAGCCCGAGCTTTGCCGCCTCCTGGTGCGATCCGAGACCGTTCAATCCCGCTGATTTCCCGAACCGTCGCTCTGTTACCCCCAGGGAGCGACGCCAGATGCCGGGGCGGCCAAATCCCGGTCCCCACCGCCCCGGCATCGATCTGCCGCAATGCCGTCGCCGCGCGACGAACTCCGAGGTTTTCGATGGTCAATCCGTATTCTGATGAAGAGCGTTTGCAGGCGATGGTGGCGTCCAGCTACCGCGCCACGCGCTCTCACTTCAATCACCTTCCCCTTCGTCACATCATCAATCCCCCTGCCGAAATGTTCGACGCGAAGCTTGCCCGTCAGTTGGCGATCTATGTGCTTCATGTCGATTTCAACGTGCCGCGCCGTCGCCTTGTCGTGTTGCTCGGCGTCGCCCGCTGGACTGTCATGCAGGCTGTCCGCATCGTCGAGGCGCGACGCTTCGAGCCGGTATTTGACAAGGCTTACGAGCGGATTGCCGCGCGGGCAAAAGACAACTTCATGACCATGCTGCACGAAGCAGCCGGACAGGACGCAGCATATGGCTGAGTTCATTCGCGTTGCCGTAACCAGCATCCATATCGGCGAGCGCCTGCGCCCGATCGACATGGATTACGTCGAGGCGATTGCCGCTTCGATGTCAGAACACGGGCAGATCAGCCCGATCATGATCCGCAAGACGCCTGCGAGGAAGGGAACGCCCTTTACTCTCGTTGCAGGCGGCTACCGCACTACCGCAGCGACCTTGCTCGGCTGGACGGAGATCGACGCCATTGTCGTCAAGGCCGATGCGATCGAGGCGCAGCTACTCGAAATCTCGGAAAACCTCTACCGCAACGAACTGAACGCGCTCGATCGTGCCATCTTCGTTATGAAGTACCGCGAGCTTTGGGAGGAAAAGCACGGGAAGATCAATCCAAAGGGTGGCCGCCCCGAAAAACAGGGTAACGATTACCCTGTTTTCGCCAAGGGTCGGACCTTGTCCGAGAAAGTCCAAGAGCGTTTTGGCTTCGGTGCTGAAACATATAAGCTCGTGTCACGCATCGGCCAAAACCTTGATCCGGTACTGAAGCAGGCGGTGCGCGGCACGTCGGCTGAAACTGATCAGTCGCAGCTTCTGGCGCTGGCAAAGCTTCCCCGAGAAGATCAGGTAAAAGTTGCCGCCGCAATAGCACACGAACCGGATGTAAAAAAGGTTCTGGCCTTCATCAAGCCCCCGGCTTTGGTGACCACGCCACCCGCCCCTTCTCAATCCATCATCCTCACGAAACTGATCGCTGCCTGGGACGAGGCGAGCGAGGAAACCCGCGACAGCTTCCTTGAGCACATCGGCATGTCGAACACGCCGGATGCCCTCATGGCTGCGATCCGCGAGGAGGCAGCATGAGCACGAAACGCGATCCCAGCCAGATGGACTTTTTCAAAGAGACAGTTTTCCCGGTGCGCTCTGCATCGGAACGTCTCGATATCGACCGCTTCCGTTCGACCCTGAAACGCGAAATGGCGCGTGCGATCCGGGAATGCCAGTACGACCGCGACACGATCGCGGCACGCATGGCTTACTATCTCGGCCTCGACAAAGTCTCGAAGTCGGCTCTCGACAGCTACACCGCCGAGAGCAAAACCGCCCACGACATCAGCATGCCGCGCTTCAAGGCGTTCGTCCGTGCAACCAACGCCTTCTGGCTTTGGGATGTCGTTGTTTCCGATGACGGCCTGTTGCTGCTCGAAGGCGACGAAGCCCGCCTCGCGGAAATGTCACGCATTCGCCAGGAGCAAAAGAAGCTCGCCCAGGAACTGAAAGTTCTTCAGGCGACGCCGGTGCACATTCGTCGGGTGCGCAAATGAAGAAAGAATGGTTCACATCCGCCGAGCTGTCTGACGCGGCCCTCCCCGGTCTGCCGCAGTCCCGAAAAGGCATCGATCTTTATATCGACCGCTCCGGCGTGCGGTCCACCGCGAAGGCCCGCCCGAAGGCCGGTCAGGGCGGCGGGTTTGAGTACCATTATTCCTTTCTGCCTCCGGTAGCACAGGCGAAGCTTGCTTTTCTCAATGCGGAGCCGACCGATCCGCGCCCAACGAAGCTCTCAAAGATGCTTTGGGACCGCTTTGAGGCCCTTTCAGATGCCCATAAGGCCATCTGCAAGACCCGCTTTGCCGTACTGACGGAAGTTGAGGAACTGCGGGCCTCGGGCATCAGCATGAAACATGCCGTTGCCCACGTTACGCGCAGGGCCGATATCGTGCCGGCAACCTACTACGAGTGGCGCAAGATGGTCGAAGGCCATTCCCGCCAGGACTGGCTTGCCGCCCTCGCCCCAGCGTTTACGGGCAGCGCCAGCGGCGAAGCCGCCGATGTCACCCCCTGCCACCCGGAAGCATGGAAAATCCTGAAATCCGACTTCCTGCGACCGGAACGTCCATCCTTTAGCGCCTGCTACCGTCGCATGATGATGGTTGCCCGTGACCAGAACCTGTCACCGATCCCTTCGGAGCGTTCCTTGCGCCGCCGCCTCGACGCGGAAGTGCCGAAGGCCGCCCAGATCATCGCCCGCGAAGGCAAGGACAAGGCGAAACAGCTTTTCCCGGCACAAAAGCGCACCGTGGCCCACTTGCATGCCATGGAGATCGTCAACACCGACGGTCACCAGCTCGATCTGTTTGTTAGGGTTCCGTGGTCTCAAACGCCGGTGCGCATCATACTCATCGGTATTCAGGACATCTATTCCCGCAAGGTGCTTTCGTGGACGCTGGCCGAGGCTGAGACTTGGGAGGCCGTCCGCACCTGCATCGGTTCGATGATCGAGAACCATGACGGCATGCTGCCTTACCACATCTATATGGACAACGGTCGCGCGTTTGCGGGCAAGATGATTTCGGGCGGGGCAAAGACCCGCCACCGTTTCAAGGTCAATGAGGACGACGTTGCTGGCCTCCTGAAAACACTCGACATCGAGCCGCATTTCGTGAAGCCGCGCTCCGGTCAGTCGAAGCCGATCGAACGCGCCTGGCGCGATCTCGCCGAGGAAATCTCCAAGCATCCGTCGATGTCCGGTTGCTACACCGGCAACCGGCCGGACGCGAAGCCGGAAAACTACGGCAACAGCGCCATTCCGCTCGAAACGCTCCAGCGCCATGTCGCACATTGCGTTGACGAGCATAATCACCGGCTGAACCGCACCACGGAAACCGCCAACGGTCGCAGCTTTGCGCAGACGTTCGACGCGTCGATCGCGGAACCATCCACCATCGTTCGTTATGCCAGCATGGCGCAGCGTTCGCTCTGGATGCTGTCGGCCGTTGCCATCACGGCGCGCAAGCCGGACGGCGCGATCCACATGCACGGTAACCGCTATTGGAACGCGGTGCTTAACGAGTGGATCGGCAAGAAGCTGACGGTTCGGTTTGATCCGGCTGACCTGCACAAGCCGGTCAAGGTCTACGATCCGGAAGGCCGTTTCCTCTGTGATGCCGACTGCCTCGCGAAAACAGGCTTTGCCGACACGGGTGCCGCCCGTCGCCAGGAGAAGGCACGCAAGACGCACGTCAAGAACCTTCAGGCGGTGGCCAAGAGCAATGCGGCGCTCTCACCGATGCAGCTTGGCGAGATCATGGAGAAAGGCCGGAAGGCCGAGGCCGCGAAGCGTCCGCAGACGCCGGTTCGGTCCGTCGTCACGCGCCTCGTCACCGGCAACCTTGCACATGCGCCGGTCGAGACGGTCAGCGCCGATCAATTCGAAGACAGTTTTGCGCGTGGCCTCGCCCGAGTGGCGGGCGGGGAAAGCGCAATCATCCAATTCCCCACGGGGAATACCGAGGCAGGCGGCAAGCCTGCCCGCAAAAGAAGAGCCGAAAAGTACTGAGTACGGTTCCAGTCCAACAGGGCGAAAAAAAATGAGCGACCCGAAGGCCGCCCCGCAATTGAACAAAGGAACCTCTAGCATGAAAAAGACCACCAACACAAATATCGTGTGGGACCAGTCGCAGCCGACAATCGAATTTACCGCAAAGCATCCCGCTTCCGACGTTGACGAATGGCGCAAGCTGACATCGCGGATGGTTGACGCTGCAACCGAATTCGGCTGGACCAAAGCCGAAGTGTCCCGCCGCACCGATGTACCTGACGGCACGTTGTCGCCGTGGTTCAGCGGTAAATATCTCGGCGTCCTGTCGAACATCAACCAGAAGGTTGCCAACTGGCTCGATGCGCTCGACGCGAGCCAGAACATGGCTGCCACGATGCCGGTATCACCGCCATTCCAGCGCACGGCGGTGGGTATGGACGTTTACAATGCCCTGCTGTTTGCCCAGGTGACATCCGGTTTCATCCGCGTCACGCTGCCCGCAGGCTCCGGCAAAACCACGGCTGCAAAGCACTTCCTGAACACGCGGCCGCACGTCTTCATGGCCACACTTAGCCCGAGCACCAAAACAGTTCACGGCATGCTCGTTGAACTTTGCGCGGCACTTGAAGTGCATGAGCATAACCCCGCGCGGTTCGTCCGCTCGATCGGCGCCAAGCTGAAACGTGTCGGTGAAGGCTCGCTGCTGATCATCGACGAGGCACAGAACGCCGTACCGGAAGCCATTAACCAGCTTCGTCACTTCGTCGATAACGACCAATGCGGCGTTGCCCTACTCGGCAATGAAGATACCGCCACGGCCTTTGTGAAGGACCTCGGCCGATCGGTTGCGAGCCGCGCCCAGGTGCTTTCCCGGTTTGACCGACAGGTCAGGACGGCGCGCAATCCGGCTGCGGACGCTGCAATCCTCATCAAGGCTTGGGGCGTTGAGGAAGGCACCGATTGCGCCACCTTCCTGAAAGGCATTGCCAGCAAGCCGGGTGCGCTCCGCCAGATCGACCGCACCATGAAAGCCGCCTCCATGCTTGCCATCGGAGACGGCGAGGAAGGCGTGCGCCTGGAGCATCTTCAGGCCGCGTGGAAGAACCGCGACATGGGAGACAGCCTATGACATCGGCGGCTCCCTCCCTGAAAACTCATCTGGAGTATCTCGCCGGTATCTTCGCGGAAGCCAAAAAGATGAAGCCGGACGAAAAGCTGGAGCTGGATGCACAATCCGCGCAGACCGTCCTGAAAACCCTTCGCGCCCTGTCTCAGCAGGCCGGTCACCTTGAGTTGGAGCTTTCCATTCTTCGCGATAGCGAGGCCGGGAAGCTTCTCGCCAGGACGGCCGAGCAGCTCGCAACCGGCGAACTCACGGGACTGCTTGAAAAGGCAGAGAGCAACATCATCCGCCCGAACTTTGGAGGAAAGAAGAATGACGGCGAAGCCTGAATGCGTTTCCGATCTCCTGCGTGAGCTTTATCGAGGCCTGAACGCGGAGCTGGCCGAGAAGGGCCATATTCATCTCGACCGCGCCATGTCGTCGAGGCTCGTGATGAGCGTTGGCAAGATTGCCGATCATGCTCGCAATCTCGAAAACGCCTGGTCGTGCGCGGAGTGGAACCGCCGCGCCTTCGAGGATCGCCTGAAGCTGATTTCCAGCATGAACGCGATCACGGCCGAGGTTCTTCAGCTGATGCGGCCGGACATCGAGGACGGCGGCAACGTCGTCCAGTTCCGCCCCAAATCCTCCAATGCCCCCGCACCTTCCGCGCCGTCCGGTGGCGACGCGGCCTGATCCCCTTTCACATTAAATTATGAGGTTAAACCCATGGAAGCTGTAATTCTGGAAGAAAAGGCCGCAGCCGGCATCACCATCGTGAACGGCAAGCAATATGTCACCAACGCAGACGGCGGCCTAACGCCGCTCGCCCTGGTGAAGGCCGCAGACTTTCTTGAGGACCAGATGGTCCGCAAGATTATCGCGTTCGCCAAGCCGCTTTCCGCCGAGCTGGCCCGGTTCAAGAAGCACACCCGCGCCGATATTGCCGAGTTCGACCGCAACCTTGAGGCCCAGTATAGCCTCGTCAAACGTGGCCGCGCCGGAGCCGGTAACCAGAAATACCGCACCATCGACGGGCTGATGTCCGTCGAGACCCGCGTGAACAAGCTGATCGAGTTTGGGCCGCAGCTACAGGTCGCGAAAGGTCTGATCGACGAATGCCTGAACGAGTGGACGGAAGACGGCCGCGCTGAAATCCGTGGCCTCGTCACTCGTGCCTTCAATGTCGATCAGGCTGGCAAGATCAGCAAGGACGCCGTGTTCGAACTGTTCAAGATCGAAAGCGATGATCCGCGCTGGATCAATGCGATGGAGGCAATCAATGCCGCCGTGCGGGTAATCGGCTCGAAAGAGTACCTGCATTTCAGCTTTCGGGAATCGCACGATGCGGAGTGGATCCGCATTTCCCTCAACATTGCAGACGCGTGAGGTGGAAATGAAAACCTTCGTTTTTGATGTCACCCGCCGCGTCCGCGTCACTTTGGACGAAAGCAAGTTCACCGCCGAGATGATGGAGGTGTTCAATTCTTCCATCACCGACCTCGGCACCGGAGAGCAGGCTTATCTCGCCCACGCGGAACGCATCGCTGATCTGTTTGCCCACGGTTTGGAAGATTTCAGCCCGAGCGACTTCGTAGAAGGGTACGGCCCCGTCGAAGCGGTCGGCATCTCCGTCAACGCCGACGACGATTACGATTACATCGAGCGCGTGTTCCCGAAAGGGGGTGCCGCATGAGAAAGCTTTCCTTCCAAGACGGCGTTGCTCAGTGGCTGCTGGAATGCTTCGGTCCCGTCCTCATTGCCGACAAGACCGAGCGCGCCGATCGCTTCGTTGAGGAAGCGCTGGAACTCGTGCAGTCGGTCGGTTATCCGGCCGAGCGCGTCATGGCGCTTCTGTCCTATGTCTACGGCCGGTCGATCGGTGAACCTGTGCAGGAAGTCGGCGGCACCATGGTGACGCTGGCGGCGTTCTGCGTCTCGCACAGTATCGACATGGACCAAGCGGCAAAGACCGAGCTTGACCGTGTCTGGACTAAGATCGAGGCGATTAGAGCCAAACAGGCCGCGAAGCCTACCGGTTCGGCGCTGCCAGTTGCGCAGCCATCAACAGTCGTCACAAGGCAGGAAGCGCTGGATTTCATCGGCATCGCAACTCGCAACTGGCCAGATATACCGCCGCTTTGTGAAGACGATATCGGCGACGTCGCGACGGGGCTTTCTTGGTTCATCGCCAAGAAAGCGGAACTTGGCAGGATCGAGGCCCACCTGAAAAGCCTTGTGATCGCCCATCCGGAGAAAGCGCTGCTTGCCGCGCTCGATGACGATACGCGCATGTGGTTCCTTGCCGAGCTTATCGCCGGCGCCAGCGGAACCATCCCGTACATCGAAATCGAGGCCATGGTGGCGCGGCACCTGACGCCGGCGAAAGGCGGTGAAGCATGACTGCAAACGGTGGCTCCTCCAAACCCTGCCTTGGCTATCCTTCCCGTTCGGCCGCTATCCGAGGCCTTCGCGGTGATGGCCTGACCAACCTTCAGATTGCAGAAAAGACCGGGATACCTCTCCGCAGCATCACTGCGCTGGCGCCTAACACGCCTAGGCTTGGTTCCGCACCAATGGAGCGTGGCGTGGGTTACCGGGTAGGCGAACAGAACGTTGCTCGGATCGGTTTGAATTTCGAGGTGCGCCAGATGCTTCGGCCCTTCGCGGCCAAGCGCGGCATGGCGGTCGAAACGCTGATCACCGATCTTATCGAGAAGATCGCCGAGGACGGCCTTGTCGATGCTGTCATGGATGACGGGGTGAACTGATGGCCCACATTGTTTGCTATCGATCGGGCGAAACCTTTGTCAGCCGCCGCGTGCCAAAAGGCACCATGAAAATCGTCACCGGTCATGGCCGCCGCCTGAAGCGCATTCTTTCTGTATGCGCCCGCCATGCCTATGACAGCAACACGCTGCTCGTTCCCGGCCTGCCTGAAGCTGAAAACGACCTTCAGGCGATCTCGGCAGTCAAGGGTTTCGAGGAGATGCTGCGCCTGCGCCTAGCGAAGGGTCCGCACCGCCGCACAAAGGGGCGCAGGCTGCTATGAGCTACGACTACATCCGCAACTATTACGGCATCGAGATCACCGTGAACCGGCTCGTCCGGCACACGGTGACCGGCCGCTACGGCAAGATCAAGCCGGAAGGCCGATCGCATCGGCACTACGTCAAAGTGCATTTCCACGGCGACAAGCATAACAGCAATTGCCATCCGGAAGAGTTGGAGTTTGTCGCCCATGACGAGTAAGCGCCAAATCCCTGCGGCCTTCACCAAAGGGCACGTGCTCTGCTCTCCGTCCGGAAAGCTTCAGCCGAAAACATGGAGCGAGACCGCCGCCAAGGCGATCGCCTCCAAATACCGCAAACGCGAGACCTGGGAAAAGGCGCAATCGCGCGGCTGGTCCGTCCAGTTCGTCTACGTGCGCTTTTTCATCCCGGTTTTCAAAGCCACCTTCACAACCACCGAAATCAGCGAGGCCTACGATGCCGAGGACATTTGAACCTGATCAGCTGCTGACGGCGCTGATCGACGCATTTCTGAAGGACGGCCATTTTGTTCACGCCAAGGGCGGCAAGATGTTCGTCCTGGTCGTCACCGAGGAAGACGACGAAAGCCGCTCTTCGGAGTTCTGCCTTTCCGACATCGCAGCCCACGCTGCAGGGAGGATGTCGAAATGAGCCAGCACATCCGCGCCATACATGGCGGTTTCCGCCAACTCGGTATCACCGAAGAGGACGCGCAGCGCGACATCTACGCCCGAGTGACCGGCCAGACCCGGCTTTCCCTCATGACCACTCAGCAGCGGAAATCCGTTGTCGACGAGTTGCGGCGGCTTGGATACAGGCAAAAGCCTTCAGCGCCGTCATTGCCGGGTTTCCGCCAGGACGGCCGCGACGGCAAGCACAAGCTCTCTGGCAAATACCTGCCGAAGATGCGGGCGCTCTGGATCGCCTGTTACAATCTCGGCATGGTTGACGATCGCCGCGATAGCGCGCTTGAAAAGTTCGCCATGGGCAGACAGTTGCCTGCCATTTCGGACATGCGTTTTGTCCACACGGCGAGCGACGGCGCCAGCGTCATCGAGGCGTTGAAGGATATGCTTGCCCGTGCTGGTGTCACCTGGGCAGATCGCAAGCCATGCGAACCTTGGGAGAAAAGCCACGGTTACAAGATTGCCCAGGCACAATGGGCGATCCTGCATCCGGACCAGCCGAATGCCTTCTGGCAGGCCGCCACCCATATCGTCCTTGAGAGCATCAGCTACCGGAATTTCAGCGATGCCGAATGGATCACGGTGATGAACCATTTCGGGCCGCAGGTTCGCCGCCAGAAGAAGGGCGGCAAACCATGACACAAACCGCCGTCCCGCTCGTCCGCGATCCTGCCCTGCGCGATCTTGCCGCTCCGTCGCTTGTCGATCCGGGTGGCCGCGCAATGCAGCTCTATTCCTTCAGCTACCGCCACGGCGACAAGCCCTGGTCGTTCTCGCTCTGGGCCTATTCGAAACGTGATGCCAAACAGCGCCTGCGCGCGCTTCGCCGTAATGTGCGCCTTGACGGCATGATCGTTGCAGAAATTGAGGGCAGCAACTGATGTCCGACCTGCCCGATCGCGCCTATATGACCCCGCTGTTGAACCGTATCGCCGATGTTGCAGGCGAACGGGCAGCGTTGATCCTTGGGCGCGAAAAGGCATGTGAACGAATTTACATCCCCAACGTTGTCACGGCCGATCATTGGCTTTCCGTTCTCGTGGGGATCGAACCGGCTCAAGCTATCTGCGACGCCTTCGGTGGCGACAAGCTGGAAATCCCCCCGGCGATGGCAGGGGACAAACGTCGTCGCGCTGCCACCATTGCCCAAATGATCGAGAAAGGGTATTCAAACAATGCAATTGCCCGTGCGCTCGGTATTACGCACAAAACCGTTCAGCGGCATCGTGGCAAAACTGATGACGGACAAGGTTCGCTCTTCTAGGTGGGTCTTTTGACCATCTGAATTATCCCCACCAAACCCACCAATAGTCCTCTTCACGGGGGCTTATCTAGCCTCACTTGATGGGGCTTTTTTAATGACCAATCCAACATTTGGTGAATGGGCGATTTCGCGATTGCGGGCCGCTGGCGCTTATGGCGGTGCTTATGATGGCGCCGAGGGGCGTGAATACTTCGAAGCGTTGCGGCGCTATCAAGCAGCCGAAGGCCTCAAGATCACCGGCAAGGCCGATGAAGACACCGTTGCCCGGCTGCGGCTTGTTCGCCCTCTCCGTGCTGAAGGCGCTGAAGCAAGTCATGTGATTTCCAAGGTTCCGCCCAAGCCGCGCGAACCGATCTGGATGCGGGACGCCCGCCGTTACATCGGCGTCAAGGAAATTCCCGGCCCGAAATCCAATTCCGTCATCATGTCCTGGGCGAAACGGTTTGGCGGCTGGATCGCCAGCTTTTTCACCAATGACGATATCCCCTGGTGTGGTCTGTTCATCGGCAACGTGATCGCCACGACCCTTCCCACAGAACCCATGCCCGCAAATCCGCTCGGCGCTCTCAACTGGCGCAAGTTTGGCGTCGCAACTGAAGTTGCTGTCGGTGCGATCCTTGTTTTCGAACGGAAAGGTGGCGGGCATGTGGGTATTTATGCAGGTGAGGATCAGACGCACTATCATGTGCTGGGTGGTAACCAGGACAATGCCGTTTCTATCGCCCGCGTCGAGAAAGACCGCCTTGTTTCAGGTGGCATCCGCTGGCCCAGAACTGGCGAAGCTCCGATCGGCGGCGCGGTCTGGCTTACGCCTTCCGGAGCGTCCGTCTCGAAAAGTGAGGCGTGAGCAGCGATGAAAAAACCATCCTATCGCACCACACGAGCGCAGCTTTGGCTTTCCTTCTGGTTCGCCTGGCTAATCATCATGGGAATTGTCGGGGCGGGGCTCTATGGCGTCGAGAACGCGGTTGCGCTGGCAAGCACTGTCGTTCCGTCAATGTTCATGCTCATCGCGGCCATGCTCGGCATCCACCGTTTCGCCGGCGCCATGGACTACGCCAACACGCTCCGCTCCGATTCCGTTTTGCCTTCTCCGCCCCCCTACAATCCGCGCGACGTGCCGGCCGAGTTTCCGGAGGGTTCCCGATGATCGGGGCGTGGCTTTCGAAGGCGGTCACGCCCCTGATCATTGCGGCAGCACTTCTTGCTGCCGCTGCCTTTCTCGGCTGGCTTACCATCACCACGGTCAACGGCATGGTGGAACGGGCAGTCGCTATGAAAGCGTCCGAGCGTGACGCAAAATGGAAGAGCGATATCGAGACCGCGAACACCAAGGCCGCCAATGCCGAGGCGGCTCAAGCCCGTTACGCCATCGAGCTTGAACGAGACGCATCCATTCGGATCGCCGCACTGAACGTCAACAAAGAACAACTGGAGAAACAGAATGCGGCTTTGCCGAATGGCGATGCTTGCGGCCTTGGCCGCGATCGCGTCCGCCTGCTCCCCCGCTGATCCGAAGCCGCCGATCGTCGTCCGTTTCGTCAAGCCAGCCGTACCGCCCGCCTCGCGGGTTCCTTGCGTTGTTGGCGATCTTCCAGACCGTGACATGCCAGAGCGTGAAGTCACAACGCGATGGGGTGCTGACCGGACCGAAATCTTGTCCTGCGATGCCCGCCGTGCGGCGGCCGTCGCGGCGATCGACAACACAAACTTTCCGGAAAGCCTTGGACAATGAGCCTCGACCTCTCACTTTTAACGGCTCTTGTCGCGCTGGCGCTTTCGACACTGAACCTTTTCGCGGGTGTCCGAAACCTGATGTCAGAAGGCGAAAAGAAGATCGATGAGCGGCTGAAAAAAGCTGAAGGCACGCTGATCAGTCACGACCGCCGCATCCAGACGGTCGAAGATGGAATGCAGCATCTGCCGACGCGCGAAAGTCAGCACGGTATCGAATTGTCGCTGCGAGACATCAACGGCCGGTTCGCCGCGTTAGACGAAAAACTCAAACCGATCGCCGCCACTACCGAGCGGCTGCATGACCTTTTGATGGAGCAGGCACGCAAATGACACCCCTTGGCATCGATTACGCTAAACGCATCCGCGAGGATGCACGGCTGATCATCCTGAAGGCTCTTGCCGAGCAGGTGAACGAAAGCCTTGCCAGTAACATTCTTGAGGACGAGGTGCTGCCGCGCTTCGCCATCCGCCAGGATCGAGCGTGGGTTCACACGCAGATGGACTATCTCGCCAATCTCGGTGCCATCACCACCCTCGATGCCGGCACTGTTAAAATTGGCATCCTGACCAAAATGGGCCGCCGTCATCTCGACCGCGATATCGCCATCGAGGGCGTAACCCGTCCGTCCAGGCCGGGAGAGTGACATGGCGAAGGGCCGTGGCCGGTTGAGCAACATCAAGCTGCTTCCGCAGGAATGCAGCGATATCGTTATCTGGGCGGCGGGCGAACTTCAGGCGAACCAGCGCACGCAGCTCGATATCTATCAGGAATTTTCCCATAGGCTGACAGAGCGCCAGCGCGAAAGCCGGGGCGAGCTGGATTTCAAGATACCGTCGTATTCCATGTTTAATCGATATTCGATTGAGCTCGACGCTACGACAAGGGAAATGAATGAGGCCCGCGAGATGGCCACTGCGGTTCTGTCTGGCCTCGACCACGACGATGGCGACGAAATTACCAGGTTTGTTGGCGAAGCTTTGAAGGCCGCCGTCATGGCGATGCTGCGCGCCCAGAAGGGCAAGCTTAATGCGAAAAACCTTATGGAACTGGCGAGCACCATGCGCATGGTGACGATCGCACAGGCCACCTCTGCCGTACACCGCCAGAAACTCGAAGCCGAACTGACCACCAAGACTAAAGAAGCCGTCGAGGAAGTTGGACGGAAGGCCGGAATTTCGCAGGAAACACTTGACGAGATCAGCCGCCGCCTTGGTGCCGCCTGATGGGTGCCGCCCTTATCGTCCCGACCGATCCGTCCGCGATCTTTCTTCCCTATCAGGGGAAATGGATACAGGATAAGTCACGCCTCAAGCTGATGGAGAAAGGCCGCCAGATCGGTCTGTCCTGGTCAACCGCATATGCCACCATCGGCCGCACCAGCGTCCAGGGCGCCAAACACGACCAGTGGGTTTCCTCTCGTGATGATCTTCAAGCGCGTCTCTTTGTCGACGACTGCAAGATGTGGGCCGGTATTCTCGATATCGCGGCGCGTGACCTTGGCGAACAGGTTATCGACCCGAAAGAGAAGCACACGGCCTATATGCTGCGGTTTTTGAACCAGCGCAGCATCATTTCCATGTCGTCGAATGCCGACGCCCAGGCCGGCAAGCGCGGCGGCCGCGTCCTCGACGAGTTCGCCCTGCATCCTGACCCGCGAAAGCTTTGGCAGATCGCCTATCCGGGGATTACCTGGGGCGGCCAGATGGAAGTCATTTCCACCCATCGCGGATCGCACAATTTCTTCAACCAGCTCGTTCGTGAAACCAAAGAAGGCGGTAACCCGAAGGGCATCAGCATACATACGGTTACGCTTCAGAACGCCCTTGATGACGGGTTTCTCTACAAGCTGCAGAAATCGCTGCCCGACGATGACGAACGCCAGGAGATGGATGAGGCCGCGTATTTCGACTTTGTCAGGTCGGGCTGCGCAGACGAAGAGAGCTTCCTTCAGGAGTACATGTGCCAGCCGGCCGACGATGACACGGCCTTTCTGGAATATGATCTCATCGCCTCGGCTGAGTATGGTTCCGATGTGAACTGGCAAAGCATCGAGGGCGGCATTCTTTATGCCGGCATCGATATCGGCCGCAAACATGACCTGACCGTATTGTGGGTAGTCGAAAAGCTTGGCGACGTGCTCTACACCCGCCATATCGAAACGCTTCAGAACATGACCAAGGGAGACCAGGAGAAGGTTCTCTGGCCGTGGATCGAGCGTTGTGTGCGCACCACGATCGACGCCACCGGCCTTGGTATCGGCTGGGCCGACGATGCGCAGAAAAAGTTCGGGGCTGATCGTGTCGAGGCCGTCACCTTCACGCCCCGCGTCAAGGAAGCGCTTGCCTACCCGGTTCGTTCGAAGATGGAAGATCGCCGGCTGCGCATACCTTTCGACAAGCACATCCGCTCCGATCTGCGTTCCGTGACGAAGCAGGTCACGGCGGCCGGCAATGTCCGATTCACGGCGGAGCGCACGCCCGATGGTCACGCCGACCGGTTCTGGGGACTGGCGCTGGCGATCGAAGCCGCCAACACGCCGGTCGGGCAATACGCCTACAAGGCGGCCCCGCGTGCTGCCTCCAAGTTCGATACCCCAAACACCGATCGGGATGACGGCGCGCCTACGCGCCTCGCCTCGATGCGCCGATCGAGAGGACTTTACTGATGGCCAAGCTCATCGACCAGTGGGGAAACCCGATCACCTCCGCCGCCCTGAAGCAGGAACAGGCCGCCCCGACCATGATGGGCGTGCGCCGTCCGAACACGGAGCATCAAGCCAGCGGTCTGACGCCGGCGAAGCTCGGCCGACTTTTGAGGACATCCGTGAACGGCGAGCCGCAGGCATATCTTGAGCTTGCCGAGGACATGGAGGAGCGTGACCTGCACTATGCCGGCGTGCTTGCCGCCCGCAAGTTGCAGGTGGCGGGTCTGGAAATCACCGTCGAAGCGGCCAGCGAAGATGCGAACGATGTCGAGAACGCCGACATGGTGCGGGCCTTTATCGAGCGTGACGCGTTCGAGAGTGAGCTTGTCGATATGCTCGATGCAATCGGCAAGGGTTTTTCCGCCACCGAAATCATCTGGGAAACATCATCGAGCCAGTGGAACCCGGTCGCGCTCAAATGGCGAGATCCGCGCTGGTTCCGATTCGATGAGCTCGACGGTGAAACACTCCTGTTGCGGGACCTCGCCGGCGACGTGCCGTTGGCGCCGTTCAAGTGGATCGTTCACCAGGCGAAGGTGAAATCAGGCCTGCCGATCCGTGGCGGCATTGCCCGCGCCGTCTGCTGGACGTTCCTGTTCAAGTCTTTCACCATGAAAGATTGGGCGATCTTCTGCGAAGCCTATGGCCAGCCGCTGCGACTCGGCAAATGGGGCGAAGGCGCGACGGAGGATGACAAGGAAGTGCTGTTGCGCGCCGTCGCCAATATTGGCGTGGACTATTCCGCGATCGTTCCGGCCTCGATGTCGGTAGAGTTCATCAAGGCCGACATTTCTGGATCGCACGAGCTTTACGAGAAGCGCGCCAACTTTCTCGACCAGCAGACATCGAAAGTCGTTCTCGGCCAGACCGGTACCACGGACGCGATCGCGGGCGGCTATGCTGTTGGCAAGGTCCATGACGGCGTGAAAGCCGACATCGAGCGTTCGGACGCCAAGCAACTGGCGGCAACGCTCAATCGTGATTTCGTGGTGGCGTACATCTCCCTCAACAAGGGACCGCAGAAAGCCTACCCGAAAATCCGGATCGGCCGGCCGCAGGAAGTCGACCTCGAAAAATACATGAAGAACGTCACCGCGTTCGTGAACCTGGGCGGCAAGGTTGGCATGGCGAAGGTTCGTGACAAGCTCGGTATCGAAGACCCGGACAAGGACGAGGAGCTGCTGCGCCCCGCCAATCGTGCGAACGCTGAAGAAACCGACCCACCGACAAAGCCCGAGAAACTGCCGTCACCGAAACCGCAGATTTCCATGCACCGTGTGGCAGACATGGCGGCGGGCGATGCGATCGACACCAGCATCGTGCAGATTCTGTCGGACGATGGCTGGGAGCCTATGGTGGCTCCTGTCGTCGAGGGGCTTGAGGCACAGATCGCCAAAGCGAAATCCCTGGACGAAATCCGCGCCATTCTTCAGGAGCGTCTCGTGTCGATGGACGTGAACGCCCTGACGGAAATACTCGCCCGTGCTGCATTCTCCGCTCGCCTGGCGGGGCTTGGCAACGAAACCCTCTCTGACGAGGCCTGACGCGTGGCAGCAATCCTTCAGCCCCTGCCGCCCCGCGATGCCATCGCCGCCTTTGCCGCCCGAACTGGCTCGCCAGTCGAGACGTTTTCCTATCTCGATATGTGGCAAGCCGAACATGCCACCAGCTTCACCGTCGCCAAGTCTGCCGGTTTCGATATCCTGAATGACATTCTGGCGACCATTGAGCGCCTCTTGAATGAAGGTCAGACCATCGAGCAGGCATCCCGCCAGTTGCGCCCGATCCTCGAAGCGAAGGGCTGGTGGGGCAAGAAATTCGTCGCGGATCCCGTGACGGGGGAAACTGTGCCGGCGCAGCTCGGCAGCACGCGTCGGCTTAGAACCATCTTCGATACCAACATGCGCGTGTCCTACGCGGCTGGACACTGGACGAGCTTCGAGCAGAACCGCCGCACCCGACCGTATCTGCGCTACGTCACCATGCGCGACGAGCACGTTCGTCCAGAACATGAGCGCCGGCACAATCTTGTTCTGCCGATCGATCATCCCTACTGGAACGAGTGGGCCCCGCCGTGCGGCTGGGGTTGCCGTTGCACCCTGCAGAGCCTCTCGCAGCGCGACATCGACCGGTTGATTGCCCAGGGCGAGAAGCTGATCTTCGAGCCACCGGAAAACACATGGCGCAATTTCGTCAACAAACGCACCGGTGAAGTGACCCGCGTTCCCGATGGCATCGATCCGGGCTGGGCGTATAATCCGGGCAAGGCCGGATACGAAGCGAGGGTTGCGCAACTGCTGGCGCAAAAGATAGCAAACGGGTTGGGCTCGCCTCAAACTCCGCCGTAGCTCCGATTGCAACAAAAGCCCGCAGGGAGCGTTTGACGAGCATGAACCGCGCCATCCATCATCCGGACGGCAAAAACGCTTCTACGGGCTTTTAATCGGCCTCAACTTTGGCGCCTGCTTCCCTTGCCCGGTTCAATCTGTCGCGTTATCCATATGACACCAAGACTTGCCGCTGGGATGGTAACTTTACGCTCCTGACCGGGATTACCCCGCTCCCTTAGATGGGAGCATGAAAAACGCTCTCGCAACCCTTCTTTCTTCTTCGTTCCTGACGGCGCATTCCGCCGAGCTGGTGGCAACTGCCACGGACGATGTCTGGCTGAAGCTCATTCCGGCCGGCACATTTTCCGGTCGCGATGGTCGCGGCCCGTATCATGCCGGTGATCTCGTATCCCTTCAGCGCATCGCCGACACGACCCGGCGCTATGCCGGTTCGACGGACATTCTTGTCGACTACGAACATCAGAGCCGTAATAGCCAGGAGAATGGCAAGCCCGCTCCTGCGGCCGGCTGGGTCAAGGAAGTCGAGGCGCGTCCGGACGGACTTTATGGCCGCGTCGAATGGACGGCCACCGCCGCCAACGCCATCAAGGCGAAAGAGTACCGCTACATTTCCCCGGTCTATTTTCACACGAAGGCAGGCGAGGTTCTCGCCCTCCAGACCGTGGCGCTGACCAATGTCCCCAATCTCGACCTGTTCGAGATCTCGGCACACTCCATTTTTTCCGCAGCCCAAACCACAGAGGTTTCCATGAAACGTTTGCTCGCTGCTCTCGGTCTTGCCGAGGGCGGCAGCGAAGACGATGTGCTTGTCGCCATCAATTCGCTGCTGACCAGCTCGACGGCAATTGCCGTTGCTGCCGGTCTCACAAAGGACGCCAAGTCCGAGGCGATCGCCACGGCCGTCCAGTCCGCCTTCGCCGATCGCAAGAAGATCGCGCTTGCTGCTGGCAAGAAAGAGGACGCCAGCGTTGACGAGATCGTCACCGTTCTGTCCTCGGCCCATACCGCCACCACGCCCGATCCGACGAAGTTCGTTCCGATCGAGCAGGTCACCGCCATGCAGGTCGATCTGAAGGCGCTGAAGGACAAGGACGCCAACAAGGATGCAGAGGCCGCAGTCGGCGACGCGATCCGCGATGGAAAGCTTGCGCCGGCGCTGAAGGATTGGGCGGTTTCGATGCACAAGGCCGATCCGAAGAAGTTCGAGGAGTTCGTGGGCAAGGCCCCGGTGCTCACCGCGGCGCAGCGCGCCCAGGTCACCGCCCCGAAAACCGGCGCCACTGCCACGCTCGATGATGCGGATGTCGCGATCATGCGGCAACTCAACCTGAAGCCCGAGGACATGGTGAAGTCCAGGGAAGCGATGGAGGCAAGCCGTTGACCGCCCTTTCCGCAGACCGCAACACCCCGCGCCGTGAACGCACCACGCGCCACGTCCCGGTCGCCGCCGGCGTCAAGCTTTATGCCGGCGCCATGGTCGCGATCAGCGCGACCGGCTTTCTCGTGCCGGTCACAGCCGCCGCGACCCTGAAGGCCGCCGCCCGAAACGCAAAGTTCGTCGATAACACGAGCGGCGGCAACGGCGCTGTGCTCGCCGAACAGGAACTCGGCACGTATCGCTGGGACAATTCGGCCGCAGCAGACCTCATCACCCGCGCCGATATCGGCAGCGATGCCTACGGCGTCGATGACCAGACCGTCGCGAAAACCAACGGCGGCGGCACCCGCTCGATCGTCGGCAGGATCGCCGATGTCGATGACCAGGGTGTCTGGATCACTCACACCTGAAAAAGGCAAGTCAATGGAACTCAATAGTGCTGTTCTTCGCTCTGCTGGTATTGGCTTCAATGCCTCATTCCAGCAGGGCCTGGGGTCCGCAACGTCGCTCTACCAGCGCGTTGCCACGATCGTGAACTCGACCACCGCGTCGAATGAATATGGCTGGCTGGGCAAGGCTCCGCGCTTCCGTGAATGGATTGGCGATCGCGTCATCAATGCGATGACGAAAAGCGGTTACACGCTGAAGAACCGTTCGTTCGAGAACACCATCGGTGTCGATCGTACCGACTTCGAGGACGACAATCTTGGTATTTATGGCCCGCTCTTCCAGGAGCTGGGCAATTCGGCCTCAACCTTCCCCGACGAACTCGTCTTCGCCTTGCTGAAAGTAGCATTCACGTCGCTTTGCTACGATGGCCAGTATTTCTTCGATACCGATCATCCCGTGCTCGACGAAAACGGCAAGCTCATCAATGTGGCCAACACTGACGGCGGAAACGGCACACCGTGGTTCCTGCTTGATGTTTCCCGTCCGCTGAAGCCGCTGATCTACCAGAACCGTAAACCGTTCACGAACCTCGTCCGCAAGGACAAGGAAGACGACGATAATGTCTTCTTCCGCAAGGAATACATCTACGGCGTGGATGGCCGATGCGAAGTCGGTTTCGGTTTCTGGCAACAGGCCTGGGGCTCCAAGCAGACGCTCGATGTCGCCCATTACGAAGCTGCCCGTGCAGCGCTGACTGGCATGAAGGGTGATTTTGGTCGCCCGCTCGGCATCATGCCGTCTCTCCTGGTCGTGCCGCCCAGCCTCGAAGGTGCTGCCAAGCGCATCGTCCAGAGCATCCTCGTCAACGGCGGTGAATCGAACCCGTGGGCGAATACTGCCGAAGTCATGGTTGTTCCCTGGCTGGCCTGATCTGCCTTGGCCGCCCAACTCCCTCCCGTTCAGTCGGGAGGGCTTTTTGAAAACCGCTCACCAGCCGCTTTCGCAAAGCCCTCGAAAGGATAGCTCTTATGTCGAAGCCTACGACATCTCCGAAGAAATCCCGTTCCACCGCGCCCGCTGTCGATCTTGAGACCGTCAAGACGGATGGCACGCAGGATGATGCAGCCGTTACCACATCGGTTGCATCTGACCCGTCAGGTTTGAGAGCACCTGACGGGAACAATACCGGCCCGACCGACGCCGATGGTTCTGCTGCTGACCAGGACCTCCCCGGCGAAGGGCACGCCAAGACCGATGCGGATGCGGCCACCGCATCGGTCGACCTTTCCACCGAACCCTCCCAGGGCGTTGCGGACGGAGCCGGCGCGAATGCCGGTTCCGAGCACCTCGAAGACACAATGGCAGGTGCGGTCAATAGCCTTCTAGTTGCTTCGGGAGCGGCAACCGTTGAGCAACTGCTGCACCTGTCCAACCTTGGAAGGCAGTTTCGCGAAACCCTGCATGAACTTGTTCATGAAGGTCTGGTGTCGGAGTTCTACATTGGCTCAACAACACCCGTGGATGCGTTTCGTGATCTCGCTGAAAAACAGCGCCTTGCTCTGGCACCTCCCGGTTTGGAACCTGGAAGCATGGTCGCCGTCAACGGTGACAGTCTCCTGAAGACTGGCGCAACACTTATGGAAGCCTTCGCTGATGCCGAACTCGACGAGATCGCGGCTGAACTCAATGTCCCGAAATCATGGCTTCACAGCGAAGACGTGTTTCAGGAGCGGTTTCCTTTAACGTACAGCATGGTGAAGCCGTTCACCCTTTCCAACTCGCAGCCCACACTGACAATTGTGAGCGCCCGCGATGGTTTCAGACGCGGCGGCATCTCCCACACCAAGGCCGCCCAATCTCACCCGCTTCTCTCACTTTCGCCAGAACAGGTGGAAGCCATGCTTTCGGAGCCACTCCTGACGGTTGAGGTCGTTTAATGACCTACGTCACGCAACAGGACCTGATCGACCGTTTCGGCGAGAAAGAACTGATCGAACTGACGGACCGCGTCAACAAGCCGGTTTCGACGATCAATCCTGTTGTCGTCGAGCGCGCCATTTCCGACGCCTCCGCCCTGATCGATGGCTACCTGAAAAAGGTCCTCAAACTGCCTTTGAGCGTCGTTCCTCCGGTGCTTACGAAGAACGCGGCCGATATCGCCCGCTATTATCTTCACGGCAAGGCGGCGGAAAAGGATAGCCCGGTCACCCGCGCCTTTAACGAGGCGATCGGTTTCCTGCGTGATGTGTCTCGCGGCCTGGTCGAACTGACGGACGGTGGAGAAACGCCGGCGCCTGCTGGTGGCGGCTCGGTTCGGGCGTCTGCGCCTGGTCGTGTCTTCACCCGTGACAGCCTGAAGGATTTCTGATGACGGGCTCGGCCATCTATCTCGATGACGAACTGACGCCGGTTCTCTCGCGGATCGGCCTTGCTGTCGCGCATCCCGGCGAACTGACATCGGCCTTTGCCGCGTACCTGGTCTTTTCGACACAACGCCGGTTTGAACTGGAGACGGGTCCAGACGGGCAGAAGTGGCAGGCGCTCGCCCGTCGCACGCAGTTGAAGAAAATACGCGGCCGGCAGCGCGGCGCAAACAACATCCTGCGGGTGACTACCGCGCTTTATCGCAGTGTCGTCGGGCACTCCGATGATCGGTCCGCTTCTGTCGGTTCGAACCTTGTTTATGCCCGTGTCCACCAGGAAGGCGGGCAAATCCAGATGTACGCCCGTAGCCAACGGGCATCGCTGGCGAAAATACGCGGCAAGTCGCGGTTCGTGACACGCGGGAAGAAGGGCTCGGTCGAGAAGAAAATCACGATCGGCGAACACACCATCGCCGTTCCGGCACGCCCGTACCTTGGTTTTTCTGCCGAGGATCGCACACGGCTTGTCGAGATCGGTCAGGATTTTCTGGAAGGTCAAGCACGATGATCGATTCAATTCTCGCCCGTCTCCTGGAAGACGACACGCCCTTCGCGATCGGCGGCGATGCGGCCGAACTCGCGGACGTGAAGGATCGGCCGAACAATCTTCCTGCCGTCTATGTCTACGTCTCGCACGAAAAGTCCGCGCCAAATCAGCACGTCAACATTGTTCGCCAGCGCACGGCCTTCGATGTCGCGGTCGTGATTGTCACCGAGAACTTGTCGCGAGGCGACAACGGCGCGGCGCGAGGCGACATCGAGGCGCTAAAGGCCTTTGTGCGTGGTCAGCTGCTCGGTTTCCTGCCGGCAGGCGCATCCGATCCGCTTGAACATGTCGAGGGCGAAATTCAACAGGCGCTGAACGGTGTCGTCTGGTTCGAGGACGTGTTCACCAGCGCCTACTACCAGGAGGCACAATAATGGACGGCCAGGGTGGCTCATACATCCGCAATGAGGACGGCTCCCTGACTTTGGTGAGCCGTACCGAACAGAAACAGACCGAAGCCGGCTTAAGCGAAGCTACCGCTGAAGAGGTCCGCACGAACGTCACCGGTACCGGCCGGAAACCGAAGGGAAACAACAATGGCTAAGCGTTACTGGCGAAATCGATCGCTCCTGGTGAAACCCGAGGCAACCTATGGCGTGGACGCTGTACCGACCGGCCTCGCCAACGCGATGCTTGGCACGAATGTGAGCCTTGAGCCGCTGCTCGGCGAAGATTTGAGCCGTGACCTGGTCCTGCCTTACATGGGCCATCAGGGCATCATTCTCGATGGCAACTATGCCCGTCTTTCTTACGAGATCGAGATTGCCGGTTCCGGTGTCGCAGGCACAGCCCCGGCGTTCGGCCCGGCGTTGCGCTCCTGCGGTTGGCAGGAAATCGTGACGGCCGGTCAGAAAGTCGAATACAAACCGGTCTCGAAGCTGTTCGAGAGCACCACGCATTATTTCAACATCGACGGCGTCAATCACGTTCTGGTCGGCACGCGTGGCACCATGACGTTCGGACTGACACCGCGCCAGATTCCGCGTTTTGTCTTCACCATGACCGGTTTGATCGGGACGATTGCTGACACCGCGTTGCCTGCCGTCGATGTCACCAAATTCATCGCGCCACTTCCCGTCAACAAGGCGAATACAGCTTTCTCCCTGTTCGGTTACGCCGCCGCATGTGAGGGCATTACCTTCGATCTGGCAAACCAGATCGAGCCGCGCATGCTCATCAACTCTGAATCGATCGAGCAGACCGACCGCCAGATGACGGGTAGCGCCATCATGGAAGCCACGCACCTTGCCGACAAGAACTGGTTCCAGATCGCCCGTGCCCACACCAAGGGCGTCCTCTCTGCGCAGCAGGGCACGGTCGCAGGTAACATCGTCAAGTTCGATGCGCCTGCCGTCCAGATCGGCCGCCCCACCTACGGCGAAACGCAGCGCATCATGAACAACACGTTGCCGCTGATGTTTACGCCCACCTCGGCAGGCAATGACGAGATCCTGCTCACCTTCCAGTGAGGGCCGGAGCCGATGCGCATTTATTGCACCTATTGCGGCTCCCAGCTCCACACCTTCGAAGCGTGCCCGAAAACATGGAACGGCAGCGCAACGCGGCTTCATCTGCGGTGCGCATATTGCGGCTCAAACAAACACGATTACGAGGCCCGCCCGAAAATCCGGAGCTATCCGGCCGAGGGCGGCATCATCATCCGGGACTGACATTGCGCCTTTGAGGCGCGCTTAAGGGAACTCAAATGGCCTTCAAACTCTCTCAGGAACTCACTTTCAGGTGGCCGGTCAAAGTGATCGAGCCAGACCCGCACACCCCCGGAAAACTGATCGAGCAGGAGTTTACTGCGCATTTTGCAATAATCGCACCTGACCGCGCCAAAGCCCGCGACGCTGAACGCCTCGCCCTTTTTGAACAGGTGAAGCCCGAGACCGAAGGCCAGGAACTGCGCGACATTAACAAGCGCATTGAGAAGCACGACTTCGAATCGCTGACCGACGTTTTGCGTGGCTGGGATGGTGTCTTTGACGACTATAACAACGCCATTCCCTTCAATCCGGAAACGGTCGAAATCGTCTGCGCCCACACCCGCGTGAAAAACGCACTTATCCGCGCCTACCGGGAATCCATCTCCGAAGATAAGGCCCGCCTGGGAAACTCGAATTAGTCGCTACGGCCTGGGCGCATGCCCGCCTCGGCCGTGCCGACAGAAGCAAACCCGTCGCCATCGATGACGACGCCCGCAAGCAGTTCGAAAAGATGGGCGTTCGTTTCACCGCCGCACCTGATGTTGAGGAAGATATCCAGATCATGCCCACCGCCTGGGATAGCTACATCGCCTTCCGCGCCTGCGAAACGCAGTGGCGCATGGCTATTGGCATGTCCGGAGTGATCTGGCTTGGCCTCGATTATCCTGCCTGCCGTCTCGTCCTCGATGACATCGCCGCGCCGGCGCATGTTTTCGCCGATCTCCGTTACATGGAAGGTGTAGCGATGCGCGTTCTCAATGAGGTGGATGGCTGATGGCTGACCCATTGAGAATTTCCGCCCGTATCGATATCGACCCGAGCAAGGCGCAACAGGGTGCAGCTGAAGGTGCCAAGGCTGTTACCTTGATCGGCACGGCAGCGGATCAGGCTGCCGAGCAGCTGGAAAAACTGAACCGTGCGGCGGGCGAAGGTCTCCGGACGCCTCTGGGTGGAAGCGGTACCGGCGCTGAACTGGACCGCCTGCGCGCTAAATATAATCCGCTCTATGCGGTCATCATGCAGTACAAACAGGCGCAGTTGGAAATCCGGAGCGCTCATGCTGCCGGCGCACTCTCCGCCGATGAGATGACAGCGGCGATTGATCGTAGTCGTCGATCGACGCTTGCCAGCATCGACGCGATCAAGGGCCGCAACAAGGCGATCGCGGACACACCCGTCGCAGCCAACGCAAACAAGGGCGTTAGGGGATTCGAGACCGCCAACATCGCTGCGCAATTGCAGGATATCGGTGTCACCACCGCAATGGGCATGTCACCATTACAGATTGCTCTCCAGCAAGGCACTCAGCTTTCCGCAATTATCGGCGGCATGCAGAACCCGATCCGAGGTTTAGCTGCTGCTTTTATGTCAGTCGTGTCACCCGTCTCGCTCGTGACGATCGGCGTCATTGCGGCCGGTGCTGCTGCAATCCAGTATTTCACGTCCGCGAAAGAGGGAGCCAAATCGACAGACGAAGTTCTGAAGGGGCACGCCGAAACGATCAAGACTTTGAAGGAGCGCTATGGCGAGGCTGCTTCGGGGCTTCGCGAATATGTCAACGAGGGTTCCACCGGCACCCTCGTTGACATCCGCGACCGCCTGCGGGACGCCCGCGACTTGATAGCGGAAGCGGCCACCGCTCGCAGCTCCTACTCACCTATGATCGCGCCGTATGTGAAGGACACCGACACGAATGTCGTAAAACAGTGGCGTCAAGCATTTATCGAGTTGCGCGACTCTATCCGCAGCGGTGAACCTGATATCTTGCGCTTTCGCGATGCGATGGCACGCATAGCAGCAAATAATGACGTGCCTGAAGGTCTACGCAAGCTTGCAAAGGAAATGCGCGACTTCAAGGATGAAGGCGTTGTCGAGACCGCCCGTGCCATTCCCGGAATGGTCGACCAAATTGGCCTAATTGGTGGTAAGGCACAAAATCAAGTTTCCGCCGTCCAAGAGTTGAATAAGGCACTTCGCGAACTCGCTGGCATCGCAATTCCAGCGATGACCCAAGCAGAAAACGCTCAGCGGCTGTATCAAACAGCTCTTTCCAATGCGAGGAACCGTGAACAACGTGATGACGCATACGGCGTCTACCAGGACGCGCTTCGGAGGATCGACAACCAGAATCCTACCGTAATCAATTCCGACGGCAACCGCACGAATGTCCCCCTGCCGGGCTCCAAACCAATCACTATTGGCGACCGTGATCGCGCAGCCGAGCGAGCCGCCAGCTCGACCGCCAACGCTTATCGCGATCTGATCAAGACGGCCGATGACCGCGTTGCCCAGATGAAGCTGGAGGCTGAACTTGCGGGACAGACCGGCGTTGCATCCGACGCTTTGCGCTTCAAGCTCGATCTGCTTCAGCAGTCCGAGGAGAAGGGCCGCTCGCTTTCCGCCTCGCAGGTCGAGGCGATCAACAGCCGCGTTGAAGCCTTCAAGAAATATGCCGAGGCGGCGGCTTCTGCCAAGCTGAAGGCCGACTTGCTGTTTGAGCGCGAGCAGCTCGGCCGCTCCGCGATTGACCAGCAGATTGCCGGTGGGCTTCGGTCATCCGGCCTGCCGGTCGATTTCAACAGCTATGAGGCTGGTCTCCTCCGGACAAACCTTCAGCTTCAATATGCCCGCGATCTGGCCGGCGATTTCACATCGACCTTCTTTGACGGATTGCGCCAGGGCGAAAGCGTCTGGGATGCTTTCGGCAACGCCGGTGTGAAAGCGCTTCAGCGCATTGCCGATACGTTGATGAACGATGTTCTGAACAGCATGTTTAGCGTGTCCAGCGCATCGAGCGGTTCAGGCGGCGGTCTTTTCAGCGGCTTGCTTGGCGGTCTCGGCAGTCTGTTCGGCGGTGGCAAGGGTGCTTTCCCGTCCGCTCCGGGCGGTCTCTACGCCAAGGGCGGCACCTTCCTTGACGGCATCAATGGCTTTTCCAACCAGGTCGTGAACAGACCGACCATGTTCGCTTTCGCCAAAGGCACCGGCCTGATGGGCGAAGCCGGTCCCGAGGCTATCATGCCGCTGACCCGTGACGCTTCCGGCCGTCTCGGTGTTTCGGCCGATGTCTCGCCGCTGATGTCGCAAAAGCAGGCTGGCAACATCAGCGCCGGCGCCGGCGCGCAGCGCATCGAGCTTGCCATCAAGCTCGGCCTGTCGGTCGACGAAAGCGGAAACATCATCCCAATCGTCAAGAAGGTCGTTGCCGAGGACGCGCCTGAAATCGCGCTAAGCATTGTCGAAACCTATGACAGCAATCTGCCGAACCGCATGGCGCAGATCGACAGCGATCCGAGGTTGCGCTGATGGTCGCCCCGCTTTCCCTTGCCCGTATCAACGACATCCTGCCGATCGAAACCGTCGAATGGGACATCCAGCGCAACGACGAACTGTCTGGTGACGGTAACGGCGATCTCTGGCAGGCCGAACTGGCGGACCCGTTCTGGCGGGCGACCGTAACGCTCGGCCGTGGCCTGCATGCGGAGCTGAAGAGAATAGCTGCCCGCATCCGGGCGTTGGAAGGCGCAAAACAGTCTTTCCTGCTCGTCGACCCGTTGTCACCGTTCCCGGCCGCCGATCCGAAAGGCATGATCGTCGCCGGCGCCAACGTCACCATCCGCGCGACCGGCAACCGTTATCTCGCCCAGGTCTCCGGCCTGCCGGCGAACTACGTTCTGACCGAAGGCGATAAAGTGCAGATCGTCTACGGTACGCAGGAAGCGCCCCGATACGCCTTTGTCGAGGTATCCCAGGACGTGATCGGCACGGCGGGCGGTATTGC
Source organism: Rhizobium sp. SJZ105 (assembly GCF_007828365.1). NCBI lineage: Bacteria > Pseudomonadati > Pseudomonadota > Alphaproteobacteria > Hyphomicrobiales > Rhizobiaceae > Rhizobium > Rhizobium sp. SJZ105. The sequence continues at coordinate 547,802 of NZ_VIUP01000002.1, forward strand.
CGACATCCGCGTGTACCCGCGCCTGCCCTTGTCGCTCGTCATTGGCGCGCCCGTCACGCTCGCCCGCCCGGCCTGCGCCATGATCATCCAGCCTACCACCCACAAGCCCGGAACTGCACGCCGATCGGTGACAGAGGGCGCGGCCTTTACCGCACTCCAGAAGAAGAGGAGCTGACGTGAGAAACCAACCATTCGAAATCACCGAGATCCTCAACAATGTGAAGGACGACAGCCTGATCGACAGAAAGGCCGTCTGGATCGTCGCCAAGAACCGGCAGACCGGCTTGAAAGAAGGTCTCGGCGTCTGGGGCGGTGACGAGGATCTCGGCCTGACCGTCATCGAGGGCGAGAACGGCACAACGGTGACGCGGCCCTATTACGGCGGCGGCAACCTGCTTTCGATCGGAGATATCCCGCGTGTTTCGGACTTTACAATCCAGACCGTGGCGATCGATCTGTCGAAGATCGCCGATATCGCCCGCAAGGTCACCCGCGAATATGACGTGCACCGCGCTTACGTCGAGATCCACGACATCACCTTGCGTCCGGACACCGGCATGCCGGCAGCGCCTGAAGAACCGGTTTTTATCGGCATCGTCGACGGCGCCCCCGGCAAGACTCCGCGTGTTGGCGGACAGGGAAAAGCCACGCTGAAGATCGTTTCGGAAGTCATGCGCATGCTCGGACGCACCAATCCGGAAAAGTCTTCCTATGAGGCGCAGCGCCTGCGCGATAATGACGAATTCTTCCTCTATGCCGGCCAGATCGACAGCTGGGAAGTTCCGTGGGGGGCGAAATGATCGCGCTCACCCGCTTGGCCGACTGGAGACGGCAATTCGAAACCGCGATCGATGATATCAAGGCCAAGCCCTTTGCCTGGTACGATCACGATTGCGGCCCCGGCCTTGCCGGCCGCCTCGTCAAGGCACAGACCGGCATTGACGTGGCCGGCTTCGTCGTTGGCCGTTATCACGACGCTGCCAGCGCTGCCCGACTGATCCGTGAACTCGGTTTCGAGACGCTGGGCGAACTGGTCGGCTCGATGCTGCCGGTCATCCATCCGAGCGAAGCCCGTGTGGGCGATATCGCCGCAATCGAAGTCGGCGGGCCGATCGGTCATGCGCTTGGCGTCGTCAATGGCGAGCGCATCTTTGTTCTCGGTGAAACAGGCATCGGCACGGTCGATCTGCTCAAAGCCGCCATGTGCTTCAAGGTAGGTTAGAATGGCTTTGAAGCGCCTTTTATGGACACTCGCATTTCTGCTGTTTGCCGCGACGGCCGTTAAGGCCGCGCCGGTCGGAGGTCTGATCGCCGGTATTGCCGGATCGATCCTGTCTGCCGGCACCTTCGTCAAGCTCGCAATCGGCCTTGCCATCAATGTCGGCCTGTCACTTTACCAGCAGGCGAAGGCGCGGCGTGAGGCCCGCAAGAACCAGCAGAGTACCGGTGGCGTCAAGCTGTCGATCCAGATGGGCGAAAGCGTTCCGCGCTCCTATCTGATCGGCACCAGGGCAACGGCCGGCCGCCGCGCCTATTTCGGGAGCTGGGGCGAGGAAGAGAACACCCCGAACGCTTATGCGACAGAAGTCATCGAGATTTCCTGCCTCCCCTCCTATGCCGGGCCGCAGGGCGTGGACGCTGTCTGGTTCGGCGACACGGCCGGCACGATCCTCTGGAACGAACCGCATCCGGACGGGCGGGGCTATCCCGTCGCGCAGTATCGCCGAAACGGCGTAGACTATCTCTGGTTCAAGTATCTTGACGGCTCGCAGACCACGGCCGACAGCTTTTTGCTGTCCCGCTTCGGCGGCAGAGCCGAGCGGCCTTACAAGGACACGATGATCGGCCGGGGTTGCCAGATCGTCATTGTCACCGCCCGCCGCCACGAGGAGCTGTTCCGCAACGGCTTTCCGCAGGGTCTTTATCAGCCACGGCCGATGCGCCTCTATGACATCCGCAAGGACAGCAGCGTCGGCGGCAATGGCTCGCATCGCTGGCACGATCCCTCGACATGGGAGCCGAGCGATAACCTGCCGCTAATGATCTACAACATCGCACGCGGCATCTATTACAATGGCCGGTGGGTTCATGGCGGCCGCAACTTTTCCACCTACCGTTTCCCGGTCTCCTCGTGGATCGCGGCGCTTAATGAAGCCGACCGCGACATGGGCGGCGGCCGTCGCCAGTTCCGGGGCGGTCTGGAAGTGTCGGTCGATCGAGACGGCCTCGATGTGATCGAGGATTTGCGCCTTGGCTGTAGCGGAAGACTTGCGGAAGTGGGCGGCCGGATCAAGATGCTGATCGGTGCGCCTGGCGCCGCCGTCTACAGCTTTACCGATCGGGAAATCGTCGTCACGTCCGACCAGGACTATGAGCCTTTCCCGACGATCGCCGCTACGCACAACACCATCACCGGCGTTTATCCGGAACCGGCGCAGCGCTGGGCCGACAAGGACGCTCCGGAACAGTCCTCGCCCGAGCTGCTTGCCCGCGACGGTGGCGAGCGCCTGGCCGTCTCTGTTCGTTTCGATGCCGTGTCGTCGTCCGCTCAGGTGCAGTCGCTCACCTCGACGATGATTCTGGACGAACAGCGCTGGCGCACCCACGAGTTTACCCTGCCGCCCAACGCGGCAGCACTTGAGCCCAACGACCCGGTTGCCTGGTCGAGCGACGGAAACGGCTATTCGAACAAGAAGTTTCTGGTTGATCGGGCGATCCCGATGCCCGGCCGCCTTCAGCGCGTCATCATCAAGGAAATCGATCCGTCCGACTATGATCCGCCGTCAATCATCGTTCCGCCCGTCATTGGCTGGATTGGTCCCGTTCCCGTACCGCCGCAGCCGATGTACGGCTGGCAGGTGTTTCCGGCCACGCTTCCCGATGCTGAAGGCAATCCGCGCTATCCGACTATTGAAGTGCGCTGCGCACCCGGTCAGGACGATGTCAGCTATGTGCGCGTCCAGGTGAAGCTGACTGCGACTGATGAACTCGTGTTCGATAGCGGCGATGCTACCGTGATGTACGAACCGCCCTATGCGTGGATTTTGAATGCCGTGCTTGCGGGGAATGCCGACTACCAGGCGCGCGGCAAGTTCGTTCCGACATCGAACCGCCCGACCGATTGGGGCGGCTGGCTTCCGGTCCGCACGCCGAACATTGACGGTTCCGATGTGACGGTTGGTCTCGGCCAGGTCCGCGACGATGTCAAAAACCGCATGATGGAACTGCAGCACCAGATGGACCAGCTCGCGGGTATGGTGGAAAGCCTCTCCCTGTCTGTCGTTTCAAGCGATGTCATCAACCAACTCGACCGTGACGTGATCCGATCGGAACTCGGCGGCGCAATCGCAAGCGTCATAGATGAGAGCGAAACCCGCGTAACGGCTGAAGGTGCAATGGCTCGCCGTCTTTCGGCTGTCCGCGCCGAGATGGGGAATGTGTTGGCGGAAGGCTACCTTTCGATGAAGGCCAACACCGTGGGAGACACTCTGGCAAACGTCGAATTCGGGGTCCGCGCCCAAAAAGGAGACCAGACTGCCCTGGGAGCATTCATCCTCGAAATCATCAATCAGGGCGGCGTCCTTAAGGCGCAGGAAATCCATTATTCGGACCGCTTTATAATTGTCGCCCCGGACGGCTCGGGCGGTCAGGGCGTATTCACCTTCGACCAAAATGGCGCGAAGCTCGCCGTTGCCAACATCGGAACGGTGCGCGCCGCCTACATGGAAGGCTATAACGGCAAGATGATGCTCGACCTCAACAACGGACGAATGAGGATTCGATCAGCATGATTCAGCTTCACATCGGATTGGATTATGAGGGCGTCGGCAGCGTCAAGATTACCAAGGGCGCTTATGACCCCGGCATGACCCATGACAATACGCTGGGCGCGTTCCTCTACAATTCGAAATTCGCTGTCCAGGCGAAGATTGCCGGTCGCGACACCCAGCCGTTCCGGGACGGCGAATACAATTATCCACCCGGCGCCGGCGTCGATAACTTCTCTCTGCGCAGCTGGCGTTATCCGAGTGACGTTGCACAGAACCGGGTGTTTTATCGGGCGGCATATTTTCCCGGTCTGAACTACACACTGCCGCTGTTTGATGTCCTCGTTCGCCGCATCACTGACAATTATTACGTCAACGCGCGCTCGATCCTCAGCACCTATGGATACGAGAGCCGAGGCGAGCGCATCGCGACCGTGATGCCGCTCAACGACCAGTCCGACTTCGGGTGGAAACTGAACAACCGCACTCTGGTGGATACCAATTACCGTACCTTCGGCGACATTCTTCAGCTGTCCAATATGTTCGGACCTGTCAACTCGGGGAACTACAATTACCTGACCAACGAACTTGTGGTCTGGAACCTGCCGGGTGACGAAGCGGGCATCGTCGATGCCCAGCCCATGCCGCCAAACCCGGAGCACTTCGCGGTCAATCTGGATAGTTCAGGGCTGCGGGTGGCAAAGCCCGGCTACAACGTCGATACCGCGTTTGGAACGCAACTCGCCTTCGACAGCACCAATCGGCCAACGAAGATCGTCGCGGCCGATGACGTCTACGTGCCTCCGGGCGGATCGGAATATGTGCTGCCCATGGCCGTGCCTGACGGCACCATGTGCATCGTCAATTTCTATACGGGCGGCACCATCGTCTATCCTGCCAATCCTCACGAGGCACAGAGCGGAGCGGACTGGCGCATTGCCGGGAATCGCCTCTACTTCAGCAATCCGAATGGCGGATGCCGGGCGCGCTTCATGGTCGTGGCTTTCGACCAGACGCCACCAACGGCTGGCGATAATGATGTCTACCGCATGTTCGAGGAGAATGGCGAAGACGTTATCCAGTTCCTGCGACCAGGTGCCGGCAATCCGCCCGCCTTTGCCGATATCATCGTCGATAGCCGCTGGCCGGCGATCTCACTACTTGCCCAGGGGTATTTTGGTGTTGGCGGCGGCGCACAGAACACGGCTATCCCGATCGACACGACGAACTTCTATCCGATCGTCCGCTACATGACGGTGCATTCTGGCTATGGCGGAGAGAATGGCGGCGACAACTCATATTCAAAAATGATCCGCCCGCCGATCACCGCCAAGTATCGCGTCAATCACCCGACGGTTGGTTTCTCGTGGAGAGATTCGGGCGACAGTTCATATGTGACGATCAACTCAAACGCGGCGGTCTTTACGACCTTCTCGGGAGCGGCCGCTTACGCTCGCGTCATCAACAATGGCGGCGGCAGCTACTCCGTTTCCTACACCTATCCATCATCGCCGGTGATCGGCATTCGCTACTACATCTTTGGCATCCCGAAGAAAGACTGATCATGACCGCACTTTACATCAGCGGCACAATTGCCCTCGTCAACGGTTCGCCCGTCATCAACGGTATCGACACCGCATGGAAAACCGCCCTCATTGTCGGCGGCACTGTTCACGTTGAGGCCGAGGGCAATCCGTTGCCCATATTGCCCGACGACAGCGCCGGCGCATCCGAGCATCCGATTACCGACACGCAGATGACAGCCGCGATCAAATGGCAGGGCGCGTCCGGAACCTACAAATATGCCCTGGTCCGGGAAAACACTTACACCTCGCAGCAATCTGCTAATGCCACCGCTGTCTCTGAGCTGCTGCGCCGGCTGAACAATCCGACCATCGCGGCCATCGCTGGCGTCCAGGGCGAGCAGGATCATCTTATCCTTCTCACAGGGCCGAGCACGGCGACGATCATTCCGCGCACGTCGCTCATCCAGGGCATCGAGGCGGATGCCACCGTTGAAACCCCTGCTAACCTCGTAACCTATGACGGTGAAGCGGCCGGGTTCATTGTGCTGGTGTCAAACGCTGGAAATCAGCGAGCAGCGCTTTACTTCAAGAAATCCGCGACCGCTGGCGATTGGTCGGCTCCGGCATTCCTCACGGGCGAGAAGGGTGATCAGGGGAATATCGGTCCGACCGGCATCACGTGGCGTGGCGCCTGGAATGGAGCTGCGGCTTACTCGAAAAACGACGTTGTCCAGAACAATAAGTCGGCGTGGATCGCCCTGCGCGCCAATGCAAACGTTGCACCCCCGGTGCTTCCCACAACGGCAAATGCGGATTGGGAGCTTTTCGCACGAGCCGGCGTCGATGGCACGGGCACAGGTGATGTGGTTGGGCCAGCCGCAGCTGTATCGGCTGGTGCACTTGCCCAGTTTACCACCACAGACGGAAAAACCCTCGGGCCTGCGACAATCGGTTCGCCTGCCCTTCTCGGGAGGGTCGCTGCCGGCGTGGGTGAGGTCGAGAGATTGACCCCCGCACAAGCACGTCAGGTCCTCGGCGGATGGGTGTTTATCGGGGACTATGTCCTCGACGGATTGACTGGTCTCGATATCAACAATCTTGGCGCATTCAGGTCCCTAAGAATACAGTGCTCATTCATCGCTAACGGCAACACATCAAGTGGGCTAAGATTTTCTTCGGACAATGGCTCAAGCTTCTACATGGACAACGATGAGTTTGCCTATACGCTCGTACAAAACTCAACGGCATCAGGCGGCAACATTGTTAATGGTGACGAGAATATATCCTCGGTTGCCCCGTCATTTGGTGACCATTCCGGCGCTACCGGTTGGGCTAATTCTTCAACGGTTCTTGTCCATTCATTCAACAACAACAGAAACGCGATAATTCACGCCCAGACATACGGGCAAGTACCTAACGGCAGATACATAAGGGAGGTTGGTTCTGCAAATAAGAGAGCCATATCAATGAATGCTCTGCGCATGGCATTAACTTCTGCAACAACAATTCAATACGGCAGATTTTACATTGAAGGGATGAAGGGGTGAAAAGGTTAGTCGCGAATGCCGAAACAGGCGAAATAGTCGAAGTAGATTTGACCGCCGAAGAAATCGCGGAGTTGGAAGCGTCCGCGCCGCCTATCGTCTTACCGGAACCTGTCACCATCGTCTTTAACGTCGACCTCTGGTCCCGGATGACGGACGACGAAGCAGATCAGGTCGGCGCCGCCATGGACCAGCAGCCCTTCCGCGTCCGAAAAATCTTCGAAAGCGCCAGCTCCTTCCGAAGCGACCATGAACTGTGGCCGCTGCTGGAGCAAATCGCCACCACGCTTTTCGGGGCAGAGCGAGCGGCGCAAATCCTCGCCCCTTCAGCGTAACCCACACTTCAAAGGACACCCGATGCCCGAACGTCTCAATGCCAACACCGCAACCGCTATCGGCGGCGTATTCAACCCTGCCGGTGATTTTTCCATCCAGGCCGACATCCCGCCCGGCTCCTCGGCCGTCGTCAACATCGAGGGGCAGGCGGATAATGCCGCACCTTGGGTGTCGCTTGGCGGTATCAGCGCCAGCACCATCCCGCCGATGCGGCGGTTTGCCAAATGCCCGAATGTGCGTCTCACCCTTTCGGGCAACAATGACGCCAAGGTCATCAAGGCCTGGAGTGGTGAATGAACGGGCTGTTTCGCTCCCTCAACATCCCTTTGGCGCAGCCGGCCGACGTGTCTTTGATGCCCTCGCCATTGAGAGGCGAGCAATCCGTTGCCAACGCTTTCGGAAATATGAAGACCAAGCTTGAAGCTGGTGAACACGTCGTCATCTTTATTGACGGCGACAGCACCGCGCATTCGGAGTTCGGCACCTATTACAAGTTCGCGGTGGCTTTGGGCGATCTCTATAACGCCACCGTCATCATGCACCGGTGGGCTGAATGGGGCGGCGCGTCCGCCAACGGCCCGAAGGAATATGCCGCGCCGGTGACGCTTCGCAACGGAACATCGCAGACCATTGATGTCTGGCTTGCCTCTTTGCCGGGACAGGTTGCCGGATGCATGTTCGAAGCTTCCCGCAAACCAGCCGCAGTCGATGCGATACCGAAACCGGACGTGGCGATCATCCATCACGGCCATAACATGTCGACGTTTGAAACGCCTGGCAACGATCTGGCGATCGGACGCGGGCTGTTCTGGTCGGTCATCGGCCTGATAAGCTGGCAGTGGCAAGGCGTTCCGCAGGTCATCACCACACAGAACCCGTGGCGCGACACCACGGGTTACGACAAGGTCTATAACGCCATTCTCGGCGTTGCCTCGGTTTTCCCGAGCCTCACGGTTGTCGATAGCCACAAGCTTTTCATCGACGCCGGCAAGGATGCGAACCTTTATCGGACCGGCGAGGGGACACCAGTTGTCCACCCTTCGGACACGCAAGCCAATGCGGCCGGCGCGCAAAAGGTCACTGATGCGCTTCTGGATACGTTCAGGAAAGCAAGGAAAGCGGCGTTCTCGACGGTCAGCTGGATGGAGCTGCCGATCGGCACAAACCTGTTCGTCAACGGCGATCTCGCGAACTGGCCGAGCACGGTTCCCGTGAACTTCCAGAACGTGGCAGGAAACACCGTCACGAAGGATACGGACCCCGCCAACATCTTCCCCGGTTCCGGAGCGGCCTACTCCGCCAGGGTAAAGCCGGCCGATGCAAACGGTCACTTCTCCAGCCTGTCCAACTCCTTTGATGCGGCCGAGCGGGCTTCGATGGCCGGGAAGACAGTCACGGCAATCATGTTCGCCAAAGCCAATCCGTTGCAGCGCACCCCAACGACCAGTTTCGTCACGCGCGCCAACAATGGCCTGCGAACGTACACTGGCGGCGGCTTGATGTGGGGAGCCAACTCGGGCGCAGGCGGATGGATGCCGATCGTCTATGGCGGCATACCCTGTGACGCCGTCAACGACGACGCGAATTCCACGTACAGGTTTGCCCCGGCCTTCGGTGGCGCTGCCGCTCCCACAGCTGATGTAAACTGGCTTCAGCGGTGCGTAATCATTGAGGGCCTCGTGCCTCGCCTCGGTCTCGTCAGGCCGTAGGATTTGCGAACATCCATCCGGACAAGACCGGGTGGCCGGGGTGCTGAAACACCCCAAGCGACGGGGCAAAGATTGGCGTCCAAACCCGTCCGACAGCGACACACGATAACCGTCGCACCCGTACCCTGCAGGGCGGGTTTCTTGTGACTGACTCGTGAGCTTTTTGATATGCAAAACATTCGTTGTGGCACCTGCTCAGCCCTTCTTTTTAGGGCTGGACAGGGAGCCATTTCCAACGACATAGAAATCAAGTGCCGCCGCTGCGGCACCATCAATCATTTGAGGCCAACAGAGCCCTTAACCGACCGCCAGGAGCGGCAACCAAGGATGAACTCGTGTGGCTCTACATACCTCCAGAAATGATCTCTGCGGCGTCTCGCTCTGCGCTGGCGTCGGCGGCCTTGAACTCGGCCTCCATATTGCCGAACCCTCCTACAGAACTGTTTGTTACGTCGAGCGGGAAGCCTTCCCTGCGGCCACTCTCGTGGCGAGGATGGACGACAAGACCCTGGATAAAGCACCTGTCTGGGATGACGTTACCACCTTCGACGGCGCGCCTTGGCGCAGAAAGGTTCATATCCTCACTGCCGGATATCCCTGCCAGCCCTTCAGCTTTTCCGGCCGGCGCAAGGGCGAAGACGATCCCCGGCACCTCTGGCCTCACGTCCGCAGGATCGCCGAGGAACTCGATCCCGAATGGTGCTTCTTCGAAAACGTCGAAGGCCATATGTCCCTGGGAGCCGATACGGTTTTCGGGGACCTTCGAGCAATGGGCTTTACAGTCAAAGCGGGCTTGTTCAGCGCGGCAGAAACTGGCGCATCCCACCAGCGTCGGCGGCTCTTCATTGTGGCCCACGCCGACAAAATCGATCTACTGCACGAAGATCGAAATGGAACTGGTCAACAACTGCTTCAAGATGAGGGACGATGCGGCAGCAGCCGGGTCGCAGTTCGGCATCGGGAAGGCTGCTCGGCTCTGGACGCAGATATGGCTACTGATGCAGGCATGCGGAGCGACGCCGACGCGGCCGTTCAAATTCCCATTTTCCCGCCCGCTCCATCTGAGTTTGAACGCTGGGCACCGATCCTCACCCGGCGACCTGACCTTCAACCCGAACTTTTCGGACTGGATCATGGGATGGCCGATCGGATGGACCGATCCGATGCAGCCGGTAACGGAGTGGTCAGCCTGGCTGCGGCATATGCGTGGCGCACTCTCAAAAATGCCCATTTAAGCGGGCATTAAAGGCTCCTCGAAGCATCCTCAACGCGGCCTCAAAACCGCGTTGAGACTTTAAGGAGAGACCGATGGACCCCGCTTTGGACAACGACATCGAGAAGGCTATCACAGTTGCTCTGGCGGTCGTGCCGAGGACTTTTAGAAACGGCTTTGGTGGCACCGGTGTGCAACGGCGGCGCATGCCTCACGCAACAAGGGAAGTCGCCGTCGTCGTCGCTCGATACCTAGGCCACACCTACACCTTCTACGAGGGCGACAGGAAGATCGAGACATGCGAAGTGGAAAGCTTCATTGCCGAAGTGCTGACGGCGGTGCCGGATGATCTGGCAAAAACCTACGCCAACAAGCTCACCCTCTATGCCGAGCCAGCCCGTAACGAGATTTCGGCGCGCTTGGCGCGGGCTTTAAACAATAAGTGGCGATGGACCTACAAGCCGAGTGACGCGATCCACCTAAAGCCCATGTTTGGCGATTGATCGGCGTGCCCGATCGGCAATAATCTAGATTGTCGGTTTTAAAGCTACTGCTGTGCCGGTAGCGGCGACAAACAGTATTCCGCCAGGGCCACTGGTATTCAGCTGATTGTAAGTGAAATCCACAGCGATCACAGCGTCTGCGCCGACCTTCGCCGCTTCTTTCTTCAGACCCTCAATGCAGGCTTCCCGCGTTTCCCTGAGAGCATTTTGAGACGTTTCCGATCTCCCGCCAACGAAATCGCGCCAGTTGTTCGCGATGTCTTTGAACACGCTCATGCCGATCGCTGTTTCCGATGCGACGATTGAGATAACATTTTCGATTGCGCGATTGGGTACATCGATCGAAGTTGTGAGGATCATTTCGTCCATCAAAACTTGAAGCTGCTTCGACGCCTCACGAGACTCGCAGTCGCCGCACAACTGCGTACCGCTGATCCAATACTCAGTCCCGCAACTCTTACATCTTGGCATGAAACACCCCTAGCCGTTTTCACAGACCGGACCATATCTAGGGCGACGCCGTTGGGTAAAGGGGGAGTTGACCGAAATCGCATTTTACGGCTTTGACAAGCTAGTTTGGAATTTTCAGAAATTCCGATTTCTCGTGTCAAAATTCCGAAACCGCGCTACAGGGTACAGCGAGGAATGCCGCAAATTCTCAACGTACGTCCAGAAGACGACGCAAACTTTGCTTTTCTCATTGAAGATGAATGGTAGCGGGAGAGGGACTTGAACCCCCGACACGCGGATTATGATTCCGCTGCTCTAACCACCTGAGCTACCCCGCCACAGGGAAAACGTGACAGCCATGTGACCGTCCGCTCCATCAGGATGAGCGGCTTATAAGGTGCCGCTCCCCAAAGTGTCAAGCGCATGACGCGCAAAAAATTCGCTTTCCACACGGCGGTGAAAACCGAATTGTTTCAGGCAGCAACCGGCTTTTCCAAAAGCGCCTTCAGCGAAGCCTCGGCGTCCACCGAGCGTTCCGAACGTTCGATGAAACCACCACCGTAAACGCGGGCATCCGCGCCCGGTGCAGAATAGAGCACGCAGGCCTGACCGGGAGCGACACCCGCCTCGCCGGTCATCAAATCCACGTAGATGCCGTTTTCATCGGCATGCAACATCGCTTCGGTTGGCGGGCGGGTGGAGCGCACCTTGGCGAAGCAGGCAAAGCCCTGCCCGGCCTCGTCCGCAAGCGCGCCATCGCCAAGCCAGTTCATGTCTCGCAGATAGACACGGCGGGTCTCCAGCGCCTCCCGCGGACCAACGATGACCCTGCGGCCACGCGCATCGAGATGCACGACGTACAGCGGCTCTCCAGTCGCGACACCAATACCCCGGCGCTGACCGATGGTATAATGCACGATACCGTCATGGCGGCCGAGTACGCGCCCGTCCAGATGGACGATATCGCCCGCCAACGCCGCATTTGGCTTCAGCTTGTTGATGATATCGGTATATTTGCCCTGAGGTACGAAACAGATGTCCTGACTGTCGGCCTTCTTGGCGACGACGAGACCCATGTCTTCCGCCAGCGCGCGTGTTTCGGCCTTGGAGAGACCGCCGAGCGGAAACCGCAGATAGTCGATCTGCTCCTGCGTCGTTGCAAACAGGAACCAGCTCTGGTCACGATCACTATCGATCGGGCGATAGAGCGCGCGGTGTCCCGGTTGGCCGGCAACGGGATTGGGACGCGAGCGGATGTAGTGGCCGGTCGCCAGCGCATCTGCGCCGAGTTCCTGAGCAGTGGCGAGCAGATCGGCGAATTTTACCGTCTGGTTGCAGGCAACGCAGGGGATCGGCGTTTCACCCATCGCATAGGCTTCGGCAAAGGGATTGATGACGGTTTCGCGGAACCGCGCTTCATAATCCAGCACATAGTGGGGAATGCCGAGCGTTTCGCAGACCCTGCGCGCATCGTCAATATCCTGTCCCGCACAGCAGGAGCCGGCGCGGTGCACAGCCGCACCGTGGTCGTAAAGCTGGAGAGTTATGCCGAGGACGTCATAGCCCTCGCGCTTGAGGATACCGGCCACAACCGAAGAATCGACGCCACCGGACATGGCGACAACGATCCGGGTGTCTTCCGGCCTCTTGTCAAAATCGAGCGTATTCACGTTTTTTCCCATCGTCAGTCATAACGGGGGTAAAGGCCCCGCCGCCTGTCGGTCATCCGCTGCGGGAAGCCTTAGTCGAAAAAGACTGTCCTGCCTCGCCACCATGCGGATTTAAGGGCTGCATATAGAAAGGAATGGCCGCGCACGCAAGTACGGGGCGGAAAACCGCCCCGTAAAGCAATCAGAGTGAGGTGGTGACCGGTTGTTAAGCGCCCGCCGTCTTCTGGCCGCTGCTGCCAATCCACTTGTCGCGCTCCCTCCACAGGGCCGGCAAAGCCAGCAAGCCTATTGCGGTAAGGGCGATCAGCGTCTTGCTGACCTGCGAAAGTTCGGCCGTACGGCCATCCAGATAATAGACGCCATAGACGATAGCCACGTGCCAGACATAGACCTGAAGCGAATGGCGGCCGAGCAGCTGCAGGAATTTCAGCGAGAGCACCCAGATCACGCCCTCCGCAATCGAGCGGACGATCGGGCGGTGATGCTTCGGACCGGCGATCACCAGCCAAGTGAGACCCACACCAACAGCAAGGAAATTGATGAGGTAGACCGGGCCGAAATCGGCACGGATCTCCATCGTGGAGAACTTGCCCATCACGAATTCCGGCATCAGGCCCCAGGCGGTTGCAATACGAAGCGGCATGAAAAACAGGCAGATGAGAAGTGCCGCCTTCGGAAGCCATGTTTGTTGCGGTGAGAAGATCGCCTTCCACGGAATGCGGTTCTGCGCCGTCATCGCGCCCAGCACCAGCGCCGAGTAGAACACCAGCTGCCAGCCGAGCAGATTGAAGCTGACACGGATACCCTGCTCGTCGGCACCCTTGACGAGTTCATTGAGCGGCGTCGTAACGATCTGCTGAAGACCGAGCTGGCCGGCCATCCAGACCAGCAGCGAGCCTGCCATGACATAAGCCCATTTGCCGTCGAGGCAGAGTTTAACGAGGACGGGTGCGAACAGCATGTAAACAATGTACTGCGGCAGAATATCCATGAATGTCGGCTGGAAGAGGAATGTGGCAATCGCCGCCAGACGCAGCGGATCGTCGAACGATGTCATGCCCAGCCAGTTGTACCAGATGTACGGCGCATGCGGGATGACCATGCGGAAGAACAGCACGGCGATGACGAGACCCATCGCATAGCGATAGAGCTCCATCGCCCGGTTCCAGATCATCTGTTTTCCGGCGTCATAGCCATATTTCATCATCTTGCGGGCATAGACCATGCCGATCAGCAGACCGGACAGAAAGACGAAGCCCTGCGCGTCTTCCACGAAGGCAAACTGGCGGTGATTGATTTCCACCAGCCAGAAACCGCCTGCAAACACCAGATGGTTGATCAGCATGAAGACGAGGAAGTAACCACGCATCCCGTCGATCAGGTCAAAGCGTTTCATCTCGATAGCTCTCCGTTCTCGCGGGCCGTGCATTGCCCGGCCACCCAGCCCGGCTTGCGGGAGGCGGGCCGGGAATTGGATTGTCAACGCTGTTTTGCGCCTGTGGTTCCCTTCCCAAAGCGGTTTAGAACCGGCGCGAAAAGTAACATTGACGTGTACGCATGCTGGTTAGGATGCGCGGACTGAACACCGGATGAATGAAAAACGGCAATTCCGTGGAGCAAAAGAGCTATGCGTCAGCGCCAAACCTCGACGAAGAGGGCGCAAACCCCTGCATGGCAGGGAAAACGCGGACAGCCACTCGCGGGACGATACAGATATCACCCGTTAGATTTATCAGTCATTTTTTTGGAGAGTTGTGATCTGCCACCGCGATCACTGAATTATCGACGAAAGACAATGTCGCGGCATCACGCATCGCGGCACGCAGAAGCCCGGAGGTTGGTAAAACCTCCGGGCTGTTTCATTCAGACAAGACTACGCGTCGTCTCAGGCAGCGGCCTGAATGGCGGCGACCTGCCAGTTGTCGTTACCGCCACGGCGCACGAAGGTCCACATTTCCACCGCTTCGGACGGATGCTGCTCGTCCCCTTCGATCACCTTGCCGGAGGTGCGGTCGCGCATAATGTCGATGGCGGAGTAGCGCATGGCTACCGTTGCATAGTCCTGGCCCTCTTCGTGCCAGGCTTCGGCAACATCGCCCTGCAGCAGCGTTACGTCGCGCACGTCGTTTTTCACGCCGCTCGTCGCGTTGTCGCTCAGTTCCTCAGCAAGATAGGACATGGCTTCCGGCGTCGTCAGCTTGCGCAACGTGCCGTAATCTTCAGCCCCATAGGCAGCCTGAACATCCTGCAGCATTTTCTGGAAGACTTCGAGATCGCTCTGGGTAATGCCAATTTCGTCACCTTCGGACATAGCATTGGCATGTGCCACCGGCTTTGCGGTTGCGGCAGTGGCCGCGGCTGCGCCGCCCGCAGCACCGGCAAGCGCGCCGATCTTCGGAATCTTGAACGAGGATGCGGAAGGACCTGCCTGCGGGCCGCCATTAAAGGAGGAGCCGGAATGATCCGTGCGCTGCGATCCGCCTGCGCCACCGAAAGCCGGCTGGCCCTGACGGCGCGATGCGAAGAAACGCATGGCGAACATGACCAGAAGGCCAATCAGCGCCACCTGCAGCAACATACCGAAGAAACCGGCCATACCGCCGAAACCGCCACCCATGAGCATGCCGAACAGGCCACCCATCAGCAGTCCGCCCATCAAGCCACCCATCATGCCGCCAAACAGGCCACGGCTCTGCTGCGGTGCCTGCGCACCGGGACGCGCCGGCTGTGCAGCACCGGGCGTCGCCTGGTTTTGCTGGGTGTTAGGAGTCATGCTGCGGTTGATCGGCGCGGTCTGGCCGGGGGCGGTGCTGGTCGACGGCGGCGCGGAAAACGTCCTTGTGCCGCGGCTACCGAAACCGCCGCTCGCACGGCGTGCTTCCGCCATATCGACGGCTACGAAAGATACCGCGATACCAAGCGCGGCGACTGCGAACAAACCTTTGAAGCGCCGAAAGGCAGCAAACATCACTATCTCCTGTTGGCCACCCTCCCATGAGCGGCATATCAGCACGCGATATAGCAACTCATGATCATCATTTTTAGTATGCCCGCCTTAAATTTTTCGTGATATGCAACCAGAGAGAGAAACACGCACACATTTCGGTGAAACCGGCGGTTCAGAAACAAAAAAACCGGCACAGGGTTTCCCCTGCACCGGCCCTTATTGTCCCCTTGGGAGGAACGATAGGTATCAGTCGATGTTGAATGTCAGCGGCCTGACCTGGCGGATTGCCGGGTTGGCGCGCAGCTTGTCCAGCACGTCTTCGGAAACCGGACCATCGACATAAAGAAGCGCGATGGCGTCGCCGCCTTCCTTTTCACGACCGAGCTGGAAGTTGGCAATGTTGACGCCAGCCTCACCAAGCGTGGTGCCCATGAAGCCGATCATGCCGGGAACGTCGGTGTTGGTGATGTAGATCATGTGCGATCCAACATCCGCATCCATGTTGATGTTCTTGATCTGGATGAAGCGCGGCTTGCCATCCGAGAACACCGTACCAGCAACCGAGCGAACCTGGTTTTCAGTCTTGACCGTCAACTTGATGTAACCGTCGTAAACGCCGGTCTTGTCACGCTTGACCTCGGACAGGATAACACCCTTTTCCTTGATCATAACAGGCGCGGAAACCATGTTCACATCCGCAACCTGGCTGCGGATAAGGCCCGCCAGCAACGCGCTGGTCAGCGCCTTGGTGTTCATGTTGGCGGTTGCGCCATCATAAAGGATTTCGATTTCCTTGGTGGCGCTTTCCTGCACCTGACCGACGAAGGAGCCGAGAACATCCGCCAGACGGATGAAAGGCTTCAGGCGCGGTGCTTCTTCCGCCGTGATCGATGGCATGTTGATGGCGTTGGAGACGGCACCCTTGACCAGATAATCCGACATCTGCTCGGCAACCTGAAGTGCAACGTTTTCCTGTGCTTCCGTGGTCGAAGCACCGAGATGCGGCGTGCAGACGACATTGGGAAGACCAAAAAGCGGGCTCTCGGTGGCGGGCTCGACTTCGAAAACGTCAAAGCCTGCACCGGCGACATGGCCGGACTTGATGGCGTCGGCAAGAGCCGCCTCATCCACCAGACCGCCACGGGCGCAATTGACGATGCGTACGCCCTTCTTGGTCTTGGCAAGGTTTTCGGCATTGAGGATGCCGCGTGTCTTGTCGGTCATCGGCACATGCAGGGTGATGAAATCGGCCTGCGCCAACAGCTCATCCAGCTCAACCTTCGTCACGCCCATTTCCTGCGCGCGCTCCGGCGACAGGAAGGGATCGTAGGCCAGAACGTGCATCTTCAGGCCAAGTGCGCGCGAGCAGACGATGGAGCCGATGTTGCCGGCACCGATGACACCGAGCGTCTTGCCGGTGATTTCGACACCCATGAATTTCGACTTTTCCCACTTACCCGCCTGCGTGGAGCTATCGGCAGCCGGAAGCTGACGCGCGACGGCGAACATCAGCGCAATCGCATGTTCGGCAGTGGTGATAGAGTTGCCGAACGGCGTGTTCATGACGATGATACCGCGGCGCGAAGCGGCCGGGATATCGACGTTATCGACGCCGATGCCGGCGCGGCCGATGACCTTGAGATTGGTCGCCGCTTCGATCAGCTTTTCGGTCGCCTTCGTGGCGGAACGAATGGCAAGACCATCGTAATTGCCGATGATTTCAGCCAGCTTGTCCTTGTCCTTGCCGAGTTTCGGCTGGAAATCGACTTCGACGCCACGATCACGGAAAATCTGGACGGCGGTTTCCGACAGTTCGTCGGATACGAGTACGCGAGGTGCCATGGTTCAGGGGCTCCTTGAAAAACGGTGCAGTTTTAAAAGCGGGAAATCGGCGGCCCTGCATCAACGCAGGGCCGGTATCAAAATCAGGCGGCAGCCTTGGAAAGTGTTGCCTTCTGCGTCTGGTAGGCCCAGGCGAGCCAGGGCATGACGGCTTCCATATCGGCCGTCTCGATGGTTGCGCCGGCCCAGATGCGCAGACCGGACGGTGCGTCACGGTAAGCGCCGATATCGAGGGCGACATTTTCCTTTTCAAGCAGGGCAACGATGCCCTTGGCGAAATCCGCCTGCGCAGCAGCATCCAGCGCCTGTACGTCGGGATCGACGATCTTCAGGCAGACGGAGGTGTTGGAGCGGGTTTCCGGCTTGACGGCCAGGTTGGCGATCCAGTCGTTCTTCTCGATAAAGTCGTAGATGACCTTGGCATTGGCATCAGCACGGCCAATCAGCGCCTTCAGGCCACCAAGGTTCTTCGCCCACAGCAGCGCGTCGATATAATCCTCAACGCAGAGCATGGACGGGGTGTTGATGGTTTCGCCAGTGAAGATGCCTTCGATGAGCTTGCCGCCGGAGACCATGCGGAAGATTTTCGGCAGCGGCCATGCCGGCGCGTAGCTCAGCAGACGCTCGACAGCGCGCGGCGAAAGGATGATGACGCCGTGGCCACCCTCGCCGCCCAGAACCTTCTGCCAGGAGAAGGTTACGACGTCGAGCTTTGCAAAGTCCATATCCTGCGCGAAGGCCGCCGAGGTGGCATCGCAGATCGTCAGACCCTTGCGGTCAGCAGGAATGAAATCGGCATTGGGAACGCGGACACCGGAGGTGGTGCCGTTCCAGGTGAAAACCACATCGCGGTCGAAATCGACTTCCGCCAGGTTCGGCAGCAGGCCGTAATCGGCCTCCAACTTGCGTACGTCCTTAAGCTTCAGCTGCTTGACGACATCGGTAACCCAGCCGGCACCGAAGCTTTCCCAGGCAAGCATATCGACGCCGCGTTCACCAAGCAGCGACCAAAGGGCCATTTCAACGGCGCCGGTGTCAGACGCGGGAACGATACCGATGCGATAATCGGCGGGAACATTGAGAATTTCACGGGTGAGATCGATGGCCTGCTTCAGCTTGGCTTTGCCAACCTTGGCGCGATGCGAGCGACCGAGCGGTGCATCGGAGAGAGCATCTAGCGACCAACCGGGACGCTTCGAGCAGGGACCAGAAGAAAAATGCGTATTGCCCGGACGGAGGTCCGGCTTCACTATATCTGTCATTTGACTACCCTTTCAGATAGGCGCCTCTCGTTAGGGAGAGGTGTCCTGACGCCGTTGCTATTCCTCTCACCGGCCTCCGTCAAGCGGAATATGTCGCTACGCATGAGAATTTTAGTCCATATGCGTCATGCGACGAACTGGATACCGCTGAAAACAAAAACCGCCCGCACCGGAGGAGGATGCGAACGGCTGAAGCTAACAGTCGGGCGTGACGTTTATTTATAAACGGCAGGCTGCAGCGGAATATCGGCAGGCGGCATGTACTGCGCGGTATCGCAGCCGTTAAAGACATAACGGCCACCGACGCGAACCTCATGCGAATACAGACCCTTGTCGCGGCCAGGACCGCCACCATTCGCAAAATCGAACATGTCGCCCTTGTTGATCTGGCGGAAGCGGTAACCGACATCTGCCTTCAGATTACAGGTAACATCGATCGACGCACCGGCCATCAGGGCATAGGCGAAGCGCCACTTGCCTCTGCCGCCATGTTCGGTGGTCGGGTCGCAGCCAAGGCCGTTGGTGCTGCACGAGGTATTGCGCAGCTTATCCCATTTGACGTAGGAGCCGCCGATACCGCCGCCAACATAAGGCGTGATGCGGCCATAGGTACCAAGATCGACATAGGCGTTTGCCATCAGCGTGTATGCTCTAAGCGAGCTGAGATCCGCTGAAACGCAGGGACCGGGCACGGAACCACAGCCGCCGATGGTAGACCCGCGGAAATCCGATTTACCCATGTAATCGAAGGTTACGTCACTGCGGAAATAGTTGTTGAACTGATAACCGACACCGGCGCCGACGATGTAGCTATCCTTGACATTAGCCGTATCGAAATCGGCGAGATAACCACCCGGTCCACCCTGATAATAATTGGCGCCGCGAAGCTTGTTGAAGGAATAACCGACGTCGCCGCGCAGATACCAACCACTTGCCTGCGTGATCTGCACTTCGGGTGCCTCTACATAGGCAGGTGCAGGTTCAGCTTGATAAAGATCGGCAGCGAAGGCGCTCGTGCCGGTCATCAGAACGGCCAGAATGCCGGCCAAAGCGTTTTTCATGACTTCCACTCCAGAAGAGGCACCTGCCGTTGCGGCAGCAAATGCCAGTGAACTGTTCAGTCACGGAGATTGGCGTAAAATGGTTAAGTCCCGATTAACCACGATCATTCACTATATTTATTAGGCAATACTCAAAGAAAAAGCCGACTCAAAAGCCGGCTTTTTCTTTTCACATTTGGTGGCGCAATTTATGCAGCCGAGCGGGCATTGGTGATGACGCCGACGAGATCGTTGACGATCTGCTCCACCTTCGCACTATCGTCGCCCTCCGCCATGACGCGGATCAAAGGTTCCGTGCCGGAAGGGCGGATGACGAGGCGGCCATTATTGGCCAATGCGCTTTCCGCATCGGCGATCGCCTGCTGCACGATCGGATTTTCCAATGGCTTGCCGCCGGAAATACGGACGTTCTTCAAAAGCTGCGGCACCGGCTCGAACTTGCGGCAAACCTCGCTGACGGTGAGGCCCGAACGTTTAACCTTGGCGAGAACCTGCAAAGCTGCCACCAGCCCATCGCCAGTCGTGCCGTAATCCGACAAGACGATGTGGCCGGACTGCTCACCGCCGACGTTGAAATTGTGGTTGCGCATATGTTCGACAACATAACGGTCGCCCACCTTGGTGCGGGCAAGGGTGAGACCCTTGTCGCCAAGGAAACGCTCAAGACCGAGATTGGACATCACGGTTGCGACAATGCCGCCACCACGCAGGGTATTGTCGGAAGCCCAGCTGTCGGCAATCACCGCCATGAGCTGGTCGCCATCGACGATCTCGCCGCGTTCGTCGACGATGATGACACGGTCCGCATCGCCATCGAGCGCGATGCCGATATCGGCCCGCACCTCATGCACCTTTTTCTGCAGGGCTTCCGGGTGGGTGGAGCCACATTCGAGATTGATATTGATGCCGTTCGGCTCGTTGCCGATGGTAACGACTTCGGCGCCCAGTTCCCAGAGTGCTGCGGGAGCCACCTTGTAGGCAGCGCCATTGGCACAGTCGATGGCAATCCTGAGCCCGCTCAGCGTCACATCACGCGGCAGGGTACGTTTGACGAATTCGATATAGCGGTAGATATCGCCATCCACGCGCTTGGCGCGTCCGATCTCGCTCGGCTTGGCGAGCTGGGCATAGAGATCCTTGTCGAGAAGATCTTCGATTTCCAGCTCAAGCTCGTCGGAAAGCTTGTATCCGTCGGGTCCGAAAAGCTTGATTCCATTATCGGAAAATGGGTTGTGCGACGCCGAGATCATTACGCCGATATCGGCCCGCAGCGAGCGGGTCAGCATGGCAACAGCGGGGGTTGGAATGGGCCCGAGCAGGAAGACATCAAGGCCGGCCGCGGTGAAACCTGCGACCAGCGCGTTTTCCAGCATGTAGCCCGAAAGCCGGGTATCCTTGCCGATCACGACACGATGGCGATGATGGCCCCGGCGGAAGATCGTTCCGACCGCAATGCCCACACGCATCGCCAGATCCGGCGTCATGGGGAAGACGTTCGATTGTCCGCGGATACCATCGGTTCCGAAATAACGGCGTGCCATTTGAACTCCAAATCTTTCGGGCATTCCGGCATAGCATAAAAGTACCGGAAGCGTTTTTGGCTAAATGCCACAAACCACGATAAACAGCACGTAAATTACAGCAAAAATGGCTTATATCTTGTTACCAAACTGAAAAGGCCACCCGGAAAACCGGATGACCTTTTTCAATAGTCGTCTTGGCCAGGCAATCAGTGCGGCTGTGGCTCCATGCCGCCTTCAGCCTCGCCGTCGCCCTTGGCTTCGCCGTCACCCTTGACTTCGCTTGGGCCGTCCTTCTTGGTGCCTGCTTTCGGAACAGCCGAGCCACGGCTGCCAGGAGAATCGTCACCCAGATCGCGTGCCGGCTTCTCGCCCCTCAGCAAAGCCTTGATCTCGTCGCCCGTGAGGGTTTCGTATTCCAGAAGACCCTCGGCAATAGCAACGAACCCGTCGTGATTGTCCGTCAGGATACGACGTGCCTCTGTATAGGCCTCGTCGATCAGACGGCGGACTTCGGTGTCGATCGTCTGAGCCGTTGCCTCGGAGACATTCTTGGACTGCGAGACGGAATGGCCAAGGAAGACCTCCTGCTGGTTTTCACCATAGGCGACCTGGCCGAGAGCGTCGGAGAAGCCCCATTGCGTTACCATGGCGCGGGCAAGCTTGGTGGCCTGCTCGATATCCGAAGATGCGCCGGAGGTGATGTTTTCCTTGCCGAAGGTCAACTCCTCGGCAACGCGGCCACCCATCATGATCACCAAACGCGACACCATCCATTTGTAACTCATGGAGTAGCGGTCACCTTCAGGCAACTGCATGACCATGCCGAGTGCACGGCCACGCGGAATAATTGTCGCCTTGTGCAGCGGATCAGCCAAAGCAACCTTCAGCGCGGTAATCGCATGCCCCGCCTCGTGGTAAGCGGTCAGTTTCTTTTCCGCTTCGGTCATGGCGGAGGAGCGGCGTTCCGCACCCATCATGATCTTGTCCTTGGCGTCCTCGAACTCCTGCATGGTAACCACGCGCTTGTTACGGCGAGCAGCCATCAGGGCGGCTTCGTTGACGAGGTTCATCAAGTCAGCGCCCGAGAAACCGGGGGTGCCACGGGCCAGAACCTTGAGATCGACATTCGGAGCCAGCGGCACGTTGCGAACGTGAACCTTGAGAATGCGCTCACGGCCGACGATATCCGGGTTCGGCACGACGACCTGACGGTCGAAGCGGCCGGGACGCAGAAGTGCGGGATCGAGAACGTCCGGACGGTTGGTGGCGGCGATGAGGATGATACCTTCATTCGCCTCGAAGCCGTCCATCTCGACCAGCAGCTGGTTGAGCGTCTGTTCGCGTTCGTCATTGCCACCGCCGAGACCGGCGCCGCGATGTCGACCGACAGCGTCGATTTCGTCGATGAAGATGATGCACGGCGCATTCTTCTTGGCCTGCTCGAACATGTCACGCACACGGCTTGCGCCGACGCCGACGAACATTTCCACGAAGTCAGAACCGGAAATGGTGAAGAACGGCACATTAGCTTCACCCGCGACGGAGCGCGCCAGTAGCGTCTTACCAGTACCTGGAGGGCCGACCAGCAGCACGCCGCGCGGGATCTTGCCGCCGAGTCGCTGGAACTTCTGCGGATCGCGCAGGAATTCCACGATTTCCTCAAGGTCTTGCTTGGCTTCGTCCACACCTGCGACGTCGTCAAACGTCACGCGGCCGTGCGCTTCCGTCAAAAGCTTGGCCTTTGACTTGCCAAAGCCCATCGCGCCGCGCGAACCGCCCTGCATCTGCCGCATGAAGAACAGCCAGACGCCGAGGATGAGGAACATCGGCAAAAGCGTGCCGAGATAGCTCAAAAAACCGGAAGAACCGTCGCTCTCGGGACGCGCGACGATGGTGACGTTCTTGCTCTGCAAGCGCTCCATCAAGCTGTCGTCGATTACTGGGGAATAGGTCTGAAAGGCCGTGCCGTTCTCGGTATAGGTTCCGAGAACCCGGTTACCGGTGACGGTCACGTCGCGAACTCGCCCGGAATCCACATCGCGGAGAAACTGGGAATACGGAATTTCCCGCGAACCCGTTTGCGTCGGCGAAGTCTGGAACATGCTGAACAAAGCGATCAGCAAGAGGGCAATCACGGCCCACAAGGCGAAATTTCTGAAATTTGGGTTCATCGAACTCCCCGAACTCACACGGACATGTTTGCTGCCCGCTATTACTCGACCCTAACATAAGGACGACATCTGCCGTTGCCAAGGCAAAGGGCGTTATCTGATGCGTTTTGGTGTAAAAACTATTCCAAGGCAATTCACGAAAAAGAGGCCGGATTTAAACCGGCGGCTGTGGATAGGCCGCACGGCCGAATAAAACCGCGATGGCATTCGCCAACTCAAGGTCGAAGCGCGGCAGAAAAAGATCGAAGGGGGCAAGCCTCGGCACGATACTGATGGCGCTTTCCGGAGAGGCTCGAGGGGGAACCAACGTGGCAATTTGCGGCAGGATCGCCATCGCCTGTTTTGCAATCCCTGGCGGCACCGCTGGAAAAAGCGCTGCCGCATCCGCAATGCCACCCGTCCTGCCCGCCGCAATATTGACCGGAAAAGCCGATGTGTTTTTCACAAGTAAACGATCGTCCCAGAGGCCCTGCCCACCAGCCTTGACTTGCAGTTCCGGCATATTCCGGTGCTCGCGGAAAAGATAAAGCCCGTCCTTTCGGCGATCGAGAAGAACGCGGCCAACCGTTATCCGTCCGTTCTCGCTGGTTTTGAGAAACTGCAACACCCGATGCATGCTGCTGGTCGCCGGGAAATAGGCCCTTCCACCGAGATTAGCGATGAGCACCGCTAGCCCGTGCCGAAATTCGGGAAGATCGGGCATCATGCCTTCAACCGACAATCTGGCGAGCGTGGCGTGAAAGACTTCTGCGTTTTGTTGGAGGAAAAAGGCGGTTTTCTTGGAATATGCCTGTCGTTTGACGGCGGCCTGCGCATCAAACGGCGGCGGAGAGTCGGAAAGCGACTGCCGCACACGAACCCGCTCGTAGCGCGCGTTGTCATTACTCGGGTCGTCAAACCAGCCACGCGAGCGAGATGATACGAAATCGCGGATCTCCTGTCTTTCACAGGTCAGAAACGGCCGCATGATCCAGTGGCGTCCACCGTATAATACAGCATCCGCCATGCCGGCGAGGCCGAGATTTTCGCTGCTCCCGCTTCTGGCGGCACGCATCGCCACGGTTTCCCGCTGGTCGCCAAGAGTATGCCCCGTCACGACGAGATCAGCGCCAATGTCGCTCGCAACGTCGGCGATCAGAGTATATCGGGCAAGACGAGAGGCTTCGGAAATGCCGGAAGCGGGTTTGGGGTCATCCCATCGGCGCACGGTATGCGGGATACCGAGTTCCGCGCAGAGCAAGGAGACCTTGTGAGCCTCATCAGCGGATTCCGCCCTTAGGGCATGGTCAACCGTGACGGCGGAAAGCCGCACCCGGTCGGGGTCTGCCTCCGCCTTCGCCTCATGCAGTGCCAGCAACAGACCGGTGGAATCGCTACCGCCGGAGATTGCGATGAGAATATGGACGGGTTTGCGAAGATTTTCGACGAAAGACCTAGCCGCAGCGAGCGGCGCAACCGTCTTTTCGTTCAAAATGCGGACATCAACCGGCATGGAAAGACCGCCGCCATGGCAGGAGCAAGATCAGCAGCTCAGCCGCTTCTGTTCGCTAGCAACCTTGTTCAGCACAGTCTTTGAAGCACTGGGATAACGCTTCGGCACTTCCCGCAGCGTGGCGCAGGCGGTCTCGGTGTTGTCCAGAGCTGCAAGCGACATGCCGAGCTTCATCAGCATTTCCGGTGCTTTCGGAGACTTGCCATAGGTCTGATGGCCGTTCAGGAAGGTTTTTGCGGCCTCGTTGAACTTGCCCTGCGAATATTGTGCCTCGCCCAGCCAGAAGCTGGCATCGGCGGCCTTGGTGCCTTTCGGGTAACCCTGGAGATATTGCTGGAACCCCTGCTCCGCAAGCTTGTAATCGCCGGAAAGAACATGGCCGTAAGCAGCCTGATAGATATCGCCCTCGCTGGTGAGTGCTGCGGTGTTGACCGGATCGGTCTTGCGCGAACCGTTGCCGGTGGTAACGCCCGGGAGACTACCGGAAGAATTGTTGGCACCCTGGTTCAATGAGCCACCGATCGGCATGCCCTTGGAATCAAGCTCGATGGAGCCAAGCGTCGTCTCTCCCGGTGCACTCGTCGGCGCGTTCGCGGAAGAGGACGGCGAAACGGAAGCGCCACCCTGAGGTGGCGTTTCGATGATCGTTGCAACGTCGTCGCTCGGCGGAGCGGCCGGAGTGGCCTCCGCCTTCTTTTTCGGCGCGGTGGTACTCGCGCCTTTGCCGCCTTCCAGTTCCTGGAAGCGGAATTCATTGTCTTCCTGCGCCTTGCGGATCGTTTCCTGCATCTGCAAAAGCTGGAAGCTCATTTCTTCGATACGGCCGTTGAGTTGCCGGATCTGTTCTTCAAGCTGCTGAACCTTATAGGCTTCATTGGCCTGAACCCGCACAATTGGGACCTGCTGAGAGTTGATCGTGCCGAAGCTACCCCCCACACCGAACAGCGGACCCGAAACGGCTGTGCCGCTCAAGCCGGTGCAGGCTGCAAGCCCCAGCATTCCCGCCACGACAAGTTTCTTCATCTCATTTGCCCTGCCTTAACTGATTTGCACCGGAATGGCGCAAGCCGGATTTTTTCCATATCAACCGAAAAAGCAACTTAACTTCGGCCAAACTATGAAAAAAACGAAAGGCGGCCCATAGACCGCCTTCCATTCGAGATCACAAAAGCGTCAGGCGATTACATGCCTGCGCCACCGAGAACCGTCACAGCGCGGCGGTTCTGCGACCAGCAGGAAATGTCATCGCAAACGGCGACCGGCTTTTCCTTGCCGTAGGAGATCGTCTTCATGCGGCTTGCCGGAACGCCCTGGGACGCCAGGAAGTCACGGGTTGCAGCGGCACGACGGGCGCCGAGCGCCAGGTTGTATTCACGCGTACCGCGCTCGTCGGCATGGCCTTCGACGGTGATGGCGTATTTCGGGTAACGGGCAAGCCACTGTGCCTGGCGCTGCAGCGTCTGCTGCGCGTCTGCACGGATGGACGTCGAGTCCGTATCAAAGAAGATGCGGTCGCCAACATTAACCGTGAAGTCCTGCTGGGAGCCGGGCGTCGCAGAGCCCGCACCGCCGAGACCGAGCTCACCGGCGCTGTTCGGCATGTTCTTCTTGTTCGCGCAGCCTGCGAGAGCAAGAGCGAGCGTCATGGCGATAACAGCCGGATTACGGGCCAGTTTCTGCATCGGGCTGAGTGCCGAAGTGTGTGTACGGCTCATCGCCGGTCTCTCCTTGGGATTGCAATAACGTTGCCAGACACTAACGGATCGAGGTTAATAGCCGACAAACGCTTATGGTTAACAGAAAGGAAACGTCCCACTTTTTTGCTCCCTCACAACACTTTGCGGCAAGAAAGAGGCAGTTTCCCGTACGGCATGTGTAAAAACATGACGGCGCCGGTTGGGCCGGCGCCGTCATGGCAGTCAATATCAGTCCAGAAGCGGCGACCAGGCCGGGTCCGAAGCGAAGGTGGGAGTCTTGATCAGCTGTTCGTTGTAGCCGGTCAAGTCGATCGAATAGAGCTGCGGACCGCCAGCACCAGCGTTCTGGCGGAAGAACATCAGCACACGGCCGTTCGGCGCCCATGTTGGGCCTTCATTATGAAAGCCGCTGGTCAGAATGCGCTCACCCGAACCGTCGGTTTTCATCACGCCAATCGAGAACTTGCCGCCCGATTGTTTGGTGAAGGCGATCAGATCGCCGCGTGGCGACCAGACCGGCGTGGAATACGACCCGTCGCCGAACGAAATACGCTGCTGTCCTGAACCATCGGCATTCATCACGTAAATTTGCTGACGGCCGCCACGGTCGCTTTCAAAGGCAACACGTTGCCCATCCGGGGAGAATGACGGTGCAGTATCGATCGCGGACGTGTTCGTCAGGCGCGTCGTGGTTCGTGAGCGCAGGTCCATGGTGTAGATATTGGCGTTACCATCCTGCTGAAGGCTCATGATGACCTTCTGGCCATCCGGCGAGAAGCGCGGCGAGAATGTCATGCCGGGGAAATTACCGACCACTTCGCGCTGTCCGGTTTCTAGCTGCAGCAGGTAAACGCGCGGCTGCTGGCCTTCAAACGACATGTAGGTGACTTCCTGACGGTTCGGCGAAAAACGCGGCGTCAGAACGATGTCGTTCGAATTGGTGAGGTTACGGACGTTGAAGCCGTCCTGGTCCATGATCGACAGCTGACGCTTGCGGGCTGTCTTCGGGCCGCTTTCCGAGACGAAAACGACGCGGGTATCGAAGTAACCCTTTTCACCGGTGACGCGCTCATAAATGGCGTCCGCGATGATGTGGGCGACACGGCGCCAGTTTTCCGGCTGCGTGAAGAACTGCTGCCCGGTCATCTGCTGGCCTGCGAAAGTATCCCAAAGGCGGAACTCCGCACGCAGACGGCCATCGCTTTCACGCGTCACGCGGCCCGTTACGAGTGCCTGCGCGTTGATAACCTTCCAGTCCTCAAAACGCGGCTGCTGATCCGGGTTGGCGATTTTTTCGATGAAGGCACTCTTGTTGACTGGCGCAAACAGGCCGGAACGCTGCAGATCGGCAGCAATTACGGCCGATACCTGCGCGCCGATGCCGTCACCCGAGATGAAGTCGGTGATGGCGATGGGCAAGGGTTCGACGTTGCCCTTGTTGATGTTGATTTCCACCCGCGCAAAAGCCGGTGCGGAGAAAACCGACATAAGGGCCGCGACAGCGAGCACCAGCCGGATCGGCGAAAATATCTTCATGTTGCCAGGCCTTTCAGCATTCATAGCAATTCACTGGGATCGAAATTCACTACGACTTCGTTCCATGCATCATATTTGTCGGCAGGAAGGTTCGTGAACGGAGCAGAACGCATGATGGCGCGATAGGCACCACCGGAAAGGGCGCGACGCGTTCCCTCGGAACCACCCGTTGCTTCGATCTCGGGCCGGCCGATGATGGATCCATCACGGTCAAGCTTCATGGTGACCCGAACGCGAACGTCCGAGGCATCCGCCATGCCGGGAATGATCTGCCAGTTTTTCTGGATTGCGCCACGCAGCGCATCCATTTCCGTCTGGCTGAGCGTCGAACCGCCCGTGGTCTTTTTGCCGCCAAGCGATGCCTGCTGGGTGGAGCGCTTTGCACCACCACCGGAGGGCGCCTGCTTGTTCAAAAGCGCGGCAACATCGTCAGCGTTAAAATCGCTTTCCTTCGACGAAGCGGATTTCGCCGTTTCCTGCTTTTTCTCACCCGGCTTCTTGTCGGAAGGCTTGTCCGTGGACTTTGCCTGATCGGGCTTGGTCTCTGCAGGCTTCTCAGCGGGCTTCTGCTCGGCAGGTTTGGTCTCAGCCTGTTTCGGCACTTCCGGCTTCGGCGGCTCCGGGCGGGAATTCGGGCGCGGCACATTCGGCGGCACGGGAATTTCGGCCGGTTCCTGTTGCACCGGGGGTGGCTCTTCCGCTTTCGTTTCCTGCGGCGGCGGCTCCGTCTTGGGTTGCGGCGCGATCTCGGGCTTGGTCTGCGGCAAGGCGGCCATTTCCTGCGGCTTCGGAGCCGAGGTCTCTTCCTTGACGATTTCCTTCACCTCATTCGCCTTGGTGTCGACAACCGGCTGCGGCTTTTCCTGCTTTGGCGGAGCGGCCGCACTGATATTGTCGTTCGGCTTTGTAGTAGGCGTCGGCGGCGCTTCTATATCGGCCACGTTGTTGCCGACATTCTGAGCGTTCGGAACGATATCCGGACGTGTAGTCGGAACCGGGGCCGACTTTTCCGCCTTCGGCGCGTTCTTGTCGCCTTGCTGGATCTGGCTCAATTCCTCGATTGGCACCAGCTCCACAGGCAGGGCCTCAGCCTGCGACACGTCAAGAGGCTCCGGCGAGCCCAGGGAAACGAGGGCGAAAGCCAGAAGCGATGCGTGCACGATCGCGGATGTGGTAAGGCTGCCCTTCATCGCTGACGTCAATTATCCTGTTTCTGCTGGGTCACAAGGCCGATATTCTTGAAGCCCGCTGCCTGGATACGCGCCATCACGTCGGCGACGACGCCATAGGCGGCAACGGAATCCGCGCGCACGAAGATGCGTTCGTTATAACCTGTCGTGGCGATTGCCTGCAGCTTGTCGGCCACCTCGGCCGCCTGGATTTCCGTTTCCTGCAAATGGATCTGGCCATTGGCATTGACGGAAATCGTGATCGGCTGCGTATCCGAATTCAGCGCGTTGGCAGATGTCTGCGGCAGGTCGATCGGAACGCCGACCGTCATCATCGGTGCGGCCACCATGAAAATGATGAGCAGCACGAGCATGACGTCAACCAGTGGCGTCACGTTGATTTCGCTGATCGCGCCGCCCCTGCGACGTCCGCCGCGCCCACGGCGTCCACCGGAACCGCCGCTGCTGCCACCTGCTGACATACCCATAACATCTACTCCATTTTGCCTCGCGGCAAATTACTGCGCGGCGCGCTTATTGGGCTGCCTGCCGCGTCTGAAGTTTTTCATCGATCTGGCGCGACAAGATCGCGGAGAACTCGTCGGCGAAACCTTCCATACGAGCGGAAAGCTTGTGCGCGTCAGCCGTGAACTTGTTGTAGGCGATAACCGCCGGAATAGCCGCGACAAGACCGATGGCCGTTGCCAGAAGCGCTTCGGCGATACCCGGCGCCACGACCGCAAGGTTGGTGGACTTCGAACCGGCAATCGCCTGGAACGAGGTCATGATACCAACGACCGTACCGAAGAGGCCGATGAACGGACCGGCAGAACCGATCGTCGCCAACGAACCGAGGCGAGCCTCGTATTGTTCGCCTTCACGAGCAATCGTCACGTCCATTGCCCGGTCGATACGCATTTGCAGACCGATGGGTGAACGGGCGCCGCGTTCAAATGATTTCTTCCACTCCCGCATGGCGGAAACGAAAATTGCCGCGAGACCAACATTCTGGCGTTCTGCCAGAGTGCGGTAAAGCTCCTCGAGCGACTGGCCAGACCAGAAGACCTGTTCGAACTGGTCGAACTGGCGCTTTGCCTTGCCGAAGCTTACGTATTTGTCGAAGACGATCGCCCACGTCCAGACCGAGGCGGCGATAAGTCCAATCATCACGAACTTCACGATGAGGCCCGCCTGCATAAACAGCGCCCAGAGACTTACATCGTGCGTCGCCGCTGCCAAACCTGCCTGTTCCATAAATATCCAATCCCCGAATCCAAACGCCCGGTACGGGACCGGGCGATTCAAACGCGTGTTAACGCTCGAAGCTATGCAGCAACAGCCGCAAACCCCTTTGCCATACCCCGATACTTGCCAGTAAGCCTTACTTGCCAATAAATTTGGTGAAAGGAAGGCGTGCGCCGCACAAATGCCAGTTGCTAAAGTAAGACACCATTATGGTTAAAGGAGTGTTACAACCGCGCCACGTCTGATGGATTTACTGGACCAGCCCCGAACTTACTTCAGGAATTTTTCGGCCACCGTCTCCGGAAGGCGCCTTGGCCGGCCATTGGCATTGATGACGGCGATGATGACCTTGGCGGCAACAAGGAGCGTTTCGCCGCGCCGGATTTCCTGATTGAGCACCATTTTTGCGCCCCCGGCCTTTTCGGTAAGGGTGGTGATCGTCAACACATCATCCATCCGGGCCGGGCTCTTGAAATCGATCTCCATACGATGGACGACGAAAACGAGACCCTCCTCGTCGGCGGTCAGGAGTGCGCTTTGCTCGCAGCCGAGGCAACGCAGGTAGTCGGTTCGACCGCGCTCGAGAAAATGCAGATAGCGCGCGTGATAAACGAGGCCGGAAAAATCCGTGTCCTCGTAATAGACCCGCTGGGTCAGGCGGTGCCCATGTTCGATGAGTTCGCCGGAAAGCGAAACCACAAGCTCGCTCATGATATCTCCTTGGAAAGTTCGGCCGCACCTGAACGACCTTCGCGGACGATGAGATGCTCGTGGCGCTGAGGCAGCATCGCGATGCGCTCAGCAATGAAACGGGGTCTGAGATCGTGTTCCAGCAGCGCGGAAGGCTGCGCGGGCAGCCAGCAGAACTCCACCTCGACGCCATCCAGCACGCGATGCACTATATCGCTTTCATGGAACGGCAAAGGCTGGCGCAGCGAAACCAGATAATAAAATGCCAATTCATGCGCGACATAATCATCATAGGCGAAAAAATTCTCCGCCGACCAGAGAAGACGCTCGACGGCGCAATCCCGGTCAAGCTCCTCGCCGATCTCGCGGATGATGGTCTGCTCTGAGCTTTCACCGATTTCCGCCCGCCCGCCCGGCAGGGCCCAATAGCTATCCTTGGCGCCACGCTGGACGAGAAGATAGTTCTCGTGGAAAATCAACGCCGCCACACGCATGCTGAACAGCTGCGGCTTGCGGTCCAGCCGGATCATATGGCGCTCAGGGGCAGAAGTCATTTGGCGTCCAGGTCGCCGTCATACCAGACAAGGTGTCTTGTGGTCTCAGGCAGGTGTTCTATT
Source organism: Rhizobium sp. SJZ105 (assembly GCF_007828365.1). NCBI lineage: Bacteria > Pseudomonadati > Pseudomonadota > Alphaproteobacteria > Hyphomicrobiales > Rhizobiaceae > Rhizobium > Rhizobium sp. SJZ105. The sequence continues at coordinate 579,772 of NZ_VIUP01000002.1, forward strand.
TCATCCGCGATGAAATAGGGCGGAATATCGAGTTCGGTCAATGCATCACGGGTCGCAGCGACCCAGCGAAACTCAAGCTCGTTATCGCCATCCTGAACGCGGTGAATGATATCCGTCGGGTGAAAGGCAAGGGTCTCCGGCAAATCCATCAGGTAATAGAAACCGAGTTCGTGCCACTCCTTACCCTCATAATGGAAAAAATTCTCGACCGCCCATAGAAGCCGCCCGACCTTCGCTTCGACACCAAGTTCCTCGACCATTTCGCGCGCCAGCGTTTCTTCGGAACGCTCGCCCATTTCGGCGCGACCACCTGGAAAGGTCCAGAATTTCTCATGGGACGCGCGGTGCACCAACACGTGGCCATCCCGAAACGCCAGCCCCGCAACGCGCATCTGGAAAATGCGTTTCGGCTTGAATTTCATGCGGATACGGGTGTCCTGCACCGTGGTGTCTTGTATCATTAACTGAACCTGCTGGCTGGAAACATCAAATCGGTTTCCGTCCACCCTAACGCATCCATCTCGGCTTTTCTCGCCTTTGCGTCGTCTCCCACAATGAATTCATCCAGTTGTGGCGGCTTGATCATGGTGCCGGACAACATGGCATGCACCTGCCCGCGATGATGCGTCTGGTGCTGGAAGAGATGGGACAACACATCGTCGCAGCGATCCTGCTGGATGCGTGTTCCACGATGGATATTGACGATGGCAGCGAGGCCGTCTTCATCCAGCATGTCGACAAAATCGATCAGTTCTTCGTCCAGTTTCGCTTGGGCAGCATGCAGCTCCGCCATGGTGGCGAAAGGCTCTTCCTCTTCAAAAGCGGCAAGGCCGAGCGTCCCGCCTTTAATCGCGTCGATATAAAACAGGTCAACGGTGTAGATGTGGTTCAGGGTGGCCCGAAGGGTTGGAAAGAAGCTGACGCGAGCGGCCACGAATTCCTCCTGCAACAGCTGAAGACAAGCCTGATGCAGCCTTAAATTAGCCAGCCGGTTGTTGCGCGCGAGTTTGCGGAAAACCCGCATCGGATCGTAGGCCATCGACGTCCCTTCTCATGGAGCCTGATAACGCCGCTTTTCAATCGACGTGTTCAAGCTCGGACTTGCTCTTCAGAACCTTCGCCCCATCTTCCTGCTCGATGAGATAAGCGGGTTCGTCCTTGCTAGCCTTGCGCTTTATCGTGGAACCGGAAATCGTTTTTTCGACATCATCAGTAAACGTCTCGACGATTTTTCCTTCGCCGGTTCCGTTGCCCCATTTCCAGCGAACCTTCGTACCCTTGCGATATCCAGACATCATCATTTCCTGACCAAAGAAAATCAAATGCGAAAGCGCCGGGCTTGTTCCCTCAATCCTCTTCCAGCGTCAGCCGGAATTGCGCCGCCTCGAGATCTTTAGGCGGCTGCATGCCCAGATGTTTCCAGGCAGTGCCGGTCAGAACGCGGCCGCGCGGCGTGCGCTGGATGAAACCCTGCTGGATCATGTAGGGTTCTATGATGTCTTCGATCGCATCACGCGGCTCCGACAAGCCAGCGGCGATGGTCTCGATACCAACAGGGCCGCCGCCGAAATTGACCGCGATCATGGTCAGATAGCGCATGTCCAGCTGATCGAGACCCATTTTGTCGACAAGCAACCGCGTCAGCGCTTCGTCGGCAATCTCACGGGTGACGGCTTCCGCCCGTGCCACCTCAGCGAAATCGCGAACCCGGCGCAAGAGCCGTCCGGCGATGCGCGGCGTGCCGCGTGCACGCCTTGCTATCTCGCGTGCGCCATCGTCGGTCATGTTCAGACCCATCAGCCGCGCGCCGCGCCGAACGATCAGCTCCAGCTCATCGACAGTGTAGAAGGCCAGACGGACAGGAATGCCGAAGCGGTCGCGCAGCGGCGTTGTCAACAAACCAAGACGCGTGGTCGCGGCAACGAGGGTGAACTTGGAAAGATCGATCTTCACCGAGCGGGCCGCAGGCCCCTCACCGATGATGAGGTCGAGCTGGAAATCCTCCATTGCCGGATAGAGAATTTCCTCGACTGCCGGGTTGAGACGATGGATTTCATCGATGAAGAGCACATCGCGCTCCTCGAGATTGGTCAAAAGTGCGGCAAGGTCGCCAGCCTTGGCGATCACTGGTCCGGAGGTGGACTTGAAGTTGACGCCAAGCTCCTTTGCCATGATCTGCGCCAGCGTGGTTTTGCCGAGACCGGGAGGCCCGACGAACAACACATGGTCCAGCGCCTCGCCACGGTTCTTTGCCGCCTCGATAAACACCTTGAGATTGGCGCGAGCCTCGGCCTGGCCGGTAAAATCGTCCAGCGACTGCGGGCGCATTGTGGTGTCGATATCTTCACCGCGCTTGTCCGCCGAAATCAGTCTGTCCGCATCGCTCATAGAGGGCATTCCATTGTTCTAAACCAATTCAGGAGATGGTCTTCGCCGCTATATCACGACTGTCGCACGAAGGCGCTTCACGAAATTCAGCATCGCACCCGGCTTCGTTCGCTTGCTGCGCGCAGCTTAGCGTGAAAGTTCGCGCAGGCCGAGCCGGATGAGTTTGGCACTGTCGCCGCCCTCCCCGCCGTTCTTCAGCGCGGCCGCAACGGCATTTGCGGCCTGATCGCGTGAATAGCCGAGATTGGTGAGCGCCGACACGGCATCCGCCACCGGCGCGGAGGCCACACCCTCGCCAAGTTCCTGCTTGAGCCCGATGGAAGCCGAAGCTTCTCCTGCAAAGGCAGGCGCCTTGTTGCGAAGCTCGGTAACGAGGCGCACCGCCACCTTCGGCCCTACGCCCGGCGCACGTGAAATCATCACCTTGTCCTGCAGCGCTATCGCATTGGCGAGTTCAGAAGGCGACAGGGTAGACAAGACGGCCAGCGCCACTTTCGAACCGACCCCCTGCACGCTCTGCAGCAGATTGAACCATTCCCGCTCAAGTGCCGACAAAAAGCCGAACAGCCTCAACTGGTCTTCGCGCACATAGGTTTCGATGAAGAGGACGACCGCTTCACCAGCGGAACCTATTTTTGAGAGTGTGCGCGCCGAGCAATAGGCGACGTAACAAACGCCGTGCACATCCACCAGCACGTAATCCGTGCCGATTTCCTCGATGGTGCCTTTAAGTTTTCCGATCATGATGCCGCCCGCTGCAATGAGACTTCAATATTCAACCGGCTGCCAATAGCCGCGCCATCCTGTCGCCGCCGCGATTATGGGCGTGGCAGATTGCGATCGCCAAGGCGTCCGCCGCATCGTTACCCTTGAATTCTGCTTTCGGCATCAGGATTTTCAGCATCATGTGGATTTGCTGCTTTTCGCCGTGCCCAACACCTATGACGGCTTTTTTGACCGCGTTCGGCGCATACTCGAAAACAGGCAACCCTGCCCGCGCCGGAACCAGCATGGCAATGCCGCGCGCCTGACCGAGCTTCAGCGTGGCGACAGCATCCTTGTTTACGAACGTCTGCTCCACCGCCGCCTCATCGGGTTGATAGCTGTGAACAGTATCCGCCAGCCCATCATGCAGCTGGCACAGGCGGGAGGCGAGATCCATATCACCATCCGATGTCACCGTGCCGGAAGCGACAAACCGAAGGCTGTTGCCGGAGGTTTCGATGACACCCCATCCGGTGCGCCGCAACCCGGGGTCGATACCGATGATTCGAATCGTCTTTTGCATAAGCCACCCTATCTTTTCGGCTGCGACCCTGCCAGCGATAAGTGAACAAAACGACAACATTGATCAAATTTGCAGTGCAGCATTTACCTCTGCTTAAACCGCGTACCGCATTGTTCCCGCACAAAATCAAAAAAGGGGAGCTGCGGACATGATGATCCGCAGCGCAATATTTTCGCCATATCAGCCATCCGGTGGCGCCATCAATGCATGGTGCGGGAAGTGATACGGCATTGAGGGCTGCATCGGCCATGCTGAACCGTTTTCATTCCATATCCACAAAAGTGCTCGTGATTTTCCTTGCGCTGATGACGATCTCGACCGGGGCTCTCACGCTTCTCGGCTATCAAAGCAGCAGCGGCGTTCTCGAAGAACAGGCGTCGAAATCCATGGAGAGCATTCTCGTCTTCAGGGGCGACATGCTGCAGGAACGCCTTGAGCAGCTTGAAACGCAGGCGGATTCCATCGCCAAGATCGAATCCCTGCAAATGGCGGTAGTTTCCATGCGCAGCGGCTGGGGCACCGTGCAGAAGAGTTCCGGCGACGCAAAAGCGGAACTGCAACGCGTCTTCGTCAAGGAGAACCCCTACGGCGAAAAAGAAAAGCTCATCAAGCCCGAAAATCCGAGCGGCTTTTATTATTCCACCCATGAAAAGACCCAGACGGATATCGGCGGCTACCTCAAGGGAACCCCATTCAGCGATGTTCTCTTCATCGATCCGGCCGGCACGGTTTATTACTCCTATCTGAAAGGACCGGCTTTCGGGGAAACCGTCACGGGTGGCGCCTGGGCGGATAGCGGCCTTGGGGCTGCTTTTGCGCGCGGAGCCACCAACGCAGGAAAAGCCGTGAACGACGTGGCGCAGACGAGTTTCTCCGGCCTGCGTATCGACGCCGCGACCAAAGAGGCCGGCATCTATTTCGGCATTCCGGTAGTCAAATTCGGCGCGTTCAAGGGCATCGTTCTCTTCCGCGTCAAACAAGAGGTCTTCAGCCAGATCCTCGCGAAAGGCATCTCCGCCGGCAGCTCCGAACAATCCGCGATCGTTTCCGCCGATGGCAAGGTTCTGGGCGTGGACGGCAACGGTCTCGTCAGCCTTAATCCGGCAATCTATGGCTTCCATGCACAAGCACTCAATACGTCCGGTATGACGATTGCCAAGATCAACCGTCCGGACGGCGAAGCCAATGCCTATGCCCGGGCCTTCTCGTTTGCCGGTGAAAAATACCTCGCGGTGGAAAGCATGTTGCGCAGCGAGTTGAACGCCGGTTCCATTTCGATTGCCGGCACGCTAGCCGTCATCGGCCTTTGCGTTCTGGCGGCCATGTGCGCGGCAACCGCCTTTTTTGCACGGCGCCTGTTCGCACCGCTGGAGAAGTTGGCCGGGCTGACCGGCGAAGTGGCGGCAGGCCGTCTCGATGCCGAGATCGGCAATCAGGACCGCAAGGACGAGATCGGCCGCATGGCGCGCGCGCTTGGCAGTTTCCGCGAAAAACTCATTTTGCAGCGGGAAATGGAAGCGACCGCGTCCCGCACGCGCGAGGAAGCCGAAACGGCACGCCGCGCACATCTTGCGGAACGAGAGGCCGAGGCAGGCACGCTGCAAATGGTCGTGCGTTCTCTTGACGAAGGGCTGGATCGACTGGCAAGCGGCAATCTCGCCTGTCGCATTGAGACTGTCTTCCCAGACGATCTTGAAAGCCTGCGCCACAACTTCAATACGGCGCTTGCAAGGCTCAGCGAGACCATGCAGGCCATCGGCGGCAATTCCGCCGCCGTTCGCGGCGGCTCGGAGGAAATGCGGGTAGGTGCAGACCAGCTCGCTGAGCGCACTGAACGGCAGGCCGCCTCCATTACCGAGACGGCAAGCGCCATCAAGGCAATCACCGAAGCCGTCCGCGACCAGATCGAACGCGCCGAACAGGCAACACGGATCGCCCGCGACGCCAGTACGCAGGCCACTGCGTCCAGCCAAGTCATGGAGCAGACCATCGCCGCCATGGAAGCGATCCAGACCTCGTCGCGCCAGATCAACCAGATCATCGGCGTTATCGATGAAATCGCCTTCCAGACCAACCTTCTCGCCCTGAACGCAGGTGTGGAAGCCGCGCGTGCGGGCGAGGCCGGCAAGGGTTTTGCCGTTGTGGCGCAGGAGGTGCGCGAGCTGGCACAACGCTCGGCCGCCGCCGCAAAAGAAATCACCAGCCTGCTGAAGCGCTCCACCGACGAGGTTTCCACCGGCGTGGCACTGGTCGAAAAGGCGGGGGCCTCGCTAACCGGCATCGGCAAGCACGTGCAGACCATCAGTTCCCGCATTGAAGAGATCATGGAATCCACCCGCGAGGAGGCGCATACGCTTGCTGAAATCAACAGCACCGTCACCAGTCTCGACACCATGACCCAGCAAAACGCCGCCATGGTGGAGGAGACGACGGCGGCCATTCACAATCTCGCTTCCGAGGCGGGAGAGATGGACGGCAGGCTCGGACAATTCGTGCTCGCTTCCGACCGGCAACCTCCAGACCATCGCGAAACCCGGCAATTCCGTCGAGCGGGCTAAAAAATGAAAAGGGGGCCTCTTTCGAGGCCCCAATTTTTTTGAACCATCCTTCAATTCTGCGCGACTTCTATGGTAAATTGGGACACGCGCCTTACATCCGCATCAAAGACAGAATTTGTGTAGGAGCGTTGGATGATCCCCTTTTCCATTCTCGACCTTTCGCCAATCGGCGAAGGCGAGAGCGTCAGCCAGGCGCTCGAAAATTCTCGCCGCATGGCGATCAAGGCTGAAGACCACGGTTACAACCGCATCTGGCTTGCGGAGCACCATGGCATGCCCGGTATTGCGAGCGCAGCCACATCGCTCGTCATCGCCCATGTTGGTGCCGCCACGAAACATATTCGCGTCGGCTCAGGCGGCATCATGCTGCCTAACCACTCCCCGCTCGTCATTGCCGAACAATTCGGCACGCTGGCGGCGCTGTTGCCTGGCCGGGTCGATCTCGGGCTTGGCCGCGCGCCGGGAACCGATATGCGGACGGCAAGGGCGCTGCGCCGCAATCTTGATGCCGGTGCGGAGAACTTCCCGCACGACATCATCGAGCTCCAGCAGTACCTTGGCCAGCCCCAGCAGGATCAGGCGATCCTTGCCGTGCCCGGCATGAATTCGCACGTGCCGCTCTGGTTGCTTGGCTCAAGCACCTATAGCGCGCATCTGGCAGCGGCACTCGGCCTGCCCTATTCCTTTGCGTCGCATTTTGCGCCTGACATGCTGATGGAGGCGATCCATATCTATCGCGAGCGCTTCCAGCCCTCTGCGACGCTGGACAAGCCCTATGTGATGGTTGGAGTGATGGGCGTCGGCGCCGATACCGACGAGGAGGCGCAATATCTCTTCACCTCGTCACAGCAGCAATTCGTCAACCTGCGCCGCAATGTACGCGTGCCGTTCCCCAAGCCGGTTCAGAGCATGGACGACCACTGGAACGAGATGGAGCGTTTTTCGGTGGAACATACCTTGCGTTTCGCCGCCGTCGGCTCGCCTGAAACAATCGGACGCCACCTCGACGGCTTCCTCGCCGAAACGCAGGCCGACGAACTGATCGTCTCGATGCCGATCCACAATATCGAAAAACGGCTGCAATCCGTGGAGATCTTCGCCGATGTGCGGACCTCCATCAGGAAAGCCGCCTAAACAAAAAGCCCCGGAGCGATGACGCTGCCGGGGCTTTTTTTTAAATCTGAACCGTCAGGCGGAAAGCTTGGCGAGAATTTCTTCCGAAACTTCGAAGTTGGAATAGACGCTCTGCACGTCGTCATCGTCTTCGAGATTGTCGATGAGCTTCATCAGCGACTGCGCCTTTTCCTCATCCACCGGCACCGTGTTCTGCGGCTTCCAGATGGCCTTGACGCTTTCAGCTTCGCCGAGCACGCCTTCCAGCGCCTTGGAAACCTCGTTCATCGCCTCGAAACCGCAGATGATGGTGTGACCGTCCTCAGAAGATTCGACATCGTCGGCACCAGCTTCGATAGCCGCTTCCATGACCTTGTCGGCATCGCCGACTTCGGCCTTGTAAGTGATCTCACCGACGCGGTCGAAGGAGAAGGAAACCGATCCGGTTTCGCCGAGTGCGCCACCAGCCTTGGTGAAGATGGAGCGGACGTTGGAGGCGGTGCGGTTGCGGTTGTCGGTCAAGGCCTCGACGACGACGGCGACGCCACCCGGGCCGTAACCCTCGTAACGGACCTCATCGTAGTTTTCGCTGTCTGCACCGGAAGCTTTCTTGATCGCGCGCTCGATATTGTCCTTCGGCATGGACTGGGCCTTGGCGTTCTGAATTGCCAGGCGCAGGCGCGCGTTCATGTTCGGGTCGGGCATGCCCGCCTTTGCCGCAACGGTGATTTCACGCGCAAGCTTGGAAAACATTTTGGACCGAACGGAGTCCTGCTTGCCCTTGCGGTGCATGATGTTCTTGAACTGTGAATGACCAGCCATGGAAAACCTGATTGTCTTAATTTGGAGATTGCGGGCCTTATAAGTGCGATATGCCCGCCGTTCAAGCCCGCAAGCGCTTTCTCTTGGCCGCAAGAATATAAGGAACTGATTTATCCGCTTTTCGTTTTGACAATGAAAGCGGAAGAGCGGGACATTTTTCACCCTCCCGGTCGCCGCAGCAAACCCAACGGAGGAAACACATGGTCAGTCTGACTGAAGCAAGAGAAAACCCTGCCCGCCAGCTCTGGGATGAGGTCAATTCGGTCCATGCCGGCATGCTTGGCCTCGAGGGCCTGCACAATCATATGCAGCCGATGGCACCGCACGCCGACCCCAAGACCAACACGATCTGGTTTTTCTCCAAGAAAGACACCGATCTCGTCAAAACGCTGAAGCCGGGTTCGCGGGCTCATTTTTGTGTCGTCGGCAAGGACCATGATTATCACGCCTGCCTCTCGGGTGTGCTCGAGGCGCGCGACGACAGGACAAAGATCGAAGAATACTGGAACTCCGTCACCGCAGCCTGGTACGAGCACGGTAAGAGCGATCCGCAACTGACGATGCTGGCGCTGCATGTTGACGACGCGGAAATCTGGGCCTCGACTGACAGCACGCTAAAATTCGGCTGGGAAATCGCCAAGGCCAATATGTCCGACGATAAAATGCCTGATGTCGGCGTTCGCCAGCACCTCGCCTTCGCCTGAGATACCGACTCCCCCGACTTTCCTCGCCGGTCGCTTTACTACATGCCTTTTGGCACCAGTATCTGCGGCTGGCGGGGAAGGTTTCTCATTGAGACCCGGATGATCGCATCTTTTGCGTAGGCGATCTGGAAGCTTTCCCCAAACATCGTCAAAAACTGCTCCAACGGAGGCCCAGTGCGGTGCATGGGCAAGATCAGTGCGGAGCGCAGGCGCTTGACCACGCGGCTCATGCTGTCGGCCCCCATCGTCAAACCACCATCCACTGGAACCATCAGCACATCCAGACGACCAATTTCGGCATAATGCTTGTCCGTCAGTTCGTGATGCAGATGGCCGAGATGGCCGATACACAGCCCCGCGACCTCGAAGATGAAAATGGAATTGCCGTTTTCCTGAAAGGATTCGTAATCGCCCCAGCGGTTGCGAATGTCAGTCGCGACGTTGCGGATATAGACATCACCAACCAGAATCTTGTGCTCGGCCTTTTCTCCGGGCGTATCGCTCCAACCGTGCAGCACATGTTGAATGGCCGGATCCGGACTAAGAGTGAAATGCGTCATATGCGCCCGGTTCATCGTCACCACTGTCGGCGTGACCGGTGGGCGATAGACGCCATTATAATCTGTGGCGATCGTCACGCCGCCAGGACTTTCGATGAGATAGGTGGAATGGCCGATGAAGCTGATCTTCACCTCTTCCTTAGCCGTGGCCTGCGCCAGCTGGGCACCTGCCGGTTTGAAGCTGGCGAACATGACGCCGGGAATGTTGCGGGCGATTGCCTGGCACTGGCTCACAGGAGGGCGGCTTCCAGCCTGGGAAAAGGCCGCTCCCGCGCACGCAACCAGTCCGGCCATTGCAAGCATTAGCACGCGCAGCATCATGCCACTCCCTCGAACTTGCGAAGAAAGGAAGATGAGGCAGGTTTTGCAGGGCGTCCAGCGCCAACAGCGGCGGAACGCTCACGATCTCGTCATTGTGAACGGGTGATGAGCGCTAGAAGCCGAAAGCTCACGCCCAGAAGGACGGGAGGGTTTCGGAGAGCCTCGGGCCAATTCGCAGCGGTGCGATCTTTTCCGCAAGGCCGGTCCGGTCGGAAATCTCGACGCCGACGCCGCAGATCGTCGCAGGTCCACTGGCGGCTTCGAAACGGCCCTTCGGCATTTTGGAAATGAAGCGGTTGATCGGCTCTTCCTTTTCCATGCCAAGCGAGCTGTCGTAGTCACCGCACATGCCGGCATCCGACATATAGGCCGTGCCACCGTTCAAGATCTGGGCGTCAGCAGTCGGAACATGGGTGTGGGTGCCGACAACAAAGCTTGCGCGTCCATCAACGAAATGACCGAAACACTGTTTTTCGCTCGTCGCTTCCGCGTGGAAATCGAAGATGATGGCGTCGGCCTGCTCCTTCAGCGGGCAGGCAGCGAGAATGTTCTCCGCCGATTTGAAGGGATCGTCCAGTTCCGGATGCATGAAGACCCGGCCCATGATGTTGGCAACAAGCACACGCGCGCCGTTGCGGGCGTAAAAAATGCCCGAGCCCTTGCCCGGCGTACCATCGGGATAATTGGCTGGCCGCAGGAACTGGTCATGGCGCTCGCAGAAGGAAACGGCCTCCTTCTGGTCCCAGACATGGTTGCCGGTCGTCACCACATCCGCACCGGCATTGATGGTTTCGAGATAGATATCCTCGGTGATGCCGAAACCACCGGCGGCGTTTTCGCCATTAACGATGACGAAATCGAGCTTCAGATCGGAAATAAGCCCGGGCAACCTGTCCCAGACAGCCGTGCGTCCGGTCTTGCCAACCATATCTCCGAGAAAAAGAAGCCTCATTCACCCGCCCCGATCTTGCGCATGTTCCTAAATTCCGTCCCCTCTAACGGGTAATCCATCTTTTAAAAAGTGCTAAAGCGCCTTTTTCCCATCGGTCATCAACGGCTAAGCCGAAAACCAGCGCAGGCCACTCTCCGTCAGAACCGCCTGAAGCGGCACGTCATGCGGCTCCGCCGGCACGGATGGCACTTCCTGACAATCAAATGCGACGCCGATGAGAACGGGCGCTCGGCCTTTGCCGTGCAATCTCGCAATCGCGCGATCATAATGACCCGCGCCATAACCGATACGCTGACCCTGCCCGTCAAAGACGGAGAGCGGGACGAGCAGAATATCCGGATCGAGAACTTCTGCGTCCTCCGCCGGACCGGTCGTGCCGAAGCCCGTCTTCACCAGCGGTGCATCCGCATCAAAGGCGCGGAAAACGATGGTCTCCCGGTTCAGCACAACGGGAAGGGCGAGGCGCCCGCCTCTTGTCCGCAGTGCCTCCATCAGCGGCCGAATATCGGCCTCTGAACGGATGGGCATGAAACCGGAAATAACGGCACCTGGCGAGAACGGAATGGCAGATGCACCATATGCCGTCATCGCCTCGCTTTTTTGCTGACGCTCGGCTTGTGGCAACGCATCACGCGCGGCAAGCCTTTCGCCGCGCAGCCTTGCTTTTTCGGCGATGTCGCCAGACATCAGGCAGCCCGGCTCACGAGCACCTTGTCGATACGGTGTCCATCAAGGTCTATGACCTCAAAACGCCAGCCGTTGCGGGTGATGTGTTCGCCCAGTTCCGGCAGGCGACGGAACTCGTCAAGCACCAGACCGGCAACGGTCTCGAACTCGGCGTCTTCGTCGATCTGGAAGCCCATGCGGTAAGCGAACTCATCGGCGGGCATCCAGCCGGCAACGAGGAACGAACCGTCCTCGCGCTCGACGATCGCCGGCTCCTCGTCATTGTCTTCCTGGAAGGCACCTGTGATTGCTTCCAGGACGTCGCCAGAGCTGACGATACCTTCGAAATGGCCGTATTCGTCATAGACCAGCACCATATGCACGGTGGAACGGCGCAATGACTGGATGACATCGACAGCGCTCGTCAGATCCGAGACGACGGGAACTTCGCGCAGAAGCTCGCGCACATTCAGCTCCTTGCCGGATGCCAGCGCATCGAAAGCGTCCTTGGCGAAAAGCACGCCGAGAATTTCATCGGAAGCGCCGTTGCGCACGGGCAGGCGGGAACGCTGCGTTTCCCGAAGCTGAACACGGATTTCTTCCGCACTGTCTTCAATATCGACGACTTCCACGTCGCGGCGCGGCGTCATCAGGCCACGGGCATTACGGTCGGCAAGGCGCATGACGCTGGTGATCATCGCCGATTCCTCGGTTTCGATGACGCCGGCGCTATGAGCTTCCGCCAGAACCGTGCGGATTTCGTCATCCGTGACCGATGCATTGGACGTGCCGCTATGGCCGAGAAGCGCAAGGATGGCCTTGCCGGATTTGTCGAGAAACCAGACCAGCGGCGCGCCGACCTTGGAGAGCATCACCATGGTGGGTGCAACACGGGCAGCGATCTTTTCCGGATCGCGCAGCGCAATCTGCTTCGGCACCAGTTCGCCGACGATCAGCGACAAATACGTGATGGCGACGACCACGGAGCCCACGCCCAACGCATCGGCAACCCGATCAGGGACGCCCTGCACCGACAGCCATGCCGTGAACCGGGCGCCGAGGGTGGCGCCGGAAAACGCACCGGAGAGAACGCCGACCAGCGTGATGCCGATCTGCACCGTGGAAAGAAAGCGTCCGGGATTTTCGGAAAGACCGAGCGCCATCGTGGCGCCCTTGCTGCCGTGCGCGGCAAGCACCTTGAGCCTCGCCGGTCTGGAGGAGACAACGGCAAGCTCGGACATGGCAAGCACACCGTTCAATACGGTGAGCAGGACCACGATCATAATTTCAGTAAACAAGTTTAGCTCTTTGGGCTGTTGAACGGCACGTCGCGGTTTTGGCCGCAGCGCCCTCTTTCAAAAAAAAGGGCATGACAGACATACCAATTGAGATAATAGGGAATTGTTCCGCCATTGCAATGACAGCAGCATAAAAAAGCCGTCTCCGGCAGCAATGAAAAATAACTGTCGACACTATATGAGTCAGAAGAAGAATCGGGGAGTGACCCGAAACTTCAAGTGCGATCCACGGCGACCGATGGAGATTTACGATCCTGGGTGCCTACAAATGTAGGTGGGCGCCATGTGTCCAGCCCCACGGGACTGGCAATTGATTTCATTCAGCTTCTGATCATTTAATAGATTACCGTTTAGCAAACGGTGTCAAAATTTGCAATGGGATTTGCCGAGAGGAACGTTTGAATTGCGCTAATTTAGGAGAGAGATGTCGCCTAAACGCTTTCTCATTTATGCGAACTGAGAGTCGTGACAAACTATCCTATTATTCTATCCCGTTGCCCCCCAATTCGCGAAGCGCTTTGACTATGTTTGGACAGCCGCGTTCGCCGTGTTGGCAAATGTCGTGAACAAATAATGGTCTATACACAGCCGTTCACATGCTAAGTCTCGTTTGAGCCTGTGAGTTGCATTCTGTTCACGGTTTGTCTGTTGACGAATCGATAAATCTTTGAGACGTTGCGAAGCAGCAAGCAGCACACCTTTTCGTTTTTAATGACGAGGTGTGCCCGTGGATCAGCAAATATCAGTCAAATTCCTGTTCTTCGAAGCCAGTGCATCTGGTCTCGTTGCTGTTGTCCTTATCTTTATTCTCGCGATTTTGGCTATGGGGTTAGCGGCTTACAGAAAATGAGCGTCTGCGCTTCCTGTCTTCCACCGGCATGCAGCCCATCTCGTCGTGGATAGAATGGTGTTTTCGAGAACACCATTGACCCAAGAGCCGTGCTTCCTCACACTGCGAAGCAGCAAGCAGCGCCTTCATTTGTTTTTTAAATGAAAAGGTGCGCCCAATGCCCAAGATCACCATGAAATTCCTGGGACTGGAAGTCTCTGCCCAAGAGGTGTTGTCCGTGGTGCTTGCGTCAATCATCGCGCTCACTGCATTGGCAGTAATCTGGGCATTTCTCGAAAAGCGCGATCTTCCCCGTAAAAATAGTATTGCAAGCCAAACTCAACGCATGATTTAGTCTGATGTACATTGAAGTGTACGGACACAAATAATGTTCAAGGACAATACCGTCTTCGTAATTGGTGCTGGAGCGAGTGCGGAGTTCGGGCTGCCTGTCGGTTCAGCACTAACTCAAACCATAAAGTCGAATTGTAGCTTTCGCTTGGACGAATTCGGAAGCCGACTCGCCGCTGGATCGCGCGAGGTCTTCCAGCACTACGAAAAAATATTTGGGCGAAACGACTCTGCAAAAGTTGCGCAATTCAATCTGCGTCTAGAAAAATCGCGGCAGATAGCGAGGGGAATCGACAGTGCTGAGAGCATTGACGAATATATTTTTCGGTATGCAAGCGACCCGCTAGTGGCTGAGATAGGAAAGCTACAGATAGCTCACGCAATTTCACTCGCTGAAAATAAAAGCATCTTAAGTGATGATAATAACTTCCCCGATAATTTCAGCGTTGGCGACACAACATGGATTTGGACTTTCGCAAAAGCATTGATGAACGGGGTAAAAGTTGACGATGTTGCGTGCATCGAGGAAAATATCAGTATTATTTGCTTCAACTATGACAGGTGCATTGAACACTATCTTGAACACGCCTTGATGCGTGGGTTTCATGAATTGTCACTGGAAGACGCCCGGAAAATTGTAGGTCAAATTAATATTATCCATCCGTATGGTTGGCTAGGAAACCTTGGTGCTTTCCCGTTTGGAAAGGCGGATCGTTTCGCGAATATGGCAGAAAACCTCATCACTTGGTCGGAGACTATCAGCGACCCTGAAGTCATAGAAAAGCTCAGATCGGCGGTACGAAGTGCACACCAGTTAGTGTTTATGGGTTTTGGATTCGCAGCTCAAAATATGGACTTGCTGAATACACAACCGACAGGTCTCCCCAGTTCGCATACGCAAGTCTACTCGACTGGGTTAGGTATTCCCCAAGAGGTTGAGGTTGTGTTGAAAGAAAAAATCATTGCGCTCACATCTTCGTCATGGAGATCTAGTTCGGCTGAAATGATTCATTTTCAGTACGGCGCGGAATGCAAGAAATTCCTCGATATCCATCGCTTGAATTTGGTGAAGTGACGACGCCGAGCAGTTTACGCACAACGTAGCTGTCACTGTGAGATTTGAAAAATCAACGACCATCAGCGACGACTAGTTCGGATGTTCGCTCCCGTTGGCACCAGAAGGAGTGCCAGTTCGAAAACAATCGCCATGGGAAATTTCGCAGGCGGAAAAACGTTGCCGACAAAAATAACCAAGGCTGCATAAGCGACCATCGAAAAGCCAGCCAATGTCCAGCTGGAAAAACCAATATCAACGACGCGCCGTAGCCTGAACATAAAAAGGAATGCTACCGGGACCGCCAGTATCAGAAGAAACAGAGCCAAGGGAAGACCAGTAAGAACCGTATGGAATATGCGCCATGTCGCGAAGGAGACTATTAAAACGAGCGCGGTTCCCACCGCGTAGTGTTTGCGGTCAAGCGGCTCGCCTGTTCTGAATATCAGCCCAATATCCATCGATTCCCCAAAAAGTTTACAAATCACGCGGAAAATGAATTAGCTTAAACTTAAACGTGTTTCTTCGGCAGTATCAAGATTCCCCTTTCTTCAGACAAAAAAACGCGGTCATAGCGATGGCGGCATTGGCGGTAATCTGGGCATATCTCGAAAAGCGAGACCTTCCCCGCAAATAGCATTGCAAGCCAAACTCAACGCATGATTTAGTTCGTGTTGGGTGAAGTAGCAAATCGAGTGGGCTGGAAGAATGTCATATTGGATTAAGAATGACGATAAGCTTGGGCGGGCTGAAGAGTCGGAGTACATAATCAGGTTTCTTCAACAGCGAGTTGCGGAGAGAATTGAACGCGGCAAAACCGGCTCATATGTTCTCAACGTCGACGCAACATGGGGTGAAGGTAAAACCTTTTTTATGAAAGGGCTATTTGATGACCTTAAGGAAGCAGGTCATCCAGCCATCATGATTGACGCATGGCGGGACGACTTCTCAGACGATCCTTTGACTGCTGTCGTGGCTGAATTCGATCAATTCCTCACGAAATTCAAATCGACCGACAGCTCCCTTAAGACAAGGGTCAAAGCTGCCGGGAAAGAGTTCCGCCGAAACGTTGGGAAGTTGTCGCTACTAACAGCAAAGGGAATTGCGAAGCGAGCGACAACATATGTTGTGGGTGAAGCCGCAGGAGAAATTGCACAAACCGCAAAAAACCTCGTTTCCGGTAAAGTCGAATTTGAAAATATCGTTGATGACGCTACCGGCGAGGTGATTAAAATTGCCGAAGCTAATATCGATAAATTCGCGGAACGGAAGCTGGCACAATTCAACGAAGCAAAGCTCAGCCTTGATAGTTTCCAGACAAGCTTAGGCAAAGCAGTGGAGGCTCTCACTGCTAAAACCCATACTCCTCCTTTTTTCATATTAGTTGACGAACTGGACCGCTGCCGCCCAACCTACGCTATCGAAATGCTGGAGCGGATCAAGCACTTGTTCGAGGTGAAGAATGTCGTCTTCATTCTAGCCACTGACACAACTCAGTTGGCACATTCGATCAAGGCTGTTTATGGAAGCGCGTTCGATAGTCGGCACTATTTGGCAAGGTTTTTTGATCGCTCGTACATGCTTGCAGCGCCAGAACGCTTAGAGATGGTGAAATATCTCCTTAGCACGTCAACAATGGAGGAAGATAAAAAGCGGATTTCCATCGACATTGACGAAGCCATGTACATGTCCGAAGTTTGCAAGCGGTTCGATTTGGAAATTCGCCAAATCGAAAGAGCGATTGATCTACTATCGGTGATCTGTGCGACATGGGATGAACCTGTTCCGATAGAAACGGCACTAATGTTCCCTATGATCGTTGCGTTCCTCAAGGGAAATTCACTGAAAAGCAAAGAAGAAATTGACGAAGTATTCATTGTAAAACGCGGAAATAACTCAGTCGCCGACCTCACTGTCGACGGAAAAAGCATCAACCAATTCTACCAAATGATGAAGAGATATTCACAGAAATCGCTACGGGAGGCTTCCAAAGATAAAGCTGATCTCATCAACAATCACATGTGGAATAGAGAAAGCCAAGTTTCGCAGATTGCGTACGAAATTCTTGAGGAAGAACTTAACTGTTTGAATAAAAGACGCCGCCGACCAATTTTCAGTTCATATGCAAACCGTATCAAGTTGGCAGGTCGATTTATCCCATTTGATGTCTTTTCCTGAATACAACTTTTAGTGAATGATTCCCGCTTCACTATACATTTAGCTTTATGGGCAAACAGCATCGATGCCTTTTGAGGGTTCCGAGTATGAATGAGAGTTTGGTGCGTGAGAGTCTTGCAAGAGCGAAGCGCGCTCATTACAAATCGCTACTCTTCACTTTCTTTGTTGCATTGATCTTCATAGCGAGCTTCGTAGATTGGCTTTCTCTTTACGTCATCACCAATTTTGGCGCGCTGGAAGTCTTTGAAGCACCTGGTTGGCAATATCCGGTCAAAACAGGAATTATCCTTGCTCTATTCATTCTGCTGTTCTTCCGAATTGGAATGTATGGAACATTCAAGGCGTTCGTGAAAACGAAATCGATTAAAAACCCGGACTCATTCTTTGTTCTGATCCAGCGATATCATGAAAGCCTGAAGGAAGCGGTCCAGCAAAAACAGTCAGAAGCTGCGCTTCAAGCCGTTGAGGTCGAAGAAGACTTTGCTAAGCGCGTAAAAGATGAGCTACGATAGCCTCAGACACTCATTACGTGCTTGGGCAGGACCATGACTTCGAAGCCAGTTAAACATAATACGGACGACAACACTCAGTCGGATAAGCGTCCATTTTGTGGAATTATCATGCCCATTGCTGACATGGCGGGATATGAGAAAGGTCATTGGCTACGGGTAAGAGAAGTCCTTGACCAATCCATTGAAGCAGCAAATTACGTTCCACGGCTGGTGAGTGAGAGTGAAGATACGGGTATCATTCATGCCAACATCGTTCAGAACCTATACGATGATCCAATCGTCGTTTGTGATGTCAGCGGTAAGAACGCGAATGTCATGTTTGAGCTTGGGTTACGGCTCGCATTCGACAAGCCAACCATAATCGTCAAAGATGACAAGACGGACTATTCCTTCGACACGTCACCAATCAAACACATCCCCTACCGAGCAGATTTGCGGTTTGATAATGTACGCGAATTTCAAGAGGCTGTCGCAAAGGCGGTAGCTGCAACCGTTGAAAAGAAGAAGTCTGATCCAGACTACTCTCCGTTCCTAAAACATTTCCATCGTGTCAAAATAACTGAATTGCAAACAGAGGAAGTAGGGTCGCAACAGTTTATCATCGATCAAATTCAGGGTGTCCAGAAAGAGATTTCGAAACTCACGGCAAGCGTCGCTGCTCTATCAACCGGTGTGCCTGCAAAAAAGCATGATGCCAGCCTGAACTTGTTTGCTTTAGGACTTGGTGATTCAACGATGAGTAAAGCACGCCGGATGGCGACTGATGCGGCAATTGGCTTGGCTCATTATGACCCCGAGAATAAAGACATCCTAGGATAGAAGCTTATAATAAGTTTCGTTGACCACAAATCCTGCCAGCACCGCCTGTCACCCAACATTTCAGACCCAAAAGTATTACTTTTCACAAATATTGCACAATGCAGCGATATCGATCAATTATTTTGAGCATCACATGCCCCATCTTTGCAGCGCTGTTTCAGCCGCCGCCGGGTCTGCCTTGATGCGGAGAATGGTCTGTCGTGTAAGTCCAGTCACTTTGGAAATCGCTGATGCGCCTGCATCGTTCGCCAGCATGTCAATGACATCGCTGAAGCCTTTCCTGTCGAAGCTTGGCTTCTTCCCCCGATACAGTTCGCGATCACCCTTCTTCGCTTCAATACCGGCTCTCTGAGCGGCTTTCGTCGCTTCTGCCTGAGCTTGGGCGGTTGCTGCCATGAAACCAATAAGGGCGTCTCTGACTGCCTTTTCAATTGGCTCGTCAGTCGATCCGTCGAAAGTCATTTTATTGATGACGGTTCTGATGATCACACCCATTTTCATGAAGTGCCTGATGGTCTCAGTCACATCCTCGTAATTCCTGCCAAGCCGATCCACCCAACGAACAACAAGGACATCACCTTTACGCAGCTTGTCGAACAGTCGCCTTCCTTCAGGTCTCTCGGAAAGCTTTGTGCTGACACCTGAGACCCCATGATCGGCAATGACCTCATCGATTTCGAACCCGGCTTCCCGCGCTTGGGTTTCCTGATGTGAAAGGCGTTGTTCGAGGGTCGATACACGGGCGTAAAGAATGGTGGTCATAGCGGCTCCAAGCGTCCGAAAAGGTGATGACCGATTAAATGCATGTACGTTGATAAGAGTCAACCCTAACGGACACTGATTTGACCGGGATTCCGGATGTACGCAGAGCTATACCCTATCGGACGCTACAAGCCCTGTGATACAAGGTTTTTCCGATTTCCTTAAAATAAACGCGTTTTAATTTTCCGGTGGGGGTAAGAATGTACGTTCCGTTGAAAAAGACGTTTTTATAGCAGCCGGAAAGCCTTATTTTGCAGGGGTTTTGAAACGCTAGATTTAAGGAAATTGGAGAAGGTACTGGTTTTCGGAAAGGCTTTGAATAGCTGATTGAACAGGGTTGATTAGTTGACTTTAACAACTCTCGCTTCGCTCGAATTCGCTTCGCTCATGGTCCTATGATTTGATCAGTCGGCTACTTCGTTTATATACAGGTTGAAAAAAACATATCACGTTTTGTATAGTAGCTTTTTTTCTTATATACTAATCGTGACATCTTTTTTTAAGAATCTAAAACAACCAATATCTTCTTTCAACCTGTCAATGAACGGGATAGCCGACTGATAGGATACAATAACCTAATCAAATCCAGTTCGTATGAGCGAAGCGAATTCGAGCCGCAGGCGAGAGTATGTAAGTACCCATTAAAACCAACCTTTCTTATTGATTTTTCTATAAAAATCAGCTAATATAATCAAACTTAATCGAGATATTCCTTTTTCGGAAAATAATCAAAAATAATTCGATTAAGACCCTGTGTTCTGGCTTTTCCAGAAACAAAAATCCCTAAATAAGTCTGAAGCTACAGAAGGTCCGTCAAGTCCTAATCGTCTTCAATTCGAATAGGACCGCTGATCTTCTCTGCACTCAAAATCTCGTAAAAATATCGGGGTTTCCTTGAAGGTCTTGACGGACCGCCTTCGGGAAACCCCTTTTTATTGCCTATTTTACGAGACCATTTTTATGACCAAAATTCTTTTCAAATATCTCTCATCCAGAACCGGTTCCGGCAAGACATATTCCTTGCTGAAGGTCATCAAGCCCGGTTCCCGCAACGTGATCGCCACTCCCCGAAAAGCCGTGAGCCGTGAGATCGCGGCAATGTTCGAGAAAGCCGGTTTTTCCGTAAAGCTCATCACTGGCAAAGACGGAAAGGATGACGACGAAAATTCCTATTCGAACTGCACGAAAGCCTTCAAGGACGCCATCAAAGCTGACGACCACGAAATCGTAATCGTGGATCATTCCGTCGCTATGAAGAAGATTAGCGGCACTAAAAATTACGATCTTTATATCGATGAAGAGCCGAAGATTGAAAGTGAGCGTCCGGCGAAAGCGTTTTCGGGTGTCGAGAGATGGAAGCTATGAGCCGCGTTTCATTTCATCGGCCATGACGCGGTCGATCATTTCAGG